>NZ_PJJM01000074.1 GCF_002929805.1 Cryobacterium sp. Y50 | reverse complement strand
TTCCGCACCTTTGGGGTACGTATAGATACATTACGGCCACCACCACCACCCGTCAAAACGCCCCCCACCCGGGCGTGTCGCACAGCCCGGTCTCGAGACCCGGCATCCGCTAATAGCGGTAGTGAGCTACTTTGTAGGGGCCTTCGGCGGGAACGCCGATATAGGCGGACTGCTCGGGGGTCAGTACGGTCAGCTCCACACCGAGGGCGTCGAGGTGCAGGCGCGCCACCTTCTCGTCGAGCAGTTTCGGCAGCACATACACACCGACCGGGTACTTCTCCGGTGAGACGTACAGTTCAATCTGCGCCAATACTTGGTTGGTGAACGAGTTGCTCATCACGAACGAGGGGTGTCCGGTGGCATTGCCGAGGTTCATCAGGCGTCCCTCCGACAACACGAGCACACTGCGCCCGCTCGGCAGACGCCATTCGTCGACCTGCGGCTTGATCTGAACCTTGACGGCGCCCGGCAATGACTCGAGCGAGGCCATGTCGATCTCGTTGTCGAAGTGACCGACGTTGGCGACAATGGCGAGGTGCTTCATGCGAAACATGTGGTCGACGCCGATGACGTTGAAGTTTCCGGTGCCGCTGACGAAGATATCGACCTGTTCGACGACGGAATCGAGGCGGGCGACCTGAAAACCGTCCATTGCGGCCTGCAGGGCGTTGATCGGGTCGATCTCGCTCACGATCACGCGGGCACCCTGGCCGCGCAATGCTTCGGCGGCGCCCTTGCCGACGTCACCATAACCGGCGACGAAGACGACCTTGCCGCCGATCAGCACGTCCGTGGCGCGGTTGAGACCGTCCGGCAGCGAGTGACGAATGCCGTACTTGTTGTCGAACTTGCTCTTGGTGACCGAGTCATTCACATTGATGGCCGGAAAGAGCAGTTCCTTGCTCGCGGCGAGCTCATAGAGACGATGCACGCCGGTGGTGGTTTCTTCGGTGACACCCATCAGATCGACGGCGACCAGGGTCCAGCGGTCGGTCGATTCGGCCAGAGACTGACGGAGGGCGGCGAGGATGACGCTGTACTCGTGGCTGTCACCGGCAGCATCCGCTGGTACGACGCCAGCTAATTCGAACTCACGCCCCTTGTGTACAAGCATCGTGGCGTCGCCGCCATCGTCGAGGATCATGTTCGGTCCGGTCCAGCTGGCTCCGGCGGCGGACGCTTCGGCGCTCCAGTCGAAGATCTGCGACGTGCACCACCAGTAGTCCTCGAGCGTTTCGCCCTTCCAAGCGAACACGGGAACACCGGCGGGGGCCTCCACTGTGCCGGCGGGGCCGACCGCGATCGCGGCGGCCGCGTCGTCTTGCGTCGAGAAAATGTTACAGCTGGCCCAGCGCACCTGAGCACCGAGCGCGACGAGGGTCTCGATCAACACGGCGGTCTGCACGGTCATATGCAGGGATCCGGCGATGCGGGCGCCGGCCAGCGGCTTGGATTCGCCGAATTCGCGGCGGAGGGCCATCAGCCCCGGCATCTCGTTCTCAGCCAGGCGCAGCTGGTGACGCCCAGCCTCGGCAAGCGACAAATCGGCAATCTTATAGGTGAATGTGGGGGGCGCGGTGGCCGAGGCGACAGTCATGCTGCTATCTTGCCATTTCCGTCTGAACGGCCCCAACAAAAAAACGACCGCACGCTGATATTCCCAGCCGGCCACAGAACGGATGCTGCCTGCTTTCGTCGGCAGGCGGCCAGTGGGCCGAGACGGCCGGTCGTCGGCGATGCCGAGGCGACCGAGTAGACGGGCAGGGCAGCGGGCCGGGTCAGCCGCGGGTTCGGCAGCGGGACGAAGCTTTCGGGCAAGTCGGGGCAGGCTAATTGGAAGGATCCGGTTCGTCGGCGACGAGACGGTGCCGCATCAGCTGCCAGCCCTGCGGAGCGGTCGTTCGCTCCGCATGCCGGGAACAGAGGTCGAAGCTGTGCGGTTCTTTGCGACTGGCGAGCGGGCCGAGTACGGCCAGGGAATCCCGATAGTCAAAGGTGAGCGTGGCCACCGATGGTTCGAGGCAGGCAACGCGGGAACACGGACGGAATGTCATTGCTGTCAAGGCTACCGGCGGCAGCGGCATTACCGGGCAGGCTCCAACGTTTATGTGGCCAGTCCGTTGAAGCGACTCTGGATAGCGATCGCCGCCGCGCTGCGCGCCCAGGACGTGAACCCGCTGCCGTCAACGATGAGCTGAACCTCGAAGGCCTCGGGGTCGCGACCGTTCGAAATTACTGCGGTAACTTGAGTTGCTCGGTTCGAGCCCCGTTAGGAACTCCATGTCAATGACACTCTGTTCCGGTCAAGACTCCACCACGCCAACGGCCGGTCTGGACACTAGTCGTCCAGCTCAAACACGCAGTGAAGTTCGAACAGAAGAGCGGTTTCCGGCAGCAGAATCAGCGGGTGCAAGCCGACCTGAGCCAGTGTGGCGCCGCTAACGATGATTCCGTCCAGCCCCGGCGCGGACTGGGCCTGAATCGTTCCAGCTTCCCCGGTGGGCTGCGCAACGCGCACGCGGTTGAGCGCATCGGCGTCGGGCTCGGAAATCAGAAACTTCGCCGGGTTGCTGCCGCCGGCCGTGCTGAGCCAGCCGATGCCTACCTGCGCCTCGAACGAGGGCATGTCGCCCTTCTCGACCAGGGAATACCACCAGTCGATGGCCCCCTGGAAGCGCGGGTCATCAAAGTTGTAGGTGTCACCCCAGAGACCGCTGGTCAGGGTGGATCAAGCCGGCAAGGTGATTCCGACGATGGTATTCAGCAGCCCGAGATCTTTCACCAAGCTGAAGCTGCGGAGCAGGATGAAGTTGCGGAGCAGGATGAAGTTGGAACCAGGATGAGAAGGCCCTGCACCATGAGCGCGATCAGAAGGATGCTGAAGACCTTGTCGTACCCCTTCCAGTTTCGCAGAACGAACGCGAAGGTGACCATGGCGAGGCTTTCCTTGCCGAAGAAGCCGACCCTGTCGAACCCGAAGTATTCCGGGCCGGCGTTGATGATGCCAAGGCACCTCTTCTACGCCGGCCGGAAGTCACGATCGCGCACCCAAAATTCAACGAATCGGCCACGCCGTGGCGACTAAGGTGATCCAGGTGCTCGAACTGGCCGGACAGCACGTGATCGTGTTCTGCGCGGCTTGCGCCGACGTGTTCTCCGCCATCGTCGACACGATCACCGGCACCTACGCGGCCCCCCGCCGACGGCCCGCTCGGCCCGTTCCGCTTTGATCGCGCCGAACCCATCCGTGCGGCCGGAATCTGAGCCGGGCGCGTGCTCGAGGGCCCGACCCGCGAGCCCAATCTGCCGGGTTTCATCGAAGCGGATGCCTGCCGCCGGTCGGTTTGCCGGGGTCAGCTCCGACCCGGTTCCGCTCGCTCTGACCTCGCGGGGAACGCCGCAGCCGCGCTAGATTTCGTGATGCTGCGCCGGACTGGTTTCGCGCCCGGTGCTGCTCACTGCGCACGGAACGCCGGGAAGGGTGGTGCGACCAGGTCGGGGCGGCATCCGTTCGGATCAGAAGTGGCCGCATCCGGCGGCCGGAGCGGCAGCGGCAGCGGCAGCGGCAGTGCCAGCGGCAGCGGCAGCGGCCGTAGGATGGCAGCATGGCCCGATCTCGACGTTCTGCAGCGCCCGAACCGACCGTACGCGGCCGCGGGCGGGACCGGCACGGCCGAGGAATTCGCAGCTCGGCGACCGGCCCGTTTCTGCCGCCGCTGCGCACCCGGATCGATCTGTTCGACATGACGGTCGCCTCCACGATCGAGTATCTGCGCGGCGTCTGGCCGGAAGAACTCGGCCACGCCGTGTTCGAGGTGGCGTCCGGACCGCGCTCGGTGATACCGGGCATCGGCGTGGAGCGCTGGATGGTCACGCCGGAAACAAATCGGGTGGTGTTCTACCGGCTGCCGATTCAGCGCCTGTCGCGCCTGGACGAAAACGATGAAATGCACCAGCGCATGATGATCGAGACCTGCGTCTTTCGCGGAGTCGCCGAACTGCTCGGCAAAGACCCGTGGGATCTCGCGCCGGATCGCTTCCGCCACTTCTAGGCCGCCGCCGCTTGGACCGCGGAAACCGTGCTGTGCGCGGGTCGGGCAACCACTGACCGAAACCGCCGTGCGATTCGTCGCGGCACGTGATTGAGATGCTGGCATGTGTTCAAACCAGTGGCAACTTCGAAAACGCGGGCCACGGGCGGGACGCGGCATCCGCTCGGCTGAGACGCGTCGATCGCTGGCCAGGACCGGGATCGAGGGGTGTTTGGCGCGCCAGTACTGTCTGGGCGTTTGCTGAATTGAGTAACAGAACGGTAACGGATTGGGACAATTCCAAACCATTTCGGGGGTGGAACCGAACACCAAGCAGACCCCAACATCACCTGCTCGATCGACAGAAAAGGATTCATCCCATGCGCACATTCACCAAGGCCACCATCGGTTTCGCCTCCGCCGGAATTCTTATCGCCGGCCTCGCTGGCTGCTCGGCTGAAGCCACCACTTCGTCCCCGGCGCCCGCCGCGAGCTCATCGAGCTCCTCGGACGCCACGCCGACACCGCTCGCCTCGATCCCCAGCCTGTCTGGTGTGGACACCGCAGTGCTGCTCGACGCCGACTTCGGTGCCGCCCTGACGAGCCTCGGCCTGAACGCCGGAACCGTGGGAACGGCCACGTTGGAAGAAGGCAGCCTGCACTTTCCGATCACCGGTGGAAACGTGGATTACTACGACCCGGCCGAAGATTACCGCCCCTACGTTCAAGGCTCCATCGAGCACGAGGGATCCGGCTTCTCGCTAACCGCCGGTGACATCGTCGTCGAGCTGACCAACTTCACCATCGACCCGGGCACCTCGGAGCTCTTCGGTGACGTCTCGGTCAACGGCGAGTCCGCTGCAAACCAGGAGCTGCTGTTCGACCTCTACGGTGGAACCCTGAAGCCGCTTGAGATGGACGGCGACAACGCCATCCTCGCCGGTACCACAGTGCACATCTCCTCGGTGGCCGCTGGCTTGCTGAACTCCACCTTTAGCACCGACGCCGTCACCGACCAGATGCTCGTGGGTATCGCGACCATCACCGCCGCCACGAAGTAGTTCTTCTTCACAGCTTTCGGCTGCACAGCACGAATCGGGGCTCGCCACATGGCGGGCCCCGATTGTTGCGTGTCCGAGTGCCCCTTGCGGCTCGCGGCACCGGGGCGGTCAGGCGGGGCGGAGTCGCCGCAGGGGATGCAGCATCCGCTTGACTGAGCCCGGGCCAGCGCGATGCAGGGAAATTACGACGATCACGATCACTGCGACCGCGATCGACGCTCGGGTGAGTGGAACGCTCGGCACCAGTAGCCTCAGCGTAAGCGCCATCGGCACGAGCAGCCATTCCCAGCGGCCACTGAGCGCCACGAACGGCAGCAGCAGCAGCGCATACCAGGGGTATCGGGGGCTGAGTACGAGCAGGGTTGTGCCGATCATTACGAGCTGGCCGACCCACGGCTGGTTCTGGTCGGTCTTGAGAATCACGACCACGGCGACAATGGCCAGAATCAGGCCGGCGACAATTACAGCGGATGCCCCCGGCGCGACCAGAGACACCAGCGCAAACCGCGACCCGTCCTGGTATCCCTCCTCGCTCAGGTAGCCGGGCAGGTAGCCGAGCACCCCGATACCGGTCGCCAGTACATAGGGAACATAAAGCAGCGCAAAACTCAGAACGGATGCCGTCACCAGGCGCCAGCCGCCGCGCCTAAGCAGCGCCGGCGCTGCGAGCACCGGGATGAGCTTGGTGCCGATCGCGATTCCGAGGGCAATGCCGCCGCGCCAAACCTTCTTCGAAGACATTAGGAAGACGGCCGCAACCACGAAGATGACGCCGAGCATATCCACGTGGGAGTTGGTGATGGCCTCGGTCGCGACCAGCGGACACCAGGCCCAGAGGGCGACGTTGCGTTGGTCGAGGCCGCGGCGGCGCATGCCGACCAGCAGCATGACCGTGGTGCCCAGACTGAGCAGCAGACCGGCGAGCTGCAGCGGCCAATAGGCCGGCTCCGGGCCGGTGAAGAAACGCACGCTGGCAAAGAAAATTTCGCTGGCCGGAGGGTAGATCGTGGGCACAGCGGTGCGATTCAGGGCGGAGCAGAGCAGGTCGCCGTCGGTCGTGCGGGCGGTGGCGATGCGTTCACCGACACATTTCTCCCCTCCGTCGGCCGCAGTCTGGGGCGCCGGGAACAGCCAGTCTGGTCTCAGGGAATCGAGGCGGGCATCCGCTGGAGTGAAGGCGTAGGGGCTGATTCCTGCGTTTTGCACGATGCCATCCCAGGCATAGCGCGCCGAATCGGTGCTCGTGTTGGGCGGGCCAACCATGGCTGCGCCGCCGATCAGAGCGGAGCCGGCCAGGATCAACGCGACCACGGCCTTGCCGCTGACACTGCGCAGCAGCCAGCAGGCCAGGCCGAACACTACCCAGAGCGCAGCCGTGACCAGAACGAGTTGCACCTCGTCTCGGTCGGCCTGGAACAGGTCGAGGGTTGTCGCGCTGAATGCGGTGACGGCAGCGCTGAGCACCAGCAGGACCGCGATGATCGTTATGCGCACCAGTCCATCCTCTCGTACCCACGCTCACCGGCGGCGCGCTCTGGCCGTGCGGCGTGAGAAACCTGCAGACTGTAAGACTCCCGGGTTACCGCTCGCCAACCCTCAAGGCCGACGGAGTAGACGAAGGCCGGGCAACCCGACAGCGGATGCCGCGCTTAGTCCCACCCTTCGGGTTCAGTGAGCAGGATCAGCGAATCGAGGCAACGGCCGACGAGTGTGCCAGTGGGTATACCGCTACCGAAGGCAATCAACTCGTCGATCACCTCCTCGAGGGGCCGCGCAGTGCAACAGGGACACCAGCCTTTTTTGTCAAAACTGGCGCGCATGGCTTCGATGGAGTCGCCGCACGACATTTAAACGAGGTCGGTCACGATCGCCGTCGGCGTGTGGCCATCTGAACACATTCCGGTGAAGGTGCATCCACAGTCGCACGGCCCGTTGGGGTTGCGTCGGCTGGCTGGGCAGGGGTCAATCATCCACACCAGTTCGCCGGCAATGCACGCGTGTGACTGGCCCGCGCTGGCCCGTCGTTTCGCCCTTCGTTGTTTGCCCGCCAGCATCGCCGTCGCGACTAAAACCTTCATCGTGCTTCTCCCTAGTCTCGGCACGAGTCTTTGTGAGTAGTTAACAATGACGCTCACGGCACCCACCGACATTGCGGTAGTTCCGACGCGCTCGATCAAGCGAGGCAGGCCTTGTGCACATCGTAAGGATTCAGCGGGGTCACGGCGAGCGTTCAGGTGGTGCAATAGAAGCATGCGGCGATTGATGTACGAGACCCAGCGAGCGCTGGCGACACCGGTGCGCAATCCGCGCATGGCGACGGTGATCGGGCGGTTGCTCGGTGCCGCCTTTTTGATCTGCTTCGGCACCGGCCTGTACAGCCATTTTCTGCAGGAACCGCTGGATTGGATGCGCTTTGCGACCCGGCCCGAGTTTCTGTACCAGATCACCCAGGGCACGCACATTATCGCCGGAATCGCTTGTTTTCCGCTGCTGCTGGCCAAGCTGTACATCGTTTTTCCCGATCTGTTCGCCTATCCCCCGGTGCGCGGCTTCGTGCACTTTCTTGAGCGGGCCTCGATCGCTCTGTTCGTGGGGGCCTCGCTCGTGCAGATTACGATCGGACTGCTCAACACGTTTCAGTGGTATCCGTGGCCATTTCCGTTTCGGCAGGTGCACTTTGCGCTTGGCTGGGTTCTGATCGGGCTGCTGGTCATTCACATCGCGGTCAAGCTGCCGCTAATTACGCGGTATTGGAGTAAGCCGTCGAGTGACGGTGCGGGTTCTGACTCGGGTTCTGACTCGGGCGCCGGCAATCATCTGGTCGACGCGGTGTCGGCCGACCGGGCGTCTAATGCGGAGGCGGTGCGCCTGTGGGGCACGACTCGGCAGGGGGGCCTCACCGGGCGGGTGCTCGACTACATCGATGCGACGCCGCGCCCGTCTTCGCGGGTCAGCCGGCGCGGATTTCTCACCACCGTCGGCGTCGCCACGACGGCCGTCGTGGCCTTGACCGCCGGACAGACCTTCACACCGCTGAACGCGGTCAACCTGTTCGCGCCGCGCAAGAAGGGCGTCGGCCAGCAGGGCGTTCCGGTGAATCGCACCAGCGAACAGGCGCAGGTGGCGGTTACCGCCCTCGCTTCAACGTGGACTCTTACCCTCGCGGTGGCCGGCACCGAACGCTCCTTCACGCGGGCCGAACTGGTCGCCCTGCCACAGACCGAGGTCCGGCTGCCGATCGCCTGCGTCGAGGGCTGGAGTCAGATGGCGACGTGGCGCGGTGTGCGGCTGCGCGACCTCGCCGACCTGATGAGCGCCGACCCGGAGACCTCGTTTCGTTTGATCAGCTTGGAAGAACGCGGCAGCTTCAGCAAAACCCAGATGGGCCGGGAATATGTGCGCGACTCGCTCACGCTCGTGGCCCTCGAGCTGAACGGCGAAACGCTCGACCTCGAGCATGGCTATCCGGCCCGCATGATCGCGCCGGGGCGGCCTGGGGTATTGCAGACCAAATGGCTGAGCCGAATCGAGGCGATCGAATTATGAGAGCGGATGCGCGCGGGTCACGTGGCGAGGCGGCCGGCGATGACATCGGTGTGAAGACCGGAGTGGGTGCCCAGAAAAGTTCCGCGACCACGTCAACCGAGAACGCTGGGACCGGCCTGTATCCGCCGCCAGCCGGGATCGCGCCGTCGACCAGCCGGCGGATGCGGAGCATCCGTTTGGTGCTGCTGGGGGCTGGCGTGTTGCTGCTGGCCTGGGGCGCGTTCGTGATGTTCGATTCGGTTCGGCTGACCCGGATTCCCGGAGTGGCCCTGTGGATTGCGGCGGCGATCGTGCTGCACGATGTTTTTTTGGCGCCGATCGTGTTTGCGTTCGGGATTGCTCTGCGGCGGGCCGGGCGACGGGTGACTGGCACGGTCATGGCGATCGTGCAGGGCGCAATTGTGGTCGGATCTATTGTGTCGCTCGTTGCGGTGCCGACGATCGTGGCGAAAAACTTTGCTCCGGCGAATCCGACCGTGCTGCCGCTGAATTATGGGCTCAACCTTGGGATTTTCTGGCTCGTGCTCGCTGTGCTGACGGTGGTCGTGTCGGCGTGGGCGATGCTGCGGGGGCGGCGCGCTGTGCCGCAGGAGAACTCCGTGCGGTGACCGTGTCGCACGCGGCCCGCGGTGTCAACGGGTCATCCACTCCGCGCTCAGACATTGGAGATCGACGGTGCACGGACAGACTCGTGACTTCCTTGATCCGGCCCACCTGACCGAAGCGGGGAAGATGAACGACTAAGCGCGAGCGAGGCGGGCGAAGGCGCGGCCACCTCGGGACCATTCGGCGACCGGAGTTAGACCTGCTTTTGCGGCCCGGCGACACAGGGCGTTGACTCCGAGTTCGGCCCAGGGAAAGGCGTCGCTCGTGTGTCCGGCGGCGTCGTGCAGGGTACCAACATAGGCGAGGTCGTGTTCGGGGTCGCGGTGCACCTCGACGACGAGCACGCCGTCGGGGGCGAGCAGCGCGGCGCAGCGTTCGAGGAGCGCGTCGGGGTCGCCGCCGATGCCGATATTGCCATCGACTAGGAGCAGGGTTGCCCAGGTTCCCGCGAGCGGAATGTGATCGAAGACGGAGCGGTGCAGCACGGCAAGTCCGGCGGCGAGGGCGATCCGCACGGCGGTCGGTGACACATCGACACCGAGTGCGTCGAGGCCTTCGTTCATCGCTGCCCGGATCATTCGGCCCGGTCCGCAGCCGATGTCGAGCACCGGTCCGGCGACGACTGCAAGTAGGGAACGGTCGGTCGCATCGGCTCCGGCGCTCCACCGTCCGGCGTGCATGGTGGAAACGCTGGCGGCAGTTTCCGGATCGGCGTCGTGGCGGCGGCCGTGCAGGTAGAGCACATTGTCGTCGCTCTGCAGGGCCTGGGCGTACGGTTCGGATCCGCCGGAACCGAAGGTAGTCGGGCGGCGAAACCGGTCGGTCGTCGTCTGGTCTGCGGCCGAACGGTCCGCTGCCGCATGCGCGACCAGCTGCCCGACGAACTCGGAAACGAATCGGTCAGCGCCGACCGCACCCTCGCTGACGGGCCATTTTCCCGGCTGATCCCAGAAGCGCGGGGAGACCAGGCTCACGAGCGTGTCCCGGTCAGCGTGAGCAGGTCGGCCGCCTGCAGTTCGGCAGTACGCAGGGCCGCCGCGTGCAGGTGCGGGGTGCAGACGTCGGCAGCTCGCCCATCCGCAGGGGGCTGATTCGTCGTGCGCTGTTCGGGGGCGCGTAGGTTCGCATTACCGGGTTGAGCGGACGTCCGCATCTCCTCGAAGGCACGCGCGAAACGCGTGTGGGGGGCGATCGCGGCGACGGTGTGGGCATCCCTTATGGTGTCGATGTCGGTGAGCGCGGGTAGCAGGCGCACCGTTAGGCCCGCTTGGTCGAGGCGTTGCAGCTGGTGTGCGCCGGTGTCGGAGCGGCTCATTGGGATGCCGCGGAGCAGCGCGCCGCTGGGTTTTTTCAGCGCGAGTGCCCAGAATCCGCCGTCGTTGGCGGGGCCGAACCAGGCATCCGTTTCATTCCAGTTTTGGAATACTGGTGCGAGTATCTCGGCGCTGATCTGCGGAGTGTCCATTCCGAGCAGCAGGGTGGGCTCGTCGAGGTGGTCAAAGATGGCGGCGAGGCGCTCGTCGAGTGCGCCGCTGGTTTGCGGCAGAATCTGCCAATCGGATGCCTCTGGCGGCGGGGTGACACCATCGAAGGCGAGAATGTGGCGTGTCGCGGGTAGCTGTACGGCGACCTTGAGGGTGTCGGCGAGGCTCGATGCGGCGAGAAGAGCGGCCTGCTCGAGCGAGAGCGGCGGGTGCAACCGGGTCTTGACCTTGCCGGGCAGGCATTCCTTGGCGATGACGACGATGGTGGTCATGAGCGGCCCCCGCTGCGGCTGGCGCGGGCAGCGCTGGTGACGCTGCTGGTTCGGTCGGCGCTGACACTGGCGTCGTTATCGTTCCGGATGGTGCTGGTCGCGCGGAGCAGGCCGGACATGTCGTGGATGGCGGTGAGGGTGCCGCGCACGGTCCCGGTTACCTTGCTGCGGCCAACCCGCGGCGCGTAGCCGGTGTCGACCTCGCGGATGCGCCAATTTGCCGCGGCAGCGCTGAGAAACATCTCGAGCGGATACCCGCTGCGGCGGTCGTGCAGATCGAGGGCGAGCAGGTGGTCGCGGCGGGCGGCCCGCATGGGGCCGAGGTCATGAATGTTCACACCTGTTATTCGGCGCAGTCGCCAAGAAAGATAGGTATTTGCTAACCGGGCATGCGGCGGCCAGGCATTTCGGGTGGTTGGGCGGCGTCGTCCGAGCACGAGATCGGCGTCGTCTTGAGCGATAGGGTCGACCACGAGTGGCAGGTCGCGCGGGTCCATTGATGCGTCGGCGTCGCAGAACGCGACGATCGGCGCGGTCGCGGCGAGGAGTCCGGCGTGGGCGGCGGCGCCGAACCCGCGACGGGTTTCATGCACGACGTGCGCGCCGAAGGCAAGGGCAAGGTCAGCCGAACCGTCCGTAGATCCGTTGTCGACCACGATCGCCCGGTAGCCGGCGGGCATCCGCTCGAGAATCCACGGAAGCGCCTGCGCTTCGTTCAGGCAGGGCAGCACGACGTCAACCCGAATACTCGTCATGGTTAGAGACTAAGCACGGCGTCTGAGCATTCGGGGCGAAAGAGCTTACGAACCGGGGAAGGATGCGCAGCAGCTCTACACCAGACAAATACCAGCCAAGCCGAACGGTCGACCGGGCCCACCCCACGGTCCGGGCCCCGGCCCCGAACGGTTGGTGGTGGTCCGAGCGGGGCCTCCGTTGACCGGGCGACCAGACCGGTCGCGCGGTACCGAGGTCGCGCGCCTAGTCTGAGGGGGTGCCCCCCTCCCAACATTTCGCGCCGCCGCAAGCCGATGCTCTGACCGGGCGCCGTGTGCTCGTCATCGAGGACGATCCGCTGGTGTGTGAGGTGGTCGGACAGTACCTGCGCTCCGCCGGATTCATCGTCGACGAAGCCGCCGACGGACTCGCCGGACTACGCCGAGCCGAGGCGGTACCGCCCGATCTGGTCGTGCTCGATCGAATGCTCCCGCTGCTCGACGGCATCGAAGTATGTCGGCGTATTCGGCAGAATTGGGGCGCCCTGCCGGTGATCATGCTCACCGCGCTCGGCGAGGAAGAGCACCGCATCGCCGGACTCGAGGCTGGCGCCGACGACTATCTGGTGAAACCGTTCTCGCCGCGGGAACTCGTGCTGCGGGTGCAGTCGGTGCTGCGGCGCAGCCGGTCTGAGTCGATCCCGGAGGGAATTCTCGAGGCCGGCGAGTTCACCCTCAACCTGGCCGCGCACCAAATTCGCCTGCGCGGGACCGCTCTCGTACTCACCGCACGCGAATTCGATTTGCTCGCCTACCTGATCTGGCGCCCGTCCAAGGTGCTGACCCGCGAGGAATTGCTGCGCTCGGTCTGGGGCTGGGAATTCGGTGACCTGTCCACGGTGACCGTGCACGTGCGGCGGCTGCGGGAGAAGATCGAAGCCGACCCGGCGCATCCGCTCGTGTTGAACACGGTCTGGGGGGTCGGCTACCGGTTCGACCCTGTGCCCCTGGGCGCGGGGGCTGCGGATGTCGCGGTGTCGGCGGAGGACGCCGGGACTTCGCGGGGCGCACAGAACACGGATGGTGCACAGAACGCCGGCGACACGACATGACAGCGTCGGTGTTCGCCGCGGTCGTCGGCATAGCACTCGGCTGCGCGCTGGTCGTGGGCGCACTCGGATTGCTCGCATTGCGGCTGCTGTCGCGCGGGTCGCTGGTAACCCAGATCGTCGTCGTCGCCTTCGCCACCGTCGCATCGGTGCTGAGCGGAACCGCAGCGGTCGCCTCGCTGATGTATCTGTCGACGCACGATCTGATTGTTTTCTGCGTGGTTGCAGCGGTAGCTGGCATCGTGTCACTCATGATGGCAGCGCTGCTCGGACGCTCGCTCGCACGCGACAACAGGTATTTTCGGGCCGCCGCCGCGAGCATCGGACGAGGCGAATCGGGTATATCCGCCGATGGGCATACGAGTACGGAGTTCGCAGCACTCGCCGGGGAACTGGCCGCAACCGCCGATCGGCTGGCTGAATCCCGCGAACGGGAGGGGCGCATCGAGGCCTCCCGACGCGAAATCATAGCCTGGATCTCCCACGATCTACGCACCCCGCTCGCCGGAATCCGGGCCATGGCCGAGGCGCTGGAAGACGGCATGGCGCCAGACCCCGAGCGGTACCACGTGCAGATACGCGGGCAGGTCGACCGCCTCAGCGGCATGGTCGACGACCTGTTTGAACTGTCGAAAATTCATTCGGGAGCGCTGCAGCTGTCGCTCGAACGGATATCCCTGTATGACCTGATCAGCGACACGGTTGCCGACTTGGCGCCGGTTGCCCTCGCGAAGTCGCTCGACCTGCGCTTCGAGGGCGAGCGCGGTCTGATACTGCAAGCGGATGCCCGCAAGCTCGCCCGCGCGGTTGGCAACCTCGTGATGAACGCCATCCAGCATTCGCCGGCCGACAGCGCAATCGTGGTCTCCGCGACCCAGCACGTTGACGGGCGGGCGATCATCTCGATCGTCGATGCGGCCGGAGGTATCCCCGAACCAGACCTCGGCCGGGTGTTCGAGGCCGGATGGCGGGCGAGCGAGCCGCGCACGGTGTCCGCTTGGGGAACCGGCGGTCAAAGCGGTGGGGCCGGGCTCGGACTCGCGATCGTTCGGGGCATCGCTGAGGCCCATCACGGGCAGGTGACGGTGACCAATGTTGAAGGCGGGTGCCGGTTTGATTTGCTGCTGCCGCAGCATCCGCTTGGCTGACCGGTGGTCGGGGTTGGTTCGGACGGCTCGTCACGGGCAGTGTCGGCGGCTAATTCAGGAAATTTACCTGCGGCCAGCTCGTTCGGCCCCGAAAACAAGGCGTGTCCGTATCAGCCGCACCCGATTTCCTGAATTCGCCCCCAGAAGACGAAGCGGGCCGGTATCAGGGGCGCACTGCGGCGCGTAGCGGGGCGGTGGCGAACTCGCGCATTCCGTCGTCGAAAGAGATTTGCGCCGACCAGCCGAGTTCTTGTCGCAAGCGCTCGGACGACGCCGTGATGTGCCGCACGTCGCCGAGCCGATACTCGCCGGTCACGATGGGCGCTGGGCCGCCCGCCGCCGCGGCAAGGGCGGTCGCCATGTCACCGATGGTGTGAACGATTCCGCTGCCGACGTTGAACGCACGAAATATTCCGGAATCAGAATTTATCGAGCAGGTGGACGCGATTTCAGCAGATGCGGAGTCCGCAGGCACTGGGCCAAGGCCGGCAGCCCGCGGTGTGTAATCAAGCCCGGTGAAGTCGAGCGCGGCGACGTTGGCAGCGGCGACGTCCCGTACGTGTACGAAGTCGCGGCGCTGCCGGCCGTCTTCGTACACGCGGGGAGCTTCGCCGCGCTCGAGTGCTGAGCGAAACAATGAGGCGACTCCGGCATAGGGCGTGTTCTGCGGCATGCCCGGACCGTAGACGTTGTGGTAGCGCAAGGCCGCGACGCGTGCGCCGGTCGAGCGGGCCCACGCGGTCGCGAGGTATTCCTGGCCGAGTTTGCTGCTCGCGTAGACGTTGCGCGGGTCCAGCGGATCGGATTCGCTGACCAGAACGGGCTCGAGCGGCTCCCCGGTGCCCGGGTCGAGGGGATCGAAACGTCCGGCATCGAGGTCGCTGGCGAGGCGAGGGCCGGGCCGGGTGAAGCCGTTTGGGCCTCGGTAGCTGCCCTCGCCGTAGACGACCATGGACGATGCCAACACCAGACGACGGATGCCCCGCGCGGCCATCGCAGCCAGCAGCACGGCCGTCCCGACCTCGTTGCTGTGCACGTAATCGGGGGCGTCGGCGAAGTCCACGCCGAGGCCGACCTTGGCGGCCTGGTGACAGACCACGTCGATGTCGGTAAGGGCGCCGGCTACGATCGCGGGGTCGGTCACGTCCCCATGCACGAACTCGACCCGTGGGTCCAGCCCCGCCGGCCTCATGTTCCGGGCCCTGGCCAAGAAACCGGGCCCACGTTCCATCATGGGCCCACGTTCCGGGCCCGGGCCCGGAACGGTTTGCACCTCGGCCGCGGGGCTGTGAACGTCGGTGCGCAGTGAGTCCAGTACGCGCACCTCGTAGCCGCGGGCGAGGGCAGCGTCAACAATTGCGGAACCGATGAATCCGGCGCCGCCCGTGATCAGCAAGCGGACGCCGCTCATGCGAGGCCTGGGTAACTGGCACCAGTAGGTCCATTAGTTGGCCAGGGCGCATCGGGGAGCATGCGACGAGCCTCAGGCCGACCGGCCGTCACGTGAGATCCTCGGCCGGGCAGCACGGCACGGCAGTGCTGGAATCACCGCGCACGACATCCGACAGCGCGGCCCGCGCTAGAACGGCTTCGACCTGGGCCGGGTCGATGACCTCGCGCGGGGCGAAGTTGGTCGGTAAGGCGCGAAGTATCGCGTCGATCGCCGCCAGAATGCGCGGCTGGGCCTCGCCGAGGCGACGGAACACGACCGACGCCGTGACGGCATCCGTTTCGCTGGTCGAGGTAGGGCCGAACGTCGCGGGAAGACCGGAAGCGCCCACGCCGGGCCTGGGCAAGCCAGAAGAGGCAGAGCCGTGAGTATCGACCACGGGACCAGCCGCGCTGTCCGCGACGGCGGAAGGCGTCGGCGCGAGTCCCGCATCGGCGTCCGTCACGAAGGAGAGGTTGACCGTGCCCATGTTGAGCTCACCGGCCAGCACGATTTCAGGATACGCGGTCATATTGACAATGTGCGCGCCGATCGAACGGAACCAGACCGACTCCGCCCGGGTGGAAAACCGCGGACCTTGAATGACGACCACCGTGCCGGTAGCAGCGAAGTTCTCGCCAAGATCCTCGAGCGCGCGCAGAGCATACGCTCGCAGCTGAGGGTCGAACGGGTCTGCGGCGGAGAGGTGCTGCACCGATTCCCGGTCGTAAAAAGTATCGGGGCGGCCGGACGTGCGGTCGATGAACTGGTCAGTGACGACGAGTAGCCCCGGCGGGTACTCTGGCGTGACCCCGCCCACCGCCGAGGACGAGATGATCGCGCGCACGCCGATCGAGGAGAGGGCCCAGAGATTGGCCCGATAGTTGATCAAGTGCGGCGCTACGCTGTGGCCGCTGCCGTGCCGTGGCAGAAATGCGACACGGCGACCGGCGCGCAGGCCGATCGTGACCGACACCGACCCGTACGGTGTCGGAACCCGATGCGTCACCGCAGTTGCGGGGTCGACGAGTTCGTAAAGTCCGGATCCGCCGATCACGGCGACGTCCGCGCGGGCGATCGGGTCAAGCACAGGGTCAAGCACAGAGTCAAGCGTCACTAGCGGCTCCCAGCGGGTTACGAGTCGAGTGTTCAGTCTGCCATCGAAAGCTGCGTACCCACGAAAGACCGCCGCACCAGAACGGATGCCCCGCGCCGGACGACCGGACCCGGGCCCGGGCCGAAAAAGCCGAAGAGCGCGCGCCGGGCAACGCCCGGTGTTAGGAAACCGGGCCGCTCCGCCGGCCCGGTTTATAAACTGAACCCACGTTCCGGGCGAGAGTCCCAAAAGCAAACAGAGACCTCCGAAGACTCCCGAAGACCCCGGAACGACAAACAGCTAGTGCGTGTAGACACGGATCGACGACGCGAGCGGTCCAGGCGGGTTCACTGTGAATGACGACAGCAAGCCCTCGCCGGAGTAGTCCACGAGCGCCCACACCGACTCCCCGCCGCTCACCAGATAGCGAGCCCCACTCACTAGCGGAACTGTCGCGCTCGCCCCGGCGTCGACCTGTAGCTCAACGGGAGAGCCGCGATCGGGCGTGAGGGTGAGCGCAGCATTCGCTCCCCCGCCGTTGACGAGGTGCAGGGTCGGTGCTGGCCCCTCGGCGACGGCTACCGTGAACGAACCCTCGAGTGGTGCCGAGGCCGCGAACCAAGCGAAGTCCCGGCCGTCAGCGCCCGCGCTGGAAGTGCGGGCAGCCGCGACGATCGGCTGGTCGGAGCGTAATTTCACCGAAAAACTACCCACGGTCAATGGTGACAGCGGAACCTCGGTCGCCACGCCGGGCTCAATCTTAACCTGGGTCGAGGTGCCGTCGGCAGCCCCGTCGGCACTGGTGACGCCGATCTGCACGGTCGCCGGCTCGGTGCCGGGCACAAACACCCGAATTGATGGGGTGTCGGCGTTGAACCCCTCGCCGGTGGTGACGGTGTCCGCGGCAACGGCCGACGTGACACGCACCCCGGCGATGGTCTGGTTGGGTGCCGGTGTGGCGGTGGCGCCGATGATCTCGACTCCGCCGGGTTCAATCCCCCGGATGCTGCTCTGCTCCAGTGCTGCCGCTACCTGCCCGCCACGCGACGAAACACGCACGACCGGGGATTTCAGGTTCGGGGCGAGACCGGCCAGAGAAATGACACGCTGCTCGCCGGGCTGCACCAGGATGCCGGAGGCGCCGGGCGCGTCGACGAGCCCACTCTCACCGTGAACGGTGACGTCGACGGTCGCCAGCACGGTCGTCGGGTTACTGAGCAGCAGCAGGCTACTGCCGCCGATATCGGTGGATCCTCCGACGATCCAGCTCTCGCTGGCCGCTTCGGTGCAGGCCGCGACAGCGAGCCCGCCCAGGGTGTCGGTGCTGACGACCTGCGACTGACTGCCGGTGACGAGCGGCGGCACGGTGACGCCGTCCTGCACGGGAACAGTCAGCAGCAGCGGTTGCTGCCGACTGTTGGAGTCGTCGACCGCACTGATCTCGGTAACCTCGGGGCGAATCTGGTCGAACTCGCTTTCGTCGGCTTCGATAGCGCCATACACGGCCGCTGCCGACCCGACACTCGACGCCGACTGAGCCTGCGTCGAATCCTCGGCGAGGGTCAGCAGCGGGCCAGGGCAGACCCGTTGCTGCTCGCTCGGCAGCGGCGCGATCTCGCTCAACTGCGGTTCGTTCTCAATGGTCGGCAGCGTCACGAGGATCGAGGCCGCGCCGACAGCGACGACGACGGCGATGCCGACGAGACCGAGCACGCCGCGGCCGGCCCGACTGCCAATGCGGGCGAGTGTGCTTCTAGCGGGCATGATCGTTCTCCACAGCGTCTTCCGTCGACGATTCCAGCCCGGTACCGACGCCGGTTTCCCGGTCCATGGCCAGGTCGGCCTCTAAATCGGTACCGCGCGGCGGTTCCCGATCGGCGTCCAGATCGGCAGCGGCAACGTTCTTGCCCCGGCGCGTGCGTTTCGGTTTCTGCCTGGCGTTGGCCTTGGCCGCGCGGCGAATCGCATCGCGGTTGGCCTGGCGCACGGCTTCGCGGCCCGCGCCGATCGGCAGCGACAGCAGCACGGCGCTGCCCACCACGGCGACGGCGATCAGCAGGGTGATCAGGCCGAAGACGCCGCCAGCACGAGCCGGCGCTGGAACGCCGCCGCCAGCATCCGTTTCGCCGAACTGCCACAGTCGCCCGAATTCGGTGTCGCCCACTGGGGCCAGCGCGGCATTTCCGTCCAGGGCGGTTTCGGTGCGCAGCGGGGTGTCACCGGCGAGAACATCAGCGTCGGCCGGCTGTAAGACAATGAAGCGGATGCCGAATTCGGCCAGACCTGCGCTGGTGTCGAGCCCGCTGCGTGAGGCCAGGTTGCCGGCGAGCTCGGCGAGTGCTTTCTCGCGGACACTCAGCCTTTGGTCGGTGCTGTCCAGGGTGGATTGCTGGTTCAGCGTGGCGCCGACACCGCGTTCGATCGTGGCAAGCAGGCCGCCATCGGCCTGCGGAACGAGCTTCAGGGTGCCGACCCGGTCATCGATCTGCGCTTCGGCGGCAACGAAGGCCGGCTGGGTCCGCCCGGTTCCCTCGCGCACGGCGGCGGTGCCGAGGTGCAGTGACGCCAGAAGGGGCAGCACCACGACGACCAGGGCGAGGGCGGCGACGACTCCGGGCGCCGCTGCGAACCGGCGCAGGGCGCGCAGGCCGATCAGGACGGCGCCGACTAGGCCGAGCCAGTACAGGCTGAGCCCGGCGCCCGACCAGACGCGTACCGGTTCGGCACCGATGGCGGCCAGAACGAGCTGGTTGGCGGCGAGGGCTGTGGTGAATCCGAGCAGGGCGACCAGCCAGGCGCCGCCCGCGAGCCGGGCGCCCGGCAGCAGCAGCGCCAACAGGGCGAGCACGGCGATGGGTGCGAGCAGGATGGGCACGAGCAGCTGGGGGTCGAGACCGGGCACCCCGAACTGATCGAGGACGTCAGCCCAGCCGCTGCCTCCGGGCAGCCCGAGCAGCAGTTGCAGGGTCGGTGTGTGAGCGCTCGACACGGGCAGGCCCGGGTCTGCGACGAGGTTCAGCCAGGTGCCACGCAGGCCTTGGTCGGCAATGAGCGGAAGCGCGAGCGCCAACGCCGGCAGCGGAATGCCAATGAAACGCATCACGCGACGACCGGCGATGGCCACGCTGAGCAGCCAGACCACGAGCAGCGCCGGGGCGAGAGAGGGCGCACAGGCCACGACCGCCGCGAACAGCAGTGCAGCCGAGGCGGAAGACGACCAGGTACGCGCGGCCGCGAACCAGTTGAAAAACAGCCACGGCAGCAGCAGATGCACGAGGATGGCGGCCGGGCGGGCATCGGCAAGGGCGACCAGAAAGCTCGGGGCCAGCACCCACAGGGTGGCGGCCAGGGCGCGCAGGCTGCCCCGGTCGGTCAGGCGGGTCGCAGCCATCCAGGCGCCGACCGCAGCGAGTGGAAAGGCGAGCGCATAGACCAGCACGAAGGCAAAGGACGGCGACCAGAACGCGATGGAGCCGAGCACGGCCAGCACAGCGGCAAACGGGTCGGCGGCGCCGACAAAACCGAGTCCGAGGTCGCGCCAGCCGTAGCCGACGCTTGCCCACAGTTCAGGCAGGCTTGGCGACAGCGGCAGCAGCCCGCCCCCGATGAGAGTGTCGGCACCAAGCAGCGGCACCATCATCACGATGCCGACAACCGCGGCGGCGAGCATGGTCCAGGCTCCGCCGCCGGAGAAGAACCGAATTTCGGCGCGTTCGCCGTGCAGGCCGAACAAGCTCGCCTCCCGTTTGAGCGAGTGCCGCCGCCGAACTTCGACCGAGGGAACGCGCAGGGTGGAGATGGCATCCCAGCCGAGAGTGCGGGTCTTGGCAAAGGTGTGGCGGGCGCTTCTCACCCGCATGCCGTTGAAAGCGGCGCCGAACGCAGCCGAGAATTCGCCTACGATCGCGCCGGGCTCCTTGCGCAGCAGCTGCCCGATCGAGCGGATGAAGGCGAGCGGCAGCAGGGTCAGCCAGTGCAGGGCGAGCACTCCGGCTGGCGCGTAGACCAGGCGGCGGTGCAGCTGCGCCGAACGTTCGGCCCGCACCCGGCGGCGGCGCAGGCGCCCCCGGGATGACTGGTTAGGTCCGGCCACGCCGTCGCCGGCCGAGGCTACCCGGGCGGCCGGAACAACCGACACGCGATACCCGGCGAGGCGCACCCGCACGCAGAAGTCGAGGGAGTCGTCGACGACCGTAAGGGCTGGGTCGAAACCACCCAGCTGTTCCCACACTTGGTGGCGCACGAGCATTCCACCGGCGCTGACGGCGAGGACATCGCTCAGCCCATCGTGCTGGCCCTGATCGAGTTCACTCTCCACCAGGGTGACGGTCGCGCCAAACGGCGTCATCGACTCGCCGAAGTTGTGAATGTACTCGCTGGCGATCCACTCCATGATCTTGGGACCGGCCACCGCAACGGACTGCGCAATCTCGAGCGCATCGACCAAGACTTCGAGCGCGGTCGGGTCTGGGGCGCTGTCTTGGGCGAGCAGCCAGAGCAGCTCCCGGTCGTGCGTGGGCGGCGTGGTCACGCGCACGGCGGCGGCAATCGCCTGCCCGAAGTTCAGGTCAGCATCGGCGGCAATAAACTGTGTCGGCCCAAAATCGGCCAGCATCTTGGCCGTCTTATCGCTCGATCCGCAGTCCACCATGATCACAATGTCGGGTTTGCGGGTTTGCAACGACAGCGCCTTGAGAGTTCGCTCAAGGTGTTTCGCGCCGTTTCGGGCGACAAGGATGGCGGTGACTCTCGGTTGCATAACAGCACCAGCCTAGGTCGGGATCGGTCGCTGCACCTCAAGCGAGAGGGCGCGCCTCAAATATTGGCAGGGCAATAGCGAAGCGCAGCCGCAACATGGCCCGCTGCCGACCACGTCAGCCCGGCGCAAGGGCTGAGGGGACTGCACCCGGGCCGAGCCGGCTGGCAGCATCCGCTTAAAACTGCGCGAATTAGGTTAGGCGCGCTTGCGCAGTTTGCGACGTTCGCGCTCGGACAGCCCGCCCCAGATGCCGAACCGCTCATCATTGCTGAGCGCGTACTCGAGGCATTCGCTGCGCACCTCGCAGCCGGAGCAAATCTTCTTGGCGTCGCGGGTGGAACCGCCTTTTTCGGGGAAGAATGCCTCGGGGTCGGTCTGCGCGCAGAGGGAATCGGCCTGCCAGGCCAGCAGGTTCTCGTCGCCGTGGTCTTGTCGTACTCCCGGAACACCGAGGGTGACGGGGTCAACGAACCAGTCCTCTGGTACTCCGGAACGATAGTCAGGTAATGCCATATCGTCTCCCAGCGCTCGATCCGCACCAACTGGTGCCGCACCTAATTACACCCGTGTAATTCGATCGCGTCAAGTCGCAAATCGTAAACCCTCAATACGGGCTAGAGAGTTGCGACGCGCCAACGGCGACAAAATTCGGCTACTCGGGGGTACCTGAACGTTGCGAACACAGTACGATCGGCGCCCTCGGCGGCGTGTCGACCCTCAATGCACGGCAGCGCGGGAAGAGTCCCAGGCGCTCTGCACCATCTGCTCGAGCGTGTGGCGCATGTTCCAGCGCAGATCACGGGCCGCGAGCGCACCGGACGCGACGATGCGATCGGGGTCACCCACGCGGCGCGGTCCGATTTCCGGGCTGAAGTCGATGCCGGTGACCCGGCGCACGGTCGCCATGATCTCGCCGACCGAGACGCCGTCGCCACTGCCGAGGTTGTAGACCGGCTCGATCGCCTCCTTGGCGTCGAGCCGGCCGGCGGCGGCGACGTGCGAGAGGGCCAGATCAGCGACGTGGATGTAGTCCCGTACGCAGGTGCCGTCCGGCGTGGCATAGTCATCGCCGTTGATGCGCGGGGTGCGACCATCGAGCAGAGCGGCAAAGACCAGGGGAAAGAGGTTGTGCGGGCTGGTATCGCTCAGGCTGAGTTCGCCCGAGCCGACGACGTTGAAGTAGCGCAGCGAGGTGTGCCGCAGGCCGGTCGCGACACCCTGGTCGCGCAGCAGCCATTCGCCGATCAGTTTGGATTCGCCGTAGGGCGATTCCGGGCTTTTCGCGGTACTTTCGGTGACGAGGTCGGTGTGCGGCGTGCCGTAGACCGCAGCGCTCGAGGAGAACACGATGCGGTCGATCGCCGCCGCGTCCATGGCGGCGAGGAGCGTGGCCGTCGCGGTGACGTTTTGTTCGTAGGTGTGCAGGGGGCGTTGCACCGAAACGCCGGCGTACTTGAATCCGGCGACGTGCACGACGCCGTGCACGTCATGCTCGCGAAAGGTGTGCACGAGCAGGTCGCCGTCAAGCACGCTGCCGCGTACGAAGGGCACTGTGGCTGGCACGAAAGATTCGTGGCCACTCGAGAGGTCGTCGAGCACGACCACGTCGAGCCCTTCAGCCTGAAAAGCGCGCACCACATGGGCTCCGATATAGCCCGCTCCGCCAGTTACCAACCACGTCATACTGCCCCGCTCGTTCCCGGTGGCACCGATGTGCCACCGCTTCAGGCTAGCGCCGGCGAATCAGTGCCTCCTCGTCGTCGGTTTCTCTGATGGCTTGGCGACCGTAACCGTCGCGCCCGGTGGAGCGAATCGAGGCCACAACAGCAGCAATCGCGAGGACTGTGAGGAGAAACATAAAGATGAACATGGCAGGAACTCTATGTATTGTGCTTTTCTGCCGCGAGCGGCAGAGTAGACGTTGTTCGACACATTCCTGCCAGATCCAGTGTTTCCCGTTTCCGGTTCCATCTCAGCAGAACGGATGCCCATGCTTCAAAAAATCGTCTGCGTCACCCTTCCGGGTCTGGCGCCGTTCGAATTCGGCGTCATCTGCGAGGTGTTCGGCATCGATCGCAGCGCGCACGGCGGGCCGGCGTTCGACTTTCACGTCGTCGCCGCCGAACCCGGCCCGATTCGCACCAAGATCGGCTTTGAAATCGTCGTGCACGACGACCTCTCGGCTGCCGCCGACGCGGACCTGATCGCGATCCCTGCGTACGAGACCGGTGCGGCGATCGACCCGCGCGTGCTGCAGGTCGTGCGCGACGCCGAGGCCCGTGGCGCCTGGGTGCTCAGCGTGTGCAGCGGCGCGTTCGTACTGGCCGAGGCTGGCATCCTCGATGGGCGCCGCAGCACCACCCACTGGATGTACACCGAAGCCCTCGCCCGGACCTACCCGAACACAACCGTCGACCCCGACGTGCTGTTTGTGGAAGACGACCACGTCGTCACCGGAGCCGGCACCGCCGCCGGCATTGATGCTGCGCTGCACATCGTACGCAAGGAACTGGGCGCGACTGTCGCGAACGTGATCGCGCGCCGCATGGTGGTGCCGCCGCAGCGCGATGGCGGCCAGTCACAGTACATCGAAGCGCCGGTCGTCGACTGCCAGGACGAATCCTTCGCCGCCGTCACCGAGTGGATGCTGCGCCACCTCGACCAGGAATTACCCGTCGATCTGCTCGCCCGCAAGTCGCTTATGTCGCCGCGCACCTTCGCCCGCCGGTTTCGCGCCGAACTCGGCACCACGCCGACCCGCTGGCTCAATCGGCAGCGGCTGCTTCGGGCGCAGGAATTGCTCGAGGACTCCTCAAACAGCCTTGAGGAGATCGCCGTCGACACCGGCTTCGGTGGGGCGGCCGTGATGCGCCATCATTTTCTGCAGGTTCTGCAGACCACGCCTACCGCCTACCGGCGGGCATTTGGCCCCCGCAAGGCCAGCTAGCCCGCCACCGACAGGCGCAGCGCGGCTACGCGCCCGTCGTCGCCAGAAACACCTCGCCGGTTCCGGCGAAGGTCAGCGTGCCCTCGTCGGGCGTGATGTACACGGCCTGGCCGCGCTTGAGCGGCCGCGATGACGCGGCCCCGGCCACCAGAAACCCGCCAGCCGTGCAGATGGCAATCGCCGGACCGGTCAGGGTGATCTGCCGCATCGTGACGGGCGTCGACGTCGCGGCGTCGGCATCCGCTTCGATCTGCACGAGCTCGAAGTCGGGCACGTCCGGCCGATACCGCAATACCCCGGGCGCGTCGACGATCGGCACGAGGTACGGCGAGGGTGCCGGAGTGAAGTCGAGTACCGCGAGCAGCTCCTCGATGTCGATGTGCTTGGGAGTCAGCCCGCCGCGCAGCACATTATCGGAGGCGGCCATGAGTTCGACGCCGAGCCCGGATAGATACGCGTGGATGTTGCCGGCTGGCAGAAACATCGCCTCGCCGCGCTGCAGGGAGACCCGGTTCAGCAATAGGGCGAGCACGATTCCAGGGTCGCCGGGATACTCGGCGGCGAGCACACGCACCGCCGCCAGTTCGCGGGCATAGCCGATGGCCGCTCCCCCCTCGGCCAGAAACTCGGCGTGTTCGGCGAGCGCCACGACCCGTTCGACCAGCCATTTCACCTCGCCCGAATCTCCGCCGCGCCCATCGCGCAGCAGCCAGTCGACGGTGTCGGGCAGGCCCCGCGTCAGGTGGCTCTCGAGCAGGTCGATGATGGAGGCCTGCGGATTCTCGGTCGCGAGATCGAGCATCCGCAACTCGGCAATAATGCCGCGTACCTCAGCGAGCGGCCGAAAGCCGCAGAGCGCTTCGAAGGTGTCGCTGAGCGCAACGAGCAGCTCGGGCTTGTGGAACGGATCGCGGTAGTTGCGATTGCCAGCGTCGATGGCAACGCCCGCCTCATTCTCAAGCTCGAACCCGGTGCGGGCCTGCTCGCTCGTCGGGTGCGCCTGCAGCGACAGCGGGCGACCGGCCGCGAGAATCTTGAGCAGAAATGGGAGGCGTGGGGCCGCATCCACTTCTCGACTGGCCCAATCAGCACCGAGTGCCACCTCCGGCGCCGCAGCAATCCACGCGGCGAGGTCCAAAAAACCGCCGACCAGCGCGGGGTCCTCGATCACCGACGGTGACCCGGCGTGGGCTCCCAACCACAGTTCAGCCTCCGGCCCGCCCGACGCCGTGCGGCCGAGCAGGTCAGCGATGGCATGGGTGGAACCCCATGCGTAATTGCGCGGGGTGTTGGCGATGCCCACAAACATGTACGACTCCTTCTACAACTGTTTAGACCAAACTACCAACCGGGTTGGGGCGTCCAGCCAACGACCCTAGGCTGGGCGCACTTCCCCGGTCGCACGTCGGCCGCCCTCGTGCAACGGAGCATCCATGAACTTTGAACTACTCGGCAGCGACTTCTTCGGCTACGAAAACCTGCTCACCGCGCCCGAACAGGCGGCCATCCTCAAGCTGCGCGCCTACCTCGAACACGAAGTACGGCCGATCGCAAACGGATGCTGGGACCGCGCCGAATTCCCCACCCAGGTCATCAAGCCCCTCGCCGAACTCGGCGTGTACTCCTTCGGCTGGGAGTCCACGAAACCGTTTGAGAATTCGGCAGTTTTCCGGGGATTCGTGGCGCTGGAACTGGCGCGAGTGGACGCATCCGTCGCCACCTTCGTCGGCGTGCAGACCGGTCTCGCCGCCGGCACGGTCGACGCGACGGGCTCGGACGAGCAGCGCGCCGAGTGGATTCCGCGCCTGGCCTCGGGCGAGATCGTGGGGGCGTTCGGGTTGACCGAGCCGTTGAGCGGCTCGGACGCAGCGCAGGGCCTGCGCACCACCGCCACGCGCAGCGGTGACAGCTGGACGTTGAACGGTGCCAAACGCTGGATCGGCAACGCCACCTTCAGCGACGTGACCATCATCTGGGCCAAGGACACGGCCGACGAACAGGTCAAGGGTTTCATCGTTCCCACCGACACCGCCGGGTACAGTGCCACCAAAATCGAGGGCAAGATCAGCCTGCGCGCGGTGCAGAACGCCGACATCGTGTTGACCGACGTGGTCGTTCCCGAGAGCCTGCGCCTGCAGAACGCCAACTCGTTCAAGGACACCGCGAAGGTGCTGCGGGCCACGCGCGCCGAGGTGTCGTGGGCGGCGGTCGGCAATGCCATCGGCGCCTACGACGCGGCCGTCGCCTACGCTCACGAACGCGAGCAGTTCGGCAAGCCCATCGGCGGTCACCAGCTCGTGCAGGATCTGCTGGTTAAGAGCCTCGGCAACATCACCGCAAGCCTCGGCATGGTCGTGCGGGTGTCGCAGCTGCAAGACGAGGGCGTGCAGCGCGACGAGCACTCCGCGCTGACCAAGGCGTACACAACCAGCCGCATGCGGGAAAGCGTGGCCTGGTGCCGCGAGCTGTTCGGCGGCAACGGCGTCACCCTCGAGTACAACGTGGCCCGGCACTTCGCCGACGCCGAGGCCATTTATTCCTACGAGGGCACTCAGGAGATGAACACCCTCATCGTGGGCCGCACCATCACCGGCCAGGCCGCCTTCGTCTGAGCTGATCCCAACGGCCCTGAATCCACGGGCGGGGGTGCGCCCGCGCCCCCGCCCGGGATACGGTGTCGGAATGAGCCCACTCCAGTCCGGCCCCGTGTGACGACCGACCAGGGGCTCGACGCGATCGTCGTCGGATCCGGCCCGAACGGTCTCGCCGCCGCCGTAACTCTCGCCCGGGCTGGCCTCAGAGTGCGCGTCTACGAGCGCAACTCGGCGATCGGTGGCGGGGCGGCCACCGCCGAACTCACCCTGCCCGGGTTTCACCACGATGTCGGGAGCGCGGTGCATCCGCTCGCCCTGGCCTCCGAGTTCTTTCAGAAGTTCGGCCTCAAGGACCGCATCGAACTCACAGTTCCCGAGATCTCCTACGGGCATCCGCTGCCGGGCGGCCTGGCCGGTGTGGCCTGGCACGACATCGAACGCACGGCCGCCGGCCTCGGCCGCGACGGCCCGGCCTGGTTAAACCTGCTCGAGCCCCTGGTCGACCACATCCACGCCATCGCCGAACTCACCGGGGATACGCTGCTCCGGGTGCCGCGGCATCCGTTCACCCTGACCAGGTTCGGGCTGCGCACCCTCGAGCAGGGCGGCCCGGCCTGGAACTGGCGCTTCACCGGCGAGACCGCGCCGGCGTTACTCACCGGCACCTTCGCCCACTCGATCGGGCGGCTACCGAGCCCGTCTACTGCCGGGGCCGGGCTCGTGCTCGCCGCGCACGCGCATGCCGGCGGCTGGCCGATTCCGACCGGAGGAAGCGGCGCCATCGTGTGGGCCCTCGCCGACGATCTGCTCGCGCACGGCGGCGAGATCGTGACGGATGCCGAGATCGTCAGCCTCGCAGAGCTGCCGCCGGCCCGCATCGTGCTACTCGACCTGACGCCACGCGCCCTCTTCGAGCTCGCCGACGGCGCCCTACCCGCCAGCTACGCGGCATCCATGAAACGGTTTCGTTACGGCAACGCCGTCGCCAAGGTGGATTTCGCCCTCTCCGAACCGGTTCCCTTCACCGCGACCGACTTACGGCGAGCGCCGACCCTGCACGTGGGCGGCACCCGCGCCGACCAGGCTCGTGCCGAAAACGCTGTTGCCCGCGGGCGGCACGCCGAATCACCCTATGTGCTCGCCGCGCAGCCGAGCATTCTCGACGCCACTCGCGCTCCCGCCGGAAAACACACCCTCTGGGCCTATACGCACGTGCCGGCGGGCTCCACCCGCGACCAGACCGAGCAAATCACCCGACAGATCGAACGCTTCGCCCCGGGCTTTCGCGACACCATTCTCGCCTCCTACAGCCAGACCGCCGCGCAGATGCAGAACCACAATCCCAATCATGTGGGCGGCGACATCGCGGCCGGAGCCGTCAGCATGGCCCAACTCGTGCGCCGCCCGGTGCTCTCGGGCGACCCGTGGCGCACCCCCCTGGACGGCGTCTACCTGTGCTCGTCGTCGACCGCGCCAGGCCCAGGCGTGCATGGAATGTGCGGCTACCGCGCCGCCCTCAGCGCCCTGGCCCACGAATACAACATTCTGGTTTCCCCCGATCTTTCCCTCTCAACCCGCTAACTTTCCGCGAAAGCGGGTGAAGTGTTGTTTCAGCCACCGCGACGCAACCGTTTACCCATTTTCGCGACACGGTAGAACAATCTCGCGAAACCCAACGGAACAACACCGGTAATCTAAATCCATGTCCGCTGTACAGAGTCGTCTCGCCATTCGACTCTTTGCGACCTTCGTCTGGTTCACGGTTCTGGCCGGCCAGTTTTGGCGTAACCTCGGCGGCTGGTGGGGCTTCGGCGCCATCGCCGTGATCGTGGTCATTGGCAGCGTGATCGGCCTGGGTACCCAGCGCCACAACGCCCGCCGTCGGGCAACCGCCAATGCAGCCACAGCGCAAGCAGCCGTCGACGACGATACCCCCACCGACCGCGACATCGCCCGCGGCCACACCTGCCGGGCAGCCCTGGCCCCGCTTCTGAACTGGCGCAAATTTCCGAAGACCATCACCGCCTTTCTGCTGCTGGCTACCCTGTCGATCGCGTGGTCGTATTACCCGGGGGCCTCCGCTCTCGGCGTTATCCTGCAGCTGATCACCACCCTCGCTGCGCTGTTTTTGGCCGTGACCCTCACCTGGCCGGAGCTGCTGCGCACCTTGGCCGGCGCCCTGCGCTGGGTGCTCGCCCTCTCCCTTGTCTTCGAGCTGTTCGTGGCGGTTGTTGTGCAACACGAAGTGCTCCCGTTCTTCGTCGACTACGGCACCGCTGACGTGCCGGGCGCCTTCTACTGGAGCAGGGGCCTACTGTTAAATGGCGGGCCAATCGAGGGCATCGTCGCCAACCGCAACCTGCTCGGATTCACGGCTTTGATAGCCATCATCGTGTTCACCGTGCAACTGAGAGCCCACATCGTCAGGCGCAACGCCGGACTGGTCTGGCTGGCGCTGGCCGTCGGGATGCTACTGCTCACCCGCTCAGCCACGGTCACCGTCTCGCTCGTCGCGGTCGTCGCGGCCCTGTTGTTCGCGCTCTGGGCCAGACGACTGCACGACGAGCACCGGCGGCCGCTGTATGTCGTGGCGACGGCATCCGTTTTGGCGATCGCAGCGGCGCTCGCACTGTTCTCCGCACAACTGTTCGGCCTGCTCGGCCGCAGCAACGACCTCACCGGCCGCTTCGACATTTGGGCCAGCGTCACCGGGCTCGCCCTCGAGCGACCCCTGTTTGGCTGGGGCTGGGTGAGCTACTGGGTGCCGTGGGTCGAACCGTTCAACGACCTCGCCGTGCGCAAGGGCGTCACCTATCTGCAGGCGCACAATGCCTGGCTCGACGTTTGGCTGCAGCTCGGCATCATCGGCGTGGTTCTGTTCGCCGACCTCGTCTTCTCGACTCTCTGGCGGGCCTGGTTCCTCGCCGTCGACCGGCCGCGCCTCGGCATCGAAGACACCGAACCGTTCGCCGTCTCCGCACTGCTGCCCCTGCTGCTGCTCGCCGCGCTGATCGCGCAGAGCGTGGCCGAGAGCCGACTGCTCATCGAGAGCGGCTGGGTGATTCTCATCGTGCTCGCCGTCGTCACCAAACGGCAGCAGCACGCGCCCAGGCCGATGCCGTGACCTGCGCGCGGTAAATTAGAGCATGACCACCCTGCCCGAGGACCTGCGCCGGGTGCTCGCGTCGCCGAAATTCGCGGCCGCACTCACGCTCATAATTTTGGCGACCGCATTCAGTACCCATCTGCTGCGCAGCGTCATGGGCTGGGCCGGTCTCATCGGTATTCTCGGCGGCCTCGTCCTGCTCGCGGTGGCCTCGCTGCTCGCCCGCCGCCCGATCGTGGAATGGCACGGCCTGCTGCCCATTTCGATCATCGTGTTCGTGGCCTGGTGCGCAGTGTCCGGCGTGTGGAGCGGCTACGTCACCGAGACGCTCATCGGCGTCAGCTATCAAATCACCGTCGGATTCCTCGCCATCTACGTGGCCCTTGTGCGCGACACCTTTCAGGTGGTGCGCGCCATCGGCGATGTGCTGCGCGTGCTTCTCGGCCTCTCGATCGTGCTCGAAGTGCTCTCCGGTCTGCTGCTCGACCTGCCGATCGCCTTTCTCGATGTGGTCGGCGACATCGACCAGCTCGGCCCGATCCAGGGCATCTTCGGCTCCCGCAACGTTTTCGGACTCATCGCGCTCATCGCCGCGGTCACCTTCTACGTCGAGCTGCGCGCCCGGTCGATTCCGCGCAGCCTCGGCCTCGGCTCGATGTGGCTGGCCGGTATCTGCCTGGTACTCTCCCGCTCCCCCGTCGTTGTCGTCGTCGCGATCTGCGTCAGCGTCGCGGCGCTCGCGCTCTACCGCTTGCGTCGCACCCCCGTTGCCGGCAGACGGATGCTGCAGCTCGGCCTCCTGAGCGCGGCCCTCGTCGCCGCCGGCGCCGCCTGGCTCGGTCGCACGACCATCATCGACACTCTCAACGCCGGCAGTGAGTTTGAAGCGCGATACTCGCTCTGGAGCGAGATGTGGCGGCTGGTGGAGCTGCATCCGCTCGAGGGCTGGGGTTGGGCCGGATTCTGGCCGCAGGACGTCACGCCATACGGCTGGCTTGAATTCACCACCGGGCGTGCGCATCTGACCGGCCTCAACGCCTACCTTGACGTGTACTTTCAGGTCGGATTGATCGGCTTTCTCGCTTTTCTCGCCCTCGTACTGCTGGCCTTCGTGCGTTCCTGGCTGCTCGCTTCGAACAAGCGCTCGCTGGTCTACGTCTGGGCGCCGCTCATACTCGTCACCCTGCTGGTGACCAGCGCGGCGGAGAGCACCATTCTGTCTGAGTTCGGCTGGTTGCTGCTGGTGATCTGTGCGGTCAAGGCCGCGCAGGGTCTGAGCTGGCGCAGCGCCCTGCCGCACAAGCCGCACCCCGACGCCACATAGACTCCGCCCACGGAAGGGCCCGGCCGATCTCGAGAATGCGCTCCGCATCGAGCCCGCCGATATCGCCCGTCCGTCCGTCAACTCTGACGGTCTGCGACCTGCGCCCCTCACGCTGTTCGAGCCCCCCGCGACCGCCAGATCGCCAGGCGATCAGCGCTGGCGGTCGTGCGTAATCCGGCCCGCAGCAGAATGCATCAGCTGACGTCGGCGTCCTGCTGCCGTTTCGATTCGAGCATGAGCGGGCTTTTGTTCACTAGCGGGATCAGCGTCTGTGTCGTGTCGATGTTCGCGGGTGGTTGCAGCCAGAACCCGCCGTGCTCGCCCTGCTCGGCGATCACCCGCCAGCTTTCCTGATGGAGTCGGCGGTAGCAGTGACCGCAGAGCAACAGTCCACGGTCGATGTCGGTCGTGCCCTTGTCAAAGAATCCGTGGCCGACCCGTCCGACCGGTTCCGCACTGGGTCGTGCCGCGCGGAGTAGTGCTGATGAGAGTGGTACCGGCGAGGGTGGTACTGAAATGGTTGGTGCTGAAAGCGGTGGCATTGAAGACGGTCGAACTAATGAAGGTGGTGCAGAAGAAGATGGTAGCGGCGGCGGAGAGGGTGTAGCTGCAGGACTTTGTCCGAGTACTGGGGACCGTGGTGAGCGTGCCCAGTGTCAGCGTGCCCAGTGTCAGCCGGCCGAGTGTCAGCCGGCCGAGTGTCAGCCGGCCGAGAGTCTACCGGCCGAGCCTGCGCCCGCGCGGTGGCACCTGGCCGGGCTTCAGGATTGACCGGCATGAGCCCGGCCCGGCGTGCCCGGCCCGGCGTGCCCGGCTGTAAACGAGCTCGACGTTCAGTCCGGTCACCTCCGGCACGTGCGCTGTGAGCACCGTCCTGAGAATGGTGGCGGACACAGTCAAGGCTCCCACACCAGAGTCCTACAGACCACCGTCAGCCCGTCCGGTCGCCGAAATGACCCAAAGTGGTGCTCGCGAATGGCATCGTTGCGGCCGTGATTCACACGGCCCTCGCGCCGACGCTCGCTGACAATGAGGGAGCGTCGCAAGGCGCGGAGCGCGAACGCAGAATGCGCGTTGCCTGTTTGCCGGATAGAACACGGCGGGGACTCCCGCAACCAAGGCTGGTCCCGTGACAAAGAATCGGCCTTCTTCACCGTGGCCCCGACAGTGTCCCTTCCGGTCAGGCCTAACGACACTCCGTGATCCCGTTTTCCCGCCGGTAGCTCAGACCGGCTGCACCAAATCGCGCAGCACGTCTTGCAGTCCCAGCCCGAACCGGGAATAGTCGCCCGCGTGCCAGCCGCGCACAATCGGCCCCACGCGCAGCGCCCTGGCTGCCGGCAGCGCGCTGCGCCGCGTCTCGTGGGCGAGTTTCGCGTCGATCAGCGCCAGCACCGAAGCGGATGCCGCCGGCTCGAAACCCGATGCCCGTTGCTGCAGCGCAGCGGCTCGCGCCCACAACCGCGCGTTCCGCGCCGTGCGCGGCGCGCGCAGCCGACCGAGCTTGCCCGTGGCGTCGAGGGTCGTCACACCGATCTGGTTGCCACCGTGCTGGCGATAGTCGATGAGGGGCTCCTCGAGCAGGTCGACCAGCCCGGTAGCAGCGGCGACCATCGCCATCCACTCGTCATGGACCCACGCCGAGGGAAAGGGGCGTGATTGCTCGACCAGGTCACGCCGAACCATCATCGTCGCCCCGGTGACGATGTTGCGCCGCAGGTATGCGTCGATGGCGTGCCCCGCATGCACGGCGCGCCGGTCGGCGGGCGACACGCCCAGGGTTTGCAACAGCGTGAAGCCGAGGGGCGCCCCGTCAGCGTCGACGAGTCGGGCGTCGGCGTGCAGCATCTGCAGTATGGGCCGACGGGTGAACTCGGCCACCATACGATCCAGGCGCTCGGGCCACCAGATGTCGTCCTGGTCGCAGAGCGCGATGAGGTCGCCGGTGCAGGCGGCGAGCGCCTGCTCAAAGTTCGCGGTCACTCCAAGCGCGGTCACGTTCTGCAGCAGCACAACGTCGATATCGGTCCACGCCGCTGTGACCCGCTCCAGCACCGCCAACGTCTTGTCCGTCGACCCGTCGTCGGACACCACGATCTGGTCGGGACGCAGTGACTGCCCCACAATGCTGAGCAGCTGCTCTTCAAGATACGCGGCGCCGTTATACGTGCACAGCGCAACGGAGACGCTGTCTCTCATGAGCGCTGCAAGAGCAGGTGTGAGTCCCAGGCCGACTGTACAATGTCGACCAGTCCACGCCGGGCAGTCCACCCGATGGATGCGAAGATTGCTGCCGGGTCGGCCACGACGATGGCCGGATCGCCCGGGCGTCGTTCGCGAATTTCGGGGAGGATACTCAGACCGGATACCCGCAGAATCTCGTCGACCATCTCGCGCACCGACGAACCGAGGCCCGTACCCACGTTGTAGACGTCATGCCGCGCGCTCCCTCCGGCCAAGCCGTCCAGGGCGGCCAGGTGCGCCTCGGCGAGGTCGGCCACGTGAATGTAATCGCGCACGCACGTTCCATCGACGGTGTCGTAGTCATCCCCAAAGATAAGGGGCGCCAGGCCCTGATCGAGCCGTTCAAAGACCATGGGCACCAGGTTGAGGGCTGCAGTATCGCCGAGTTCAGCCCAACCCGCGCCGGCCACGTTGAAATAGCGCAGGCTGCAGGCGCGCAGGTCGAAAGCACCGACGGAATCCGACAACAGCCATTCGCCGATAAGTTTGGTCTCACCGTAGGCGTTGAGCGGATGCCGCGGTGTGTCTTCACGCAGCGCGGCACCCTCTGAGGTTCCATAGACTGCGGCCGACGAGGAGAAGACGATCTGCGTGACCCGCACCTGTTCCATGGCGAGCAGGAGGTTGGCGAGCGATCCGACATTCTGCTGAAAATACCAGGCGGGTCGAGCCACCGATTCGCCAACCTGTTTGCGGCCCGCAAAGTGGATGACGCGGTCGACGTTGTGCTCGTGCATGACGGTTTGGAGCATCGACGGTGCATTCGACTGGGCGAGATCCATTTCGACGAGAAGAACGTCGGCAATCCGGTTTCGATCTCCCGTGACCAGGTCGTCGACAACGACGACGTCATCGCCCCTCTCTCTGAGCAGACGCACCACATGGGAACCGATATAGCCGGCACCGCCGGTCACAAGCACTGTCACCTGTTTAGTTTGCCATTCTTTAGCGGTGATGCTTACGGGTTCGGCGTGCTGTCCTGAGCCGCCGGCTTGCTCGCCATTGCCTCAAGTTGCCGTACCCGCAGCTCCAGCAGAGCGGACTGTTCCGCCAGATCTCGGGTCTTGCTTTCGAGCTCGGTCAGCTCCGCACTGTGCTGCAGACACACCATAAACAACACGGCGATGCTCAGAAAGAAGATGAGGTTGCTGGGAACCTCGATGCCGACCAGTTCAGCCGACCATTCGAGTGTTTGGGGAAAGACACCCGCCACGAGGGCCAGCAGCCCCGCGACGAACCACCAGATGGCATGACGTTCGCGCAGGTGCCGGCGGCGCAACAGCTCGATCACCACGAAAAGTACCAGCACGGCCGCACAGATCCCCAGAATCTGGCTGAACGGAATCATGCAACGGTCCTCTCCGAGTGCACTAACGTGGCCGGCCGCATGAGGGCAAATAGCAGGGCCAGAAAAGCGCGGGCCAGATATGCCCCTGCCTTGAACGGGTTGTGCGAGGGGGTGCCTCCCGCGCGTGGTCGCATCGCCACCGGAACCTGCTTGACGGTACACCCCGCGCGCGCGGCGATGACCAGCGTTTCAATGGTGTCGCCTAGGTACTCGGCCGGATAGTGCTTGGCGAAAATCGCTACGGCCTTCGGGCCACTGGCACGAAACCCGGAGGTCGTGTCGGTCAGCTGGCTTTTCACGAGTCGGCTCAGAATGCTAGCGAGAAAAGTCATGGCCCAGCGGCGTGGTCCACGCACGGAGTACGTGCCGGCGCCCGCGAAGCGCGCGCCCAGCACCAGATCGGCCTCTTTCAGTTCGGCTAGCAAAAACGGAACCTCCGCCGGATTGTGCTGACCATCTGAGTCGATCTGAACGACGTTCTGATACCCGTTATCGAGTGCGTAACGAAAACCCACCCGCATCGCCGCGCCGACGCCGAGATTGAACGGCAGGGTAACGACCACGGCACCGGCGGCTTGCGCCCGGGCGGCGGTCGCGTCGGTGGATCCGTCGCTCACGACCAGGCACAACACGCCGGGGAGGGCAGCGAGTACCTCGGTAACGACGTCGGCTACACATTCCTCTTCATTGAAGGCGGGCATGACAATCACTGTCTGCTCGAACGTCAATTTCATACTCGTCAGTCTATTCGCCCGATTCCGGTCTACGCGCCTTACGACCCGGGCGCCACGGCCGAGCCTGATCGGGCCGGTAAGATTTCTATGTGAATGGGAAACATCAGCTTCTGCGGTTCGTGTCCGAGGTTAAGCACAGAATAACGAGAATCACCGCATTCGCCGTCGTGGCACCCATTCTGGCAATACTGGCCTTGTCGGCCTGGGCATTGGCCTCCCCTGTTGGCGCCAGTCCTGACGACGATTACCATCTGGCCAGCACCTGGTGCGCTACCAATGAAGACACCAGCCTCTGTCACCTAGCGACAGAGGAGGATGAGAGATCCGTTCCCAACGCGCTCCTCATCGCCCCGTGCTACGCCTTCGACGCCAACGAAAGCGCAGCGTGCCAGGGCGATTCGTTCGATACTTACGGCGACTTCGTGGACTCTGATCGTGGCAATTTCAGCGGCGCCTACCCGCCGGTGTACTACCTCACGATGAACCTGTTCGCTTCAACGAATATCGAACTTTCGGCCGTCGTAATGCGCATCGTCAATGTCGTGCTGTTCGTCGCCCTAACCACCGCCCTCTATGCCCTTCTTCCAGCCCAGCGGCGGCCGACCCTGCTCTGGTCCTGGGCAATTTCGCTGGTTCCGCTTGGCATGTTCCTGGTAGCGTCGAACAACCCCAGCGCCTGGGCCATCATCTCGGCCGGCACCCTCTGGCTCGCGCTGCTCGGTTTCTTTGAAACGACCGGTGCCCGCAAAATCGCCCTTGGCCTACTAGCCGTCATTGCCACCGTCATGGGCGCGGGTTCACGAGCGGATGCCGCGGTCTACGCGGTGATCGCCGTTGGCGTCGTCACGCTTCTCACAGCACGCTGGGAGCGACGCTGGATTCTGTCCGCCCTGCTGCCGATCGTACTCGTGATGGTCGCCATCGTCTTCTATCTCTCGACCGGGCAATCGACGCTCGTATCGTCCGGCCTGAATTCGACGCCGAACGACGGCGTCGAACAGAATTCCTTGGGCCTGATCCTGCACATTTTCCTGAACGTGCCGGGCCTTTGGGTTGGTGTCTTTGGAAATTGGGGACTGGGCTGGCTGGACACCCTGATGCCAGCCGTCGTGTGGGTTGCCGGGCTCGGGTGCTTTGCCGCCCTGGCCTTTTCCGGGCTCGCCTCGAGGTCCCTGCGCAAACTTCTGGCGGTACTCATGGTTCTGGCCGCGCTCTGGATCATCCCCACCTTCATCCTGGTGCAGTCGCAAGTGGCGGTGGGAAGTGAGGTCCAGCCTCGTTACATTTTGCCCCTGATTGTTATGCTGGGCGGCGTTGCGCTGTTGAACGCACGCGGCCCGCGCCTAATCTTGTCGAAAATTCAGGTTCTCGGCGTCATTGCCGCACTGTCCGTGGCCAATGCGCTGGCCCTGCACTACAACCTGCGGCGCTACGTCACCGGTGCCGATCAAAACGGTCTGAACCTCGACTCAAATCTCGAGTGGTGGTGGAACATCCCGGTCGGCCCCGGAGCCATCTGGATCTTGGGATCGCTGGCTTTCGCTGCCCTACTCGTGCTGCTCGCCGGCAGCATTACTCGTCCGTCAACTCGCCGTGGCAGCACGCCGAAGTCGCGCGCCGGGGAAGAGAATAACAATCGCAATGACTCCGCGCGCGCCGTAAGCCAGTGAGACTGCCCATAGGGCGCCGGCCGTTCCGAATGTCGGCACCAGCGCGAGACAGGCCAACAGGGAGACGCTGGCCGAGGCGATACTGAGCGTGATGCCGTGCACATAATAGTTCTGCACGGCTACGGCCGTACCGCCGAAGTGCGTGGCCGGCAGCACAATGATGCCAAAGGCCAGCGGCACGGCCACCGTGAGCGTCAGTTCATAGCCCGGTCCGAGGACCACGGGCAACAGAATTGACATGATCCACAGCCCGGCCACGGCGAGCGGAGCCAACGCTAGGGTCCACCAGCCGGTGCTCGCCATAGCTGCCTTGAAGAAGTGATAAGGATCGTTTGCCGTCGTGAGCTGCCGAGCCTGACGCGCGCGCGGAATCCAGGCCTGGGTTAGCGTGCCGGAAAAAATATCGACGATCGCGAAGATGTAGAGCAGCACCACGAAATACCCCACCGTGGCCTCACCGTGGTCCTTGGCCAAAAAATACTGCGGCATCGACGAGACCAACGCCAGTATTGCTCCGGCCACGCCCATCGGAAACCCGGCGCGCAGAATTGCGGTTCGATCCAAGCGCCGGAGGATGGCCCGGTGCACGTCGGTCTCGTGCAGCGCCGTCAATCGACGGGCGGGCGACAGCATGAGCACCAAGGCGACGAATAGCGAGGTACCGGCCAGTCCGGCGAGGGCCACGTCCAGTTGCTGCGTGAACACCAGGGCTGCACCCGTGACGCCGCTGCCCAGTACGGCACTGGCCAGATATGCCCAGAAGATGCGCGGTGCCGCATGGTATTTCTGCAGCGGTGCGGAGAAGAATTCCGACAGGGTGTCGGCGACCTTGACCACGGCCACCAACGTCACGGTCACCAACAGGTCACGATTGAAGACGAAAGCAATCCCCATGCTCAACAGCAAGGCCGCCGCCGCCATGACCAATTGAATGCTCAGATACGACCGAAACCGAAATTCCCGCTGCATGGTGAGGTACACATTTTTCAGGCCCAGCTGGCCCATGACAAAGATCGGCGTGGTGATCGCGAGCGCAATCGCGTAGCGACCCACAGTCTCCTGATCTGTCAACCGAGCGAGCATCACCAGAATGACGATCAGTCCGACATTGCGCAGCACCGTGGCCGACAGCAGCCAGGTGGTGGTCTTCGCCCACGAAGGAGCTTTCGGTTTAGCGGACGGCGATAAGTTATCGGGCATCGAGCGTCATCCACTCGGCCAGCAGCAAGTCGCTGGCGCTTTCGCCCGACGTGTCCCACGGCCGGGGCGCGACGACCGGGTGGTCGCTGAGGCGACTCATCAGCCAGGCCGCCCACCAGCTGAACGACGAATTGCTCATGATGAAGCCGCGCCCCAGGGCCATCGCCTTGAGGGTAGCGACCGTTCCCAGCGACTCCACGCCGTCGAAGAACTCCAGTCTCGGCCGGGTTCCGAGTTCTTCCCTGGCCACGACCGGACTGTCTGAAAAGATCCGAGCCTGCTGACCCGGCACGAGGCGTTCACACAGGTCGATAGCCCGCTCAAAATATTCAGCGGATGCTATTCCATGGTGAGCACGTGTGGCCGCGCCCAGGTAGTCCCCGCGGCGCATGTGCACGGTGAGGCGCGGATCGGCCTGAATTCGTTGCAGCTGCACGTCTTCAGCCACCGTGGTGCTGGCGTTCCAAATCATGTCGTGCACGCGATCGGCGACGGTCGCAAAGTATTTCGGGGATTGAAAGTAGCCCACGATGGTAGTGCCGACCGTGATGTCGTTGATCTTCTCGTCGAAACCGAAAACGGGTTGTCTATACACCGCGAGGCGCCCGGACGACCGGCCCGGCCGACGAATCAGCTTCGGGCGACGCGGCGAATTTTTGAACCAGGGTGAATTCGTACCGAGTACGACCCCTGGAAGAGACACCGCAGCCAGATCGATGTGGCGCGGAGTCTCTTTGGCGAACTCGATCGGGTCAGCGCCGAGAAACCTGGCGCCGTCAATATAGAGCGGGCACCCCAGCCGGTTAGCCTGCTCCCAACCTGCCGCAACGATGAAGAGCTGGTTACCAAGCCCCCCTTGCAAATACGCGCAAATACCGTCCCGAATGTCCACTGATGCCATTGCACGATTCTCTCACGGCCGACCCGCGCGCCCGCTGCGGTGCGAGACCCGGCGCCCTGCTCGCTCGTACCCCGGGCGGATGATCCGAAAGTAGCGCGCATACTGCACTCCGCACCAGATCACATTCTTGATCGTCGACGCCGCGCGCCCCGCACGGAGCACCCGGCGCAGCGCCACGCGATCGGCCAGGACGCGATCGATGTGCGGCCCCCAGGGCGCGGCACCCCGGCTGGTTTGCTGCGGGTGCACGCGATACCGGGTGAGAATTTCGTCAATGACGGCGATTTCACCGCGCAGGGCCAGCCGCATAATGAAGTCGTAGTCTTCCATTTGAACCAGATGCTCGTCATAGCCACCGACGATCAGGCTCGTGTCGCGGCGAAACATCAGCGAAGAGTGCGCCACTACGTTCTGAAACAGGAGTTGCCGCCGAACATCGGCCCCGACAGCGAGAACCATCTCACCCTGGTCGGTGCCGTCGGCAGACATCCGCATCACTCGGCTGCCCACGGCAACCGCGTGCGGGTGGTCGTCGAGGTAGGCCACCTGCTGTTGCAACCGGTTGGGGGTCGACAAGTCGTCAGCGTCGAGTCGGGCGATCAGATCGAAACGGGCGCGGGCCAGGCCACTCTGCATCCCCGCGGTCTGACCACGACGATTAGCGTGGTGCACGAGCTGCACCCTCGGATCATTGGTCCACGACAGGGCCCGGTCGGGTTCGACGCCGTCGTGCACGACGACCAAATCAACATCGACCCCCACACTGCCCAGGATCGACTCCACAGCCAGGTCGAGCCAGTGATCGAGACGAACCGTGGGAATGATCACACTTACACCGCGCACATTGCGTCCTTTATCGTCAGGCATCGGTTCTAGGCTAACTCAAGACGCAAAATCGGCATTCTGCATTCGCAGGCTCGCTCCGCGACGTATTTGCCGGCACCGATGGCGTCCTTCCGGAAGAAACAGAAACTGCGGTCCATGCCTCAACAGCAACACATTCTCTTTGTCGTCAACAGTTTTCCGCCCCGGGTCGGTGGCATCGAACGCCACATCGCTGATCTCGCCGACGAACTGGTGCGGCAAGGCCACCGCGCAACGGTGGTCACACTGGCAGAAGTTTCCGGCGTCACTACGGAAAACGGCATCACGGTTCACCGCCTGCGTCGACATTTTCCCGTAGCATCCGTCATGTCGTTTCCCGCCTTGGGCACCGCCCGGCGCCTTCGGCAACAATTCGCCCACGCGGGAGTGACCGCCATCTCTACCCATACGCGCTTTTTCCCCATGTCTTGGGTTGGCGTAGCTGCGGGCAAGCGCCTGGGCGTACCCGTGCTGCACACCGAGCACGGTTCCGATTTCGTTCGCGGCGTGTCGCCGCTGATCGGGCTGGCCAGTCGAGTCGTAGACGTCACCGTCGGACGCCAGACCATGCGCAAAGCCACGAGTGTTCTGGGCGTCTCCGAGCAGGTGATTGCGTTCGTGAAGCGATTGTCGGGGGTGGCCGGAACCGTGTTTTACAACGCCATCAATCTCGATGGGTGGGAGCGGCCCGACGATTTGCACGTCGCCCTGCGGCGCTTCGTGTTCGTCGGTCGTCTCGTTCCCGGTAAGGGCTGGGACAGCCTGCTAAGTGCCGCCGCGCTGCTCGCTGCCGACGAGACCGTGCAACCGTTCACCGTGGAAATTTTGGGAGACGGCCCCGATATGGCATCGCTGCGAGCCCAGATCGAGCAGGCAGGCCTGCGCTCGTGCGTTCGTGCGCACGGCTACGTATCTGGCGAGACCGTGCGCACCTATCTTCGCGACTCAGTGCTCGTGAACCCCACCACGCTCGCCGAGGGCTTTCAAACAACGCTCCTGGAAGCGCTGGCCGGCACCTGCCAGATCGTGACCTACAACGTTCCCGGCGCAGCACAGCTCGCGTCCGAGGGCGCGCCCCTCTTCATCGTCACCGAGCAGAACCCGAACGCGCTCGCCACGGCGATGCGCGCTGCGCTGGACACTCCCAAACCGTCGTATCCGTTTGAACAGCTCAAGCAATGGTCCTGGCCGCAGCGCGTGCAGCAGTACCTCGCGCTCGTCTCCAAGGCCCAGCGCTAGGCCGGCTGGACCGCCCGGTTAGCGACGGCGCAGGCGGCTCTTCACTTTATTGAGAACCACCTTCGGCCCCCCCATACGCAGATAGTGAACGAGCAGACCGGCATCGTGGCGCAGGCCGTGCTTGCGACGATGCACGAACTGGCGGCGCGCAGCAGCACTGCCCGCCGTCACGACACCGCTGTCGACCAGATCGGGGGCGTGCCGTGGCTCGGCCACGAAATCGACCAAAGGCTGAAGAACGGTTGCCCACTCGTAACTGGCGCGCACGCGCTTGATGTTTCTTCGCGCGGCTCGAATGAAGGGCTCGTCAAAGAGCACTTGTTCCAGGGCCGCCGAGAGCGCAGCCACATCCCGCGCGGGAACCACGACGCCGAGCTTCTCGGCCGCGACGAGTTCGGCGAAGTGGTCGCCCTCGGTAACGACCATGGGCAGACCCGCCCAGAGGTAGTCCAGAATGCGGGTGCGAAAGGAGAACGTGGTTTCTACGTGAGCAAAATGGGTGCTGACGCCGGCATCAGCTTCACCGAGGTAATTGTGACGATCGGCATAGTCGACCCACGAGTCGTTGAAGAAGACCGCCTGGTCGAGCACGCCGAGTTCGCGCGCCAACGACCGCGACTCAGCTACGATCCCCATCTCGGGTACGCCCGGGTGCGGGTGCTTCGTTCCCTGAAAGAACAGTCGCACGTTGTCATGGCGGGTCGACAGGTCGGCCACCGCCGAGATGAGCGTCTTCGGATCAAACCAGTTGTAGAGCCCGCCGCTCCAGAGCAGCAGCTTGTCGTCTGCGCCGACTCCGGGGAGGACATCTTTTAGCACGGGGCGGCTGGCCGGCGGAAACACCGGGTTGAGGCCGAAGGGAACCACGTCGATCAGGCTCGTCAGATCGGGGTCGTCGGCATAATTTGCCGGATTCACGCGCCCAAGAGCCGCCAGCTGCCCGAGGTAGAAGTGCCGCTGACGTTCGGAGGCGCACAAGAAGAAGTCGCCGCGAGCGAGTTGCTCATTGAGCACGTCGGTGGCGTCGGAAACCTGCTTCTTCCACTGCTCCGTGCCCTGCTCTCGGCCCTGCTCGAGCTGTTCCAAGTGCATCGGGTCGTAGATGTCGGCAACGATAACCTTGCCGCTCTTGCGCAGGCTGTCGAAGAGGGCCATCGCGAGCCCCTGAAAGACGATCACGTCGCTGGTCAATTCCAGTTTGCGCATGGCGCGGTCATCGCCCGGTCGCACGTGCACGATCTCGAACGGAGCAGAGACCGGCTCAGCTCCCGCCAGAGTTACGAGGGTCACTGCGTTGTCCTTGGAGAGCGCCTCGGCCATGTGCCAGGCACGAATGGCCGGACCCGCCATCTTGGCGCCGATCGGGTCGCCGGTGATGATGAGCACCCGGGTCAGCACGGGAATCTCGGTCACCCCAAAGGCCTGAATAATCTTGTCGTAGCCCTCAAGATAATGCTCGGTGGGGTAGGAGGGAGCATCCGTTTCAACGAAGAGCGGCCAGATACGGTTGTCGGCGACAACACGACTCGATTGGATCTCGTTGCGCGATATCAGCAGCGAAGGGAGATTCTCGACGAACTGATCAATCGCGTACATCCCGGCGACGGTCTCTTTGGCCACCGTGGTGGCTGGACCGTTGTCTGCACCCTTGCGCAAATCGAATTCAGTGGAGTCGAGGCCGCCTCGGGCTACAGCACGGCGCACGGCCAATGCCAGCGTGGCTGGGAACGTTTTGGCCAGAGCCTCGTCGCCCAGGTTTTTGTACTGCGTAAACAGGGCATTGCGCTCCAGCAGGTAGGTCTCTTTGAACGAGCCGTACGAGCCCATGGAAGCATGGTGTTTATGGAAGGCGATGGATGCCGGCGCGTACGCGTAGCGGTATCCCTTGAGGTTGAGGCGCCACCCCAGGTCGACATCTTCAAAGAACATGAAGAAGCTCTCATCGAAGCCGCCCAGCTCGTCGTAGACATCCCGGCGAACGAACATCGCCGACCCCGTGCCGAACAGCACGTCTTGTTCCACATCCGGCGTGGTCGGGAGAGGCTGGCCGGTAAGAGGCTTGTAGCCCATACCGAACCAGGTCATGGCCGACCCGATGTAGTCGACGAGAACGCCGTCCCAGTCGACCACCTTGCTGGCAACCGCCCCGATGCGGGGTGATTTTTCGAACGTCGCCACGGCCGCGGCAATCCACTGCGCGTCGGGCTTGGCGTCGTTGTTCAGGAACGCCAGATACTGCCCCGAACTCGCTGCCACACCCAGGTTGCAGCCGCCGGCGAAACCGAGGTTCTCCTTGGAGACGACCAGCTTGATCTGCGGAGCAGCGGCCCGCAGGCGTTCCTCGCTGTCGTCACCCGACGCGTTCTCGACGATGATGATTTCGAGCTGGTCTTGCGGCCAATTCAATTTCTTGAGGTGCTCAAGCGCCTCGATCGTGTCGTCGGTGCCTCGGTAGTTCACGAGTACAACGGAAACGACACCCGGTCGGAGCGTTGGCATACAGGCCTCTCTAGATGGGACAATGAACCTTTCAACTCTACCAACGAGCGCAGATATCGCCGATTAGCTGGCAGCTTCGATTCGCAGCAGACCCGATGGAGCAGACTGGTTCCCCGGCTGTTTCCGTTATGGCCCTGCAACGAACGGGATCGACGGAAAAGTTCGGAGTTTCTCGCCGAGCGCCGGTGCAAGGCTCCGCGCGTACGTTGCAGTGAGGTGGTGAGAGTCTCTGTAGACCAGCACACGCCCGATCACCGCGGCGCAGGGATCGTCAGGACAGATCCTTTCGTTCAAATTGATCAAGCGTTCGCCGCTCCGCGTGGACGCCTTCAGCTGGTCTACAGAGCCATTCAACAAGGACTTATCGCGTGACGTGGCGCATCTAGTCAAGTGATCGGCATTCGCCGAGACGCATTCGGGTGTATCGATGCCGCTCCGCGGCGTGTCTTCAAGGAAGGCGAACGGGACCCGCTCTGCCCGAAGACTCCGCCAAGTCGACGCGTATCCCTCGTCAATCGGACCGATCGCGAAGCCGTCAACGGGTGCGCCGGAATACGCTACGTACTCAGTGCCGCTCATAAGCACGAAATCTGGGCCATCGGGGCCGGTTAGGTGAGACATCATTTTCGCGTTCCACGCGGAACAGGGAAGAAACGGCTCAGTTCCCTCGCCGAACATAATGACCGTACTGATCAGCGGGCAGCTCGACTTCGTATAGGTCTCCACGCGCCAACCATTGTCGTTTGCCAGCCGCACGACTGCGGGGACCCAGTGCGCGGCGTGCGAGTCGCCCACAACGGCGATAGTGAAATCCGAGTCAGTTTCACCATAGACACACGGCACAATTTCCTCAGCCATAACTTCTTGGTGACAGCCGTCAGCATAAAGTGCGGGCGTGTCGTCCTTGGCCTCAATCGCCGTGGGGACGAACGCTCCTACCTTGTCTCTCGCTACACCCACAGCCGGATCGATAGCCAGCAATTCAGCGCCCAGAAGAGGTTTATCGAGAATGGCGTCCACCTGGTTAGTGGCCGCCAACTTGGGGACGACTAGCAGGGATACCGAGGCAAGGACCGTAAGACCCATCATGACACCCCCGATCTGCAGCACTCGCAATGCATTGTCACGGACCGCGGTATGCCTCTGGAACGGCAGTTCGATGTAGCGGTAACTGATCAACGCGGGCACCGTCGACGCGACAATGATCAGGGTGCCCTCTAAAACACTGAGACCATCCAGCAGGAATGTCGCCATCACGATCAAAGGCCAATGCCACAGATAGAGCGAGTATGACCTGTCACCGATCCACGTGAGAGGCCGCAAGGATAAAAGCCCCGCAGCCCCGTGCCGGTCATGCCCATTGAGACCGGCGACGATCACTGCTGCGGCCCCCAAAGTAGGGAGCAGCGCGGCGGCGCCCGGAAACGGGGTCTCAACAGAGTAAAACGTTCCCGCTGCCAAGATTGCGAGGAGCCCTGCCCACCCCAGAGGACGGCCGACGAGCCTGGGAATCCCCCCCAAAGCAAAAGCAAATATCGCAACTGTTGCACCGAGACCAAGTTCCCAAAGGCGTGTGGTCGTAATGAAATAGGCCGGCCCTGGGTTCAGAGGCGTGTAGTAGACGGACCAGGCAAGAGAAGCGGCAGTCAGCACAGCTACAGTCATTCCGGTCAGAATTTGCCAGCGCGTTGCTCGGATCGCAGACCGGTCACGCCGGCTCTGTTTGCGCGACCAGGGTCGAGCGAACGAGGCGAGAACGATCAGGACGAGGGGCCAAAACAGGTAGAACTGTTCCTCGACGGCCAGCGTCCAAAAGTGTTGGAGTGGTCCGGGCGGCACCTCGCTATTCAAATAGTTGACGGAGTCAGCGAGGACCCAATTCACAGAATAGGTCGCGCTGCCCAACATCTGCCAGCCGATTTCGTCCCATCGCGTGCGCGGGAGAAGGGCGACAGTCATCACGCCAGCCGCGAGAATGACTGCAGAGGCTGCCGGGAGAATACGTTTGATCCGGCGCGCATAGAAGTTCGCCAGAGAGATCGAGCCCCTCGTCTCGATTTCCTTCATCAGGAGACCTGTGATCAGAAATCCAGAGATTACAAAGAAGACGTCCACGCCCACGAAGCCGCCCGGCAAAAAAGGGGCGCCAGCGTGAAATACCAAGACCAGCCCGACGGCAACGGCACGCAATCCTTGAATATCGCTGCGGAAACCGGACGATCCGTGCCTGCTGCTCTGTTCTAGTTTTGGTAGGCCCCGAGGCCGGGCAGCGATCGTCATAGTTCTCCATTCGAGTGGCCATATGACAACATCGACACGCGCTCTAGTTGAACGAGTTTCGAACCATTCGGCAGGTTGGACCCAACGCGGTCCAGTCTATGCTTTCGAGCTTGCGTTTCCGATTGCAACGAAGGTGACGTCAGGCCAGGACGACGAATCGAGAACGCGTCGCCCATCAAGGAGGGACCGAATTCCAGGAAGCTGGGCAGGTCCCCACTCCTTATATTCCGCATGGTCCGCCTGAACTATCGCAGCGTCGGTGCTCGTTCCGATATCAAAGGGCTTGAAACCGAGCGCCAGAAGCTCCGCGGCGGTGTAGAGCGGGTCGTGCACTGTCACGATTGCACCTAGTGCTTCGAGGGCCGACACAGTATCAAAGACGCCGGAGAATGCCGTCTCTTTTACACCACCCCGATAGGCCGCGCCCAGCACAACAACCTGCTGACCAAGAAGCGACCCATGAATTCCTTCAAGGAGGCCGACCGCGTAATTCGGCATACCCGCATTTCGAGCGCGCGCGGCACGAACAATGGTGGCGGCCGGGTCGTTCCACAGGTACAGGCGAGGGTATACCGGGATGCAATGCCCACCAACGGCGATGCCCGGGTTGTGAATGTGACTGTACGGTTGTGAATTACAGGCCTCAATTACCTGATATACATCGATCCCCACTGTGTCGGAGTAACGCGCGAACTCGTTCGCAAGCCCGATATTGACATCACGGTATGTGGTCTCCGCCAATTTCGACAGCTCAGCGGCCTCTGCCGTCCCTAGGTCCCAAACCCCGTTTGCGCGGGCGAGATCAGGGCGCTCATCGAAATCCAGAACCGCTTCATAAAATTCTCTTGCCAAAGCAGCACCCTTCTTTGACAGCCCGCCAAGAAGTTTCGGATATCGGCGCAGATCCGCGAACACGCGTCCGGTGAGAACCCGCTCCGGGGAAAATACCAAGTGGAAGTCCACTCCCTCGGTCAGGCCGCTCCCCGCTTGAAGCTTCGGGCTCCACCGGTTGCGTGTCGTACCTACGGGGAGTGTTGTTTCGTAGGACACCAACGTTCCCGAGGTCAAGTGCTTGCCCAGTGAGTCGGTGGCGTCGTCCATCCATCCGAAATCAGGCTTGGCATCGTCATCGACAAAGAGAGGAACCACAAGCACAACGACATCGGCATCTGGAACCGCGTCGGCGTAATTCGTCGTAGCGCGAAGGTGGCCTGCGGCCAGGGCGAGCCGCATTTTCTCCTGCAGGTGGGCTTCCCCGGGGAACGGCTCGATCCCTTGGTTCACGAGGTCCACCACCGTGGCGTTCACATCGACCCCCACCACCTCATGTCCCTTGCTCGCGAATTGCACTGCGAGAGGCAGTCCAATCTTTCCTAGAGCGATTACGGCTATTTTCACGTGGCAAAACCTAACTTAATGTTGCTGGACTGAGGAAGCGCTTATAGTTTGACGACGTCACCCGTGCGGGAGGATTGAATCGCCGCTTCGGCCACCTGAAGCGTTGCAAGTCCCTCACGCATGGTGACGACATCCGATCGAATGCCGAGAATAGCGTCGCGGAACGCCTCGTGCTCAACTCTCAGTGGTTCACGTTTCTCCAGCGCGTACCGAATCATGGGCCCTTCGGATACGCCCCTGAAGGCCGCGATGGAGTCCCAAGTCGTCGCCACGGTGCCATTTTCATAGAACGAAAGATCCGCAGTAATCGTGTCCGCTATTAGCGAGCCCTTTTCGCCAGTAGCGATCGTGACGCGCTCTTTGAACGGTGACAACCAGTTCACCAGATGGCTGGTGACCACGTTGTTGCCCAATCGCCCCGTGACGACAACGAGGTCTTCGTGGGGGCGACCGCTTTTGTGCGCGGTCTGCGCAAAGACCGATGAATAGGCGCTCTGAGCAAGCCACGCCGTTGAGTCCATGTCGTGGGTACCGAGGTCCTTGATTACTCCAACATCGGCAATTCGGGAGGGAAAGGGGCCCTGCCGGCGGGTGGCGATCTGGTAGACCTCGCCAAGGTCGCCGGCGTTGATGCGTTCACGCATGCTCTGCAGGGCGGGGTTGTATCGTTCGATGTGCCCCACGGCTCCGACGAGTCCCCGTGACTCAAAGGCTGCCACGAGCAGTTCCCCTTCAGCCACCGTGTTCGCGATGGGTTTTTCGACCAACGTGTGAATACCTGCTTCCGCCAGCTGAAGGCCTACTGCGGCATGAAACGCTGTGGGCACGGCAACAACAGCCATGTCGATCTTCTGAGCGATGAGCTCATCGACGGACCGGCAGAAAGGTGTGGAACCGGCGACTGCGTGCGGGTCGCCCATCTCGTCGGCGACCGCCACGAGGTCGACGCCGGGCATCTCGCGCAATACCCGTGCGTGGTGACGGCCCATCATGCCCAGCCCGATCAGGCCCGCGCGTAGCTCGGTCATTATGCTCCCGCTTTCGTTAGCGTGTTGACGGCGTGCACGATCCGCTCTAGGTCCTGCTGAGACAAGGAAGGGTGCACCGGCAGCGAAAGTACTTCGCAAGACGCCTTCTCGGTTTCGGGAAGGTCCTCTATGCGTCGGAACGATGGCAACCGGTGGTTGGGAATCGGGTAGTACACGCCGCTTCCGATCTGGTACTCCTCGCGCAGGGCCGTCGCGATGCGGTCACGGTCTTCTAGAACTCGAACGGTGTATTGGTGGTAGACCGGGTCGGCGCCTTCTGCCACGAGCGGAGTAGAGACGCCCGTTAGATTCTCGGAGAGAAAACGGGCGTTGCTGCGGCGTTGTTCGGTCCACGCCCAGATTTTCGTGAGCTGCACGCGGCCAATTGCCGCATGGATGTTGGTCATGCGGGCGTTGAAGCCGACGAGTTCGTTCTCGTACTGCTTGAGCATGCCCTGGTTACGCAACAGGCGGAGGCGCCGTTCGACGTCTGCGGAACTGGTAGTGACCATTCCCCCTTCACCAGATGTCATGTTCTTGGTCGGATACAGGCTGAACATCGCGAAGTGTCCGAACGAACCCACACGTTGACCATTTAAGCTCGCCCCGTGTGCCTGAGCAGCATCCTCGAATACCTTGAGCCCGTGTTCGTCGGCGATTTTCTGGAGGCCCGGCATGTCGGCGGGGTGACCGTAGAGGTGAACGGGCATCACGGCCACAGTGCGCTCGGTGACTACCGATGCAACGGAGCGTGGATCAAGGCAGAAGTGGTCGGGCTCGATATCAGCAAAGACCGGCGTCGCTCCGGTAAGTGCGACCGAGTTGGCCGTAGCTGCAAAAGTGAACGACGGGACGATTACTTCATCTCCCGGGCCGACACCGCTTGCAAGAAGGCCGAGGTGCAAACCTGCGGTGCCAGAATTGACGGCGACCGATGCCCGGCCATCAACCAAAATGTCTGAGAATTCAGTTTCAAATTCTGCGACTTCGCTGCCTTGAGCCAGCTGACCCGACATCAGCACGGCGTCGACCGCACGGCGCTCATCCTCACCAATAATCGGGCTGGCCGCCGGGATGAAAGTGTTGGTCACTGGTGTTCCTCCGTCAATCCTTCTGCTGTTTCCCGATACCGGTCGCCCGATTGCGGACAGATCCACAGCTCACCGTCCTGGGCGAGGGGCCGACCCGACTTACCGACCCAGCCGATCTGCCGGGCGGGTACGCCGACCACCAAGGCGAAATCTGCTACGTCTTTCGTGACGACCGCGCCGGCGGCCACGGTGGCCCATCGACCGATACGCACGGGAGCAACGCACACCGCGCGTGCACCGATGGCGGCGCCTTCTCCGATGATGACGCCGGTCGGCGTCCAGTCACCGGCGGACTTCTGGGTGCCGTCAGCGTTGATGGCACGAGGATACGTGTCGTTGGTCAGCACAACGGCTGGGCCCACGAAGACTCCGTCGCCCAGGACCGCCGGCTCGTAAATGAGGGCGTCGTTTTGGATCTTAGAATTCTTGCCGATCGAGACGCCGGAGCCGATGTACGCCCCGCGCCCGACGGTGCAATTGGAGCCCAGCACGGCGCCTTCGCGAACTTGCGCCAAGTCCCAGATCTTTGTGCCTTCACCGATTGAAGCGGCCTCGGAAACTGTCGCGCTATCTGCGATATACAACCGTGCTCCCCGCGTTTGAGTCATCAAGCCCAGCCAAAAGGGGGTCAAATAACATTAGCCCACGCGCGAACATATCGCTTGCCAGCGAAATGCACCCCATGAAAAACGTTGCATCGAAGGCGACAAAACGCGCGTCACTAGGCGACGGCCGCCGCTGGCGAACAGACCGGTACTTCGTCGACGCACGACGATTCCACGAACGAATTCGTGTTGCGACGACCGCTGGAATTCGCCCTAGAAACGACCTGGAGGAAAAAGCAATACTTCGGTTGGCGCCAACACGCCGAATCGTTGGCTTGAGCCGCGGCGTCAAGCCGCGACCCTCTAGGAAGGACGCGCAACATGATCTGTGCGCTCACGGCGGGTTCATTTCTTCTGCGTTCTGAAGACCAGCCACTTGCCAACGCGAATATATGTGGCTTCCTCGACGAACGAGAATCCCGCCTTTTCAATGCCCCGAATCGAAGGAACATTTGAACGCTCGGTGTCGATAAAGATTCGACGTACCCGACTGTCGGCAAGCATTTTCTCGACAAGCGCCCGAAGCATTGCACCGTAGACGCCCTGCCCGCGCGCCGACTCGTCGACATGGCAGTGGTGAATCAATGTGTCCCCCGGCCGCAGTCGAAAATAACGACTTAGGGTCGCGGTAGTGTCGGACCGAGAAGATGCCCAGGCGTGTCCAACCACGCGTTCGCCCACTGCACCGAAGACGCCCGTTCTCCCCTCATCAAGGTAGTTCTCAAATACGGAAACTTGCTGTGCACTTCGAAAGTCAAGTACGCGAGAAACGTTCTCCCGTGCTATGGGGAACACTTCGACAGAGCCCAAGTTGGCGCCCGGCGCGTCTCGGGTCCACAAGTAGACACGTTGACGCATGACTCTTACAGGTGATCTCATGAAAGCCTTCTGCTCGTAATTGACGTCCGCCCGGGAAACGATGCGCAATCCATAAATCCAGGTCACTGCGTAGTTCAGCGTTTGCGCTCCGTATAACGCCCAAGTCGTCTGGACTGCGTCAAGGTGGAGGAAATGCGCGCCTGTGGCAGCCACTGCGATGAAGACTATTCGGGTCGTGTCGACGGCAATTGACGCGAATGACTGGTGGATGGCATATACCTTGCTCATCGGGGACGCAATTAGGCCGGCTCCAACTGACATCGCCATGGCTTGCGCGTAGAAGCCACTTTCTCCCCACGCCGGCCCCAGTACAAAAGGCAAGAACCACGGTGCAAGGACCAAAATCCCGACGACCACGGCCACCGAAATCAGGCCCATCCGGGCTGATGATCGCAGGTAAATTTGCCTTTCCCCGCCTAGCCCAAGCCGAAGCCGACGCGACATCTCGGCACCGAATACCTCCCCCATGGACGTTCCCAGCAAAGTAGCAGGAATGAAGACCAGCCTTTGCGCCATCCCGAGCTCACCTGCGCTCCCCACCCCAAACCAAGCTGCAATAATTATCATCGGCAACTGAGTCCCCAGCGCGTTCAACAGCCCTGATGGAGTGAGTACTAGCGGAAAACGCCAGTACGACCGCAGAATTGTTCTGTAGTCTCCAGAAGACGGGCGCGCAAGCAGCGACTTGGTCGCGCGCACAAGGGGAACATACCCGACGCAACGCCCAACGAGAAATCCTCCCAAAAGCCCGGCTGGGGACAGCGTGAGCGCTCCAAACGCTACCTGTCCAACGACAATCCCCGCCGATTGTGCAACGGATCGCTTAGCCACCGTCGCATAGTTTCGGTCGCGGAGAGCGGCCTGGCTCAATACGGAAAATGTCGCGGACGCGAGCACCATGCCACCGACCCAGGCCGGTGCGTAGTCGACCTCCTCCCACCCCACGTTCCATGCAGCTCTATCTGCCACCCAGATCGCCAGTACGGCGAGCCCTGAAATTGAAACTGCGCTCAACATACCCAGTCGAAACAATCGCCGAGCGTCATCCTCATGCTTTGGTAGGAGAAGCGCCGACTCAAATCTAAGAGTCGCGGCGGGGCCGATAATTGCTGAGATCGCCAACACTACCGAGAAGGCACCAAAACTCTCCGGAGGATATATTCGTGACAAGAGTGGGGTGGCCCCTGCGAGGATCAACTGCCCAATGAGCGATCCTGACGCAATTGCGGCCATGCCCTTCATCGGGCCGCTCCAACGACCCGCTAGCCGGCTTAAGAGCCTCTTCACCAGTTATCACTTGCCATTCGTCCATGTGCGTAGTGTCCGCCGCTAGTCGGTTTGACCCTTCAAAAATTGCGCGGCAATTCAACCTTAACCGTTCAAAAGTATAAGGTCCGCACTAGCCGCTGCCTCCGACGCGTGCATCCCGGTAGCAGCATTCGATGACCCCCAAGCCCTTCTTGGGCTCAGTACTAAACCGTTCCGTTCATGTGAGCTCTGCGGCCTTCCGAATTCTCCCTGCGTCGGGTGAGATTCTTCCGCCTGCCCGGAAGGGCGCAGGCCGAAGCCACTGTTAACGCCGAGCGAAAATAGGGCCAGTATCGCGGCCCTGTTTTGGCTCGGCGTTAACAGCCACACGTGGGCGTCCAGCGACTTCTCCAACGCGGCAGCGTCCTTCAACTCCGGGAGCTCAACGTCGCACCGTCCACACGCGCATTCATCGTTCCCAAGAAGGACGAATCTTCAAATGACAGGAGGCAACTTATCCAGGCGCCGCCCCAAATACTCCCCGAAATATGACTAGCTTGGACAACGCCCTTCGACAGGGTCCGCCGTCGCAATGTGACCTCATCTATTGGCTGAAGTCAAACAGCGCCAGTAGATCTGTCTAAGTCACGCAGGCACGAGGCGGTCGACCTCCCGACAACGTGCGATCTCGTAGACTTCGACCTAACCCCACGGAAAGTGACCCATGCACGCCTCCGCAATCTCGCTCGACATCTCACCAACTTCGCAAGTTCAACTCGGAGCCGCCGGGGCCGGGGACTCGCGGTGGCTCGGAGTCGCCGAGCCCATTGAGGCCAATTTTCTCGTGCTCTGGCCGGAAACGGGCGACCCCATTCTTATTGTCACTGTGGATTTACTCTATCCGGGCCGAATACTACGGGCAGCCGTAGAGGCCGCCGCCCACCCGCTGAGACCGGCTCAGATTTTTCTGGCGGCGTCGCACACGCATCGCGCCCCTATGACAGACGACACGAAGCCGGGACTCGGCACCCCCGACCCCGACTATATCGACTGGCTGAGGGAAACAGTTTCGGCCGCCGTCCGATCCGTGCTGCAAATCGGGATCGCCAAGCCCGTTGTAGTATCGGCAGCTCAGTCAATCGCCGCACACAGCATTAATAGGCGCAGGAAGAAGCTCATTTTTTTAGCCAAGCGTCCGCGCATCAACGCCTTCATCAACGCACCCAATCCTCGAGGCACCACAGACGACACCCTCATTACGGTAAGCATTCGCCGGGCGAACGGCGATCAAATTGCAGTCTTGTGGAATTACGCCTGTCACCCAGTGGCTTATCCCCAGCTCAATACCGTTGCGGCACATTTTCCCCATCCGGTCCGAGACGCACTGAGGGTGAACGCGGGCAATGGCGAACTTCCAGTCCTCTACTTTCAGGGCTTCTCGGGGAATACCCGCCCGAGCGCCAGCGCGAGAGTTCATACTCCCTTGCGTTTCTTGCGTCGCATTGTTTCCGGCCCACTCTTCGAGGACATGACCGGTGCGGCCTACGAGAAGTGGTCCGAGAGCCTTACACGAGCAGTCCTGTCGACCATCCTGACGGAGCGTGAAGTCGCCTCGGACGAGATTACCGTCGCCCGCGTCACCCGTCCAGGATCGGCATTTGTGGATGGCCTTAAATCTGACGTGTCATTTCACGGCCTTCATATCGGCCCCGAATTCTCGATTCTCGCCGTCAGCGGAGAAGTAGTAGCTGAATACGCGGGGCCCGTCCGAAGTCTTACAGGTGCGAAATTTGCCTTCTGTGTGGGATGTATTGACGATACATTCGGCTACATCCCAACGCACGGCATCCTGCAGGAAGGCGGGTACGAAGGAGGCGGGTACTGTAAGGCGTTTGGCCTAGGCGCCATCAACGAGCGGATCGAAGAAGAGATTCTCAGTGGATTCCGTGCCGTGGCGGGATCAGGGTAGACGTAGTCAAGCTTGAGCATTGGGGCGAGGGAACAAACGTTTCGTCGCACCTCTTGCGCTTTTGTAAAGGTGACGGGCGTCTGGCTGGCCAAGCACGAAGTATGGAGTCAGCGTCATTCCCCAGGCCGCTTTTGCTGCTGTGACGGATTGAATGTTCGCGCCGCCGTAGTCGAAAGATATTGCCCCGGTGGTACCCAAATCGTCGAGCGCCCCGCGATACATTAATTGCGCAGCACCCCGCTTGAGCGCTTCGAGTTCAGTTCCCTGCACCCAGTCGAGCGCAGTACCGCCGACCGTGATCAGACGCACTCCCGCGCTCACTACTGTTCCAGTTGCGTCGCGAACGACATGCGCTCGACACTCGTCAGCGTTTAGAAGTCCAAACAAATCTTTCAAACTCTCAGTGTCGACATGATAGCCAAAACCCTTGCGATTTGCGGTCGATTGTAGGCACTTGACGATCTCTGCCGCACTCTCAGTGGATTCGAACTGGAATCCTTCTCGCACTGCTTTGTTGATGTTTTTTCTTACGGCCTGCGATGCCGACTCAATTGCGTAGGGTAAGGCCGCCGTATAGGTGTAACGCACCTCGACTGTGAAACCCTGCCACTGGAACGGTCGAGCATCGGTGAACTCAGGAGGTAGCGCAATTTGCCCGATCGTCTTTCTCGCGGCCAGATCCTTGGCAAGAAGGCCTGCAACTGTAGCCCACTGGCGACTCATTCTCTCCGGACGGCGCGCTCCCGAGGACTCGAATCGGAAGGGAACATAGGGGTTCAGGCGCGGCATCCGCACGCGCCCACGCTTGTCGGTATAGAGCACCCCAGACAGCTTGAATTCTCCTCCGTCCGGTTCGTAGGCAACTCTCTGTGGCCTGAGCCCCCACGTGCGAGCATTCCATTCCAGCCATCTGTCGTCCGACAACAATTCATAGTGTCGAGATTGATCGTCCATTCCAGCTGGCAGCACGCGTTCCCTCTTTCTCCAAAGCCTTGGTTACACCCAAACTCGACTTCATTCAACATTCGCAAAAAATACGCGGCTTCGACAGGTTCCGGGCAGCGAGTTCTCGCGGGCGAGGCGTCGGCTATCGAAGCAATCCCACATTCGTGAGTAACACGATTAACGCAAATCCTCCGGACCCATTTCGCGGCAAGCTTTGCGCTACCCACTCTAACGCGCCGCTGAGCCGACCAACGGCCGTGCCCCTCATCAACATGAACCTAAATTAGTCAACGGGAAACCGGGGGGTGCCCCTATGTTTTTGTCAAGCAGCGAGTTGGTGTTCAGTTTCGTAGAGGGTGCCGTCTCGCAGCATGGCGAAT
>NZ_PJJM01000072.1 GCF_002929805.1 Cryobacterium sp. Y50 | reverse complement strand
CACAGTCGGCATGCTTATCTGCGGCGATCGAAACGATCACACAGTCCGGTACGCGCTCGGTCGTTCGGGCTCTCCGATGGCGGTGTCCACGTATACATACGACTCCTTGCCACCTTCGGAGAAGAATGCGCTCCCCGATGCGGATGAGCTTGCAGCGGCTCTGGGGTGGGAGGGGGAAGCCCTGGGGCCGCACGATTAGCTATAAAGCTACGTGCGATGGACTTTGGCTCGGTGCTGAAGTGATCTGCCGCAATCAGGAGTATGGCTCTATGCCACGGCCCGTGACGCGCGCCAGCGCATGACGTCTGCCGTGTTGTAGCGCACGAGGCCCCAGCCGATGCCGTGGTACTTGGGTCCGGCGTTGCCGTGTCTCATAGTGCTGAGTTCCTCGAGTGAGATGCCCAGGGCATCGCTGGTTTGATCAGGTGTCATCAGGGGTGATGCTGGTGAGGTGCAAGTTGCTGTGATCATTTGGTTTGGTCCTTTGTGAGCGTGACGATGATGGTCGCGTAGTTGGTTCCGGTGACGGTGAGTGTGCTTGCGAGGGTGTAGCCGCGGCGGCCGTCGGCGCGCAGGTCGTCGAGGCGTTCGGCAATCTTTCGTGCGCGCGCCGCGTGCTGCAGGTCGCTGATGGGCAGGGTCGTCTGTAGGGTGCTGAATTCCATCGCGGGGCGCTTACTCGCTGGTGAGGGTGGGGTGGTTGCGCAGGGCCGTTATCTTGGCGATCCGGTCGGGTCGGAAGCCTGACCAGGACACCACGCGGGCGATGACGACGGGTGCTGAGGTGTAGCCGAACTGGTGCATCAGGTCGGTGGCTCGCGTATCGGTTGTGAGGTCAATCACGGTGTAGGGCAGGTTGGCGGCGTCGAGTGCTCGTACGGTCATTGTGCATTGCATACAGTTCGGCAGCGTGTAGACGGTGAGCGGTTCGATCATGGTGTGGTCCTTTCTATAACCCCATTGCCTTTTGGCGCACGCCGTTTTACAGCGTCAGGGGTGAATTGGCCAGGGACCGTGGAATACCGCATGGGAGCGCAGCGAGTGAGGATATGCCGCGAAAGCCCTTGCCAAGAGAGGAATGATGCGTACGATAAACAGCCGAAAAGGCAACGGAAGTTGCACGAACAAGCCCCGTCGAGCTGTGCTCGACGGGGCTTGTTTGTTACAGGTATAAAGCCGGAGGCTACACCTCGGCGTTTGGGGTCGTGACCGGGGCAGTGGTGCGTCGTTTGCGTGCTTTCGGGGTGGACTGACCGGGTGCTTTGACGCCGGTAGCGCGGAGGTCCTTCTCGCTCCATCCGGAGGCCAGGGCTGCAGTCCACGCGTGTTCGTGAGCGAGGGTCGCCAACTTCAGTTGCTGGTCTGCACTGTCGTACTCGTTGCCGGCATCGGCGAGTACTCGTACCGCTTCTACGCGGGCGTCCACGTTCGCTTCGATGATTGCCCGCGCTCGGGCGGCTGCATCTTCTGGTTTCACATTCGCATCGCTCATGTTCCCCAGATTACAGGTCTGGCACACGCCTCGGCCGAGTGCGCCTCAGCCTCATTCTACTGAAGCATCAAGAGCGGAAACGCTCCATACCGGCGGTGTCGATTTGGAGCAAGCTATACATTTACCGGTGGTAAATGGCTTTGAATTCTGGACGCCGCGCGCCGGAATTGGCATACTTGAGATATGTCCCCGGTTTTCGGGGTCGCTGCGCTGGGCCGGAGGAGGTGAACACGTTGACGGAGAAGAATGAGCGTCGTTTGTTTGGTCGTCAGCGCCGGGCGAATGTTGATGGTGGGCGAGAGAAGAGTTACCGGGTGTATGTGACGGCTGAGGAGGATGCTCAGTTGCGTGCTCGTGCGGTGGTTGCTGATGTGACGGTGCCGCGGTTGTTGTTTGAGTCGGCGATGAACGCGAATATTGAGACGACGACGGATCGTAAGGGTGTGATTGCGGAGTTGTTCATCGTGACGCGCCTGATGGCGAACGTCTCGAACAACGTCAATCAGTTGGCGAAGTTCGCCAATACGGAGGGCCAATTCCCGGACACGGCTGCCGCCGTTGCAGCTGAGTACCGTACGCTCGCCGTCAAGGTTGAGGACGTTATTGACAGGCTGGCCGAGTCATGATGCCGAACATTCGCCGGGGCGGCCAGATGGGCGGCCTGATGGTGTACCTGGCTGGGGGCGGTCGGCACAACGAGCATGAGGAACAGCACCTCGTTGCGGGTGATTCCGCGATCATGGCGCAGCATGGTTACAGCGTGTTGGACACCAACAGTGCTTTGGCGATTGCGCGGAGCCTGGACGCTCCACGTCGTGCGTTCGACGTTGAAGTCTTGCGAATGGTGAAGGATTCCGACCCTGTTACGGGCGCGGTGACAAGTAAACGTGTCGCCGGGGATGTGTGGCATTGCTCGCTGTCGTTGCGCGCCGAAGAGGGACAGCTCTCGGATGAGAAGTGGGGAACGATCGCAGAGGACTTCGCCGATCGGATGGGGTTTACCGAGAGCAGTGGAAAAGCCGCGTGCCGATGGGTTGCCGTCCGCCACGGACTGTCCACGAACGGCAACGATCACATTCACCTGGCTGTGTCTTTGGTGCGTGAGGACGGTACCAAAGCAACGACGCACAATGACTTCACGCGCGCCCAGGAGGTGTGTCGTGACCTTGAACGCGACTACGGACTCGAGGAGTTGGAGAGCCGCGGCCTGGGGCTCGGAGAGCGCGGCGTGAAGCCGGCCGAGCGCGAGCGTGCCGCGCGTTCGAGCTCCGTTGAAGTTGACGCTCACAAGATGGAGCGTTCTGTCCGGGCGGCGGCGACCGCCTCCGTTGACGAGGGTGAATTTGTTCGCCGGCTGCGCCGTGGCGGTGTGCTCATCCGGCCTCGCTACGCCGCCGGGCGTGATGACGTTGTAGCCGGCTACTCCGTAGCGGTGCGGCCCCCTGCTGGCGAGAAACCGATTTGGTATGGAGGTGGCCGGCTGGCTCGTGACCTCACGTTGCCCAGGCTCCGGGAAGGCTGGCCAGACAGCCCCCAGGCGGCACAAGGAGCTGTGGATGAATGGCGGGCCACGGCGAAGAACCCGTGGGAGTACCGACCTGTCGCACCGGGCCGGGAAGAGTCGACGCCGTCCCCGGAGATGTGGAAGCAATACAGCGACGAAATTGGGCAGCTGCGGAAGCAGCTCCGCGATGTTCCCGTGACGGATCGGGCTACGTGGGCGCACGTTGCCCGCGAGACCGCTGGCGCATTCGCCGCGTGGTCGCAGCGCGTTGAGACGACACCAGGACCCCTCGCGCAGACGTCCCGGGAGTTGGCCCGGTCGGCGCATCTTCGGGCGTACCAGTCGCGGCCAAAACCCGCTCAGCTGGGGTCGGCGTCGAACGCTGCCATGATTCTCATGCAGGCAGCCAGCGGTGATCAGGGCACGATGGCCGAGGCAATCATGCTCCGGCAGCTGGGCCGTGTCTCGGTGGCGATTCTTGACATGCACAGCTCGGTCGGTGATGCCCGCCGGGCCGAGCAAGTCACGATGATGTTGCGTAACCAGTTCGCCGCGGTCACCGATCGCCTGCCGGCTGTGCCGAGCAAGTCCGCACAGCCGGACTCACGCACACGACCCGCTGACGTTCCGGTCGTTATGCGACAGGCGACCGACGGGCTCGCGGCGCCGGGAACCGGTTCGCCGGTGCCAACCAAGCTGCAACCCACCAAACGCAAGACCCCCGCCACTCCGCGCGAGCGTGATGGGTTGGGCAGAGACTAGACGAAAGGAAGATCATGGCCGAAGAAACTGACGGTGTTGGAGAGACGTTCGACGATTCGCTGCGCATCGCACTGACCATTGCGTCACAGTTCGGAGAACGCATCGCCCGTCTGCGCGAGCAGCTGGCACGACAGCGCGAAGCGAGTGCAAGTCAGGAGGCGCGCGAGCTGGAAGCACGCTTTGAGGCTGAGCGTGGAGCCGCCCGGGCCAGCCTCGCCCCGGTCGCGCAACCTGAATGGTGGAACCAGGCCAGCCCTGAGGACATCGCCGGCGTGCATGAGACTGCCACCGCTTGGCGGGACGTCGATGATGTTGCTCGTGGCGCTGGCGATACCGTCAAGCACGAGGTGCAGGAACGCTACGGCATCGACATCGACTCCCCCGGAGCAGATCCCGCAGCTGTTGCTGCGGCACTGCGGGACGCTGAGCGCGACCGTGCCGATGCCGTTACCGAGCGGCAGCGAGCGGGCGACGACCTCACCGCGAGCCAGCTCCTCTTCGCCAACGCCGACCGTCACGAACGGGAGGCTCAGGAAGCGGCCGACCACGACTGGAATGCCAGCGACCTCGACGGAGTCGACAGTACCGATCTCAACAACCGTGACGAGGACAGCAAGCAGGTCGCCGACGTCACCGACCAGGCGCGCGTCGAGCGAGGTTCGGGGGAATTGGAATATGACAGTTCAGAGCGACGCGAACGATTCGCCGCGAGCCTTGAAGGCAAAGCAGACCAGAAGACCATCAACGCGCGAATCCTCGCAGACGGTGAAAACGCTAAGCACCCGCGCGAAGCAGTTATGTCTCAGTCGGGCAAGGCTGCCAAGCCACGCCGCAGTAGTAGTAAGAGTGGCGTGCAACAACGTGACCGTGGCGGGCTCTCACGATGACGTTTTCAGAGTGAGTCACCTTTGCAGTGTCACCGAATTTCCGCGTTACCAAGGCCTGCCGTTGCATCGTTTCGACCTTGTCCACCGCTGACGCCTGCACCGCTGACGCCTGCACCGCTGACGCCTGCACCGCTGACGCCTGCACCGCTGACGCCTGCACCGCTGACGCCCACGCTGCCTTCGAGTCCGCCGCCGTAGGCAAGGTGCTCATCCATGTGACGCGAGAGTGAGGTCGTCGGCCGCTTCGACGAGCATCGCTGTCATGGCGATTTCCGCGCCGGTCGGGTGGCTGTCCTTGACCCGCGCCAGCAGGATCCGCCGTCTGGGCACCACACCCGAGAGCGGAATGACCTGCACGTCGTTCCGGAGAACCGTGAGGGCGAGGCGAGGAACGAGGGAAACGCCGACTCCCACGGCCACCATGGCCTGGACCTCCTGGTAGTCATTGGCCTCGTACGCAACTTTGGGTTGAAAACCGACGTCATTGGCCGCGCGCACGATGACGTCAATCATCGGATGGTTCTCGGCACGTACGACCCAGGATTCGTCTAGCAGCTCTGAGATGGTGACCGTGTCCCGTGCGGCAAGCGGGTGTGTCGCGGAGACGACAAGGTCGGTCGGGTCGTCGAGAAGAAGTCGCACCTCCATGTCGGGCAGGTCCAGGCGCGACCATTCATAGTCCCACAGCAGGCTCATCGAGATCTCGCGGCTGTTGAGCATGCTGAGAAGCGCGGCGAGACGGAAGCTGCGAACGGTGAGATCAATCCCGGCGTGCTCGCTTCGGAACCGGCTGATGGCCAGCGGAAGCAGGGAAGACCCCGCCGTGGGAAAGGTGCCCATGCGCAGCGAGCCCGCACGGATCCCCGCAATGTCGTCCAGCGAGTATTGCAGGGATTTGAGCTGGCTGTGGATCTGCTCCGCATGCGCCAAGACCGCCTGCCCGGCATCAGTCAGCACGATTCCACGACTGTGCCTCTGGAGGAGAGGCTGCCCGGCTTCCAATTCAAGCTTGCGAATCTGCTGGGAGATCGCGGAGACTGAATACCCGACCGCCTGAGCTGCCCGCGTCATCGTGCCGTGCCGGGCAACGTTGGCAAACAGAAGGATACGTTCGACACTGGCGGTTGCGATCACGGGTTTAAGAGTAGCTTAACCTCTATTCCGAATGCTCTCGTGATGATTAAGCGTCGGCGCCCATGATGGCGTCCCGAGCAGCTCGGTAGGTGTCCGACAGCACTCCGGCTGCGAGTACATGATGAAGCGCGCGCCGAGGTCGATCCACTCGCGGGCATCAGTGGCCGTGTGTCGGTTAAGATTGGCCTTGGTTATGCCCCGAACCACCCTTCGGTCCTTGCTGCGGGGTGCGACTTCGTGCGACGTGTCGCGGATACCGGAGCCGTGGCGCGGGTTCTGGCTCCGTGGCCGAGCATGAGTACGTCGATTCCTTCAGCGATGATCACCTCGACGTTCTCCAGGCCCTGCGGTGTCTCCATCAGGCATACGGTGGCGATGCTGTCGTTGGACCACTCTAGGAATTTTCCGAACTCGTGCCTCTGGGTGCCGTGGCCCGAGGCCCGTGCGGTGGAGCAGAGCGTCCGGTCGCCCACCGGCGAATAGCGCAAGAGACGGAAGATCTTCCTGGCATCCTCTGCGGTCTCGATCATGGGCAGCGCGATGCCTCCGGCACCCGAAGGCGCGGACCATGCGGCCCGGGAACAACCGCGAGAGCATGGAGAACATTGACCGTGCGACCAGCAGCATCGTACTGACCAGCCGAGAGCCCGCGCGCTTATGACCGAGAGTGGGCATGTAGGTGAGGAAGATGTCCCAGCGAAGACATCACAATGCTTGTCGCAATCAGCGATTGCGGCAGGCCGGGGGTGCGGATGAGCACAGCCGCGATTCGCAGCATCCCTGGCGCACTTTCGAGGCGTTCCCGCACGGAACTTCTTATGAACGCCGACGGCAGGAGCATGACGACACTAATCCCACCGCACACCAGAAAGATCAGCTGGAGCGGAGGGGGGCGCAGAGCCACCGGGAAGGATCAGCAGAAGCGGACCGAGTGTCTGGCCGCGCGAGACCCCGAAGGCATCCATCCCGAAGACCGAATCGAACCGTCCTCGTGGTGTGGTGTTGGCGACCATAGACTGTTGTCCGATGAGCGAGGTGGCCCATGCCGAGCAGTGCAGTGGCCAGGATGAGCAGGACAATGGACGAGCCAGCGATGACGGCGAGGAGGGCCGTACCGATGCGGGAGGGCAGTCCGAGGACAAGCAGGAGTCGTTCCCCAAACCGGTCGAGTGCGTGGCCGGTCGGCAAGGCCAGGAGCAGCCCCGGGAAGGCAAAAACTGCCGAGATGATTCCCAAAATCGCCGGCGAAGCACCGGAATCCAGCACCGCGTACGGCAGTGTCGGCTGCAGGGCGAAGGTGATGATCTGAACCAGCACCGCGTGGCTGACGACGAGTACCAGAGTCCGGGGCAGGCAAATCATCGGTCCATCACGCGGGCGTCATTCTTCGTCGAGTCTGAATTCGACGCCCGCGGAGGCAGCCAGGTCACGCAGGTCTGCGAGAGTCTTCTCGGGCAGTGCAACTCCCGAGGTCTGCGCAGCTTCTTCCGCCCGTGCTTCGATCTCACCCGGGTAGTAGATCTCGGAGACGCCGTGTGCCAGCGGCACCGCCTTGGTGGATTCGATCAGGTCGTCGATGCCTGCCCCGAACACTGCATCGCCGACCATGGTGTCAATCTTGAGCGCGATGACGAGGTGGCCACAGCCGCTTTTCTGGTCTGCTATGTATGGGCCGGTGACCCCGGTGGCATAGGAGCTTCCCGTGAGCACACCGGAGAGGATGTCCATCATGAACGAGATGCCGTAGCCTTTGTGCTCGCCAACCGGGAGCATGATCCCGTCCAGCGCCGATTGTGGATCGGTGGTTGGTTGTCCGTCCTGGTCGATGGCCCACCCTAGTGGGATCCCCTGCTTCTTCTGCAGGGCGGAGTAGATCTTCCCGCGGGCGACGCTGGTGTTGGAGATGTCGAGGACGACCGGAGTGTGGCTTCCGCCCGGGGTCGCAATGGACCACGGGTTCGCGCCGACGGTTTTTTTCATGCCGCCCCACGGGGCCATGGCCGGAGAGCTGTTGGTGGTCAGAATGCCGACACAGCCGGCCCGGGTCATCCGCTTGGTCCAATACGCAGCGGTGCCGAAATGATTGCTGTTTCGCACGGCGACGACGCCCACACCGTGCACCCCCGCCCGGCGCACCGCTTCTTCGCAGGCGAGATTCGTGATGATCTGCCCGATCCCGTCCCGCCCGTCGAGAACGGCAAGGGCCCCGTTGTCTAGGACCGTCTGCGGCGCGGTGACGGAATTCATCGCTCCGGAGCGGAGCCGCGCGGCGTACCAGGGTAGCCGCAACATGCCGTGCGAGGCATGACCCCACATATCCGCGGTCACCAGGCTGTCGCTGACCAGGCGGGCGTCTGCTTCCGGAACGCCGAGCGCCACGAGAATCCGCGTTCCGAGGTCGACGAGGCGGGGTGCGTTGATTCCAGTCATATTGGCATCCTTGCACGATTTGAGGCGCGTTCAGGAACGGCTGTCGATATCCCTGGCGGCTTAAGCACACCTTAAGTTACCGTTCAGAACTCTGGACTTGCTTAAGCGTGACCAGAGGAGGAGCTTGGATACAGCCGTATACATTGTGACGGTCTGAGAAAGCCAAAGGGGACTTTCATGCGAATTCCAACTACTGTTATGCGCGGCGGGACTAGTCGGGCCCTGTTCTTTCACGAGAAGGATCTTCCGACCGACGGAACGGTTCGTGACGAATTCATCCTTTCCGCGTTCGGCAGTCCGGATCCCTACCGGCGCCAGATCGACGGCTTGGGCGGGGCGGTCTCCTCTACCAGCAAGGTTGCCATCATCGGCGACGGCGCGGCACACGGCGTTGACGTCACCTATGAATTCGGGCAGGTCGGCATCGACCAGGCGCTGATCGACCGTCGTGGCAATTGCGGGAACATCTCCTCTGCCGTGGGTCCGTTCGCGGTCGACGAGGGCCTAGTCACACCGACCGACCCGATCACGATCGTGAAGTTCCTGAACACAAACACGAACAAAGTGATTGTCGCCCACGTGCCGACGCGGAACGGCCGCTTCGACCCGATCGGCGATTTCGAATTGCCTGGAATCCCCGGCACTGGTTCCCGACTCCAGCTGGACTATCTGAACCCGGCGGGATCCGTCACCGGCAAGCTGCTGCCCAGTGGGAACGTGGTTGACGATTTATACGTGCCAGGGCTTGGAAAGATTCCCGTCTCCCTGGTCGATGCCGCGAACCCCCTTGTCTTTGTGCGCTGGGAAGACCTCGGACTCACGGGGCTAGAATTTCCGGTCGACCTCGATGCTGACGTCGAACTCCGCAAGCGGATCGAATCGATCCGTGCGCACGCATCCGTGCTGGCCGGTATCGCGGAAACCGTCGAAGACGCGACACGACTCGCACCGTCGGTTCCCAAGCTCTCCATTGTGGGGGCGCCACGCGACTACACCACGACGGATGGAACGAAGATTGCGTCCGGCGAGATGAGTGTGCGTGCTGCCATGATGTCGATGGGGTATCTGCATCCGTCCTATCCGCTTACCGGCGCCATAGCGACGGCCGTGGCAGCGAACATCCCCGGAACCCTCGTTCACGATGTAGCAGTCACCAATGGGGACCAGGTCGTCATCGGCCACCCGTCAGGACTTCTGCCCATGTCCGTCGACATCGAGCAGGAGGGCTCCGGCTGGAAAGTTAACAGCGTTTCCGGCTTCCGAACCTCACGCCGTCTGATGGAGGGGCACGTGCTGGTGCCTGATGAACGACTCCACTAGGCAAACCCTGGTCATGATCAATCGGTCATGACTACTGCACCGTATAAGGGGAGAACGAACGTGAAGATTAAGTCAGTAAAACGCGCAGCGTTCATGGCTGTCGGGGTTGTGACCGCACTTGCACTCGCAGCGTGCTCAACCCCCCAACAGGGCGGTGGAGGTGGCGATACCAACGCCGACGCGAAAGTGCCATCGTCGATCAAATTGATCGTTCCATTCGCTGCCGGTGGTGGAACCGACGTCTGGGCTAGGTTCATTACGCCATACCTGCAGGAGCAAGTCGAGGGCACGCCCAAGGTTGTTGTGGAGAACGTCGAGGGCGGCGAGTCGATCACCGGTGCGAATGCGTTCGTCCGCGATACCGGCACGGCCGGGGACCAGCTCCTGGTCACCTCCGGAAGCACGTATCTGCCGGCCCTTTTGAACCGCAAAGAAGTTGAATACGACTTCACCACGCTGATCCCGATCATGGTGAATGGAACCGGCGGAGCCGTATACGTATCGCCCGATACCGGCATTACTAAGGCCGCGGACCTGGCCGGCTATGACAAGACGCTCGTTTACGGCGGCATCAGTGCGACCGGTAACGACCTCGTGGCACTCCTGGCGATGGACGTCCTCAGCATTGACATCGACGCGACCTTCGGGTTCGAAGGCCGTGGTCCGGCCCGGCTTGCCCTCGAGCGCGGCGAGATCAACCTGGACTACCAGACGACATCCGCCTATCTCACGCAGGTCGAGCCGATGGTCGCGGACAAGAAAGCAGTGCCGCTGTTCTCGTTCGGTGTTCCCGAGGGTGACAAGATCGTTCGCGATCCCGCTCTGCCTGACCTGCCCACACTGGAAGAAGTATACGAAACCGTGAACGGCGCAGCTCCTGAGGGAGACGCGTACGACGCCTACCGTGCCTTCCTTTCGGCCGCGTATTTCTATCAGAAGGGCATCTGGGCCCACGAAGGCACCCCAGATTCGATCGTGAAGGCGTACCGCGACGCTTCGGAAAAAATTGCCAACGACAAGGACTTCGTGAGCAAGAGCGAGGAATTCCTCGGCGGCTATCCGCTGATCTCTGGTGAGGAAGCGGCCACAGCCCTCGCGGACGCGTTTGCCATCACCGATGATGTTCGCAAATACACGTTGGATTTGCTCGCCGACAAATACGACGTCACGATCGAGGCCAAGTAACACAGTCACGAAGTAGAAGCGCAAGGACGTAACAACGTAACGACTGCGTGGCCGTTGCCTGGCCCAGGGAGAATCCCTAGGCCAGGCAACGGCCGCCGACTTCATCCACCACCTAGCAAGGACGCTTCTCAATGGACGCTGCTTTCGCCGCACTTGGATCCTTTCTGGATCCATCGATGCTGCTCTTCCTCATGATCGGAGTGATCGCCGGACTGGTGGTCGGGGTCATCCCCGGACTTGGCGGCACCGCTGCGGTCGCGATCCTGCTTCCCTTCATCTTCGTGCTTGACACCGGTCCAGCCATGGCCCTCATCATCGGCGCGGTCGCCGTCGTGCACCACTCCGACGCGATCGCCTCCATCCTGATGGGGATACCGGGCTCGTCGGCGGCGGCAGTCCTGCTGCTCGACGGCCATGAGATGGCCAAACAGGGAAAGGGCGCCAAAGCCCTTTCGTTAGCGTTCATGTCATCCATGGCCGGCGGGCTGCTCGGCGCCATCGGACTGACCATCTCTATTCCCCTCGCGCGGCCCCTGGTCTTGCTCTTCGGGTCACCGGAGATCTTCATGCTCACAGTGCTCGGCATCTCCCTCACCGCCTTGCTATCCAAGGGCAACCTGCTGAAGGGCCTCATCGCCGGTGCCTTCGGCGTGCTGCTGGGCCAGATCGGCGCCGCGCCCGCATCACCGGACTACCGGTTCACGTTCGGAAACCTGTGGCTTTCAAACGGCATCGACCTCGTGGCGGTCGCCTTGGCCATCTTCGGCATCGCCGAGGTCATCTCCCTCGTGGCACGCAAGCGAGCCATCGCAACCGTCAACACCCTGGGCACCGGTTGGGGCGAGGGGGTTCGGGAGTTCTTCCACCACTGGACCCACGTACTCCGGGGTGCGCTGATCGGAATCTGGGCCGGTGTCCTGCCCGGCGTCGGTGCGACGGCCGGAACCTGGATGGCCTACGGCCAGGCACAGGCCACAGCGAAGGGTGAGAGCAAGCGCAAATTCGGCAAGGGCGATCCGCGAGGCATCATCGCCCCCGAGTCCGCCGCCAACTCGGTCGAGGCCGGCGACCTGATCCCGACGCTCCTGTTTGGAATTCCCGGCGGCGCTCCCTCCGCCTTGCTGCTGGGTGCCCTCCTGATGTTCGGGATCGAGCCCGGCCCCCGAATCATCACCGATCACCTCGATGTGATCTATGTGATTATCTGGTCGTTCGCCATTGCGAGCGTGCTCGGTTCCCTGCTCTGTTTCGTCATCGCCAAGCCGCTGTCCAAGCTCTCGTTCGTCCCGTTCCCCCTCCTGGCCGCTGGCCTGATCCCGATCCTGTTCATCGCCGGTTTCCAGGGTGCCAAGCAACTCCAAATCATCCCGCTCATGCTCGTGCTCGGCGTCGTCGGCTGGTTGATGAAGGCGTTCAACTTTCCACGGGCGCCCTTCCTGATCGGTTTCGTGCTTAGCATCCCGCTGGAGCGCTACTACTACCTCACCGACAACCTCTATGAGTTCTCGGAGTGGGCCGTTCGCCCCGGGGTACTTGTCATGGCCGCAATCCTGGTTCTGCCGTTGGTGTTCGCGGCGATCCGATGGATCCGGGCGAAGAGAAACCCGCAGCGGATTGAAACCTTCGACGATGACGAGGCTGAGGTCGACGAAGACCAGGGACCCCGCAGATGGTCCGCCATCGTGTCCGCCGCATTCTTCGTGCTGTTCGTCGGCGCCTTCATCCTGGCGCAGGACTTCGCGGAAGCCGCACAGTTGATGCCCAACGTGATCACGGTCCTGGGAGCTGCCCTCTCCCTGGCCGGTTTCCTGGTGGACCTTCGCAAGTGGAAGAAGGAGGGCCCGGCTTCGGAAGCCGCAGCCGCAGGATGGCGGCACACGATGCGAGTGATCGCGATGTCCATCCTGTGGCTGCTCGCGTTCGTCGTGCTCATCTACATCTTCGGCGTTGTCGTGGCCACCGCGATCTACGTTCCATTGTTCCTCTGGCGCGTTGCGCGGGCCAGAGTCCGGGCGCTCATCATCTATCCGATCGTCGTCGTTGCCATTCTGCTCGTGGCGCAGCAATACGTCGGCATCGTTCTTCCTAACGGCTACATGAATCTCGGAATCTAGGAGTTTGACTATGAGTGAACGCACAACTGTGGAATCCGGCTCCCGGATTCACGACCAGTACGACGTCGTGGTGGTGGGAGCAGGCAATGCCGGTCTGGTGGCGGCATTGGCTGCAAACGACGACGGGGCCCGGGTACTGGTACTCGAAGCCGCGCCGGAGGCGGAACGGGGCGGCAATAGTCGCTTCAGCGGCGGAATCTTTCGCTGCGCGCACAATGGCATGGAATCCCTGCTGCCGCTGATCACGAAAGAGTCGGCCCGCTGGGCAGACCGAGTCTCCGTCGCCCCCTACCCGGCCGAGGTCTACAAGGCCGAATACGACCAGTCCAGCCTGGGTCGAAACGACGAGGGGCTGACGGCTCGGGTCATTGATGAGTCCTACGAGACCGTGCAGTGGATGGCTGACCACGGCGTGCGCTGGGAGTTGACCGTCGGCAAGCTGATCGACCCGGACAAGATCCCCGAGGGAGAGGTCTACGCTCTGCCACCGGGGGGCGCCCTGCGTGCAGCCGACGAAGGCGTTGGCCTCATCGACGATCTCTTCGCGGCGGTCGAGAAAGCAAACATCGATGTCTGGTACGACTCCCCGGTTTCCGAACTCCTGATGGAGGGTTCCACCTGTCGCGGGGTCGTCATCCAGGGAACATCGGGCTTCAGCGAAGTCCACGCCGTCACAGTGCTGGCTGCCGGTGGGTTCGAGGCAAACTCGGAGATGCGCCAGCGCTGGCTCGGGCCGGGATGGGACCTCGTCAAGGTTCGCGGAACCCGCTTCAACATGGGAGCGGTCCTGAACGCTGCGATGGAGGCCGGAGCGAAGCCGGTCGGCCACTGGGGCGGCTGCCACGCCGTTCCGATTGATGCCAGCGCCCCGGATGTTGGCGACTTGCGTGTGACCGACAAGATGAGCCGCTACAGCTATCCGTACGCACTGCTGCTCAACTCGGACTGCGAACGCTTCGTCGACGAAGGAGAGAAGCACGTCTGGCTAACGTACGCGAAGACCGGCGCAGCAATTCGCGGACAGACGGGGGCCTGGGCCTTCCAGCTCTTCGACGCCAAGACCTCCCACCTGCTCGAACCGCGCTATTCGACCGGCACCCCAATCGTGGCCGACGACCTGCCTACCCTCGCGGGATTGCTCGGCGTCAGCCCCGCCGCCCTGGTCGACACGGTGAACGCGTTCAATGCGGCGTGCGGCGACGGTGAATTTGATCCGTTTAGCATGGACGGTCTCAGTGCCGCCCCCGCCGGCCAGCCGGTGAAATCCAACTGGGCGCAGAAAATTGATACCGCACCGTACGTCGTGTACCCCGTCACCTGCGGGATCACCTTCACCTACGGTGGTCTGGACGTGGATGACACCGCGCGGGTCAAGGACGTGGCCGACCGTGTCATGCCCGGCCTACACGCAACGGGAGAGTTGACCGGCGGATTCTTTTACCACAACTATCCGGCCGGGGCCGGACTGGTTCGGGGTGCGGTGTTCGGGCGACTTGCCGGCGCCGGGGCCGCGGCCGAAGCGCTGGCAGCCTCATGAGAGCGACATCGCTGCTCATCATCGATGACAAGGAAGGACTGATCTCGCGGTCGCCCGGCGTCCGGCAGATGCGGGAGCTTGCGGATGTCCGAATCCTCGAGGGGTCACTTGACCAGGTGACCGACGCCGACCTGGTCGGCGTGCAGGTGCTCATGGCGGTTCGGGAACGGACACGCCTGGACGCCGCCACGCTGGCACGGCTCCCCTCGTTGGAACTCATCCTGCAGACCGGTGGGCACGCCTATCACTTGGATGCCGAGTATGCAGCGGTACACGGCATTCCGGTGAGCCTTGGACGACGGGCGCTCGGCCCCAAGGCAGCTATTCCCGAGCTCACGTTCGCGCTCGCGGTTGCCGCGCTGCGCATGATTCCGGCGGCGCACCAGTCGATGGTCGCCGGGCAGTGGCGGCCGTTCATGGGACGCACCCTCGGCGGCCGAACGCTGGGCATCCTCGGCTACGGGCGCCATGGCACCAACGTCGCTCGCATCGCAAAGGCGTATGGGATGAAGGTCCTGGTGTGGCAACGTGCCGAAGGCGGGCCAGTGCAGGGCGACGTGGAACGCGTAGGGCTTGATGAACTTCTGGCCGAAAGCGATGTCGTGAGCATCCACCTTAAGCTCAGCGATGAATCGCGGGAGCTTCTGGACGCCAAACGGCTGGCCCAGATGAAGCCGGGATCGATCCTGGTCAACACGTCACGGGGGACGATCGTCGACGAGGATGCCCTCATCGCGGCGTTGCAGACTGGGCCGCTTTCCGCGGCAGCACTTGACGTGTTCACGCACGAGCCGTTGGCAGGTGATTCTCCGCTTCGCATGCTGCCCAATGTTGTTCTCACCCCGCACATCGGCTGGACTGTCGAAGAAGTCCTCACCGAATTCGCCGATATCGCGGCCGATCAGCTAGAACAGTATCTGGCTGGAACGCTCGACCGGGGCGAACTGCTCGATGGAACCGTCGTCATCCGTGAATCGGCACACGGCGGTCTCGCAGGAGGGACCCGGCACTAGAGGGGCATTCATCAATCGTGACTCCAGAGCCGAGTGGAACCAATTGGCCGCGCCGAAGACAGATCCTGCTCAGTACGCTCCTCCTGCTGGCGGGAGGATTCAGCGGAGCGATCCTGCTGAGCGTATTGCACGTGCCTGCCGGTGCGTTGATCGGGTCCGTGCTCGGCGCGATGGCCATGAGCAAGGTGTCCGATTCCCTCTCGCACCGGCGATCAGGACGTGTCGCCCGGGCTTACCTGCGCCGTCTTCCGGGATCAGTTCGTGTCATCGGCCAGGTGCTCCTCGGAGTCCTGGCTGGCGCACGACTGAACGAGGAGACCCTGGTGACCCTGCTCCGCTCGCTACTGCCGGTCATCATTGCGGTCGTCTTCATCCTCGCGTTGTCCATGCTCCTAGCCCGGTACCTGTTCACCCGCCACGGCGTGGATCCTTTGACGGCGGTCATGTCAGCGGCACCCGGTGGAATCAGTGAATTGGCGATTACGGCCCAGCGGCAGGGGGCCGTAATGCACGTCGTCCTGGCCATTCACCTCTTCCGCGTGCTGGTCGTGGTGCTGCTCGTCTTGCCGATCCTGCTTCATATTCTGAAAACGCTATGAGCATCCAACTGCTTGTGCTCATTGCCAGCGGCGCCGCGGGGGCGGCCATCGGTCGCCTGCTGAAGTTGCCGATGTGGCCGATCACCGGAGCTCTGCTCGGGTCGGCTGCTGCGAACATCATTCAGGCCAGCGCCGTCACGATGCCCTTCGGGCTGAGTTTCTTCGCTCAGGTTCTGGTAGGGACCGCCGTCGGCGCGTCGGTGCTGCCCGGCTTCCTGAAAGCGCTCGGCGCGCTGATCCTGCCCGCCATCGTCGTGGTACTGACCCTAGTGGTGGCAGGCGTCAGCAGCGCCATTGTCATGAGCTACTTCCATCTCATCGGCCCCGCTGAGTCGCTGCTCGGTATGGTGCCAGGGGGAGTCGGGGAAATGGTGGCCGCCTCGTCGGCGCTCGGCGCCGACAGCGCGCTGGTCGCCGGCGTCCACGTCATCCGGTTGCTGATCACACTGTGGATGCTTCCGTTCCTCGTGCGCTGGGCCTCACGATGGAAGCGCCCAGGCGCACCGGCCCGTGACGCGCCCGGATGAACCGGGACCGGAGGTGCCTAGGCAGTGAGCCGCTCCACGACCGCCTCGGTCACGGCTTCAGTGCCGTTGGCCGGGCCGCCGGACGGGAGGACCCGGATGCTTCCGTCGGCAAAGGCACGCTCGACCGCGGTGGTGATCAGGCGCGCGCTGCCCTCCTGCCCGCAGTGCTGCAAGAGCATGGCGCCGCTGAGAATTTGGGATATCGGATTTGCCAGGTTGCGGCCGGCGATTGTCGGGGCGGTGCCGTGGATCGGTTCGAAGTAGGCTGCGTCGATTCCGATGTTGCCGGAGGGGCACATGCCCAGCCCGCCGACGGTGCCGGCCCCGAGATCGCTGAGAATGTCGCCGAGGAAGTTCTCCATCACGAGCACGTCGAAACGATCGGGCTCAACCACGAGGGCGTGCGCCGCGGCATCCGCATAGATGTGGTCCGCCTCGATATGCGGGTACTCGGCGGCGACCTCGTCGAAGACCTCACGGAACAAGGCGAAGCTTCGAAGCACGTTGCTCTTGTCTACGCAGGTGACCCGCCGCACGCCGTCGCGCGGCGCCCCGGTGCGGTGCGTCGCCTTCTCGAACGCGAACCGGGCGATCCGTTCGGTACCCGCGCGGGTGATGAGCATTTGGTCGACCGCGGCGTGGTAATTGCGCACACCGGCCCCTCGGGAAAGGTACAATCCCTCTGTGTTTTCACGAATGATCACGTAATCGATGGAGCCAGGCTCGGCGCGGGTCGCCGCAGCGACACCGGGGAGGAGCCTGATCGGCCTGACATTGGCAAAGGTGTCAAGTCCGATCCGAAGCAGGCCGCCCAGCAGGCCAGCCTCCGTCCCGTCGGGCTTCCGAACCTCGGGAAGTCCGACGGGACCCTTGAGGACGCCGTCTGCCCTGCGGAGCCTGTCAAGGGCGCCGGGAAGAAGGGCAGCGCCGGTTTCCTGATACAGCGCGGCACCGCCGCGTTCCTCGTTCAGAACGAGCTCGACCCCTTTGATGGCACAGGCAGACTCCATCACAGTGAGAGCGCTCTTCACCAGCTCCGGGCCGATGCCATCGCCCGCGAGGGCAGTGAGGTTCACCACCTGTGGCGAGTCTGCTGCGTCGGTCGAATGGTTTGCCTCGGTGAGGTGGCGCTCAGCGTTGTCGCGGCTCATGGTTCACTCCAGGTTCACTATCCGTTGCCCGCTCTGTGCGGAGAATCCGCGCGGATGCCAGCGAAGATCAGGCGGGAAGACCGACTATTGAACTTCTGTATGCCAGTGTATACAATGAAATTCACATGGTCGAGGAAACTTCGGTGCAGACATCTTCTAGTTCATCCGCGCAAGCAGCAGGTGCCGCGAATAGCAGCGTGGATGCCATCCGGCGGAATCAGCTACAACACGGGGTCTCCAAGGACGTCAATCAGCTTGCAAAGTTCGCTAATACGAAGAGTCAGTTCCTGGCCGAGTACCGCAGATACTTCAATGCGACTGCCACCCGCGTTTCTCCTCGATCAGCAGTCCAACCAAAATTACCGCGCACGCAACCTGTAGGAAAGTGTGTGGATAATTCAATTTTCGCTGGAAGCTTGGAGCAGTAGATGAACGTAGTCGTACTAATAAAGCAGGTTCCTGATACCTATGGTGAGCGCAAACTCAGCCCGGAGGGGAGGCTGGATCGGGACGTGTCCGACGTGATCATCGATGAGATCAACGAACGGGCGGTAGAAATTGCATTACAGCTCCAGGAGGACGTAGGTGGCGAGGTCACAGTGGTGACCATGGGGCCTAAAAGCGCGGTTGACACAATACGCAAGGCACTCGCGATGGGAGCGAATAAAGCGATCCACATCGTCGACGACGGGTTGGCCGGCTCAGACGCCCTCCAAACCTCCGGGGCAATCGCAGCAGCGCTCAAAACTATAGAGTTCGATTTGGTCATTGCTGGCAACGAGTCGACCGATGGAAGGTCCTCCGCAGTTCCGGCGATGCTCTCCGAGCGGCTAAAAGTTTCGCTGTTAACCAACTTGGTGACCTTGTCCGTTGCACAAGGCTCCGTAGCCGGCACCCGCTCCGTTGAGAACGGCACCATGGAGGTCCGCGCGAGTCTTCCTGCCGTGGTCTCAGTTGCTGAAAAGATCGCGGATCCACGTTTCCCGAAACTCAAAGGCGTGTTGGCCGCACGAAGGAAGCCCATTACCACTCTGTCAATCTCGGACCTCGGCCTTTTCCCCTTAGAAGCCGGAGGCGAGAACTCATGGACACAGGTTAATGACGTCATCGCTCAGCCAGCTCGTACCAGCGGCACGGTCATCACGGATGACGGCACAGCCGGGACCCAGCTCGCAGGCTTCTTGGCCGCGGCCAAACTGATTTAGCAAGTAGGAGAGACATGGGAAAGATTCTGGTTTTGGCCGAGCACGACCAGCACGCGTTGAAGGACGTCACTCGGGAGTTACTCGCCGCTGCGGCGCGCATAGGAGAGCCGGTCGCGGTCGTTGTCGGGCTTCCCGGCACCGGTGACGCGCTTCTCGCGGAGCTTGGCGCGGCAGGGGCGAAGACGGCGTATGTAGCCGAAACGGAGCATGCCGAGGACGTTCTCGCCACGCCGGCCGTGTTGGCGTTGGAAACGGTAGCGAACACTGTCGACGACATTGCAGGAATCCTGATTGCCTCAAGTGTTGATGGCAAGGACGTCGCGGCGCGACTGAGCGTGCGTCTGAACACCGGTCTAATCGCCGATGCTGTTAACGTCGAAGAAAGTGACGGCACCGTTATGGCGACCCAGCAGGTCCTTGGTGGGACCTACTCGGTGAAGTCGACGGTCCGAGGCATTCCGATAATCACCATAAGGCCCGGGACTATCGAGGTCACCCAGCCCACTTCCGCTCAGCCAAGCAAGATCACTATCGATATCGTTGTGGACCCGGTGGGATCCGGCCAGGTCGTTGCCAGGGACGAAGACGAAATCGCCTCCAGTGGGCGACCAGACTTGCGTACCGCCGACATTATTGTGTCAGGCGGCCGCGGCATCGGGTCAAAGGAAAACTTCGCCATTATCGAGCAATTGGCGGATGCGTTAGGCGCGGCAGTGGGAGCGTCACGAGCTGCTGTCGACGCCGGCTATATCGAACACAAGGCTCAAGTTGGCCAAACTGGGGCAACAGTCTCACCCCGGCTGTATGTTGCCGTCGGGATCTCTGGAGCAATCCAGCATTTGGCTGGGATGCAGAGCGCGAAAACTATTGTCGCCATTAATAAGGACGCAAACGCTCCTATATTCCAATTCGCTGATTTTGGCATAGTCGGCGACCTTTTTGAGATCGTTCCGCAACTAATCAAGGCGGTTAACGCGCGACGCAGTGATGAACTGATCAACATTTAGATATCGCGCAACTTATTTTCTAGAGGAGTATCACATGGAAAGTTCATATGACGTTGTCATCGTGGGTGGGGGCAATGCCGCGTTGTGTGCGGCCTTGTCGGCGCGCGAAACCGGCGCTCGAGTATTGGTCCTGGAACGTGCTCCAGAGAAAGAACGTGGCGGCAACTCGACGTTTACCGCCGGCGCCATGCGGTTCGCCTACGACGGCGTTGAAGAGATCCTCGAATTGGTGCCGGATCTGACGGAGCAGGAGCGCGCCACCACGGATTTTGGCTCATACACCGCGGAGCAGTTCTATGGCGACCTCGAGCGGATCACCCAAATGCGTACCGATCCCGAACTCGCCGACATCCTCGTTTCGAACAGCTTCGAGACGTTGAAGTGGATGCGTTCAAAAGGGGTGCGGTTCCTGCCGATTTACGGTCGGCAGGCGTTCGAGGTTGATGGGAAGTTCACGTTCTGGGGCGGCCTCACCCTGGAGGCCAATGGCGGCGGTCCGGGTCTGGTGGACTCGCTGACCCAGGGAGCGCAGAATGCAGGAATCGAAATCGTGTATTCGTCCCGGGCGATGTCTCTGATCACAGATGAGGCTCGAGTCACTGGCGTTCGCGTGCGTAAGGATGGTGTGACCCATAAGGTCATGGCGGCGTCGGTTGTTCTTGCTGCTGGCGGATTCCAATCGAATGTCGAGTGGCGCACCCGGTACCTCGGCCCTAATTGGGAGATGGCTAAGGTGCGCGGTACCCGGTTCAACACCGGTGACGGTATTCAGATGGCGCTAGACGCAAATGCCATGGCGTGGGGCAATTGGTCTGGATGTCATGCTGTCGGGTGGGACTTCAACGCCCCCGCATACGGCGACCTCGCGGTCGGCGATGGTTTCCAGAAGCACAGCTACCCGTTCGGGATCATGGTCAATGCCGACGGTGAACGCTTTGTCGACGAGGGTGCGGATTTCCGCAACTACACGTACGCGAAGTACGGACGCGAAGTGCTAGCACAACCCGGTCAGTTCGCCTGGCAGATCTTCGACAGCAAGATCACTCATTTGCTGAGAGATGAATATCGGATTAAGCAGGTAACCAAGGTCACCGCGAACTCACTCGAGCAACTCGCCGGCAAACTCGAGGGTGTCGACCCAGCGAGGTTCCTTCAGACGGTCGACGAGTACAACGCTGCTATTAAGAAAGAAGTGCCGTTCAATCCCAATGTGAAAGACGGACGCGGCACGGTCGGCCTCGATGTCCCCAAGTCAAACTGGGCTAACATCCTCGACGATGGCCCGTTCGAGGCATACATGATTACCTGTGGCGTTACGTTTACTTTCGGTGGCGTCAAGATCAACGCCGATGCGCAGGTGATTGACAATGAGGGCGATCCGATTCCAGGCCTGTATGCCTGTGGCGAGATGGTTGGCGGGATCTTCTACTTCAACTACCCGGGCGGCTCCGGCCTCACCAACGGTTCCGTGTTCGGGCGTATCGCCGGCGCATCTGCGGGCAGTACCGCTGTTGGCACGCCCGCCGCATAACGGTGCTGGGGTCGGAAGAGAGACGCAAATTAATAAGAACAAGAGCACGTGGTACAAGCTGCTCTGGATGGTTCCTGCCGGGTTGGTCCTGTTAGCACTGATGGTGCTGCTAGCGAGATTCCTTCGCGAGTTGCCTGCGATGCAGTCCCTTATGCAGCGGTACCCAGGCACCTCGGAGCTACCAGGCAATGCCCCCATCGGATTTCCGAGGTGGTTAGGCTGGCAGCATTTTTTGAACTTTTTCTTCCTTCTCCTTATTATTCGCTCAGGTTGGGCGATCCACGCCGGCAGTGCTCGAGGGTTCTGGACCCCTCGTGCACGCCTGGCTAGAGGCCCTTTCCCGGCAAGAGAGCAAGGGGAACGGCTCAGTTTGGGGATTTGGTGGCACGTTAGTCTTGACGCGCTATGGCTCGTAAATGGCGTCGTATTTTTTGTCCTGCTTTTTGCCACCGGCCAGTGGATGCGCCTGGTTCCGTTGCACTGGGACGTCTTCCCAAACGCGATATCGGTGGCGATTCAGTACGCCTCATTGGAGTGGCCACTGGAGAATGGTTGGGTCAACTACAACGGTCTGCAGTTGATCGCCTATTTCGTTACCGTTTTCATCGCGGCCCCGCTGGCGGTGATCACCGGTCTGAGGACGTTCCCTACTGGACTCAGGATTAATAGATTCCCGATCAGCGTTCCAGCCGCTCGCAAGCTTCACTTCTATGTAATGGTCTGGTTTGTGGCATTCACTTTCGTCCACCTGGTGCTGGTCTTCGCGACCGGCGCACTCAACAACCTCAACCACATGTATGCCGGAAGAAACGATGACAACTGGGTCGGGTTCTGGATCTTCGCCGTGTCAATGGTCGTCGCGATTGTCGGTTGGATAGCGGTGACGCCATTTACGATCCGGTTTCTCGCCTCGTTGAGCGGCAAGGTCACGCGATAGGTCCTGTGATGAAGCTTCGTTAGTCAATGGTTGCAACGCTTCGAACACCCACCTCGACGCCTTGTTTCGTACGGACCGGTTCACCGTCCACCCCGGTGAGACGTCAGTGACGGTCAGGGTGAAACAGAATTCCTCGGACGCGTTGCCGCCCTCATGACCGACCAGTTCAATCTCCACAAACCCGGCACGGCGTCATCTCAATCCGCCCATCTCCGGATCGGGACCTGTGATTTCAACAGCGTCCCCGGCTTCGTATGCGAGCGCCCCCACTCCGGGGCCAGCCGGCGCCCGCAACACCGCCCAACACTTCACCAACGCCGTCGTCACGGCGGGCCCATACATGCGGGCCGCCTCGGCCTCGGTTTCACGATCTTCAGCGTCACAGCGTGCCGCTGCGTCATTGTCAGCTCCATAAAAACGGCGTAACGCAGATCTGCCATCAATTCAGAAACCACGCCGCAAAGTGGAGGTTTTTATGAGTCAACGCGGGTTCTTGAGTTTCTGTATGCCAGTGTATACAATTGAGGTCGACATGGTCGAGGAGGCTTTGGTGCAGACATCTTCTAGTTCATTCGCGGAGGCGACAGGTGCCGCAAATAGCACCGTGGACGTCATCGTCGTCGGTGGCGGCAACGCCGGATTTACCGCAGCCCATGCGGCCGCGGTGCGCGGCCGATCGGTCGTGCTCCTCGAAAAGGGCGCGCGGGACATGGCCGGCGGGAATAGCTACTACACGGCTGGGGCGACGCGCTTCAGCCACAACGGCATGGATGATCTTCGCGATTGGGTCGACCCGGATGACCGCCACGCCCTCACCGACGTTCCGCCGTATCCCGCTGAGGAATATGCTGCGGACTTGTGCAAGGTGACCAATGGCAAGAACGATCCCGAGCTGACCCGCGTACTCGTTGAGGAGAGCCAGGCCACCGTGCGCTGGCTGAACCAACTCGGCCTGAGGTACAGGATGATGTACGAGCGCCAGGCCTACTCGCGCCCCGACGGTAGCTACCTGTTTTGGGGTGGGCTTCACGTGGGTAACACCGGCGGCGGCGAGGGTCTGATGAAAGACCACACCAGGGTCGCCGGCGAGTTGGGAATTGACGTTCGCTACGGTCACACGGTGACCGGCCTGACCAGCGAGAACGAGCGCGTGGTGGGTGTCTCGTTCACCACCGCCGAGGGGGAGTCCGGTCAGCTGCGTGCGGAGTCGGTAGTGCTGGCCGCCGGTGGATTCGAATCCAATCCGGAGCTTTGTGAAAAATACCTGGGCCAGGGGTGGGCGAACGCAAAGGTGCGGGGCACCCCGTACAACGACGGTTCGGTCCTCATGGCTGCACTCGAACTCGGTGCCGTGCCAGGCGGGGACTGGAACACCTGCCACAGCGTCCAGTGGGATGCGTTCTCCGATTGCAACGAAAGCAATCGCGAACTCACGAACCGGCTGACCCGTGGCGGCTATCCGCTCGGCATCATCGTCAACAGGGCGGGTGAGCGCTTCCTTGACGAAGGGGCAGATTTCCGCAACTACACGTATGCGAAGTACGGCAAAGAGATCCTCAAACAGACCGGTTCGATCGCCTACCAGGTGTTCGACGCCCCGCAGCGGGCCTTGCTCCGCAGCGAGGAATACGACATGCCGGGCATCTCGGTCGAAACAGCCGATTCGATCGAGGAACTCGCACAGAAGATTGGCATCGACGCGTCCGCACTGGGCGGAACGATTCGGGAATTCAACGACTCCATCGACGAGAGCATTTCGTGGGATCCGACCTTGAAAGACGGACGAGTCGCACACGTTGAACCACCCAAGAGCAACTGGGCGGCTCCGCTTCGCACCGGACCGTTCTACGCGTTCGCGGTCACCTGCGGCATTACCTTCACGTTCGGCGGGCTGAAATCCGACACCTACGGCCGGGTTCTGCACGAGGGCGGGGAGTACATTGCTGGGCTGTATGTGTGCGGCGAAATGCTCGGTGGTCTCTTCAGCGAAAACTACCCGGGTGGAAGTGGACTGGCCGCCGGCATGGTGTTCGGACGCAGGGCCGGGACCTTGGCCTAGAGTTGGAACTCCCGTCTTCAGGGCTACCTGGGGTCGTCGCTACCAGTGTGAGGACAGCGCTTTGTCTGGATTGACTGATTCGTCTGAGCGCGTCGGGGGTGAGACCATCTTCGTGGTCCTCCGGCACGAAATCCTCACCGGTGTGCATCCTCCAGGTACACCACTTCGCGAGGTCGGCTTGTCGGAACGATTCGGCGTTTCGAGGACACCGGTTCGCGAGGCGCTGCGTCGGCTGCAACACGAACGCCTGCTTGAACGCGCCGACCGTGGACTGCGGGTGCCCCGTATCGATCCGCAAGAGGTGATCCAAATCTATGACCTACGGGTCATGCTGGAAGAGGATGCCGCGGGTCAGGCAGCGCAGAGCCGGGGCGCAGCGGATCAGCTGCGCCTCGGGGCCCTCATGGAACGGGACCTCGGTTTGATCACTCCCGACGACCAGACCCGGGTGAGGTGCAACCTTGAGTTTCATGCGGCGGTGTGGTCAGCCGCCCACAACCGGGTGCTCGAAGACCTGCTCGAGCGACTGTCCACCCATTCGATCCACGCTCCGCATTCGACGCTGATTGTCGCTCATCGGTGGGAAAATGCCCTGGATGAGCATGCGGCTCTCGCCCAGGCAATCGGCGAGCGACGGATAGAGGACGCCAGAGGCATTGCCCGCCAGCACATGGAGACAGCGCGCACGCTGCGCCTCCAACTCCTGCGCGAAGCCGCGGTCGCGGGGCTGCTGCCAGCGGCCGACTAAGCGAATCTCTGGGGTGCGTGCAGGCGTCGCTGCTTGCGTGGCATGGCGATCACGGCGACGACGGTGACCGTTGCAGTGATCAGCACTTCCATAAACACGCTAGTGGAGGCTGCTTCGACGGTTACCGGCACCTGTCCGCGGCTCGGCGGCCACCGTTTGTGCGAAAACGAATCCCACACGGAGCAACCCGCCGATGATGAAAGCACCGATGCTCTGCAGTGACGCCCACGCCCAGGCCTGTCCGCTTCGAGCACAGCGAGAATGAGCAGGCTCGACGCTGCGGTGGTCGCGTTCAGTTCTCTCGCATGTCGCGGAAGAGTCCTTCTGGTGGTGCTGTGTAGGGCAGTGGTTCGCCGGGTTTGTTTGTGTCTTCTGATTTTGCGAAGGGTCCTTCTGTGCTGAGGAGGATGGGCATGTGGTGGTCGGCGTGTTCGATCCACCAGGTGCTTGATCCGGTGGCGGCGTCGAGTCTGAGGTGTTCCCAGGCGCGCCAGAGGGCGTCGATGCGGGCGAGGGCTTCGGGGTAGTTCCACCAGTTTGCGGCCCATCGGAAGCTGGCGTTGCCGGGGCCGACGCGGCGGGAGTACATGTGGCGGAGTCGGTCGCGCATGAACTCGTCCGACGAGCCGTAGAACAGCTGCGGCACGGCCTCCTCGGTCGCTTCTATTTCGTCGTCGTCGTCGCGGAGTGCGTCGAACTCGCTCACAGGTCGTCCTCCTGTTTTGGAGCTGCGTTCAACCAGGCGTGCGTGTCGCCGGCCGGTGTGATCGGTGTTGGGTGGTCGTCGCCCTGCGTCGTGCGGCTTGGGTCGTGTGCGGCGATGGATGCGCGCACAGCGTCTGCCTGTGGGCTGCGCATCCACGGCACTGTTTCGATCAGTGTTGCGGGTGCGCCGGAGGCGAACACGACGGCGCGGCCGCGGGGTAGTGCTCCAAGGTCGGCGACGTCCAGGGTGCGTTCGCGTTGTACTTGGTGAGATGTTGACCGGTTTCCTCGGCCGACACTGGTCGAGGTCGTGTGTTTGCCGTAGTCGCCGACCATTTGGGAGAGCTCGTTTAGGAATTCTGGTTCTTTGACGCCGCCGCCGTAGACGGCGATGTTGGAGGCTGACCAGAGTTTGCGCATTCCATCGCGTCCCCAGACTTCGACGCCTTGTGACCAGGATTGCAGGATGGTCATGAGGACGATTCCTCGTGAGCCGTAGTGGGAGTACAGGTCGGGGAGGCCGTGCCAGCGGCACACGTTTGCTGCTTCGTCCAGAACGCCGAGCAACGGAACGGCGAGACGTCCGCCGGGCTGGGTTGTGGCCAGTTCTTCTGCCGCTTCGACGGTGGCTGCGGTGAGAGCGGTGACGAGGGGGCCGGCGGTTCCTTTGCCTTCTTTGGAGAGGCTGTAGAGGGTGTCGCGGCTGCGTACGAAGGCGTGTGGGTCGAACTGTGGCCGGGAGTCCCCGGTCATGTTGCCGCCTAGGGGGGTCACCCACTGCCCGATCGCGCGGACCTTCAAGCATGACGCCATCTGTGCGGCCGTCCCATAGACGCTGTCGCGACGTCGCGGTTCGCCGTTCACTTGGCCGTCGACGGCGTCGGCCATCTGGTCGTATCCGTGAGCGCGCAGAATGTCGACGGGAGCTTCATCGCCGGGGGTTGTGGTCCAGGTGAAGACCTTGGTGATGGGTAGGCCGGCTACGGCGGCGGCGAGGAGGAAGCCGGCGAGGAGGTCTTGGCCGGCGTTGTCGAAGTACGGGTCGGCGCGAGAGTCGCCGGCGCGAGAACCGGTAGCGAAGTGCTCGGCGAGCTTGGCGGCCTTCACGTCGTCGGTAACGTAGCTGAGTGGGTTCCACCACCAGGTTGGTTCCTCAAGAGCGATGCGTTGCGGGTCGAACGCCCAGATGCGGCCGCCGCCGGCGGCTCGCACATCACGCGTGGCGTCCAGAACGTCTCGTTTGTTCGACGTGGTGAGGACGGCGCCGGGGGCGGACAGGATCGCTGGGATTGCACGGCTGGTGGATTTTCCGGTGCGTGGCCCCCAGATATCGACGTGCATATCTTCGGCAGAGCCGTAGAGCTTGTGCCTTCCGGCAACGGTGATGCCGATCGGGACGCCGAGCCAGTCGGTGACGCCGAGACGATGCGCGGTGGCCTTCGCGCCCGTGGCCGACAGCGCGCGAAGATCGCGCCCCTTGCCCATATAAGTTGCAGCTCCGTCGACGTTGCTTCGACGCCGCCGAGCACGCGAGACCGATACGGCGACGAGAATGCTTAGGACGAGGACCGCGACGAGTGTGGCCGCGAGGATCCACGTCCCGGAGGCCGGCCAGATTACGGAGCCTCCCAGCACGCCGAAAAACAGCCCGAACGGGTCACCGGTCAGGTCGGGGTTGACCCCGTCCAGGTGTGAGCCCCACGTCACGGCCACCCACACAGCGCCTAGGGTTACGGCGACGAGCGCGAGGCAGACGATCAGCATGATCGTCTGCGCATCGAGGCCGTTCTGGTTTCGCCTATTCGATGCACTCATGCCGCACTGTCCTCTTCGGCCATTGTGCGGTCGGCGTCGATGTCATGCCGGGCGTCGTCGGCGTTGCCCTGTCCACTGATGGGGTTGGACTCGTCGGGTTCGGGGAACGAGGATGCGGGGTGCCAGAGTTTGTTGGTGTCGTTGATGGCGCGTTCTGATTCGATCAGTTCGACCTTGACGGGGATGCCGGGGTGGCCGCCGACTTTGATGAGGAATTTGCCCCGGCCGGGAGGGTCGGATTCGCGCCCCAACCCGGTGTCCCAGGTGCCGGGATCTTGCCAGGACGTGAGCAGTTCCTGTTCGGCGCGCGAGAGTGGGACGGCGCTGGTGAGCATGGGCATTTCCGCGCCCGGTAGACCGCCGGCGATCACCATGCCAGACCGTTCGACGAATCCGCGTGCTTTCATCCGGTCGGACTCGCTCGGCAGGGAGAGGAGGTCGCTCATCGTGTGTGAAATCATTGCCAGGCCCACACCGCGTTGACGGTTGAGCCGGGTGAGGGCGTCGACCCGGTCGACCATGCCCGCACCCGCGCGCAGTGCCCGCCAGAGCTCGTCGAGGACGACGAGGTAGTGGCGGCGTGGTTCGAGGCCGGCGTCAGCGAGAGCGTTGGCGATGTTCACGGTGCCAAAGCCGGCCGACCAGCAGGCCAGGAGAATTGCGGCTTGCATGTCGGTGTCGGAGTCATCGATCGAGGACACGTCGTAGACAACGGGTCGGTCCCTCATCATGGGAACGTCGGTGGGATGGGCAAAGGTTTCGCCCAAACGTCCACCCGAGGTGAGGCTGATGAGTGAGGCCTCCAGTTCCTCCGTGATCTTCTTATATCGCTCAAGGTCGCCGCGGTCCAGGGCTACCGCGCGTACTTCTGCGGGTGCTTCCTGAATCACGCGCAGTAAGTCGCCCAGCACGGGAACTCCCCCATTGCGGTCGTCGAGGACGGTGAGGGCGCGGTCGATGATGGCTTCCTCGCGAGCAGAGGGTGGGTCTTTGCGCAGGATCGTCAATAGGGCGGACACCATCGTTTGCCGGCGTCCGTGAGCGTCGGCGAGCACCATGTGCCGTTCCTTCTCTTTACCGGCGAGGCGTAGCCGTTCGGCGGCGGCGGTGGCTTCGCCGGGATCGAGAATGTTGAGATGCCCGCGGCCACGGCCGAGGGTGATGACTTGCCCGCCGAGGGCACGGATCATGTCGACGTAGTCGGGTTTCAGATCGCCCAAAACCAGCGGCAGGTTTCCGAATCCTGCGCCGCCGGCGGCCATCCTTCGGATGAGCGTTGACTTGCCCAGGCCCGGCAGGCCGAGCACAAACACGGAGGGGTTTGAGATGAGGCCGGCGTCTTGGAACCAGGAAATGGGGTCGGCGCAGACGGTCGCCCCGGTGAAGAGCTGGAGTCCGATGGGTACGCCGATCATCGGGGTTCCTGTTCCGACGGAGAAGGGGTGCATGCCGCACACTTGCACGGTCGTTCCGCGCCACTCATCGGCCGGCTGGATGACGCTGGCCTCACCCCGACCACGCCCCAACCAGCCCCGGGGACCGGGACGACGGATAGCGGGTTTCTTCTCCTTGTCTGCCTTCGTCTGCTTGGCCCGGGCCAGCTCGCGTGGCTTCGACGTGAGTTTCGAATTCGCAGCCTTGCGCCGGGTGGAATCAATGGCGGGCATTAGAGCTGCTCCCTAACCTCAGACGGAATCCGCACATGCTTCGGCAGGACCAGACCGAGCGGAAGGGCGGCCGCAAACGCGGAATCCTGAGAACCGTGCACGATACGAAGGCGCAGCCGGGCGGTAGCGGAGAGGTTGTCGATTGCGGCCTTCGCGTCGGCCTCGTGGGCGGCATCGGTCACCGTGGCGGTGACGAGCATCCCGAAATTGACCAGACCAGCGCCCGAGGCTTCCTCCTGCGCCGTAGCGAGAGCGGCCCGTGTCGCGGTCATGCTCCGTGCTGTGGGCTTGTTCGAGGACTGCACATTGAACGTCGAGGCGCGCACGTCTGCCTCGACGATCGCCGCAGCCTTGGCCGCATCAATCGGCCGGTAGAGCAGTGTGACGCGTTTTCGCGCGACGTAGCGGTGTGGCGCCAGCAGGCGGGCCAGGATGCTTGAGGGGACGTTGCCGCGCGGGGCGCCGCTCATCATCCACGTCACCGACAGAGCCGAATCGTGCCGGTAGGTGTCCCAGTTCGCCTGATGTGCTGTGGGGCCGACCTCGGGCCAATAGAGCTCGGGCGGCTCACCGGCCGCGTTCGCGTCGTCGATGAGTCGTGCTGCAGCGGGGTCGTAGGCGACGCGGATGACTTCGCAGAGTTCTTGTGCGCTCAGGGGGCGTGTTGCTCCCGCGCCGGTCGAGGAGAGGCTTTGCGTGAGGCCGGGCAGGCGCGAGGCCAGCTCGCGGCCCATTTCATGGGGGGTGCGCTTCTTCCCTCCGACGCGGGCAGCGGCGTTGAAGGTGATGGCGACATAGGCCTTGATGGTCGCGGAACCGGCCGGGTACTGCCGCACCAGGTCGTGGAGGATGCTTTTGGCAAATTCTGGGGCGGCTGGATCAATCCGACTGTTCACTTCGCGGCGGAGCCGCGTGCCCGTGTCGGGAGCTGTTTCAATCGTCACGGATACGGCCTCGATGCCGGGTTCGTCGCCGAGGCTGGCGAGCCACATGCCCCACTCGGCAACCCACACGTCGACCTGTTCGCGGTCGACGAGCGCTGCGCCGTCGGGCTCCGTCGCGATGACGACGGTGTAATCCGACGTCGTGGGGATCTGCAGCAAGGCGAACGGACGGTTGTAGCTATCGCGCCACTCCGTCAGCCGTGAGCCCGCGGCCAGGCCCGGCAGTTGCGCCGTGCCCCACTCTGCCCGGCCGAGCGGCCCCGACCGGTAGAGATGCGTCCCCGTACTCTTAGTCACCATCCACCCAACCCGTGTGGTGGCCCGCATCAGCAGGCTCTGACCATGCTTGTCTTTGACTGCGACTGTCAGAAGGAACACCCCGAAAACGAACGCCGTGACGACGCCGTTCAGAATGTTTGAGGCCATCGTCACGATGACGCTGAAACCGGCCCCAACGAATAGGATCGCCGTGCCGATTGACCCCAAGCCTAGAAGACCGGCGGTCTTGGGTTTCGTCCAATTGCCGTAGCTGCGCGGTGCGCTATGCGTTGTCATCGAGAACCTCCTATTTAGGAACCGCTAGGTCCGGTTGAGTCATCGGCCGCCGACTGCACGGCACTCTTCGCAGCGACAGCGGCGCCCTGGGCGGCGGTGCCCGCCATCTGTGCGCCCATCACAATGGGCGCGGCAGGCCCGGCCGCAGCTGCCGCGGCACCGCCACCGCTGGCTGCCCCGGCTCCTGCCCCAGATGCAGAGCTGCTCCCCGCGCCAGAAAGCGTCGGAGTGGGAGCCGAGGGCTTGCCGCCGCCGGGCGTGCTTGAACCGGTCGGAGCATCGCTGCTACCGCCGCCGCCGTTACCGCTGCTGGTGGGGGTCGATGACGAGCTGCTCATTCGTTTGATTGCTCCGCTGGCGAGGTCGCCGCCGATCGCGCCTGCTGCGCCAGCCATGGCCATGCCCGCGGTGCCGCCGCCGGCGACAGCACCTGTCATGGGAGCGACGAATTTGAGGAGAGCGGGCAAAGCGATCAGGGCCATGAGCATCAGCGCGAGCCCGGTGAGGATTGTCCAAATACCTCCGCCGTCATCTTGGAAAGCGTCCGTGCCGGTGAGGCTGAACGCCGCTGCATAGATAAGCGCCGCGGCGGGCTTGTAGAGAATGAAGGCGATCGTCCAGCCGATCACCTTCCCGAACCACTGCTTACCCATTTGCGTGTTCGTGAAGCTTGCCGTCAGCGGCAACACGCCGGCCAGGATGACCAGCAGTCCACCGCGAACGACCATGAGTGCAACCTGGACGTAGGTCATCAGAAGAGCGATCGAGCCCAGAATGAGGACCCCGATAAGTCCAATCGGTGAGCTGGCGGTAATGGCGACCATCGCCGCAACGTTCGTCCCGAAGCAGTTGGATTCTCCGGCCGCTGACACATCACAGTCCGTAGCTCCGTTGAGGATCCAGATCGAGAACGCATCGGCAGCAGTCGTCGCGAGGGTAATAATTGCAAGCCCAGTACCCGAAACCACAATGAGGGTAATCAGTGACTGGATGAGATCCTTGCCCGGCTGTGCACGCTGTTCCCACGCCATTCGAATCCCGCCGATGATCACGGAGAGGATCGCCAGGCCACCGACGTAGTACCAGAGCGAGTTCTGCAAGAACCCGACGGTCGTCGATGATCCCCCGGGCGCATTCGCACCCAACAGCCCACCGACGAGCGCGGACGCACCCGAGATGAGCAAGGTCGCTATGAAAATGACCCTGAGGGTGCCCACATGACGAAAACCCTCACCACGCCGGATCCGAAGAGCGATGGTCGCGCCGAGAGCGATGATCGACAACACTGCAAGCGTGAGACCGATGTACGTTACGTACCCGAGGATCGTTGAGAACTCTGCTGAGCCAGGGCTATTCGTGGGGAGCCTCGTCGTGCCGTCACCAGCGGTAAGAACGGGGGTTGGCACGGCGACCCACATCGTCCCAACACTCGCCAAAGCCTTCCCGAAACCTTCCAGAACGCTGTTGGCCAACTCCTGAACGGCATCGTTCGACGCATTCGCAACGAAGTCGCCCATGCCCTGTTGGGCGCATTCAGCGGCGTGGAGAATGGCGTTGGCCGGGTTTGAGCAATCAATATCCGTCGCGGCCAAGCTAGACACCCGCCCAAGGAATGTAGCCGCCAAGATTGGACAACGGGCCCGGCGCGATAGGTGCCCCAGTTTCCGTTATGACGACCTTCCAATCGCCATCTTCCCAACGGACCACTGTCGGATAGCTCACGAGGGAACCGCCCTCTGACGTAATCGTGTACGCAACGTCGATGGTGGCCTCGGCGGCTGAATAGCTGTTCACCTTGACAAATTCCGAGCTCGCCCGTGGCTAGGGGGCGCCCCTGAGCGCGGAGCATCACCCGGTCGATGCCGCGGTCGATGTAACAGTTGCGCTCGACGCCTCGCCCACGAGCGTCGCGAGCACGAGCCTAAGGCTCGGAACACTGTTCTCAGCGAGGACATCGTCGGAATGGTAATCAGAAGAAGCGACTCAATTGACCGAGGTTTCGTCAGGGCAATGTATGCGTTCAGGCTGCTGCGGATGCTCCGCGGTCCGCTCCAAATGGGGATTTCTACGACAACGTCTATAACTCTTCTGACACTGTAAGTCACGCCAGTTCTGGATCACGCTTGTGACAGCGCCCGATGTGGGCGCCTGGCTGGCGTCGATACTGTTTCAGTCCTCGAGGGCTTCGCCCTGTTTCTCGGGGAGTCCGAAAGCGCCGAGGGCCGCAACCACGAAGAACAGGGCAAATACCGCGAACAGGAGGCCGGTCCCGCCCGTCTCGCGCAGCATCGGCACGGCCAGCGGCGCCAGGATTGCGGCGATCCGTCCGATGCCGGCCGCCCATCCGGCCCCGGTGGCTCGGATGCGTGTGGGGTAGAGCTCGGGGGAACGGTATACAGCGCTCCCCATGCGCCGAGGTTGAAGAAAGAAAGCAGCATGCCGGCACCGATCACCCGGGTGGCGTCTCCGGCGCCGCCGAAAAGCGCCGCCGAGAGTGCCGAGCCGATGAGGAACACGGCGAGAGTCCGGCGCCGCCCCCACCGTTCGATCAGGTACGCCGAGGCAGCGTATCCCGGCAGTTGAGCCACGGTGATGATGAACGTGTACGCGAAGGAGCGAACAAGGGAGAATCCCGACGCGACCAGGATGGTCGGAAGCCAGATAAAGGCGCCGTAGTAGGAGAAGTTCACGCAGAACCAAACCAGCCATAACGCACCGGTTCGGCGACGCAGGCCAGGCGACCACAGCGCGATGAGGCGCGTTTTGGCCGCGGGAATGGTCGGTCCTGGACTCATCGCCGCAGGCAGTGCCAAATCATCGGGTGTAGCGGTGACTCCGGCGGACTTTTCGAAGCGTCGAACGGTCGACTCCGCGTCCTGGGAACGGCCACGCGACTCGAGGTAGCGAACCGACTCCGGCAGCCGCAGCCGCATGACCACCGCGTACACGGACGGAGCCGCTCCAATAGCCAGCGCCCAGCGCCAACCGTCGGTTGAAGACGGTACAACGAGAAACCCGATCACGGCGGAAAGAGTCCAGCCGATGGCCCAGAACGATTCGAGGAAGACGATGATTCGGCCACGAATTCGTGGCCGCGCGAACTCGCTCACGAGCGTCGAGGCGACCGGAAGCTCACCACCGAGACCGAACCCCACGACGAATCGCCAGGCAATGAGTATGGCCACGAACCCGGGTAATGCCGACGCTCCCGTCGCGAGTCCGTAGACGAGCAAGGTGAGCGCGAAAACCTGACGTCGACCGATGCGGTCGGCCAGCAAGCCGCCGAGGACGGCGCCAATGGCCATGCCGATGAACCCGGCTGATGCGATCCAGGACAGTTCCGCGTCTGTGGTATTCCATTGCACCGCCAACTGGGCAAGGACGAAGGAGATGAGTCCAACGTCCATCGCATCCAGGGCCCAGCCCAGGCCGGAACCCACGAGTACTCATGTTGATCGTTCCAGAGCCGTCCGGGATGGACTCCGCTCGAGCCTTATCCTGGCCGTCTATCTCCGCGGAACCGCTGGAGCGTGCGAAACCGGGCGCACGAACTTCACTTGGTGCGTAGTCGTCCATTCGTCAACGATGCGCCTCGCGTTTGTCTCCTTCACAGCGGCGGCCGGAAGAGAACCGTGCGCGACAGCACGACGTGCACAGTCAGATTCTGGGAATCACTCGTCAGACAGTCCCATGATCTACGCGTCACCAAAGGTCGTTGGACCAGAATCGTGGCCACGTCGCTGTTGACCGAGACGTGGGCCAGCGCGTCGCTCGAGAGCAAACATCCTCGAAGACTGTTCGGCGCCGTACGCTTTCCGAGTCATCGAGGATGTTTTCGTGGTGCGCCACCCTGTTGCGGAAGTCTCGAAAAGCGGCCAAAGCGTCATTGAGCCGACCTCGGTCGACATCCGCTGGTGATGCCTTGTGCAGGTAACGCGCCCATTTTTTCGCATCTCGGAACCTAACTTCTCCACGGTACGGTTGGCGGGATAGCCAGGGATTGGGTAGCCTTCATTAATGGTAATTCAAACCGTCGCGGGGAATAATGCAACGAAACCAGCCGTCATATGGTTGCTTATAGTCTGTCTTTTCCTTAGCCTGACCATTGCCAGCGGACTTCTAATCGCGACGATGCCTCTTCAGACATCGGATTTTTCTGCCTACTTCGGATTCTTTATCCGGTGGGCTTCCTACGGGCTAATTTTCTGGGTAGTGGCGGTCTCAGGAGGACTCCTTGCGCTATTTGCTGCCAAGAGCCTGAATGTCGGCGAGCAAAGGCGTCGTGCATCGTTTGCATCGGGAATTGCAGCCTCGACTCTGCTTGTCGATTTTGCTTTCTTGGCCTTGGGGTTGACGATTGTGCCTGTAGCAGCCGCTGGGGTCATGCTCGCTGCGGTCGTCGCCGGAGCAGGCTATCTCGCTTTCCGCGAACAGACTTTGAACGCATAGCACTGAGGTAGTAAGAGGCACGAGACCGAAGTTACGAGTGTCCTGAGCCCCGGCCTCCCTGTCGTTACAGGGAGTAGAGCTCTTTCGCCTGTGCATTTGCAGCCACTAAACTCCTGGCTGATTAATGATTAGACGTCAGGAATCGCGGTAAAATAGGGCATGACGAAGTCATCGACGGCGATGCATATGGACAAAGTGCGCAGTAAGACCCGGACGACGATTGGGGAGGAACGCGTCTACGAATCGGTTTTCTTGCGCCGTTCCTACCGCGAGGGCGCACCGGTCAAACACACGACGCTGGCGACCTTGGCCGCGCCGCCGGAAAGCGCCATCGAGGTCCTCAAAGCATCGCTGGCGAGCAAGGCCCTCGTCGTGGCTGGGAACGGCCTAGAAATCACCCGGTCCCTCCCGCATGGCCATGCCGCGGCCGTTGCCGCGCAGGCGAAAGAGCTCGGGTCGCCCGCGATGCTCGGCCCGAATTGCCGAGCACAGGACATCGTCCTGGCGTTGATCGTCGCTCGAGTCTGCCAGCCTCGGTCCAAACTCGCCACGACCCGGTGGTGGGCAGACACCACCCTCGCCGAAGACTTTTGCCCCGGTCAGGTCAGCACCGACAAGGTCTACACGGCGATGGACTGGCGCCAGCCGGCAACAAGCACTGGAGAAGAAACTCGCCCGAAAACACCTGACCTTGGAGGCGGACCCGGACCGGTTGGCGCTGTTTAACTTGTCGTCGTCGCGGGTGAACGGGGAACATTGCGAGCCCGCGGCGCGCGGGTACTTCCGGGATGGGAAGAAGGGTCCTCCGCATTGAATACGGCCTGCTCATCGATCGGACCGGGCGTCCGATCGCGATTCGGGTGGTGCTGGGCAAGTCCGCAGACCCGACCGCGTTCGAACAGATTGCGATCGAGATGAAGAGAACATTCGGGGTCACAGACATGGTCGGGGACCGCGGCGTGATTACTTCGGCCCGCATTCTCGCCCGAGTAGAGCGAGACTTCTGCAGTCGGAAGAGCATCGATCTGGACCTGCGTCCCATCCATCACTGGACCGAGAATCGAGTGCGCGTCCACGTACTTCTCTACATGCTCGCCGCCCACCTCGTCTGGCACCTTCGCCGGGCCTGGGAGTCGCTGACCTTCACCGGCGAAAACTGGTCCACCCCCACCGATCCCGTCGCTCCAGCGCTGTGCTCCACGACCGTTCACGCGAAGGCGTCGACTCGAACCACCGGCAGCGGCGAGCCCGCGCAGCGATTCACCAGTCTGCTCCGCCACCTCGCGACCTCACCCGCAACCGCATGCACATCAGCTGCCACGACGCCAACATCGGCTTTGAGCTGGTCGCCACACCGACCCCGATCCGGCGCCGCGCTTTCGACCTCATCGGCCAACCCATCCCCACCACGCTGAAGTAGCCAAAACAACAGATCAACCCCAACCAAAAACCGAGATCAAGCTAAATAAACATGTCGACAGACCACGTAACTTCGGGCTAGAAGGCGATGGCCAGCCTGCCCGTTTGCTTGCCCTCCAAGGACAAGACCGTTGCGAACATCATTGCCAGCAGGTTTGAGTGCTCATCGCCTGCGTTGATCGCCCAAAGAGAGCCAGTGGAGAATGTCTGCAGACTTTCGGCACGCTCGTCCTGGTTCGCGCCCGTGAAAGTGTGAGCTATAGCTGTCGCTACGATGTCCGGCCCGTCCGACTCTTGGAGGAAGCCAAAATCAGAGCCTGTGCTGTAGTCCTCAAATACTGACAGATCAGTATCCGTCCTTGAATATTCGCCGGCAGCCACAGCAAGAATACTCTGGGTCTCGGCTCGCATTTCGACAGCAAGGTCTTCTAACATGCCGTTGCAGATGCTTTCTATTTCCTGCAAAGAACGAGCAGCGTTGGCAGCTTCAACTACGCAAAGTTGGGCCGCTCCCTTCGTCGTACCGTGGGTGCTCTTTACTTGCTCTGTCCAGGCCTCAGTCTGAGCATCGGATAGTCCCATTTCCCCTCCGCACGCCGCAAAAATGATCGCTGCATGAAACGTCGACGCGAGGGTCGGCTGTGAAACAACATCTAACCACCCCCCTGGAATAAGCTGACGCTGGGCAAAATAGTGTGCCGATTCAGCCGGTATCAATCCTAATTTGATCGCGTAGAAGTGAGCTTGTGGTTCGTAGCTCGTGCCGGTTTTAGACAAGTTCCCGGAAGCACTGACGTCAATGGCTAGTCCTGATAGAAAGGTTTGGGGTACGGCAGCGCTTGTGAGTCCAAGCAGTTCGGCTGATAAGTGCAGGTAGTACAAGGACCGCAGTCCAACTATGCCCGAGCCCAAACTAAGTGCAGTGGTGTTCCATTGTTCGTAAATCTCTGCAAATTTGTGATTCGCGGCGCCGCTCAGCCGGTCACCCAGGGAAGCTACATACAGGAGAGGAATTCCGTCTCGAAGTATCACCTCGTCGGAAGGGTCTGACTCATCCAAGTGCAATGTCCGCGCGCGTGCCGACTCGATTACCGCTTTTGGAAGTTCGTGTTCGGCCTCAGCGTAAGCCTCCGCAACGACGGGAGTCATATCGATGCTCTCGCCCGCACTATCGAGTTCCGTATAGCGATCGCTCTCGAACCATTCAAAGAAGGTTGAATCGGAGATGGGGAGCTTAGAATCAAGTGCAGCGAGCGCGCGGACGCTTAGCGCACGGTTCGTTAGCCGCGACAGTTGGTCGCCTTCGACGGCGCGGGACTCGTTCAGGTTCAATTCAAACTGTGAGGTCAGCCCAAGTGAATTGAGTTGTTCTCTTCCAGAGGATGTCGCGCTAACAATCAGCGTGTTCCACGCTGACTCATACAAGGAAAAATTGCCTTCGAAACCAGGCACGTCGCCGAAAGTACCGACAGCGCCGACGCGGGATGGATCACTTAATGCTCCCACGTAAGGCGACACGGTTTTACACGTTTTCTCGAGCATGCTTAGCTTTTGCGGAGGTGACGCGCAGCCAGACAAGCAGATCAGCGTAAGGGAAAGCAGGAGGGCGAGTCCGAAGACCCGCCCTCTCTGAATGGTGCGTTCACTCATCCCTAGTCAACGTAGTCATTGAAAAAGGATGATCCAAACTGGAAGCTTGTATTTGCTTCTTGATTCACTGTGAACAGCGTCCCGCTAAACGTTAGATTCGAGTAGTAGTGACGATTTTCTCGCGTGTTGCTCACGGTATTATTTATCGTGACGGACTGGCCGGTAATGCTGACGTTTGCACCGGGGTAGCTTGCCGTTACGCCTACGCCGGTGGACCAAAACGTATCAGTCAACTTAATCGACGTCGCTGTCCAGGGGCTGGTCCCGTGCCAGATCCCGTACGACTGTCCATTGAGAACGGCAGCGGTTATCAACGAGCCGCCAAAGTCTACGTTGCTTGCAAATCCAGTCGTAATGTCGTTTGCGATACCGCCAGGGGGCGTTATGTTTTCCTGCGAGTACCCGCTCAGCGTGCCATCCATCACTACTGTTGCATTTGTCGAGGAATCGTCCTCCTTGCTGGATGACCCATTGACCTGGATCGAGGTGTTATTTGAGGTGGGAAGTAATTCCTGTGGCATAGGTTGGTCGTAAGAGGGGCTATCGGCGAAGGCGGGCGATGCGCCAAGACAAAGCAAACCCGCGATAGATAGAGCGGAAACGGATACAGAAAGACGCTTTTTCATTTGAATCCCCATTAGTTTATTGGCTCGAGATGACCTTTGTCTCTTTTTAAACGTATCAACACAACCCCCCCCTAGGTCAAGTCAATGTCGAGGCCACGGAGCCTCGTATGGGGAATGTAAACGCGCTGTGGCGATGCTCGCCGGGGCGACCACTGCGCTACACGTATTCGATCCATATCGATATTTGTCCAGGACCTACTTCGCGGCTGACGGCATTTTTTACCACGTCCATCGAGAAGCCGGCCAAAGAAATATAAGCCGGTATGAAGCACCGAGTGACCCAGCGCTCTGCGAGAACATCCGAGCGCGTATAGCGGACTGCGCCCGTGTGGTGCATTGCTGAACGTTCTAATAGGCGGAGCGATGTTCTCTTACTCGCTCTCACTGTGCCAGAGACAGCGATGCGGTTCACCAAACTGGCCCGTAGACCGAACCGGCTGCTGATCAGTTCGTGTCGCCCTGGCTAGTTTGTGGATCGCGCCCAGGGGCTCACGCTGTCCAGTTGGACGTTGACGACGCTGGGTCCAGCGAGGAGAGTACCGACAGCCGTGAAGTCTTGCTGAGGGAGGATGCTGTCGGTCGGATCGATGCCATTGAACTGTCGAACGTTGACCCGTCCCGAGTTTGTGGACGAGAAAACGACTGGTTGCTCAGCGCCCGCATACAAATGGGCGTCGTAGCCGCCGGTCTGCGGCAATGGGGGAAGCGCCGAAATTGGTGACACGGTAATGGACCATTCACCCGCGCCGGCCTCAATACCTATCCAGCCGGCCGGGCCAGCGGTGGGGTCCAAACCGTAGGCCACGCTGGCAGAATCACCCATGTAATCCGTCGTTCCGGCTTCGTGGAAGGTGCCGTCCTCCCCATAAACCTGCGCATAGGAGTCCTCATTAACCCAGTGGCCGGGTGCCCACGTGATCGTGTAGAAGCCAGCTTTAGCGTCGTCGGGAAAGATAATATCATCAGCTCCACTACCGGTATCGGTGAAAGCCGTAAACGTCCCGAATGTCTCGTCCGCCCACGCCTGCGCATATTCCTGCGCAGTGGGTTCATCCGTTTGGGTGGGGGTCGACGAAACAGTCGCTGATGAATCAGGTACAACGGGTTGCTCTGCTTGACAAGATAACAGCCGATGCGGTCGCTGCGGCTAATGCGAACGTCACACGTTTCATAGAATCTCCTTGGTTTTTATCGTCTACTCCGCGTTGAGATGACGTCGTCGGGCTGCGCGTGGGCGACCCACCGGTTCACGTTGAGTTTTGCACTGCCCGAGCTCGTTGGACAATTCGGCAGTTGCGGTCGTGTGTGCGCGGTCTATGCGTGAGCCGCGGCCCTGATGCAGGCTCTTCGACTTGCGCCATGACCTGTGGCTGTGGCTGCGGTCCGAACGAACAGAGAGGCCCGCAGAAGCAACTTCTCGCGGGACGCTTAGCCGCGAAGGCCTTGGCGTCCCACTGCGGCCAAGGAGCGCGTGCGCGCATTTCCGATGGCGATGAGGAGTCCGCCCACGGATGCAACGGCGGCACAGACGAGGAATGTGATCGTGGTGGTCCAGACAGGGCCGGCCATCACAAAACCTTGCCCGTCTGCACGCTGCCAGTTACAGGCTCGCCCCAACGTCCACCAGGAGAAAGATCCATGCACCCGCACGGCTTCCGACGCGACCGCGAAAGGGGCGGACACCCGCCATGGTCCTTCAACGAGGCACTTGTAGTCGAGTCCGCCGTACGTGGCGGATAGCCAAGCCAACGCGACTACGCAAAGTGCAGCGATAACACCGACCACGATCAGAGAAATACCGATAGACCGCGTCAGTGCCATCCTGCTCTTCATCCTGCGCTGACTCTATTGCAATTTCTGCCCGCCTTCGCTTTGTCATGCATCCGCAAGAGGAAGGGTTAGCGGGATTTACGCGATCGAAGAGCCACCCGACCGACAGGCACAACGACCAAACCTCCGGCGCAGAGGAGCACAAGCCAGTTGCCAGTACCCAGGCCCACCCACAGACCGACCCCGAGAATCACCACACTGTAAACGATCCCGAAAATCCACATCCTGCGTCGCGATAAGCTGATCTGAGCCGATGACATGCCTTCAGGCTATCTAAATGAAAGCAACAAGCGAATACCCGCATGCCGAACCCTTTGCGGACGTCCGGCGATAGGGTGGTTGCATGATGGGCCTGTGGGAAAGCATCATGCGCGTAGGCGCAACAACATGGTTTGCGATTGCGGTTCTGCTGACAGTCGTTGGATACTTTGGCGGCGAGGATGCCCTATGGTCTGTCCTCTGGTTGATCCTCCATGCGGTGATCTTGTTCGGCGTGTGGCGCGGCAGTCGGACCGCATGGGCGATATTAGTGGGCGTCAGCGTGGCCCTGGCTGTAACGCTGGCGGTTGTCGGCATCGGAATGCAGTTCGGGTCCGGATTCATCATGAACATCTATTGGTGGGGGCCCATGGCCCACGGCGCAGCGCTGCTGTGTCTCGTCGCTTTTCGAGCAAGTAGGCGGCGAGCAGTCACAGCCAGGCCTCAAGCGATCCATGACTCTCCGTCTGAACTTGAACGGACGCAGCACGCCGCTCTTTGAATGCTCGCGTTAGATTCAATGGCTCGGCCGGGATGGATGGGGCCTTCGTGCGGTCGCAGGATCAGTGGGCCTAGTCCGGTTCACGGCCGGTGAGCGCCGTCACCCGATGATCCTGGAGGGCAGTCCGCAAGGCGAACGGCGGATTCAACCGGTCGTTGCAACGATGGGTTTTTCTGGCTCTGGTAATAGTCGTTGCATGGCTTGAGCGGGTGTGATGCCGCCGAGTGTTTTGCGGGGTCGATTGTTGAGTTCGGTAGCGACTTCGAGTAGCCGCTCGGGCGAATGGATGGATAAGTCGGTGCCTTTGGGGAAATATTGGCGGAGCAGACCGTTGGTGTTCTCGTTGGTGCCCCGCTGCCACGGTGAATGTGGATCACAGAAGTAGATAGCTATTGTGGTGGCCATCGTGATCTGCCGGTGCTGGGCTAGCTCGGTGCCCTGATCCCACGTCAGAGTCTTAACCAAGTGCTCGGGGAGACTTTTAATTGCGGCCATCAGCCCCTCGCGAACCGTGGTCGCGCCGGGTCACCGGGGAGGTGGACCAGCATCGTGAACCGTGTCCGACGCTCCACCAACGTAGCGATCGCCGACCGGCAGTGTGACCCTAAGATCAGGTCTCCTTCCTTACGTTGTTGTGGTGGGTGATTTCGGGACTGTCGTAGTGTGTCGATCACCCTCGGGTGGCGGGTATGG
>NZ_PJJM01000071.1 GCF_002929805.1 Cryobacterium sp. Y50 | reverse complement strand
CGACCACCGGTGGGCGTCGTCGTCACAGGGTTTCGGCACACGCCGAATCTTGACCCTACTTCGGGTGCTACCCATTTGCCCTCAGTGGATGGTACTGGGATTTCGTTGCGAACTACTGGGTTGGGTTTTCAGTTGCGGCGCGCGCTTTTTTGCTCCCGGAGGGATCTCGATCGCTCGCAAGCTCGCGTCTCGATCGGCGAGCGCTTCGCCCCCCATAAGTTCACGGCAGCGGGTTCACCCCGGCCTTCACTAAGAACAGTGCGAGCTGTCGACGGAGGAAGTGGCCCACGGCTACGCCTACGAATGCGCCTGCGTGAGCACACTCTGCGCGAAGTACTTTCGCGCCACGTTCGAGGAGCTCGTCGCCGAAGCGGGAGCGGAACTCGACACCGTCGACCAGGTCGTCATTGGTGATGTCGCGGAGCTCATAGAGCCAGCGGGCAACTGATCGGGTGAGGGCTCGGGCGCTGCTGTTCTTGAGAGGGGCGGCGTCGAGATCCAGAGGCGACAGGGCGGATTTCGTTAACGAGAATTCTGCCCGGATAGCGGCGATGCTGGACGAGTGCGTAACGAAGCAATAGTGGCCACTCTGATCTGCACTTCCAGCGATGCGCTCCTCAAGCAGCCCATGTCCGACCGTTCCGGCGGGCGCGTCGGGATACAACGCAATCTGAGCATCCGGATCGTCGATCTCGTCGAGCTCACTAACGGTAGTCGGATCCGAGCGGAATTAGGCGAGTACCTCCAGGAGGCAGGCCAGCAGGGTCTCGCCGGTGTAGAGCGTGCGAAAGTCGGCCAATTGGTCGTCCCACCGACCGTTGAAGCGCCCCTCATCGGTAGCGTGAGCCCAGTCGGTCCACGCCTATGGGTCTGGCTTGAAGCCGATACGCCACACCCGACTAGGGTTGGTCAGAATCTTTATGGCGGGCGGGGTCATCCGATGAACGCGAATGCCTTGGCGGCAGCCATCACTTCCTGGCCCACTTCGTCGGGGGCGCCCTCGCGGAGCATGCGTGCCGGAGATACATCATTCAGCGTGGGATTCATCCCCTTGAACCAGGACTGCACGGTGACTGCCTCATTGCGCTCTCGCAGGAGGAGCGCGATTTGAAACGCCAGCCGAAGACGGTCAGCGTCGGTGGCGCCGGGTCCGCGAACTCCGGAAGCCCAGTCAGTAACAGGCCGCGTCGATTTCACATTGCCGATGTACGCAACGAGGCGCACGCCCAGGATGTCGCGCAGCTTCACGACTAGCTCAGGCAGGGTGGATCTAACCGCTTCTTCGTATGCGCGAAGGCCCGGCTTCTGGGCGGTTACAATCGGGGTTGCCATGCAGTCAGTCTAACCTCGAAGTGCGAAATCACTGATCTTTTAACGCAAGTTATCGCACAGCTAATCGCACCCAATCTCGGCATCGACGTCTGTCATTTTCCGAGAAGATCAGAGTGGATGCCGCAGCTCCGACGATGCCGCCGCCTACCGCTGGTCGCGGCGCAAGGCCCCTCCGCTGGTCAAGGCGCGAGGCACGGGCGATCGACCAGCCAATAACCATTACAGAGACCTGTCAACTCTGGGATCTCGATCGCTCGCAAGCTCGCGCCTCGATCGGCGAGTGGCCCGAGCGTGCCGAGTACGCACAAGACGGCCGCCACCCGCGTGATTCGCGTGGTGACGGCCGTCTCAAGTGGATGCCTTACGCAACATTCCGACGTCGGGCGGCGACGAGCGCGGCTCCGGCTATGAGCAGCAGTAGGACGGCGAAGCCGAGGGGCGCGGCCGTGAATCCGGTTGTCGCGAGTGCCGTGGTGGCGGAAGCGGCGGTGACGGTCGTGGCGGCATTCGCTGCGGTGTAAGAGAGGTAGGTGACCGTCCCGGTTGCGCTGACCGTGAGGTAGGCGACGCGAGAGATGACCGAGCCGTCAGCGGCTGTGCCCGTCAGGGTTACGGTGTGCTGTCCGGCCGCCAGTCCGGTCGGCAGAATCGCGCTAGCGGTGAACGCTCCGGAGGCGTCGATCGTTCCGCCAGCGAGCAGTACCGGGGTGGAGCGCAGAATGACGGTGTAGTCCGAGCCGACGGCCAGTCCGGCGCCCGACACGGTTACCGGAGCGCCGGCGACGACGTCGCCAACGGCCAGGCCAAGGTCAAGCGACAGGGTCGGCGACGAAGGCGCAACCACATCAGTCAGGGGCCACTTCGCGAACACGGTCACATCGTCGGTCGGGGCGACCGAAAAATCAAACGCCGTCGTGAAGTCTGCCGTGGTGAACCAGCCATCGAATTCTGCGTCCGTAACAGTAGGAGCCACGGCCAGCTGGCCAGCAACCAAGCGCTGCTCAGCAATCGCGTCGTGCCCGGTGACGTCAAACGACACGATCGGGTCGATCACAGTGGTGTAGCCCATCCATGTCGGCGTCGTAAACCCTCCGTCAACGCCGAACTTCGACAGGTAGTGCACCTTCAAGCCCTCAGTGGTGCCCAGCGACGGATTGCCGTTGTCAGTGCCAAAAAGTGTCGGCGCTGCGCCAGCGAAAGTCACCGCTACGACGTGGCCATCCCAGAAGATGTTCTCGCCGATAGTCTCCACCGAGGCTGGAATGGTGATCGCCGTCATCGGGTTGCTGTCGAAGGCCCAAGCGGCAATTTCGATGAGCCCCTCATGCAGGGTGATCGTGCTCAGACCATTCCCAGTGAAAGCTTCTGACCCGATGAATGTCACGGACGCTGGAATGTCGATTGACGAAAACTCACCGCTGTTGCTGAACGCGTAGGCGTCGATGGTCGTCACGAACGCCGGAATGATGATCCCGGTCAAGGAATTCTCCTCGAAGGCCCCCTCGCCAATGGTGACCACGTTCTGGCCAATGGTGACCTCGGTGAGGGCCATCCGGTCAAAGGCATGGTCCTTGATGGCGGTGACCGTGTACGTCGTGCCTGTTTCTTCGACCGTGTCGGGAATCACAACGATCTTTTCCGACCCGGTGTAGTCAATGGCGGTAATCGTTAGGTCGTCAGCGCTTGCACCGTAGACGATGCCGTTTGCGGCGGTGAATCCCGTCGTTGCGGCCTGCGCCGGAGCGGCGATCAGCGCGACCGAGCTGGCGACGAGCAGGCCGACAACGGATGCCGCCACCACCCGCTTCGATACCCCTTGCGAAAAAGAAAAAGCTACAGACACTGCGACCTCCAAGTAGGGGACCATGCCGACTCGACCACCAGTGGGCATCGTCGTCACAGGGTTTCGGCACACGCCGACTTTTGACCCTACTTCGGGTGCCACCCACTTGCCCACTTTTGCACTACTGGGATTTCTGTTGTGGCACTACTCTGATGGATTATTATATTTTGTGCACCTGATCAGCGGATGCGCCCGCCCGAGGCGCGAGGCCCGCGCTGGTCGAGGCGCGAGGTATGAGCGATCGACCTGTGACGGAGGGATCTCGATCGCTCGCAAGCTCGCGCCTCGATCGGCGAGCCACTCGTGCCTCGCCAAGGCGCCGACACGGCCGTGGTCGGAATGGAATCCGATGAGGAACGCGTGGAGGGGCTGCTCTACCGCACCCCGAAAGGCGCCGCCATCATGATGTACGAAACCGAAAATGCCGGTACCGCGGCGAACATCGCGATCGGTTTCGACACCGACGATATCGAAGCCGAGGTCGTCGTGCTGCGCGGTCGGGGCGTCACCGCCGAGGAATTCTATTTTCCGGGATTGAAGACCGAGAACGGCATCGCGACGACCAACGAAGATCGTGCGGCTTGGTTCAAGGACACCGAGGGCAATATCCTCTGGGTGTCGCATACCGTCTCTTGCGGTAGCCACCCGCGTCGGGAGCGCGAGGACTCCGCGAATTCAACCGTCCAAGACTGACCTGGCCGTGACCTGAATCAGCCGTGGCGCGGCCACACGAGCGGATGACCGCGCCCGAAACGGGCACGCGCTACGCCGGTTACCGTAGCGCGTGCCCGTTTCGGGCGCGCTGGCGAAGAATCGACCGGCCATGGAGTCCCCGGCCGCCCCACCGACCAGATCTGCTGGGAAGGCAACTGCTCGCCGCATCCGCTGATGTGATTGTGCTAAACCAAAACGACCTATCGTTGGTGCATGGTGAAACCGCGCGGCTGGCTCGAATGGGAGGCCGAACAGGCCCGCGACTGGATCTATCGGCCCCAGGCCGGTGACGATAAGTACTCGCGCGGCGTTCTCGGCGTGCGCACCGGCTCCAAGGACTACCCGGGAGCCGCGGTGCTCGGCGTCGATGCGGCCGTGCGCACCGGCCTCGGTATGGTGCGCTACCTCGGACCGCGCCGCGCCCAAGACCTCGTGCTCGCGCGCCGCCCCGAGATCGTGACCGTGCCCGGTCGGGTCCAGGCGTGGCTGCTCGGCTCCGGCATTAACGCGTCAACGAGAACGGATGCCGTCACCACCGCCCTCGAACAAGCCCTCGCCGAGGGCTTGCCCACCGTGATCGATGCTGGCGCCCTCGACCTGGTGTCGCGCGCGATCGGGCCGACCGTGATCACCCCGCACGCCGGCGAACTGGCGGCGATGCTCGCGGACGAGGCCAAGCCGGGCTCGGCCTCGCAGATCGCTGCCAATCCGGGGGAGTGGGCCATTCGCGCCGCGCGACTGTTCGACGTGACGGTGCTGCTGAAGGGCGCCGTCACCCACATTGCCTCTCCGGCGGGCGCCCGTCTGACCGTGTCGACCGGGCCGGCCTGGCTCGCCACGGCCGGGTCCGGTGACGTGCTCGGCGGAATTCTCGGGGCGCTGCTGGCGACCCATTTTGACCAACTCGAAGCGGATGCCGCCTCCCTCGCTCCGCTCGCCGCCACCGCAGCGCTCCTGCACGCGGAAGCCGCGAACCTAGCCTCCGCCGGGGGTCCGATTGCAGCCCTCGACGTGGCCGACGCCGTGCCGCGGGCCGTCGCAGCCTTTCTCGACTCCGGCATCGCGCCAGGGGCTCGCTCCACCTCATAGCGCTGGCGCAGCGCGCTACGACCGAGGTGCCCGCGCGGCGACCGAGCCGCTTGCTGCGGCGACCATGCCGCGGGTTGGCGACCACTCCGCAGACTGAACGCGGCGCGCCAGAGGCGAAGGCGGGCGACAAACTCCCCGGTAGGCGGCCCGCGCGGCGCGGCGCGCCCTCCGGCTGTGCAAAGGTAAAGCGTGCGAATTTACGACGAGCCCCACAGGGCAACCGACGCGTGGCCTGCGTGGCCGGTGCTGCGGCATTCGCTCGCCGCGCTGTGGTCGACGTTCGTGCTCGTGCATCTACTGCTGATCACTCTGGCCTTGTTCGGGCCGGGGTATCCGCTCGGTGATGTCGAAGTGGTTTACCGGCGCTGGGCCGAGAACGCCATGGCCGGCAATATCGCAGGCATCACTGAGAATTTCGTCTACCCGCTGCTTGCGCTCGTACCCATCGTCGGCGCGCTCGCCCTCGACGGCCCGGCCTATCTCGGTACCTGGTTCGTACTCGCGACCGGAATGAACGCCGGAGCATTTTTCGTGCTCGTGCGCTCGCATCGGCCCGCGGCGTGGTGGTGGCTCATCTTTCTGGCCCTGCTCGGCCCCATTGCGCTCCTGCGCATCGATGCGGTCACGGTGCCGCTCGGCATCGTCGCCCTGCTGTGGCTGCGACGCCGTCCGCTCTGGGGCACCGTGCTGCTGACCATTGCGACCTGGATCAAGATCTGGCCGGTTGCCGCCCTCGCCGCCCTATTCGTGGCGTCCAAACTGCGTTGGCGGATGCTCGGGGTTGCGGCCGTCGTTACTGCGGCGGTCGTCGCCGTGGCCGGGGCGCTCAGCCTCAGCCGAGGCAGTAGCCTCCACGTGCTGAGTTTCGTGGGCGAGCAGGCGGGTCGGGGGATCCAGATCGAATCGCCCATCGCTGTGCCGTGGCTGTGGCAGGCCGTACTCAATGTGCCCGGCAGCTTCATCTACTACGACCAGCAAATTCTCACCTTTCAGGTCGCCGGCGCTGGCACCGCCGCCGCAAGCGCCGCGATGACTCCGCTGCTCGCGCTCGCCGCCGCCACAGTGCTGCTGCTGGGAGTGCGGGCCCAACGCCGGGGAGTCGGCTGGTTGGCGGTCTTTCCGCCGCTGACCCTCGCCCTCACCGTGACCCTCATCGCTGTCAATAAGGTGGGGTCGCCGCAGTTCATCAGTTGGCTTGCCGCACCGATCATTCTCGGGCTCGTGCTGAACGAGCGCGGCTGGCGCACGGCGGCGCTGCTCGGGCTCGCGCTCGCCGCCCTCACCCAGCTGGTGTACCCGTACCTGTACGACTGGCTGCTGGTGGCCCATCCCCTCATGATTCTCGTGCTGACCATGCGCAACCTGCTCGAATTCGTGCTGCTCGGCTGGGCGCTCTTCACGCTGCACCGGCTGGGCAGGTCAGGCCAGCCCGCTCGCGACCGTTTCACCGAGAGACCACTCACCGAGAAATCACTCACCATGAAATCACTCACCTAGGGAGCCCATCATGCTCGTAGCATTCTCTGTCGCACCGTCCGTCGCCGCCGACTCGCAGGGGTCCGTGCACGATGCGGTTGCCGCCGCAGTGCGCATCGTCCGCGAATCTGGACTGCCCAATCACACCGACTCCATGTTCACCACCATCGAGGGTGACTGGGATGAAGTTTTCGCCGTGATCAAGGCAGCGACCGAGGCGGTGGGCGCCTTCGGCCCGCGCGTTTCCCTCGTGCTGAAGGCAGACATCCGCCCCGGCCACGCCGGCGAACTGACCGGCAAAGTCGAGCGTCTGGAGACCGCTCTTAATGCCTGATCCGCACGCAAGGTGCCGTTAGCCCGCTCGATCACACTCGAGGTGGCATCTCGTGCGCACGACGGGGTAGGGACACCTGTGAGAGTCACGCCACCAGCGATATCCTCGTGAGACCGGAATCACCCGTGCGAGCGGGCCGGGGCTTAGGCTTGTTGCATGCCCCTCACTCCTGACGGGTCGACGCAGCTGTCGTCGACCCGTATTCGTCTTGCCTTGCTCGCCCTTGCCCTGGGCGGGTTCGGCATCGGCGCGACGGAATTCGTTGCCATGGGTCTGCTGCCGAACCTGGCCGCCGACCTACTGCCAGGTCTCTATGCCGCGGCGCCGGATGCCGCCAACGCACAGGTCGGCTGGCTGATTTCGGCTTACGCCCTCGGAGTCGTCGTCGGAGCGCCTACGATCGCGACCGCTGCGGCCCGCTGGCCGCGCAAACAACTACTGTTGGCCCTGCTGACCGCGTTCACGCTCGGCACGATCGCCTCGGCCCTGCTGCCGACCTTTGAGACCGTTCTAGTTGCCCGCTTCGTAGCCGGGCTGCCGCACGGTGCCTACTTCGGCATCGCCTCGCTTGTCGCCGCCCGCCTGATGGGTCCGGGTAAACGGGCGCGTGGCATCGCCATCGTGCTCTCCGGTCTGACCATCTCCAACGTCATCGGGGTGCCCACGATCACCTGGATCGGTCAGGTGAGCGGATGGCGTATCGCCTACCTCGTCGTCGCCGCGATCTTCGCGCTCACCTTCGTGGCCGTCGCCATGTTCGTGCCGTTCCAGGCTGGCAACCCCAAGGCCACCATGCGCGCCGAGCTGCGAGCATTCAGCCAATTGCAGGTCTGGATCACGCTCTCGATCGGTGCGATCGGCTTCGGCGGCCTGTTCGCGGTCTACACCTATGTCGCCCCGCTGGTGATCGAAATCACCGGGCTCACTGCCGCAACGGTACCGCTCATTCTCGTTGTTGTCGGCCTCGGCATGACGGCCGGCAACTTCGCCGGGGGAGCGCTGGCCGACTGGAGCGTGCGCCGCACCATGTACATCTCGTTCGGCGTGCTCATCGCGGCGCTCGTCACACTCGGCCTGTCGGCGCAGTCGCTCGTCGGTTTGGTGATCGGCATGTTCTTTATCGGTGCAGCGGCATCCGCTCTCTCGCCGACCATTCAAGCCCGACTGATGGACGTCGCGCGCGAAAGCCAGTCGCTCGCGGCGGCTCTCAACCATTCCTCGCTCAACGTCGGTAACGCCCTCGGCGCGGCCCTCGGTGGCGTGGCTATCGCCGCTGGACTCGGCTACCTCGCCCCGGTCTGGATCGGCGTTGCCCTGAGCGCGCTCGGCGTGCTGCTGACCCTGCTCACCTTCATCATCGACCGTCGGCGCCGCTTGCGCGGCCAGCACGTGCCCTACGGCACGCAGCTGATCCCCGTCGTTCGCAAGGGCTAATGTCGGCGCGTGCCCGTCGGCATCCACTTAATCGAAGCCGCGTTAACGAACGAACCGGCCCGCATTACGAAAAATGGGGCCGGTCGGCAACACGAAGGTCAGTCCGTTTGCAGCAGGATGCCGTCGTGGATGGCGCGTTTGCGCAGCGCGACCTTGGTACCCACGTCGTATCCGGCTAAGCGGTACTTCTCGCGAATGCGCTTCAGGTAGCTCTTGGCGGTCTCCTCGGAGATGCCGAGTTGGTAGGCGACGGCCTTCACCGGCTCACCAGCGCCGTAGAGCGCCATGACGCGGCGTTCCTGGGCGCTGAGGCGGGGACCTTCGACGTTCTCAGTCGAGTTGAGCGCGTAGTCGAGCTCCGCGGAGATGTAGGACTTGCCGTTGTAAGCGGCACGAATGGCATCGACAATCATGCTCGCTTCCTCGCTCTTCACGAGGTAGCCAAGGGCGCCGGCGGCGAGGGCTTCGCGCACGAGAGCCGGCTCGGAGTAGGTGCTCATGAGCACCGTCTTCACTCCGGTCGTCTTGAGCGTAGAAATCTTCAGGGACACCGGAATGTTGTCCTTGAGATCGAGGTCGAGCAGCACGACGTCCACCGGAAACTCGCGGTGGGTCAGCAACTCGGGCCAGGTTGTCACCGCCGCGACCATCTCGATGTCGTCAGCGGCGCTTCGAATCCACTCGGTGAGCGCCCCCAAGAGCATCCTGTGGTCGTCGACAAGGGCCAAGCGGATGGGACGGGGTGTCGTCGTCATGTGTTGCCTCCTACTGTGTGCACCTTATCGTCTATATCCCCAATACTAGGCATCAGCTGGATTGTCCACACTGCACTCGATGTCTACGCGTAAGCTTCCGGCCCGATTGGAGTCCACGTGTGGACCAAGCGCAGAAATCGCCTGCCAGGTTTCGGGATCGACACGCCGCCGCGATACCCCAGTTGTGGTTAATTTCATCGGAAAACGCACCTGGTGATGCAGCCCCACCCCATGTGTGGGGGCAATCGGTCCGAACCGCAGTGAAACGGATGCCCCCGATCGCTGGGTATCCCCGATCAGCAGCCAAATCGTCAGGAGCAGCCCTTCGCGTTGGGTCGGCGACAACAGCCCGGCGAGCCCGGTCGGGTCGCTCAGGGCAACGACGGGGCCTAGAAACTCACTCTCCGTGATCGCGTGGTGCAGCCAGGTTTCGGTGCGGCCCTCGATCAGGTGCAGGCGCAACTGGGTGGCGAGCGACGCAGCGGTTGTGGCCGTCGACGCGGCCAACGGAAGCGCTGTCCGTCCCTGGGCCACATCGTCGAGCAGGGTCTCCGCATCGAGGTCGAGCCGGGCCAGCTGCTCCGAGGCGAGCATGCCGACCGCAAATCGCGGCTGGGACACGGTGCTCTGCACGAGCACGAGGTCGAGCTCGCGCTGGACCATGCGCCGAAACGCTTGCACAATGCTCGCGCCGACCACCGGTGGTACCACCGCAAGGGCGACCCCGAGAATATCTGGTCCCAGCGTCAGCACGTCGCTGCGGGCTTCGAACAGGGTCGCAGCGCCCATGAAGACACCGAGGGCGAGCGCTGCCAGGGTGATATCGCGAGATTCCCTCAGGGTCGCAATCGTCAGCAGAAAGGCGCCAACGGCTGGGGCAGCGGTGGGAAAGGCCGCCGTTCCCGGAATTCCGATGGATCCGGCCAGGTCGAGGGCGACCACGATCGCGCAGAGGCCGAGGGCGAGTAGAAACAGCCACATGGGCAAGCGTGAGGAGAGCTCGTGGACTGCCAGGTTCACCCCGACCGCGATTGCGGCTAGTAACAGCCAGGCCACAATACTCAGTGTGGGCGTGGGGGCCTGGCCCCACTCGACCACTAGCCGCGCAATCAGAAAAACGGCGATGACGGCCCCACTGATGCTCATCCCGATACCGAGGTGGCGGGCGCCCAAACCGTTTTGATCAGAACCGAAAACGGTGAAATGACCGTCACCACGCAGGCTCGATCGCGGAAACCGCAGCGGCGACAGCGCAGCCCTGGTCGTCTGGCCAGCGGATGATGTCGGCCAGCTTCGCTCGTCCGGCCCGCCCAGCAGGCGCGCACCCACACCGCGCGTGCGAACGGTATCAATGGGTGCGGTGTCGCTCAGTGGACTCATTTGGGAACCTCAAGAACAACCGTCGTTCCGGCACCCGGCGAGGAAAACAGACGAGCGTTGCCCCCCGCGTCACGCAGCCGGGCAACGACCGATTCGGCGACGCCGAGCCGTTCCGATCCGACCTGTCCAAGGTCGAAGCCGACCCCGGTGTCGGTGACCATCGCGCGAATGGTGGCGTCGTCATCCGTTATCGTCACGTCGGCATGGTCGACCCCGGAGTGGCGGCGCACGTTTTCGAGACACTCAGAGAGGGCGAGCAGAAAAGAATCGAGCACGTTGCTGGGCAACTGCACCTGCCCACTGCCGTGCCAGTTGACGGTCAGACCGATCCGCTCGAAGCGCCGACGCACTGCGTCGAGCGTGTCGCCGAGGGTCAGCAGCGAGGCTGGTTCGAGGGTATACCCGCCGGAACGGCTCGGCATCGGCAGGCCGCCGAGCCGCAATTGACGCAGTAGTCGGGCGTCGTCGCCGGCCTGTTTCTGCAGGGCCGCTGGGCTCACTCCGACCCCGGAATGGGCCAGCAGGGTCAGTGTCGCGAGTACGGTGTCGTGCAGCAACCGGGCGTCCTGTCGGCGTTGCGCCTCGAGCTCGCTGGCGTGCCGTTCGGCGCGGTAGGCACGCCCGATCGCGGCGATGCGGTGCATCACCCGAGGGACGCTCTGCGCGATCCACCAGGAAGCCAAAGTGAAGGAAAACCACATGGCCACCGTCAGGGTGAGCAGGATGACGCGGTCGGGGGCGCCTACCGTGACGACGGCAACGGTCGCGACGGTCAGCACGAAGAAGGAGCCGAGCATCAGCAGCCGACGCGCGCTCGTGATCAGTACCGCCGCGATCGCGCACATCGGCGCGGTCGCCACCATGCCGATCACGCTTTCCTCGATCAGGTTGGGAGGAACTCCGGGGTGGCTCGCGAAACCCACGATCAGGATCGTTCCTTCCCCGCAGAGCACAATGAGCACCGCCCAGCGCAGGGCGCCCGTGCTGCCGAGCAGGTACTGCGCGGCAGCGAGCAGCAGGATGAGCGCCACCGCCGCAATGCGCGCGTCCCCGGCAACGCCACCGGGTACGAACAAGCATGCCAGCGTCGTGGCCGAGCCGGTCAGCCCGGCCGCCTGCACCGCTCTGCGAAGGAGCCGGTCGCGCTCCTTGATAATGCGTTGCATGGGTGCCTGTCTGGTGAGAGATGAACATGTCTATCTGCACCATACCGGGCGGGACCCAGAGACAGTTTTTCCCTAGTCCAACAGCCGCCGTATTTGGGCGCCGATCGCTTCGTTCTCAATGAGGAAGCCATCGTGACCATACCCGGATTCCAGTACCACAGCGGTGGGGCCATCGATATTGTACGGCAGGTGCGCGGCGATGGTGCGTTGGCCATCGACCGGAAACAGCCGGTCACTGTCGATACCGACGACAACGGACCGGGCGGTAACCCGGCTAAGGGCGGTCGCCACACCGCCGCGGCCGCGGCCTACGTCGTGGGAATTCATGGCTTCGACCAGCACGATGTAGCTGTTGGCATCGAAGCGCCTGGTGAATTTATTCCCGTGAAAGTCGAGATACGATTCTACGGCGAAGCGGCCGTTGGCGCCGAGCGGACTAATACCGCTCTGCCAGCCACGGTCGAAGCGTGCGTTGAGTTCGGCTGGGCTGCGGTAGTTCAACAGGGCCATACGGCGGGCGAGGGCCAGCCCGCGCGTCGGTCCGTCACCATCTGCTTCATCGTAGTAATCACCGCCCCGAAATGCCGGGTCGGTACGAATCGCCTCGATCTGCACCGAGTTGAGGGCGATCTGATCGGCCGTGGTGATCGGCGGCGCGGCCAAAAGGATCAGACGCTCGACCCGCTCGGGGGTGGTGATCGCCCATTCCAGGGCGTGCATGCCGCCCATTGACCCGCCGATGACGGCCGCCCAGCGGCCGATGCCGAGCTGGTCGCTGAAAACGCGCTGCGCGCTGACCTGGTCGCGAATGGTGAGATAGGGAAAACGGATGCCCCACTCGAGACCGTCCGGAGCCAGCGAAGCCGGCCCGGTGCTGCCCTGGCAGCCGCCGAGCATGTTCGGCGCCACGACGAACCACCGGTCGGTGTCGATGGCGAGGCCTGGTCCGACGATGCCGTCCCACCAGCCGCCGGTCTCCTGGCCGGGACCGGGGGCGCCGGCCAGGTGGCTGTCGCCGGTGAGCGCGTGCAGCACGAGCACGGCATTGTCGCCGGCCGGGTTGAGGGTGCCCCAAGTCTCGTAGGCGAGACGTACCCGGGGGAGGCTGCCGCCGGCCTCGAAAGTCAGCCGGCCGAGATTGGCGAACTGTCGGTTGCCCACCGGGTCACCGTCGCGCCAGGCGCCGGTCGCCGGAGGCTTGCCACGTACCGAGCGCGCCTGGGCTTCGGTGATAAAGCTCGACGGGACCGTGTCTGCTGATGATTGCCATTCCATACCCGTCCATTCTGTCGGTCGAATGGACGGCCCGGGCGCATGTTACGTTGTGCGCCCGGGCGAAGGAAGCGGGTCAGGCGTCGGCGCGGTCGCGCTTGACGACGGCGCGAGCGGCGGCGAGGCCGGCCTCGAGGTCGGCTTTCAGATCGACGACGTTCTCGATGCCGACCGAGAGCCGCACCAGGCCCGGCGTGACGCCGGCTGTGAGCTGCTGCTCCGGGCTCAGTTGGGAGTGCGTGGTTGAGGCCGGGTGAATGACCAGAGAACGCACGTCGCCGATGTTGGCGAGATGGCTGAACAGACTCAGGCTGTCGACGAGGGCCCGGCCGGCTGCGACTCCGCCCTTGAGCTCGAACGACAGCACCGCTCCGACGCCGAGCGGCGCGAACTTGTTGGCGGCCGCGTACCACGGGCTCGAGGGGAGTCCGGCGTAGTTCACCGAGGCGATGTCGTCGTGGTTGTCGAGCCACTCGGCGATTTCCTGGGCATTCTGCACGTGGCGTTCGATTCGCAGGCTGAGCGTCTCTATGCCCTGGATCAGCTGCCAGGCGCTCGCCGGGGCGATGGCGCTTCCAAGGTCACGCAGCAGCTGCACGCGGGCCTTGATGACGTAGGCAATGCCATCGCCGACCGCGTTGGTGTAGCTCGCGCCGTGGTACGAGGGGTCGGGTTCGGTCAGGCCGGGGAACTTCTCTACGTTCTTCGACCACTCGAACTTGCCACCGTCGACGAGCACCCCGCCGATGATGGCGCCGTGGCCGCCGAGAAACTTCGTCGCCGAGTGCACGATGATGTCGGCGCCGTGCTCGAACGGGCGAATCAGGTATGGCGTCGCGATCGTGTTGTCGACGATCAGCGGGATGCCGGCGGCGTGGGCGATATCGGCAACCAGCGTGATGTCAAGCACGTTGATGCGCGGGTTGCCGATGGTTTCGGCGAAGAACAGCTTGGTGTTCGGGCGAACCGCGCGCTGCCACTCTGCCGCGTCATCCTGGTCTTCGACGAAGGTGGTTTCGATGCCGAGCTTAGCCAGGGTGTACTTGAACAGGTTGTAAGTGCCACCGTAGATCGAGCTCGACGAGACGATGTGGTCGCCGGCCTGGGCGATGTTCAACACCGCAAAAGTGGATGCCGACTGGCCGGAGGACAACAGTAGCGCTGCTGTGCCTCCCTCGAGTGCGGCGACGCGCTCCTCGACGACGGCCTGGGTAGGGTTCTGGATGCGGGTGTAGATGTTGCCGAATTCGGCCAGCGCGAACAGGTTCTGGGCGTGCTCGGCACTGTTGAAGACATACGAGGTGGTCTGGTAGATCGGCGTCGCCCGAGCGTTGGTGGTCGGGTCCGGGTGCGCTCCGGTGTGAACCTGCTTGGTCTCAAACTTCCACGATGAAGAATTGTCGGTCACGATGGCCTCCGGATCACTCGGCGCGGACTGTCCGGCGCTCTGGCCCGATCATAAGGAGGCCCGCATGGCCGTGCAACAGGCAGCGAAACACAACGTCATGTTGTGCGGGCGGCTACTTGCGATCGAGCTGCGGCAGCACGATCGTTCCGGTCGGTGTGGCCGCCGTCGACCGGAACAGCCACCGCGCCCTCGGCTCAACCAGGGGCCGAAACAGCCGTCGTACGACGGACATCGACAGCACGATTGAGATGGCGATGCTCAGCGCGAGCATGCCCGGCAATACCCAACCCGGCTGTGGGCCATCGAGCACACCCATCTCGCGCAGCGGGTACAGCACCACTGTGTGGAGTAGGTAGACATACATCGTCGCCGCGCCTCCCGCGGTGAACCAGGTCGTGCGCCGCGGAATCAGCAGGAGAAACGCCACGATGAGTGCGAAAGCGAGCAGCATGACGGCCAAACGGATTCCGCCGGCCCAAAACTCGGAATACTCAAACGTCGCGTACGCCTCGTCGTAGAGCAGAAAGCGGCGCACTTGCAGGGTGCGCAGCGTGTCGATGTTGAGCCCGATCAGCAGATAGAGCAGGGCGAACAGCCCGAGTGCCCCGGTTCGCCAGCGCCAGACCAGGCCAGCACGGAGCTCGAGCCAGTTGTCGGTCAACAGCCATTGGCGCAGCTTCCAGCCGAACACGAAAAACGGCAGCAGCCCGAGGGTGCGGGAGAGGGTGAACGTTCCGTCGATATTCGGCAGGTAGCCGGCCCCGATCGAGATGATGATGCTGATGAGGAGGGGATAGCGCAGCACCACGAGGTAGGGCAGGGCAATGCGCCAGACCAGCAGCGCAAGCAGAAACCATAGGGTCCAGCTCGCGGTGGAATAGTCCAGCACGAACTTGCCGCCGAGAATCCAGCGAAGCACCGTCCAGATCGTCTCGAAGATGACGTACGGAAAAATGATGTCGGTGAGTAGCCGGTGCATCTGGCGCGCGTCGGGCGAACCCGACTTGGCGAAATACCCGCTGACGGCCACGAAAACCGGCACGTGGAAGGCGTAGATGAACAGGTATAGCGCGTACGCGACATCCGCTTCGCCGATGAGTTTGAGGATCGCGTGGCCCATCACCACGAGGGTGACCGCGATCCAGCGCGCGTTGTCCCAGAGGGGAACGCGACGCTTCTGCGGGTGAGTAGTGGCGGTGCCCAATGCGCTCATTGAACCCATTCTCCCGCCACAATGGAGAAATGAGTACTCGAAGAGTGGTTGTGACCGGAGCAAGTTCGGGAATCGGAGCGGCGACCGTGCGCCTGTTCCGGGAGCACGGGTGGAATGTGGTGGGTGTCGCACGGCGTGCTGACCGCCTGGCTGCGCTGCAGACCGAGACAGGAGCGGATGCCTTCACCGCGGACCTGACGATGCAAACGGATGTCGACGCCCTGCGTGACTACCTCGCCGCCAGCGGCCCGGTGCACGCCCTCGTCAACAACGCCGGCGGCGCCAAGGGACTCGACACGGTCGAGGCCGGCAGCATCGAAGACTGGGCCTGGATGTTCGAGATCAACGTGCTTGCCGTCAAACGGGTCACCACGGCCATCCTGCCGCTGCTGCGCGCCGGTATCGACTCCGGGGCGGGGTCGGCCGATATCGTCACCGTCACCTCAATTGCCGGGCACGTTGCCTATCTCGGCGGCGGCGGCTACAACGCGGCCAAGTTCGCCGCGCACGCGATGACCGAAGTGTTGCGTCTCGAGCTCTCCGGCGAGCCGATTCGGGTCATCGAGATCGCACCGGGCATGGTCAAAACGGATGAGTTCGGTCTGGTTCGCTTCAACGGTGACGCCGACAAGGCATTCGCGGCCTACGACAACGTGCCAGATCCGCTGTCGGCGGAGGACATCGCGGAGACCATCGTGTCGAGCGTTGAGCGCCCGGCGCACGTGAACCTCGACCTGATCGTGATCAAGCCGGTCGCCCAGGCGGCACCGACCCGCATCGCCCGTGGCCCGCTCAAAGTACGCGAGTAGTCCAGTCGGGCCGGCTCGCCAGAGCGTTCCAGCCACACGGGAATTACGCCAATTCGCGGAACTTGCGCCGGTGCGCGGGAGTCCGATAACCAGCCAACGCGAGCGGGCCTGCGGCCCGCACCATCCGCTGATCGAGCCCGCCGAGATCGACAGCGTACAAAGGGACAGCTCCGACGGAAGGTGAGCACAGCAATACGGGCCGGACAGGATACGAATCCTGGCCGGCCCGTTCGTGTCACTGCGTGCGGTTAGTGCTCCACGGCCTTCTCGGCGCCGTGACCGGTGAGCGAACGCACCGACATTTCGGCGGCGAGCTTCGGGCTCTCCTTGACGGTGCTGGTGACCGATCCGAGCCAGCCCAGGAAGAACCCGAGCGGAATCGAGATGATGCCCGGGTTGCTCAGCGGGAAGATCGCGAAGTCGACGCCTGCACCGAACATCGAGGTGTCCGTGCCCGAGAACACCGGTGAGAAGACGATCAGGAGCACGGCTGACAACAGTCCGCCGTACATGCTCCAGACCGCGCCGCGAGTGGTGAAGCCACGCCAGAACAGGGAGTAGAGAATGGTCGGCAGGTTGGCGCTCGCCGCGACGGCGAAGGCCAGTGCTACCAGGAAGGCGATGTTCTGGCCCTGCACCCCGATGCCGCCGGCGATGGCGAGAACACCGATCACGATGACGGTACGACGTGCGACCTTGACCTCGTCGTCGGGGTTTCCCTTCCCCTTTTTGATGACGGAACCGTAGATGTCGTGTGCGAAGCTCGTTGCCGCCGTGATGGTGATTCCGGCCACCACGGCCAGGATCGTCGCGAAGGCGATGGCTGAGATGAAGCCGAGCAGCAGCGGACCGCCGAGTTCGAGCGCGAGCAGCGGGGCTGCCGAGTTCACTCCGCCGGGGGCGGCGAGTACCCGGTCTGCACCGACGAGCCAGGCCGCGCCGAAGCCGAGCACGAGAGTGAAGATGTAGAACGCACCGATGAGCCAGATCGCCCAGACGACCGAGCGGCGAGCTTCTTTTGCGGTGGGAACCGTGTAGAAGCGCATGAGCACGTGGGGCAGGCCGGCGGTTCCGAGTACCAGGGCGAGGGCGAGAGAAATGAAGTCGAGCGGGTTAGCGCCATACTTTAGTCCCGGTGCGAGGATTTCGGCGCCGAAGGCCGATTCGGCAACCGCGCTGTCGAGCAGTGAAGACAGGTTGAAGCCGTTGAGGGCGAGAACCCAGATGCTCATGGCGAGCGCACCAATGATGAGCAGGAACGCCTTGACGATCTGCACCCAGGTGGTGCCCTTCATTCCGCCGACCAGCACGTAGACAATCATCAGAGCGCCGACGACGGTGACGACGGTCGACTGGCCGAGCTTGTCGTTGATGCCGAGGAGCAGCGAGACGAGTCCGCCGGCTCCGGCCATCTGGGCGAGCAGGTAGAAGAAGCAGACGGCCAGGGTGGTTGTGGCCGCTGCCACGCGCACGGGGCCCTGCCTCAACCGGAAGGACAGCACATCGGCCATGGTGAATTTGCCGGTGTTGCGCATGAGCTCTGCAACGAGCAGCAGGGCCACGAGCCAGGCGACGAGGAATCCGATCGAGTACATGAACCCGTCGTAACCACTGATCGCGATGGCGCCGACGATGCCCAGGAACGACGCCGCCGAGAGGTAGTCGCCGGCGATGGCGAAGCCGTTCTGCGGTCCGGTGAACGAGCGGCCACCGGTGTAGTAGTCGGCGGCGGACTTGTTGTTGCGGCCCGAACGAATCACGATGATGAGGGTCACCGCGACGAACGCCAGAAAGATCGAGATGTTCAAGACCGGGTTGTTCTGATCGGTTTCGACCGTGGTGGCCAGGAGGTGCAGTGCGTTCATCGCTGTTCCATCCGCTCGAGTTCAAGGCGAAGTTCTTCAGTGCGGGGGTCGATCTTGCGGTTGGCAAAGGTCACGTAGGTCATCGTGATGGCGAAGGTCGTGACGAACTGACCCAGGCCGAGGAGCAGCCCGATGTTGATGCTGCCGAAGACCGGCGTCGCCATAAAGTCATGCAGGTAGGCGGCCGCGAGCACGTAGGCGATGTACCAGACAAAAAAGAAGATTGCCATTGGTACGACGAACCTGTTGCGGGCGCGCTTCAAGGCGAGAAAACGGGGGGTTTTTTCAAATGCCTCGTAGTCGATGATGGACTTCGGTGGGGCGTCTTTCACTGCTTCACTCATGGGGCCTCCTTGCCTCGGGAACGAAAAATAGGGGTTTCGGGAAAAATTTGGGGTGCACGGTGGGCATTAGTCTCGATCGGTGGTTTACAAGACGGATGCTGTCAGCGCTTGCTTGAGATCGTCGAGAACGGTGGGGTCTTCTATGGTGGGGGGAACGGAATATTCTTCACCGTCGACGATCTGTCGAATGGTCTTACGAAGAATCTTGCCCGACCGCGTTTTGGGCAGTCGGTCGAGTATGGTGACGTCGCGAAACGCTGCGACGGGGCCGATGTGCTCCCGAACCAGGGCGACGAGTTGGGCGGTAAGGGTGTCGTGGTCGAACGTAATCCCTGCCTTGAGGGTGACGAATCCGGCGGCGCGCTGGCCCTTGACGGCATCGTGTACCCCGAGCACTGCGCACTCGGCGACGGCAGGGTGCAGGGCGAGGACCTCTTCGAGCGACCCGGTGGAGAGTCGGTGTCCGGCCACGTTGATCACATCGTCGGTGCGGCCCATCACGAACAGGTAGCCGTCGGCGTCGAAATGGCCGGAGTCGCCGGTGGCGTAGTAGCCAGGGAAGGCGGTGAGGTACGAACTCGCAAACCGTTCGGCGCTGCCCCAGACGCCTTGCAAAGTTCCCGGAGGTAGCGGAAGCCGAATGGCGATGTTGCCGTCCTCGCCGATCTTGTCGATTGGCCGGCCCCTGGAATCCAGGATGGCGATGTCGTACCCGGGCACCGGAACGGTGGCCGAACCCGGCTTGGTCGGCAATTCTTCAATGCCGAGCAGGTTGGCGCAGATCGCCCACCCGGTCTCGGTCTGCCACCAGTGGTCGATGACCGGGCAGTGCAGTCCGTCGTTGGCCCAGTGGAAGGTTTCGGGGTCGAGCCGTTCGCCGGCCAGAAATAGGCTGGTCAGGCTCGACACGTCGTGGTTCTTCAGCTCGAGCAGGTCGGGGTCGACGCGACGGATGGCCCGAATGGCGGTCGGTGCGGTGAACAGAACCTTCACTTTGTAGTCGTCGACCACGCGCCAGAAGGCGCCGGCATCCGGTGTGCCGATCGGCTTGCCCTCATAGATGACCGTGGTCGCGCCCGCCAGGAGCGGCGCGTAGACGATGTAGGAGTGTCCGACGACCCAGCCGACGTCGGACGCGGCCCAGTAGACGTCGCCCGGTCCCACATCGTAGATGTTGCGCATCGACCAATTCAGGGCGACGGCGTGGCCGCCGTTATCGCGGATGATGCCCTTGGGCTTACCGGTCGTACCGGAAGTGTAGAGGATGTACAGCGGGTCCTCGGAGCGCAGGGCTACCGGATCGGCCGGCGCGGCCTTGGCCTCTTCGTCTGCCCAGTCGAGCCAGGCGGCATCCGTTTCTGAACGGTTCTGGTAGTCAGCAGCGGAACCGGGGATGCTGTCCCGATCGCGCACAATCACGGTGTGCACCGAACCTTGGCTCAGAGCGATGGCCTTGTCGACGAGTGGCAGGTATTCGACCGCGCGGCCAGGCTCCAGGCCGCCGGATGCTGTGACAATGACACTCGGGCGGGCATCGTCAATGCGCACGGCCAGTTCGGTTGCGGCGAAACCACCGAACACTACTGAGTGCACCGCGCCGATGCGGGCGCAGGCGAGCATGGCGACAACGGCCTCGGGAATCATCGGCAGGTAGATGACGACGCGGTCGCCGGCGCCAACGCCGTTGGCGCGGAGCACGCCGGCGAACCTGGCGACGCGGCCGAGCAGTTCGAGGTAGCTGAGCTTGACCCGGGTGCCGGTCATGGCAGAGTCATAGATCAGCGCGGTGTGGGCGCCGCGGCCGGCCAGCACGTGACGGTCGAGTGCGTTGTAGCTGGTATTGAGCGTGCCGCCGGGAAACCAGCTGCCGGTCGCTGGGCCGTCGGGAGCGAGCGCCAGACGGGGCTGCGTGATCCAATCGATGCCCTCGGCCGCCTCAAGCCAGAAGGCTTCCGTCGACGAAATGCTGCGTCGCCACGCCTCCCGGTAGCTTGCACCTGATTCGCCGTTCATGTCCACCTTCTTCATTGAAGACCTTCTGTATACAAAGAGTGGTTGAAGTATTGCATATAACCCGGCAATGTGGAATAGGATTGCGATTGTGTATACAGAAACCGCAATGTTGGGGTTGGACGTACCGCTCCGCGCCAGTGAACGGGCGTACCGTCAGCTGCGCGGGGAGATTCTCAACGGGCTCCTCGCTCCCGGCGCCGCCCTGCTCGAAGTCGAACAAGCCGAACGTATCGGCGTCTCGCGTACCCCGCTGCGTGAGGCTGTGGCCCGATTGATCGCCGACGGCCTTGTTGTCGGGCGGCGCGGGCGCGGCTTTGAGGTGACCGACATCTCCGTCGACAGCATCTTCGAACTCTATGAGTTGCGCCAGGCACTCGAGGTGCAGGCCATTCGTCTGGCGGCCACTCGCCGGGAGCCCACAGTGTTCATCGAACTGCGCAAGGCTTTCGTCAGCGCCCCGGAGCTTCTCGACCAAGGCGACGCCGGAGTGCACCGGTACTACTTGATGATCGACGAACTCGAAGATGCCGTCGATGCCGCCGTCGAAAACCCCTTCCTCGTCGGCGCCTTGCGCGCCGTGCGCACGCACTTGGCCCGAATCCGTCGCCTCGCTCGGAGAAATCCGCTGCGGCTCCGTGCCGCAGCGGCGGAGCATTTGCTGATTATCGACGCCATTATCGCCGGCGACCCATCGCTGGCGGCCCATGCCACCCATATTCATCTTCACCAGAGCCTTGTGAGCGTTCTCGCGGCGATTGATGAGGATTCAGCCGCAGTAGTCGAATAACGACTCCGGCCAACCAACGAAGGGATCCATCGTGCAGCTTCACCACGTTCGAGTTCACAAGAGCGACGAGAATCTGGCCCGCGAGGACCAGCTGGCCTGGAAGATCGCCGAGGTGGCCGCCGATCCAGCCCTCGTCTCCGAAGAGGTGACCGAGATGGTGATCAACCGGGTGATCGACAACGCCTCCGTGGCCGCGGCCAGCCTAACTCGTCATCCCGTGATCGCCGCTCGCTCGCAGGCCCTGGCTCACCCGCGTTCTAACGGTGGTGACGGAGCGACCGTGTTCGGCCTGGCACCCGCGCGCCGCGTCTCCCCGGAATGGGCGGCTTGGGCCAACGGAGTGGCCGTACGTGAACTCGACTATCACGACACCTTTCTCGCCGCCGAGTATTCGCACCCCGGTGACAATATCCCGCCGATTACGGCCGTCGCCCAGCACCTCGCGGCCTCCCGCGGCTTGACCGGCAACGACCTGATTCGCGGCATCGCCACTGGCTACGAGATTCAGATCGACCTGGTGAAGTCGATCAGCCTGCACACACACAAGATCGACCACGTTGCCCACCTCGGCCCGTCGGTTGCTGCCGGTATCGGAACTCTGCTCGGCCTCGACAAGGAAACCATCTTTCAGGCCGTTGGTCAGGCACTGCACACCACGACCGCGACCCGCCAGTCCCGCAAAGGCGAAATCTCCAGCTGGAAGGCGCACGCCCCAGCTTTCGCCGGCAAGATGGCCGTCGAAGCCGTCGACCGGGCTCTCCGCGGCGAGACCAGCCCTACTCCGATCTATGAGGGCGAAGACGGCGTCATCGCCTGGCTGCTCGACGGCCCGAACGGTTTCTACGACGTGCCACTGCCGAAAGCCGGCAGCATCAAGCGGGCCATCCTGGACAGCTATACCAAGGAGCACTCGGCCGAATACCAGGCGCAGGCCTGGATCGACCTCGCCCGCAAGCTGCACAACGAGCACCCCGAACTTCTCGTCGAGGGGGCGATCGCGAGCGTCGTGATACACACCAGCCACCACACGCACTACGTGATCGGCTCCGGCGCCAACGACCCGCAGAAATACGACCCCACCGCGAGCCGCGAGACGCTCGACCATTCCATTCCGTATATCTTCACGGTCGCTCTGCAGGACGGCACCTGGAACCACGTCGATTCCTACAGCCCGGAGCGCAGCCGGCGCCCAGACACCATTGCCCTGTGGCAGAGCGTCACGACCACCGAGGACCAGGAGTGGACGCGTCGGTACCACTCCCTCGACCCGGCCGAGAAGGCCTTCGGCGGTCGCGTTGAGATCGAACTGGCCAACGGCACTCGCATCGTGGACGAGATCGCTGTCGCTGATGCACATCCGCTCGGCGCTCGCCCCTTCGCTCGCGCGGAGTACATCAACAAGTTCCGCACGCTCGCCGCGCCGGTCATGGAGGCGTCGGAGATTGAACGCTTTCTCGCCCTGGCCCAGCGTCTGCCCGCGCTCGGCGCGGCTGAACTCGGCGGCCTGACCATCGTGGCCAAGCCGGGATTGCTTTCCTCCATTACCGCACCGATCGGAATCTTCTAATGCTGTACGCCGCCGCCGCCGCCGCCGACAAGCGCATTGCCCTGCGAGCCGGCCTGTCCAGCGGCAAGATTTTGCGCTTTCCGGGAGCGTTCAACCCGCTTTCGGCCAAACTCATCCAGCAGAAAGGGTTTGAGGGCGTATACATTTCGGGTGCGGTGCTCTCGGCCGATCTCGGCCTGCCCGACATCGGCCTGACCACCCTCACCGAGGTGGCTGGCCGGTCGCAGCAGATCGCTCGGATGACCGACCTGCCGGCCATCGTCGACGCCGATACCGGGTTTGGCGAGCCGATGAACGTGGCACGCACCATCCAAACCCTCGAAGACGCGGGACTTGCCGGCATGCACATCGAGGACCAGATCAACCCGAAACGTTGCGGCCACCTGGACGGCAAGCAGGTCGTGGATGCCGACACCGCGATCAAGCGCATCCGCGCCGCGGTCGATGCCCGCCGGGACCCGAACTTTCTCGTGATGGCGCGCACGGATATTCGTGCCGTTGATGGCTTGGATGCCGCTGTCACCCGGGCCAAGCAGCTGCAGGACGCCGGAGCCGACGCGATCTTCCCCGAGGCTATGGGCAGCCTGGCCGAGTTTGAGACGATCCGCGCGGCCGTCTCGGTGCCGATCCTGGCAAACATGACCGAATTCGGTAAGGGCGAGCTGTACACCGTGCAGCAGCTCGAAAACGTGGGGATGAACCTGGTGATCTTTCCGGTGTCGTTGCTGCGCCTCGCGATGGGGTCGGCGGCGCGCGGGCTCGATGCGATCGAGCAGACCGGCTCGCTCACCACGATGCTGCCCGAGATGCAGCACCGGGCTGACCTGTACGAGTTGCTCGACTACGCGTCGTATAGCCAGTTCGATTCGGGTATCTTCAATTTCACGCTGAACCCGCACATTTCGTCAAAGGTATAAAGGGGAGCACAATGTCTGACACGGAAACTCTCGCTCCACACGTCTATAAAGGCCTTACCGGCGTGGTCGTTGACACGACCGCGGTCTCCAAGGTCAACCCGGAGACCAACTCGCTGCTCTACCGGGGCTACCCGGTGCAGGAACTCGCGGCGAAGAAAAGCTTCGAGGAGGTCGCCTACCTGCTCTGGCACGGCGAACTGCCCGATGATCAGCAGCTCGCCGACTTCGAAGCGCTCGAGCGGTCGCTTCGCCACTTGAACCCGGTGGTCAAGCGCATCATCGACGAGCTGCCGCTGACCACGCACCCGATGGATGTCGTACGCACCGCAGTGAGCGTCATCGGCGCGAGTGATCCGGATGCCGAGAACCCGTCGCCGGAATTCGACCTGGCCAAGTCGATTCGGCTGTTCGCCCAGCTGCCCGCGATCGTTTCCTATGACCAACGGCGCCGACACGGACTCGATCTGGTCGAACCGCGCGACGACCTCGGCTACTCGGCGAACTTTCTGCACATGTCCTTCGGCGAGGTGCCGGAACTCGTCGTCGTCAACGCCTTCGACGTGTCGATGATTCTCTACGCCGAGCACTCCTTCAACGCGTCGACGTTCACCGCGCGGGTGATCACCTCGACCCTGTCCGACCTGTATTCGGCCGTGACCGGCGCGGTCGGAGCGCTCAAGGGAGCATTGCACGGCGGCGCGAATGAAGCCGTCATGCACACCTTCACCGAGATCGGCCTCGGTGCCGGCTCGGCCGCTCGGGCCGAACCGTGGCTCGCACAGGCGCTCGCCGAGAAGCGCAAGATCATGGGCTTCGGGCACCGCGTCTACAAGAGCGGCGACTCGCGGGTTCCGACCATGCGGGCGGCGCTCGTCACCCTGGTCGAGCATTACCAAAAGCCGGAACTGCTCGAACTCTACGAAGCCCTCGAGACGGCGATGACGACGCGCAAGGCGATTCTGCCCAACCTTGACTACCCCTCAGGCCCGGCTTATCACCTGATGGGGTTTGACACCCTCACCTTCACGCCGATCTTCGTCGCGGCGCGCATCACCGGCTGGACCGCGCACATCATGGAACAGAAAAAGAGCAACGCACTGATTCGCCCGTTGTCGGCGTACAACGGGGTCGATCAGCGCCAGGTTCCGTAGCACTTTTTCTGCAAAGCGGATGCCGCGCTGCCGGCCGGCAGTGCGGCATCCGCTTTATTGTGGCTAACGCTTCGGTGCCAGCGTGATCACTGATTTCGTGCGCATTGTTTTCGTTAGCATTGTCGAATGACACTTGACGCGCCCCTCTCACGCAACCACACTGCCACGACCGAAACGAAGGTCACCGCGTGAGCGTGCACCTGGTCGGCGGCGGGGGAGATCCGGCGCACGACGCCTTGGTATTCGGAACGTTCCTGTCCGAGGTTGTGGCTCACGCCGCACAGGCTAGCCGCGACGAACCAATCGTGGCGATCATCACGGTCGGACCGGGAGGCGCCCACGCCGAGGAACTGGCCGCCTCGCTCGGCGAGAGTGTGCAGACCCGCCGCACCGTGCTCGCGCCCGGCGATACCGCAGGCCTCACCGCTCTGGGCACGGTCGACGGTATTCTCATCGGCGGCGGCGTGACCCCCGATTACCTAGCCGCACTGCTCCCAATCGCCGGCGAGATTCGCCGCCAGGTGTCGGCCAGCGTTCCATATCTCGGCTTCTCGGCCGGTGCCATGATCGCCGCCGAACGCGCCCTGATCGGCGGCTGGCGCATCGGCGGGGTCGAGGTGACGCCCGAGCACGTTTCGGAGGGGCTCGACGAAATCACCCTGGCCCAGGGCATCGGACTGCTCGACGTCACGGTCGACGTGCACGCTGCCCAGTCCGGCAGCCTGTCCCGCCTGATCGCGGCGACCGAGGCCGGCCTGATTGACGGCGGCCTCGCCATCGACGAGAACACCGTGCTCGTGGTCGGCGAGGGCGCACTCCGCGTGCTCGGCGCTGGCAGCATCTGGAAGGTCAGCCAGGCCGATGGCGGCGTGCTCGTGAGCACCATCGGCGCTTGACGCGCGCATGACAGCCTGCACAACGGATGCCCCAACACGCGCACCGAGTCAGCTCGCGGCAATCACCATCCCAGCGGATACCTGCCGGGTTGGCCGGGAGCGCCCGGTCGGCCGGGTGAGATTGTGAACCTCCACGCCCTCACCGCGAGTGGAGCCATTGACCCGGGCTGGGCGCTCGCGCTTGCTCCCGTGACCGATGACCTGACCAGGATCGGCGAGTTCCTGGCGCGCGAACGGGCCGCCGGACATGCGGTGTTACCTGCTCCGGAGCACCTGCTGCGCGCCTTCCGCCAGCCGTTCGACACCGTGCGGGTGCTCATCGTCGGGCAGGATCCGTACCCCACCCCGGGACATCCGATCGGCCTGGCCTTCGCCGTCGACTCCGACGTGCGACCGCTTCCGCGCAGCCTCGGCAACATTTACACCGAATACGAAGCCGACCTCGGCCTGCCACGACCCGAGCACGGCGACCTTTCGGCCTGGACCGATCAGGGCGTATTGCTGCTCAACCGGGTACTCAGCGTCCGTGCAGGCGCGGCCGGTTCGCATCGCCGGCAAGGCTGGGAAGCCGTCACCGACCAGGCCATTCTGGCGCTGGTCGGGCGGGGGCATCCGCTGGTCGCGATTTTGTGGGGAAAGGACGCCGGCGCGCTCAAACCTCTGCTCGGCGACACGCCCGTGCACGAGTCGGTGCACCCGAGCCCGCTGTCGGCGCGGCGCGGATTTTTCGGTTCGAAGCCATTCAGTAACGCCAACCGGCTGCTGACCGAGCAGGGGGCTGCCCCGGTGAACTGGGAGCTTCCGGTAATCTGGAATCAACCAGAAAGGGGAGTGCCCGGTGCTTGAGGAAGAATACGAGCCTCGTCGTCGGCTGCCCCGCCATCTGCGGCCGGAAGCCACCGTCGAGACGCCGTTCGAATACACGATGCGTGAGGTGCGGGCGACCGATCTGCCGCACATCCGCGAGATCTACAACTATTACGTTGCCAACAGCACGGTCACCTTTGACGAGGACGCCATGACGCTCACCGCGTGGCGCGACAAGTTCTACTACTTGAACAAGCAGGGCATGCCGTTCATCCTTGCCGTCTCTCCGGCCGGCCAGATTCTAGGCTATGCCCTGGTCAGCCCGTGGAAACAGAAGAAGGCCTACCGGTTCACGGTCGAGAACTCGATTTACCTCGGGGCTGCGTCCACAGGCAAGGGCCTCGGGCGCGAGCTGCTCGGCGAGCTGATCAAGCGGTCGAAGACGGCCGGCTTGAAGGAGATCATCGCCGTGATCGCGGATCAGGGAGCGGATGCTTCGATCAAGCTGCACCGCGACTTCGGATTCGAGGAGATCGGTCGTATGGGCAAGGTCGGTTTCAAGTTCGAGCGCTGGCTCGGCACCATTTTGCTGCAGAAGAGCCTCAAATAGCCCGTCAGCGCGTGCCGCGCGGCGTGTTCAGGCGGCCGACTGCGTTGAGCACTGCACGTCGCGGGTAGATGCTCGCGAACCGCGCAAGGATAGCGTTGCGGGCGCCGACCAGCACGACCGAGGGCATGACCGAGCGGTCGAGTGCTGAGAACGAGGCGCGCATGACCGCGTCGACCGTGAGCGGTGTGCCCTTCTTGCCGCTGCCGGTCTGGGCGACCTCGAAGAACTCGGTGTCGACGGGACCTGGGCAGATGGCCGTGACCTTGAGGCCACTCGCCCGCGTTTCATAGCTGACCGCCTCGATGTAGCTGAGTACGTAAGCCTTGGTCGCGCCGTACACCGCCATGTACGGCACCGGCTGGAACGCGGCGGTGCTGGCCAGGTTGATAAGCGCGGCAGCGTGCGGATGCAGCGAGGCGGTTTCGACCAGGTCGGGCAGAAGGGCATGGGTCAACGCGGTCAGCGCCTGCACGTTGAGCGCGACCTGTTCGCGTTCGCGGGCCTCATCCGAGTCGAGCACGGTGCCGAAGGTGGCGAAGCCGGCATTATTCACCAGGGTACCGATGGTGATCATTCGCTCGCGCAGGTCGCGCACCAGCTCAGGGACGGCATCCGCTGCCGTGAGATCGAGCGGAATCACGGTGGAAACGGTGCCGTATTTCTCGGCGAGATCGACCGCGAGGGACTCGAGACGGGCCTGGCGACGGGCGACGAGTACCAGATCTGCGCCGCGCTGGGCGAGCTCGTGGGCGTACCCGACGCCGAGTCCGCTCGACGCTCCGGTAATGAGTGCGGTGGTGCCGATGGGGTTGTACAAAGCGCTGGCCACGGTTTGAGGCTAGCCTCGTTGTGCCGCCACGGCCAGTGCTGCCTGATTGGCGACCGTCGCCGAACTAGGCTCGGGTCATGGCTGATCCACACGAACTGACCGCCCTTGAGCAATGGCAAGCCCTGCAGAACCGCGAAATAAGTCCGGGCGAACTCGCCGAGCATTACCTTGCCCGCATCGAGAAATTTAATCCGGCACTCGGTGCCTTTGTCACGGTGACGGCGGAGGCGGCCAGGACCAGAGCCCGATACGTCGAAGAGCGGACGCCGCGCACCGCGCCGCTCTGGGGCCTCCCGTTCGCCGACAAAGATCTGTACCTGCGTGCCGGGGTGCCAGCGCGGTTCGGCTCCCGCCTCTTCGCTGACTATGTGCCCGATGAGTCGGACGAGCTCGTGCAGGCCCTCGACGACGCCGGGGGAGTCAGCCTCGGCAAGACCAACACGCCGGAATTCGGCCTCGCCTCCTACACCGAAAGCCTCGCCGCACCGCCGGCTCGCACGCCGTGGAACCTGGGCCTCGGCGCCGGCGGATCGAGCGGCGGCGCCGCCGTCGCGGTCGCTGCCCGGCTGTTGCCGTTCGCGCCAGGCTCCGATGGCGGCGGGTCCATCCGCATCCCAGCGGCCGCCTGCGGGCTGGTCGGAGTCAAGCCGAGCCGCGGGCGGGTGCCGTCCGCTTCCGGAATCGACAAGCTCGGTGGTCTCGCCGTCGGCGGCCCGCTCGCACGCACGGTAGCGGATGCCGCCCTGCTGCTCGATGCCATGATCGCGCCGAGAGACGGCCACCCTGACCACCACTACGCTCTGCGGGCCCCTGGAGACGAAGCTCCGCTCCTGGCCGCGGCGGTTCGCGGCGATGGACGGTTTCAGCTCGGCGTCATGACGACATCGGCCTGGGACAACGACTACGAGATCACGATCGCGCCCGAAGCCCAGGCCGCGCTCGATCTCGCCGTGGCCGGTTTCGCGGCGCTGCACCACGGCCTCGAAGAGGCGGCCCTCGTGCCCGACTCGAGCTATGCGCCGGCGTTCCGCACGATTTGGCAAGCGGGTGCGGCGACTATCCCGGCCGAAACCGACGCCGCGGTCGCGCTCCTCGAACCGCTGACCCAGTGGCTGCTCGCCCGCGGTCGTGCCCTCGGCGCCCGGGAACTCGCCGAGGCGCTCACCGCATTGAACGCGTTCGAGCGTTCGTTCATTCACCAGCTGTCCAGATTCGATGCCGTGCTGACCCCGGCGATGGCGCTGACGCCGCGGCCGGTCGGCTGGTACGACGCCTACGACGGCGAGGCGAACTTCGCCCAACAGGTGCAGTACACGCCGTTCACCTCGATGATCAATGTGAGCGGGCTGCCGGCCATCGTGTTGCCGGTGTACCAGACCGACGACGGCCTGCCGATGGGCGTGCAGCTCATCGGGCGACCCGGCGGCGAGGCCACGCTGCTGGCGCTCGGAGCGCAGCTCGAGCGGCGCATCCGCTGGCAGGATCGAGTGCCGCCCGACCCAGCGTAGGCTACCGGCGCGTCGCGACCGGCCGCGACGGCCACCAGAACCGGTCGTCGACCAGAAAGACCAGGGCCGGTACGAGCACTGTACGCACAACGAGGGTGTCCAGCAGCACGCCGATGCAGACGATCACCCCGATCTGGGTGAGGGCCACGACCGGCAGTACCCCGAGCACGGCGAACACCGCCGCGATCAGAATTCCGGCACTCGTGATCACCGCGCCGGTCGACGACAGCGCCCGCACCATGCCCTCCCGCGTGCCGTAGCGCTTGGCCTCTTCCCGAGCTCGTGTGGTCAGAAAGATGTTGTAGTCCACGCCGAGGGCGACCAGGAAGAGAAAGGAGAACAGTACGACGCTGGTGTCGAACGCGGCGAAGCCGAGCAGGTTTTGAAAGATCAGGTTCGAAGCTCCCAGGCTGGCGAAGAACGTGCCGAGCACGGTGGCGATGAGCAACACCGGCGCCACGAGGGAGCGCAGCAGTAGCATCAGGATTAGAAACACGATGCCCAGAATCAGCGGCAGAATCAGGGCCTGGTCCCGTTCGGCGCTGATTTTCGTGTCGAGGGACGTGGCATCACTGCCACCGACCAGCGCCTGCGAGACCGCGTCAGGAGTATCCGCTAAATTATTGCGCAGTTGGCTGAGGGTCGCAAAAGTCGTGTCGCTGCCGGGTTCGCTTTCGAGGGTGACGTCGATGCGGGTCAGACCGTCGGCCTTCTCGCCGGCTACCGCCGCGGAGACCCCGTCGGTGCCCCGGGCCACGGCCACGGTGTCAGCGGAGGCCGCATCCGGCGTTAGCACGACGGTCTGGCTGGTCAGCCCCGCCGAAAAAGATTCTTTCACGATGTCCTGGGCAACGACCGACTCGGGGTTGCCGAGCAGCTGATCGGCCTGGGATAACCCGACGGCGGCTCCGTTCAGCCCGAACGCCAGACTGCCGATCGCGAGAACGGACACGACCGTGATGATCACCGGATTCCTGGCCGCCTTGCGACCGAGCCTGGTCCAGAAGCCGGTGCGTACCGGCGCGGTCTCGTCCGCCGCGCGCGGAATGAACGGCCAGAACAGGCCGCGCCCGCAGACCACGAGCGCGGCCGGCAGCACGAGCAGTGCGAACAGAATGGCGATGAGCACACCGATAGCACAGGCGATGCCGAGCGCGCGGTTGCCGGCCAGTTCGGCGAAAACCAGGGTTGCCAGGCTCAGCGCAACGGTTCCGCCGCTGGCAGCGATGGCCGGGCCGGCGCTCGTCACAGCGGTGCGCATGGCAACGTTGCGGTTCTCGGTGTGTAACAATTCTTCGCGGTAGCGGGCCACGAGCAGCAGGGCATAGTTGGTGCCGGCGCCGAACACGAGCACCGAAAGTATGCCCGAGATCGAGGCATCGAGAGCGAAACCGAGTGGCTCGGCCAGCGCCCCAGCGACCTTGCCGGCGAGGCCGTCGGCAAGTCCGACCACGGCGAGCGGCACGATCCAGAGCACCGGGCTGCGATAGGTCACGATGAGCAGCACCGCCACGACGATCACGGTCACTAGAAGCAGGCGAAAGTCGGCTCCGGTGAAGGCGTTGGTGACGTCGGCCTGAAAGCCGACCGGCCCGGTGACATAGGCGGTCAGCCCGCTCGGCAGCGCGTTTAACGCCGTTGAACGGATGTCGTTGGCCGTCTTCGCAACGTCGGGCGTCGCGCCCGCAGCTTCCAGCGGCACCACGCTCAGTGCAGCCTGGCCGTCGTCGCTGAACTGCGGTGCGGTCGCGCGCGGGGCGATCGACGCGGCGCCGAGCTGCTCTGCCGCGGCGGTGATCGCCGTTTGGTCGGCCGTTGTGAGCGTGGCGCCGGACCGGCTCCATACTACGATCGCCGCGGTCTGGTCGGCAGAGGGGAACTCGGCGAGCAGCTCGGTGACCTGCGCGGCTTGGCTGGTCTCCGGCAGGCCGGCCGCCGGAAAATCCTCGGATTCATTGGCAGGGAGCAGCGCGAACAGTAGACCGACCGCCACGACGGTTCCGAGCAGTACCGCCCAGGCGGTACGTTTGCCGGTGATGAAACGCGTGATCGCAAGCACAGTTCCTCCAGAACTTCGATAATTGCTATCCTAGCTAGCTAAATATCTGTCCGAATTGTTTTGAATTACTCAAAACAAATGCTAAGGTCGGAGCATGACGAAGTCCGATCCGAGCGATGAGACCGCGGGCCTGCGCCTGGCCGCAGCCGACGCTGGGTTGCTGGCCGACAGCATCCGTTCGGCTGGTCTCAAGGTGACCGCGCCGCGCCTGGCGGTTTTGCGCGCCCTCACCGATATGCCGCACTCCAACGCCGACGCCCTGTTCGGGGCGGTACGCAGCGACCTGCCCGGAACCTCGCTGCAGGCGATCTACGGGGTACTCGCCTCATTCGGCACCGCCGGACTCGTGCGCAAGATCGAACCGGCCGGCTCTTCTGCCCTGTTCGAACGCCGGGTCGGCGACAATCACCACCACATCGTCTGCACCCGCTGCAATGTGGTGCACGACGTGGATTGCGCCATCGGTCATGCCCCCTGCCTCACCCCGGCGGATGCGCTCGGTTTTGACGTGCGCGCCGCCGAGGTCATCTACTGGGGCCTGTGCGCCCAGTGCCAGCTCGACACAGCACACCCCTGACTTTACTTCCGTCAACCTCGCGTTGCTGATCCACACCAAGGAGCATTATGACTAATAAGCCCACTACCGACCAGACGGGAACGCCCATCGCCAGCGACGCGCACTCCCTCACCGTGGGCGCCGACGGCGCCACCGCGCTGCACGACCGCTACCTAGTCGAGAAGCTCGCCCAGTTCAACCGCGAGCGCATTCCGGAGCGCATCGTGCATGCCAAGGGCGGCGGAGCGCACGGCGAGTTCGTTGTGACCGGCGACGTCTCGAAGTACACCCGCGCGGCCGTTTTTCAGCCGGGCACCGTCACCCCCACCCTTCAGCGCTTCTCCAGCGTGGCGGGCGAGCAGGGCAGCCCGGACACCTGGCGCGACGTGCGCGGCTTCTCGGTCAAGTTCTACACGACCGAGGGCAACTACGACATCGTCGGCAACAACACCCCGGTTTTCTTCATTCGTGACGGCATCAAGTTTCCCGACTTCATCCACTCGCAGAAGCGCCTGCCGGGCAGCGGCCTGCGCGACGCGAACATGCAGTGGGACTTCTGGACCCTCTCCCCGGAGTCGGCCCACCAGGTCACCTACCTCATGGGCGACCGCGGCTTGCCGCACTCGTGGCGTGAAATGCCCGGCTTCGGCTCGCACACATACCAGTGGATCAACGCGGCCGGCGAGCGTTTCTGGGTGAAGTACCATTTCGAATCCAACCAGGGCAACGTCGAGATGGAAGGGTCAGAGGCCGAGGCACTAGCCGGAGCTGACGCCGACTACTACCGTCGCGACCTGTCCGAGGCCATTGCCGCCGGAAACTTCCCGTCCTGGAACGTCTCCGTGCAGGTCATGCCCTACGAGCAGGGCAACACCTACCGGTTCAACCCGTTCGACGTGACCAAGGTCTGGCCGCACGCCGATTTCCCGCTCATTCCAGTCGGCACCCACACCCTCAACCGCAACCCGGAGAATTTCTTCGCCGAGATCGAGCAAGCCGCGTTCTCGCCCGCCAACTTCGTGCCCGGAATTGCCGCGAGCCCCGACAAGATGCTCATGGCGCGCATCTTCTCCTACCCCGACGCGCAGCGTTACCGCGTGGGAACCAACTATGCGCAACTGCCGATCAACGCTCCGGTCAGCCCGGTCAACAACTACTCGCAGGACGGAGCGCAGCGTCACCACTTCAACGCGCCGAGCGTGCCGAACTACGCGCCCAACTCCCTCGGGGGCCCCGTCGCCGACCCGGCTGCGGCTGGCGAGGGTGCCTGGGAAGGTGATGGAACGTTGCTGCGCGCCGCCGCGACCCTGCGCAGTGAAGACAGCGACTTCGGCCAGGCCGGAACGCTCTACCGCGAGGTCTATGACGACGCTGCCAAGGCGCGGTTCCTCGACACCATCACCGGGGCCATTAGCGGCGTGACCCGCCCCGAGGTTACCGAGCGGGCCATCATGTACTGGACCAGCGTTGACGCCGACCTCGGCGCCAAGCTGCGTGCTAACCTCGCCGTCTTCGCCGAGGCTGCCGCCATCGACGCTGACTACGTCACCGCGCAGTAGCACTTCTTCACACAAAACCGCCCAGCTTGTTCGCAGGCCGGGCGGTTTTGTGTGCGCTGCGTCCCGGCGACGGATGTCGTGGGTCACGAACCACAATGGTCGGACTAGCGAATGTAGCCGCCTTTTTTCAGCCCGGCTTCGATCTCAAAGCGGTTCTTGAGCGGATTGCTCCCGGCGACGGCGTACAGCAGCGGGAAGACCATGCCGAAGCGCTGCCACTGGCGTTTGTGTATGGCCTCGTGTTCGAGCACGGCCGTGGTGACGTTCTGATTGGTGAGGTAGCAGCCGCCGACGCACGAGCCGCCGCGTCCGAACGTCCAGGGCGGCATGCCGCGAAACACGTACAGGCCAGCTCTGCGCTCGACTCGGCCGGTGCTCCAGATCGAGCCCCAGACCAGCCCGAACGCGGTTGCGTACAGGTAACCGGCACGGCTAACGGCTGAATCAAAGAGGATGCGCCGCATCCGCTACTCGTTCTCGTCCTCGTTCTCGTCCTTGGTGTCGGTGTCGTTGTCGGTGAGCCCGGGGCGTCCGTAGGCTTCGAGCAAGCGCAGCCAGACCTCGCTCAGCGTCGGGTAGCTCGGCACGGCGTGCCACAGCCGGTTGATAGGTACCTCGCCGACAATGGCGACCGTGGCGGAATGCAGCAGCTCGGCTACATCCTGCCCGACGAAGGTGACGCCAAGCAGAACCTCGCGGTCGAGATCGACGATCGCGCGCGCCTTGCCGACGTAGCCGACGGCGAGCACGGAGGCACCGCCGAGGTTGGCCAGGTCGTAATCGAGAATACGGATGCGATGCCCCGCCTTCACAGCGGATGCCGCGGTCAGCCCGACCGAGGCTACCTCCGGGTCGGTGAAGGTGACCTGGGGCACGGCGGCGTGGTCGGCGGTCGCGACGTGAGCGCCCCACGGCGCCGTGTCGATCGGGCTGCCAGCCGCGCGGGTCACGATCGCGTCACCGGCTGCTCGGGCCTGGTACTTGCCCTGGTGGGTGAGCAGCGCGCGATGATTGACGTCACCGGTGGCGTAGAGCCAGTCACCGGCCAGCACGGGGGAATCGCCCTGCACGAGCATGGTGTCGTCGACGGAGAGCCAGTCGCCAGGTTCGAGACCGACCATTTCCAGGCCCAGGTCGTGAGTGCGTGGAATTCGACCAGTGGCCACGAGCACTTTCTCGGCACTGACGGTGCTGTCGTCATCGAGGGTGAGCACGACGGTGCCGTCCGCTGCGCGGTGGGCTTCGGTGGTGGACCGGCCGACGAGGACGGTGACACCGCTGCGCCGCAGGGCGGCAGTGACAAGTTCACCGGCAAAGGGTTCCTGACCGCCGAGCAGCGGGCTGCGCGCGATGACCGTCACTGTCGAGCCGAGTGATGCGTAGGCGGCGGCCATCTCGGCGGCGACGACACCGCCGCCGATCACGGCCAGGCGGCGCGGAATCTCCTGGGCGCTGGTCGCGTCGCGGCTGGTCCACGGTTCGACGTCTTGGACGCCCGGAATGTCGGGCAACAGTGACGCCGAACCGGTGCTGACGACGATGGCGTGCGTGGCCGTGAGCACGGTCACGGTTCCGTCGACGGCTGTCACGGTGACCTCTTTCGTGCCCGTGAGGCGGGCGTGGCCGCGCACCAAGTCGATACCGGCCGACTCAAGCCACTTCGCCTGGCCGTCGTCCTTCCAATGGCTCGCGATGGAATCGCGTTGCTTGAGGGCGGCGCGCACGTCGACGGTTCCGGTGACGGCTTCGGCAGCACCCGGCACTCGCTTGGCCGCAGCGAGGGCGGCGCCGCTGCGCAGCAGTGCCTTAGACGGCATGCAGGCCCAGTACGAGCATTCGCCGCCGACCAGGTCGTTTTCGACGACGACCGTGCGCAGGCCGCCCTGCGCGGTGCGGTCGGCCGCGTTCTCGCCGACAGCGCCGCCGCCGATCACAATGACGTCGTAGCTTTGACTCGACATTGACTCTCCTTGACTAAGGTGACGGCGGTATTGAGCAGCCTACCCCGACGCGAAGGGTTGCCACCTTGAGTTTTCTGGCGAGCGGCGTCGCTGCCGGCACGTCTTGGGGCATCCGCGGGCTCTCCGGCGAAGAATTCGTGCCGCCCACGTTGACCGCGAGGCGGTCTCGTCTGCACTGGCTCGATGAGTCATGCTCGCTCGCTCACTCATTGAGATCGATACCGGTGGTCATTTACGTATTGTGGTCGACGTGCGCGTTGCTGCTGCCGTTATGACGGAACTGGGGGTTTCAGCCATCCCCGTAGGGAGCAAGAGCCTCCCAGCGTGTCCGGGCCGACCTTATGCAAGGGGGCGGGCCCGGTTGGCAAAGAACAGGGTGCGCTCGGGGCTAGCGGCCGACGAAGACGGCGGGGGTTCGGGTCAGGAAGGACTGCATGCCGATGCGGGAATCCTCGGTTTGCACCAGGCGGGCGAGGGCCGGCTGCAGCTCTTGTTCGGCGGATGCCGCCCCCTCCCGCTGCGCCAGGCGAGCGTTGACCAGGGTGGCCTGGATCGCGAGGGGCGCCTGGGCGGCAATCTTCTCGGCGAGCTCAAGCGCCCGGTCGAACTGGGTGCCGTCGGGCACGATCTCCTGCACGAGGCCCAAACGATACGCTTCGGCGGCATCGAACAGGTCGCCGGTGAGCAGCCAGCGCATGGCATTGCCCCAGCCGGCCGCGCGCGGAAACCGAATCGTCGCGCCGCCGAACGGCAGGATGCCGCGGGCTACCTCGATCTGCCCGAATCGGGTCGATTCGGCGGCGACCACGATGTCACTCGCGAGCATGAGCTCGATGCCGAGGGTAAGGCAGGTGCCCTGCACGGCGATAACGACCGGTTTGCAGAGGGATTCGCCATCCACTTGCCACGGGTTGATGCCGCCCTCCGGTACCATTTCAAGCCCGGCGGGGCCGAGCCGCGGACCGATGTCGGCCAGATCGAGCCCGGCCGTGAAGTGCTCGCCGACCGCGTAGACCAGGCCGACGCGCAGCTCGGGGTCGCGATCGAGCTCACCGTAGGCGAGGGCGAGCTGCTGCAGCAGGGCGAAATCGGCGGCATTGCGTTTCTCGGGCCGATTGAACCCGATCAGCAGAATGTGGCCGCGGCGCTCGGTGAGGATGCGGGGCTGATCGGTCATGTGGCCTCCAATAATCGGTGTGAATTTTGTGCTTTGCTGGACGGACGTATCGCCCCGAGCGTGTGCATAACTCCTGCAATTCGTTGGGGGTTCCCCGGGGTTCCCCGGAGTTGCCCGGAATGACACCGGGGTATCCTCGGCCAGCCAGAAATTGTAAGAGTTATGCGCATTCCCGCTGGCGCAGTCCGACCACCCGGGTAGCCCACTCATTGCCTATCGCGTGAGCGCCCCGATGATGCGCAGAATGCTCGGTAGATCGTCGGTCGCCGCCTCGGGGGAGGCCGGCGCGAACCCGGTTATCGTCGCTCCGGCGAGGACGAACTCAGCGCGCAGGGCGGTGATCGCGCCGCCGAGGTCGGCCACACTGAGCCCGAACGGAATGAGATCACTCAAGCCGTCGAGCGCCGACGGATCCAGCACATCCAGGTCGATGTGCACGAAGACGTGCTTCGCGCCCATTTTCGCGACGGCCGTGACGAGGGCAGCCGGGTCGGTCAGCTCGGAGCAGGACACGCTCACAAGGCCGCGCTCTTGCAGCAGAACGTCTTCGGCATCGTCGACATCGCGGATTCCGGCCAGCAAGACGTGGTCGAGTGACACGCTGCTCGCGGCGGCGAGTTTCAGTTCGGCAGGCCCCTCACCGCTGATCGCGCGCAGCACCATGCCGCAGAATCCGCCGGACGGTGAGGTCTCTGGCGTGTGCAGGTCGGGGTGGGCGTCGAACCAGACGACGGCCAGGTCGCCCGGATGCGTGCGCGCCGCGTGCTCGACGGCGGCGAGGGCAATGCCGCAGTCACCGCCGATGGAGAGCGCCCAATCGGCCGTGTCCTTCAAAACAGCGGTGTGGCGTTCACGCACCTGCTGGATCGCGGAGAACCGGTGTACCCCGGTATCTAGGGCGTCACCGGCCTCGATCGGCACGTCGACCATACGCGTGGCCGAAAACGGCAGATCGCCTTGAATAGCCGCCGCCCCGTCGACCAAGCGCATTGCGCGCGGAGAAATCGAACCCTGCCACTGCGGTACTACAACGAAGGTGGGAGCCATACTTCAGTATGGCGCAGCGGCCGGGGCCAGTAGCGTCCGCTTCGCCGAGAGCGAATTTATCGCCGAGATTCAGCGAAGCGGAGGCGCCCGGTCGGCCAGATCGGCCGGGCTCGAGTCCACCGCTGGCCGGCCAGGTCCTGAGTGGACAACCTTGGTGGGTGGCATCGGGGCGTCACTCACCAAAGTTATCCACTGAATGGGTCAGCGCTCGAGCGCGGCGGTGTTTCCGGCTTTCAGGGCAGCGAGGCGGGCATCCACTTCGGTGAGCTCGCCAAGGTCGTCGAGGCTTTCGAACTGGGCGTCGAGGCTCGACGCGGTGAGCTCCTGCGCACCTCGCACCCGGGCTTCTTCGCGGCGAATCTTGTCCTCGAAGCGGTTGACCTCGCTGGTCGGGTCCATCATATCGATGCTCTTGACGGCATCCATCACCTGCGCCTGCGCCTTGGCGGTCTTGGAGCGCGCAACGAGCTTTGCACGCTTGTTGGTGAGCTGCACCAACTTCTCTTTCATGGTGTTCAAGCCGGTCTTCAGCTGGTTGACGACAGCGGTCTGTGACTGAATCTGCGGTTCGGCGGTCCGCACCTCTTTCTCCGAGGTGAGCTGGCGACCGAGCGCGACCTTGGCGAGGTTGTCGAACTTGTCGGCGTCGCTGGTGTTGCCGACCAGGCGCAGCTCGTCGGCCTTGCGACTCGCGGCGAGGGCCTTGCCGCCCCACTCCACGGCGGCTTCCTGGTCTTCGCGGTAGTCATCTTCGAGCAGGCGCAGGTTGCCGATGGTCTCGGCGATCGCACTCTCGGCATCAGAGATGCTGCTGGAGAAGTCGCGCACCATCTGGTCGAGCATCTTCTGGGGGTCTTCCGCCGAGTCGAGGATGGCGTTGATGTTCGCCTTCGCGAGCTGGGAGATGCGGCCGAAAATGGACTGCTTGGTCATTCGGAGGTCCTTTCAACGGGAGTCGGGCGGCAACGAGGAGTCCCGCGCCGGTACACCTGAAAAGTTTAGGGTCTGCGGGTCGGCAGAGTCTGGGAACAGGGCAGCAGCGGACCTTCCTGACCGCGTCAACGGTCTACCCCGCAATAATTGGGGGGTGCCCCTATGTTTTTGTCAAGCAGCGAGTTGGTGTTCAGTTTCGTAGAGGGTGCCGTCTCGCAGCATGGCGAAT
>NZ_PJJM01000070.1 GCF_002929805.1 Cryobacterium sp. Y50 | reverse complement strand
GATGACCGCCGCCGCCAGGTCGGACGGCGCGACCGTTTTGAAGGCGCCGCCGAACCGGCCGATCGGGGTGCGCAGCGGCTCGCAGATGACGACCTGGCGCAACTCACTCATTCGTCGGCTCCGAGCAGGGTCGTGATCGTGGTCGGCGGGGTCGGTACCAGCAGGGTCGCCTCGGTGGCGGCCTGTACCTCGTCGACGGTCACGCCGGGCGCGACCTCGCGCAGCACGAGTCCCTCGGGAGTGACGTCGATCACGGCGAGGTCGGTGATGATACGGGTCACGACGGCCTTGCCGGTCAAGGGCAGGTCGCAGACCTGCTTGATCTTGAACTCGCCGGTCTTGGTGACGTGTTCCATCACGACGATCACGGTGTCGGCGCCGTGCACGAGGTCCATCGCGCCGCCCATGCCCTTGATCATCTTGCCGGGCACCGCCCAGTTGGCGATGTCACCGACGACGCTCACCTGCATGGCGCCGAGCACGGCCACGTCGATCAGGCCGCCGCGGATCATGCCGAAGCTCTGTGCGGAGTCGAAGTAGGCGGCGCCAGGGTTGACGGTGACGGTTTCCTTGCCGGCGTTGATGAGCTTGGGGTCGGCCTCACCCTCCCACGGGTAGGGTCCGACACCGAGCACCCCGTTTTCGGAGTGCAGCACCACGTGCACACCGTCGGGCAGAAAGTTTGGAATGAGCGTCGGCAGGCCGATGCCCAAATTGACATATGAATCGGGGGCTAGTTCCTGAGCGGCGCGGGCCGCCATCTCGTTGCGCGTGAGAGTCATCAGTTCGCTCCAATTTCAGACGAAGGCCGCGGCCGAGTCGTCATCTTCTCGATCGGCAGTTCGGCGGCGTCCACCGCGCCGAGCTGCACGATGCGGTTCACATAAATGCCGGCGAGGTGCACCGCGTCCGGGTCTATCTGGCCCGGTTCGACCAGCTCGTCAACCTCGGCGATGGTGATGCGGCCGGCCATGCCGGCGACCGGATTGAAGTTGCGGGCTGATTTCTCGAACACCAGGTTGCCGTGCCGGTCGCCCTTGGCAGCACGCACCAGGGCATAGTCGGTGACGATGGCCTCTTCGAGCACGTACTCCTTCTCACCGCCCAGCGAAGAGAAGCGCCGCGTTTCCTTCGGCGGCGAAGACACGGTCACCTCACCGTCGGGGCCGTAGCGCCACGGCAGGCCTCCATCGGCGACCATGGTGCCAACGCCACTCGCGGTGAAGAATGCCGGAATTCCGGTGCCGCCGGCTCGTAACCGCTCGGCCAGGGTACCCTGCGGGGTGAGTTCAACCTCAAGTTCACCACCGAGGTAACGGCGAGCGAAATCCTTGTTCTCGCCGATATAAGAGGCGATCACCCGGCTGATGCGCCCCTCGCGGAGCAGTTCACCAAGCCCCCAGCCGTCGACACCGCAGTTGTTCGAGGCGACGTACAGGTTGGTGCTGCCGAGCGCGAGCAGCGCGCGAATGAGCACGATCGGCACGCCGACCAGACCGAAGCCACCGACGGCCAGCGAGGCCCCGTCGGGAATGTCAGCGACGGCGGCCGCGGCGGAGGGATAGGTTTTGTCCATGGTTCGTAGTCCTTTAGCTTGGCCGAATAGTGGAATCTTGAGCAGCCGCATCGAGCCCGGCAAAGGTATCGCGGGCTACGGCAAATGCGGCGTTGGCCGCGGGAACGCCTGCATAGATGGCGGTGTGCAGAATGGCTTCGCTGATCTCGGCCCGGCTCAGCCCGTTGGTCAGGGCTGCGCGCACGTGCATCGCGAGCTCGCCTTCATGCCCGCCGGTCACGAGAGCGGCGATGGTCAAGAAGCTACGGATACGGCGGTCGAGCCCCGGTCGTGTCCACACTTCGCCCCAGGCATAGCGGGTGATGAAGTCCTGAAACACGGCGGTTTCGGGGGTGATAGCTGCGGTGGCCGCGTCGACGTGCTTATCGCCGAGGACCGCGCGACGCACGTGCATGCCGTCATCGTAAACGGATGCCGCGGTGCGGTCAGGACAAGGCAGCTCGGCCGGTCGCGGCGCGGCAGGCACCGTTGCACCGCCCCGACCTAATCCAGCCGAAGCCTGGGCGACCCACTCCCCCAGCAGCGCGCCAACCTCAATCGGCTGCTCGAGTGCCGGCAGGTGCGCGACCCCGGCGATCTCCACGGCCCGGGCGGCGGGAATGTGCGCCGCCAGCTCTTGCAACTGCACGGTCGGAGTCACCGTATCGAGTTCACCCGACACGCACAGAACGGACGTGCGGATGCCGCCGAGGGCATCCGTTTGATCGAAAATAGCGAGCGCCTCGCAGGCGAGTGCATAGGATTCGTCGTCGATGTCGAGCAGCTGATCGAGCGCATGAGAACCGGCTATGGGGTCACGGCCAAGAAAGTCGGGGGCAAACCAGCGGGCGGCGCTGCCGGCGATGAGCGAGGGGGTACCGCTCGCGCGCACGGCGGCGGCCCGCTCGGTCCAGGCCTCGCTCGTGCCGATTTTAGCGCCGGAGCAGAACATCGCGAGGCTGGTCAGGCGGCTCGGGTGGTTCACGGCCAAGGCGAGGCCGATGGCACCGCCGAGCGAGATTCCGGCGTAGTGAAAGCTGTCGACGCCAATGGAGTCGACCAGGCCGACGACGGCGTCGGCGAGCTCCTCGATCGTGAACGATGCCGTCGCACGAAGACTGAAACCGTGCCCGGGCAGATTGAAGCGAAGCACCCGGTGGGTGGCCGCGAGCGTCGGCACGACGCTCGCCCAGAGGTCGGCCGTGGTGCCGAGCGAGGGGCCGAGAACAATGAGCGGCGCGTTGACCTCGCCGGTCGCCGCCGGCTCGATGGTGCAGAGAATGACGGGCTGGCTCATGAGATCCTTAACGGTTGTTCGAGAGTGCATTGGCATTCACGTCGACGGAATCGTCTGGTCGAACGGCATCCATTCGCTGACGAAAGCTGCGCACGACGCGGTCGATACCCGCCGCGGACTGACCCTGCTGGCCCTCATAGCTGAAGGCCGCCCAGATCTGCGCACGCAGGGCGTCGGAACAGCCCTCGGCAATCAGAATGCTCGCCAGCACCACCTGCAGCGGCCGGTTGGTGGCAAATGCTTCCTGCGAAGCACGCTCGACCAGCGCGAAGGCGGTGGTTTTACCGACAGTTTCGGCCAAAATCGTGGTGACTCGCTCGCTGAACACGAGTCCGTCGGTGAGGTCGAGGTTGGCACGCATGCGATCCGGGTCAACGGCGAGGCGAGCGGCGAGCGACGCGGCACCGGTAACGGCTGAAATCGTGAGCCGTTCGAGCACCCGCAACGACTGCCATTCGGCATGCCAGGCCCCGCTCGGACGCTGGTCTTCGGCCAGCATGCTGCCATAGAGAGTGGATGCAAGTCCTGGCGTCTGCAGCGCAGCCGCCGTGATCAGCACGGACGACACCGGATTGCGTTTGTGCGGCATGGCGCTGGATCCACCCTCGCCGGGGGCGAGGCGTTCGCTGACCTCGGCAATTTCGGTGCGAGACAGCACTGACATGTCAAGGGCGAAGGTGCCAGCGACACCGGCCGCTGCGGCCAGCACGGAGGCGAGTTCGGAGATGACGACCCGGTTGGTGTGCCAGCTGAGGCGCGGCACGATTAAGCCGACGTGGTGGGCGAACCGGTCCATGACCGTGTCCAGTGCCGCGGCGGCATCGACTTCGCCGCGCCGGGCCCTGGCGATTTCGGTGAGTACGGCGAGGTTGCCGACCGCGCCGCCGAGTTGCACGGGCAGGGTGTCGCGAATGCCATCCAGGCGGGCGACGATGAGCAGCACGGCGTCGAGCCAGCCAGCCGCGACGAAGCCGAAACTCGTCGGTGACGCCTGCTGGCCGAGGGTACGACCGCTCATCACGGTGCCGCGATGTTTCTCGGCGAGGTCGGCGAGCGTCCCGCCGAAGAAATCGAGCTGGTCAATGACTTCACAGGCCACCCGGCGGGCCACGATCATCGCGGCCGTGTCGAGGATATCCTGGCTGGTCGCACCGACGTGAATATGGTCGGATGCTCCGGCCCGCACCCGTTCGGCGGCGCGGCCGAGATGTTTCACGAACGGAATCACCGGGTTGCCGCCGCCCCTGGCCTCGATGGCGATCGCACCGAGGTCGAATTGGCTCGCATCCGCGAGCGCGTCGCAGACCGCGAACATCCACTCGGGGGCAAGTTCGGCGTCGACAAGCGCCCGCGTGAGCGCAAGCTCGGCGTCGACCATCGCCTGCAGCCAGGCCTGGTCACTGGTCAGCTCGGACTCCCGAGTGCCGTGGCTGAGCGGGTTGAGCAGCCCGACATCAAAACTGAAGTTAGTCATCGAAGTTCAGGAACACCGTTTCGTTCTCGCCCTGCACGCGAATATCGAAGCGGTAGGACTCGGCTCCACCGACGATTCCCTCCGACACGCAGATGAGCGTGTTCCGGCGGTCGACCGGCAGGCTGCTGAGCACGGCGTCGGTCGCGTGCAGCGCGGAGTCCTCAGCGAAGTAAGCCCGGGTGAACAGGTGGTGGGTGACTCCACGAGCAAACACCGTCACGAGAATGTAGGGCGCTGCCGTGCCGGCCGCGCCGGGCTTGAGCGTCGTGAAGGTGTAATTGCCGGCGATCGTGGTCGCACAGCGACCGAAGCCGGTGAAGGTAAAACCGTCGCGGTCGATGCTGCCGAGTTCGCGGCTGAGCACGCCGCTCTCGTCGGCCTGCCAGATCTCAAGCAGGGCGTCGAGAATCGGCTCGCCAGCGCCGTCAGTGACGGTGCCATGAAAGCGGATGGCACGGGAATGATACCCGGGGACCAGGTCCGGCCCGCCCTCAAAGGGCAGGGCATAGCCGTAGAACGGACCGATCGTCTGCGACGGGGTCTGCAGAGCATGCCTCTGCGGGGTGGTGGTCTGCACGGCGACAGCTACTGCGGCAAGGTCAGTCATGGGCTTCTTCGCTTTCCATCCAAGTGGATACTCTTGGGATCGATCCGGTGCGCACGAGGTCAGTCATGGGCTTCTTCGCTTTCCATCCAAGTGGATTTGGGTCCGGTGAGCACGATATCCCAGGTGTAGCCGAGCGAGAATTCGGGCACGCTCAGGCTGTGGTCGTACTGCCCGACCAGGCGGGCGCGGGCATCAGCTGAGGCAATCGACTGGTAGATCGGGTCGAGCGCGAACAGCGGGTCGCCCGGAAAATACATCTGGGTGATCAGACGCTGCGTGAACGCGGTGCCGAACAGGGAAAAGTGGATATGGGCGGGTCGCCACGCATTGACGTGATTTTTCCACGGGTATGGTCCTGGTTTGATCGTGGTGAACGAGTACTCACCGTTCTCACCGGTGATAGCACGGCCGACTCCGGTGAAATTGGGGTCGAGCGGTGCCGGATGCTGATCGCGCTTGTGCACGTAGCGTCCGCCGGCATTAGCCTGCCAGAGTTCGATCAGCTGGTGTCGCACCGGGCGGCCCTCGCCGTCGAGCACCCGGCCGCCAACGGTGATCCGTTCACCGATCGGCTCGCCGGAGTGTTGAATGGTGAGGTCGCTCTCCAGGCTGTTCACGTCGGTGTGGCCGAAGGCGGGTGAGACCCGTTCGACCTCTTCCGGGTCGACGCGCACGAGCTCGTGGGTGGGGTGGCGCAGCACGGAACTGCGGTACGGGGCGTAGTCGCGGCGCGGCTGGCGCTCGGGCGAGCCGCCGGCGGCGACGCGGGCTGCGGCATCCGCTTCGATCGCTTCGATCTCGGCGGTGATATCGTCCTGGCTTGCCGCGCCGGTGCCGGCGCGCGGGGATGTCTGAGTCATGGTGTCCTCGTATCGATTAGAGCAGGAGGCCGGTGTACTGCTCGGCGAGCATGCGCTGGGCGAGCGGCGAATGGGTGACGTAGTCGAGCTGGCCGAGCTGGCTGCGGTAGTCGAAAGCGCCGGACTGCAGGTCGCCGGGGCTCGTGTGCAGCATCTCGGTCATCCAACGGGAGAACTGCTGCACCCGCCACTGCCGCGCCAGCGCGGTGTCGCTGTAGCCGGCCAGAAGCGTCTCGTCGTTGGCGTAGAACGCGGTGAGCGCGCTCGCGAGCTGGGTGACGTCGGAGATGGCCGAGTTGAGACCCTTCGCACCGGTGGGCGGCACGATGTGGCCGGCGTCGCCGACCAGAAACAGGTTGCCGTAGGCCAGGCGTGAAGCCACAAAGCTGCGCATCGGGGTGATCGATTTGTCGGTGATCGGGCCTTCGTTCAGGGTCCAGCCGGGGGTACCCAGCCGGGTGTGCAGCGCCTCCCAGATGCGCTTGTCGGACCAGTTCTTGATATCGTCGGCCGGGTCGACCTGCAGGTAGAGGCGGGAGACGACCGGCGAACGCATCGAGAGCATCGCGAAACCGTCTTCGTGCAGAGAATAGATGAGCTCGTCCGAGGAGGGTGCAACGTCGGCCAGGATACCGAGCCAGGCGTAGGGGTAGCTGCGATCGAACAGGGTGATCTCATCGGCCGGAATCGACGCCCGGCAGATGCCGTGAAAACCGTCGGCGCCCACAACGAAGTCAGCGTTAATGGTGTGCGTTTCGCCATCATGCACAAAAGTTACGCTCGGGTTCTTGGTGGTCAGGCCGAGGGCGGCGACCTCGGAGGCTTCGTAATAGATCGTCGATCCGGCGTCGGTGTGCGCGGTGACGAGGTCTTTGACGACCTGTTGCTGTCCGTACACGGTGACCGTGCGGCCGATCAGCTCGTTAAAGTTCACATTGTGGCGCTCTCCGGCATATTGCAGAAAGATTCCGTCGTGCTGCAGGCCCTCGGATGCGAGGCGGTCGCCTAGTCCGAGCCGGGTCAGGGTTTCGACCGACCCGTGTTCCAAAACACCGGCACGGATGCGGCTAAGCACGTACTCCTGCGAACGATTTTCCACGACGATCGAGTCGATTCCGGCGTCACGCAGGGCCCAGCCCAGCAAGAGACCGGCGGGACCGGCGCCGATGATGGCGACGCGAGTGTTTTCGTGGGGCACAGGTTCTCCTAGCGACGATGACAGGGTGTGTTGTCTTCAGTGTGCTGTACCGGTCAGGGGTCCGATGCCCTTCTTCCACTCAGTGAAAGTGTCGACAATCTGCCATTGTTCACGACTGTTGGGCACGCCGATAGCCGAGAGCCCGGCTGACGCCCTGCGCGGCCAGTCGTACCGCTCTCTCCTGCTCAGGGTCGACGGTGTCGGTCGTGCGAGTGACGATCGACACGGCCGCCACGACCTGGCCGGTGCGGTCACGAATGGGCGCGGCAATCGAGCTCGACCCTGCCGTCATCTCCTCCGACATGCGGGCCAGGCCGAGCAGCCGGATCTCGGCCAACCGCTGGCGTACCGCCTCTGGCTCGGTGACCGTGCGCGGCAGAAAGCGTTCCAGGCTCGCAGCGAGATACTGCTGCACCACGTCCGTCGGAGCGTACGCCAGCAGCACCAGCCCCACCCCGGTCGAGTGCAGCGGTAGGCGAGCGCCGACCCGCGAGATCAAGCGAACCGCGTGGTGGCCCGAGAGCTTCTCCAGATACAGTGCGTCGCGCCCGTCGAGGATGGCGAGGTGCACGTGTTCCCGCGTCGTCTCATACAGGTCTTCCAGGTAGGGCAGCGCGATCGTGCGCAGGTTTCGGGCGGTCGGCGTTTGCACCCCGAGCTCCCACAGCTTCATGCCGAGGGAGTACTGCCCATTCTCGTGCTTGCTCAGGCCGCCCCAGCTCACCCACTCGGCGACGAGACGATGCGTGGTGGAGAGCGGCAGGCCAGCGCGCTGGGCGATGGTCGTCAGGGTCAGGGTGCGCGACGTCGCCCCGGCTGGCGCTGCAAACGCATCGAGAATGGCGAAGAGTCTGGCCGCGACGGAACGGTCGTCGACGGGCGCAATCGTTCCGGCTGCGCTGCTGCCAGCGTCGCTATTTCCGCCCGCATCGGCACCGACCGTGCGCTTCAATGCTGGTTTGCCGCTCATTAGTCCACACGCTACATCGATCCGACCAGAACTTCCACTGAATGGAAGCAACTATTTAACCGCCGATGAGGATGGCTAGTCTCCGATGACACCCAATCGATCTTTTCAACAATTGACGTTGCCAAAGACTGAGTCTCGCCCCGCCACAGAAGTACTACCTGCACGACAACACAATGGAGTGACATGAAGAAAATACTCATGATCGGACTTGCCGCGGCATCCGTCATCGCCCTCAGCGCCTGTTCAGCCGGTGCCGACACCACTGCACCAGCCAAAAGCGACGCACTCACCCCCGTCACCGTGGGCGTCATTCCCATAGTCGACACCGCACCGATTTGGCTCGGCAAGGAAAAGGGCTTCTTCTCCGCCGAGGGCCTTGACCTCACCGTCCAGGTCACCACCGGCGGCGCCGCCGCCGTCCCTGGCGTGGTCTCGGGCGACTATGAATTCGCATTCGGCAACCTGGTCTCGGTCATGGTGGCCAGAGACCAGGGCCTCGACCTCCGCTATGTCGCCAACGGCAACTCGACGGCCGGCTCGCCCGACTTCGGAGCGGTCATCGTTCCCGGGGATTCCCCGATCATGTCGGCCGCAGACCTCGCCGGGAAGACCGTTTCCGTCAACAATCTGCAGAATATCGGCGACACGACGATCCGTCAGATCGTTGAGGACGACGGCGGAGACTCCTCAGGCATCCAATTCGTTGAAGTCGGCTTTCCGGATGCCGAGGCAGCAGTAGAGAACAGCCAGGTCGATGCGGCCTGGATTCTTGCTCCTTTCCTCGACTCTGCAGTCGCCAACGGCGCCCGAGTAATTTCGTACAACTTCTCGGCGTTCGACACCAACCTCGATATCGCTGGCTATTTCGCGAATGGCGACACCATCAGCAACGATCCTGACCTCGTGACGAAGTTCCAAACCGCGATGAACAAGTCCCTCGAGTACGCCCAAGCCAACCCCGACGAGGTGCGCCAGATCGTGACCACATACACGAAGATGACGGCCGATCAGCTCACGGACATGGTCCTGCCGGAGTTCCGGGTTGACTTCAACGTCGACGCAGCCACGAAGCTCGGCGATGCAGCCGTCAGGTTCGGAACTCTGTCGGCAGCGCCTGACCTTGGCGTGATGCTGCCGTAGCGCACCATCACATCGGTATCAGAGCGCACTGCGAACGGATGAGGAACAGCAGAATGTCAATGAAACACCTGAACGGCCCCGCGCTGGGGGCTGCGGGCATCCTGCTATTCCTTGTCACCTGGGAGGCAATTCCACGGCTCGGCCTGGTCAATGAGCGATACCTGCCACCGGCCAGCCTGGTCATGGCGAAATTCTTCGGCTATCTGTTTCAGCCCGGTTTCTGGGGCAGTGTCGCCCACACGATGACAGCCTGGACGCTGGGCCTCGCGATTTCGATCATCGCGGCCAGCGTGCTCGGTCTTCTCATCGGCTCCAGTCTTTTTCTCCGCCGAGCCACCCGCTCGACCATCGAATTTCTTCGGCCCATCCCCTCCGTCGCCTTGATCCCGCTGGCGGTTCTCCTGTTCGGACTGAAGATCGAATCTTCACTGCTGCTGATCGTCTACGCGTCATTTTGGCAGGTGCTGCTCCAGGTGCTTTCCGGAGTGGCCGATGTCGACCCTGTCGCCGACAACACGGCCCGCAGCTACGGCTTAGGACGAATGGCTCGGATCCGATACGTCGTGTGGCCGACGACGCTCCCGTACCTCATAACCGGGATCCGGCTGGCATCTGCAGTCGCGCTGATTCTGGCGATTACGGCCGAACTGGTCATCGGCACCCCGGGCCTCGGCCAACAGATCGCACTGACCCAGTCCGGAGGCGCTGTCGCCGAAATGTACGCGCTCATCGTCGCGACCGGCCTTATCGGCGTTCTCATCAATACCGTGGTGCGCTTGGTTGAAAAACGCGTCTTGACCTGGCACACATCGGTTCGCGGAGAGGCTACAACATGAGATACCCCAAGCGCGTACTCCATTTCCTCGGCCTGCCCGTACTTCTGATCGCCCTGTGGTGGGTCCTGACACTCGGGGCCACTAACTTCTTCGTGCCCAAGCCGCTCGAACTCCTGCAAACGTTCTGGGCAGTCTGGGCCGGGGAGAGGTTCTTAACGGATTTCGTGCCCAGCGTCCTTCGTTTGTTGGTCGGACTCGGTTTGACCATCCTGTTGGGTGTTGTCTTCGGCGTGCTTATCGGCTCAGTGCGCTGGCTCCGCAGCCTCACCGAGCCGATGCTGGAATTCTTCCGCGCGATTCCTCCGCCAGTACTCGTTCCACTGCTCATGCTGCTGGTCGGGATCAACGACCAGATGAAAATCATCGTGATCATCTCCGGCGCGATCTGGCCGGTGCTGCTGAACACCATTGAAGGCGTGCGAGCCGTCGACCCCGTGCTCAGCGATACCTTCCGGACGTACTCGATAACCGGGTTTGTCCGGTTGCGGCATCTGGTACTGCCGGGGGCTAGCCCCCAGATCATGACCGGGGTGAGGCAGAGCACGTCCATCGCACTAATCCTGATGGTCATCTCTGAAATGTTCGGATCTTCCTCCGGACTGGGGTTCACCATCGTGCTGTTCCAACGTGCGTTCGCCATTCCAGAGATGTGGAGTGGGATCGTCGTCCTCGGCCTGCTGGGCCTTGCGCTCTCCGTGATTTCCAAGTCGATCGAAAACCGGTTGCTGAAATGGTACTCCGGCCTGAAAGAGGTTCAGCATGCCAGTTAACGTACTCAATGATGGCGAGCGCATCCCGGACAACTCAGCCTCGGAGCCCCCGATGCTGTCGGTGAAGGGACTGCGAAAGGTCTATCCCGTGCCAGGCGGCGAGATCGAAGCCGTGCGCGACCTCACCTTCGATATCGCGCCCGGTCAGCTGGTCTGCGTGGTCGGACCTTCCGGCGCGGGCAAGACGACTCTGCTGAAGTGCATCGCCGGGCTACTGGCCCCGACATCGGGGTCGATCGAACTACGCGGCACTAAGGTCGTCGGGCCGCCTCATTCCATGGCCGTCGTCTTCCAGGAGTACGGTCGCAGCCTTCTGCCGTGGATGAGCGTTCGCGCCAACATCGAGTTGCCGCTGAAGAACCAGCGCATCCCACGCGCCGAACGCACGAAGCTCGTGGATGACGCCCTCGCCGCCGTCGAGTTGTCTCACGTGCCGGATAGCTATCCCTGGCAGCTGTCCGGCGGAATGCAGCAACGTGTCGCGATCGCGCGAGCGGTGGCGTACCGGCCAGAGGTCTTGCTGATGGATGAGCCGTTCGCCGCCGTGGACGCCCAGACCAGGGCCGATCTGGAGGACTTAGTTCGCCACATCTGGCAGAAGCTCGGCGTGACGATCATCTTCATCACGCACGACATCGACGAATCGGTCTACTTGGGCGAACGGGTGCTTGTGCTGTCGAATTCACCAACGGTCGTTCAGGAAGATCTGACGATCGACCTTCCGGTTGATCGCGACCAACTCACCACCCGGTCGAGCGCTCGCTTCAACGAGTTGCGCGGGCACGTCTACGAGCAGATCCAGCTGGCGAAGAGCCGTACCCTTTCCGGGCCGATCCCGGCAACGAAGAAGGGCCACAAATCATGAGTGCTGCCGCCACCGTGCGGGACGCCTGTTTCGACGTCATGCGCGCCGAAGGCCTCACCACGATCTTCTCGAACCCCGGCTCAACGGAAATCCCGTTCCTCGTGGATCTGCCTAAAGACATCCGGTTTGTTCTCGCGCTACACGAGGGATCGGTGGTCGGCATCGCTGCCGGCCACGCGCTCGGTAGCGGCTCGCCGGCCTTCGTGCTCCTCCACACGACGGCGGGCTTCGGCAATGCGGTCGGGGCGATAGCAACGGCGCGCGTCAACCGCGCGCCCATGGTGGTCGTCATCGGCCAGCAGGACCGACGGCACCTCGCACTCGAGCCCTTCCTCGCCGGACGGCTTGCCGGGCTCGCGGGAGATTATCCGCTGGACGTAATCTCGCCCGTCATCGCCGCCGACGTACCGTCGGCCATTCGACGGGCGACACACCTCGCGCGCCAGGAAAGCGGGCCGGTCATCGTGATCGTCCCGATGGACGACTGGGATGAGCCGGCAGATCCGACCGCAACGGCAGCCGCGAGCGGCAGCGTATCGGCTCCGCGCGGGATCCCGACGGAGCTCGAGGACGTCGTCGCCGCGCTCCGCGAAGCGGCCGCTCCCGCAATCATCGCCGGCTCGGGCAACGACAGTGAGCCAGGCTGGGCAGCTCTGGTGCAGCTCGCAGAAAGTCTGCAGGCCCCGGTATGGCAGGAGGCGTTCGGTTCCCGGGCGGGCTTCCCGCAGGACCATCCGCTGTTCCGCGGCAGCCTCCCCGCCGACCGCCCCCGCGTCCGGGAAGCCCTCCAGGACCACGACGTTCTCCTCGTGGTCGGTACCGCAGCCCTGCGCCAGTACCCGTACAAGCCCGGTTCACTTGTGCCGGACGGCATGAGGGTCTTCGTCGTGACCGCGGATGCCGCGGAGGCGAACCGGTCGCCCGCCGAACTCTCCATCATTGGCGACCCTGCCACCCTGTGCTCGTCCATCAGCACCCAGCTCGGAGTTCGCAGCCCGCTGCCCGCGGGACAGGCGTCCGACCACGTGAAGCGTCACGCCGAGACCTACCAGCTGGCTCCCCACGTCGCCGACGAGCCCCTGCGAGCGGCACACGTTTTTCAGCTTCTCGCAGAACGCCTTCCGATAGAGACGACCGTGGTTGAGGAATCCCCCTCCTCACGCCCGGCCCTGGAGGCACTCATTCCGGCCCGTCGGCCGTTTGGCTTCCTATCTGCGGCGATGGGTGGGCTCGGGTTCGCCATGCCGGCTGCCATCGGGCTGAAGATGGCCCAGCCGAACCGCCCGGTCATTGGCATCATCGGCGATGGTTCGTCGATGTACTCAATTCAGTCGCTGTGGACGGCCGCAAATCTCGGGGTTGGGGTCGTCTTCATCGTCCTGAATAACGGCGGCTATGCCGTGATGAACCGTCTGGCCGACCAACGCGGTGGCGCGGCTCCGTGGCCGTCCTTCGGCGGAGTCTCCGTTTCTGCCATCGCAGCGGGGTTGGGCGTGGAAGCGCTGAAAATAGACGATTACGCCGAACTGGTGACGGTCTTGGACCGCGTCGCACCGTCTCTGGCGGGCCGTCAGGAAGCTCTGGTCCTTGAAGTGACCGTCACGCCGGATGTGCTGTTCCAGCCCTGAATAGGTCTGACCCAGGCGGCGCTCGACGAAAAGTATGCGCCACCGGTGTGTCAGAACATCTCCTGATCTGAACATACCTAAAAGTAATCCCAACAAAACGAGGAAGAAGAGACAATGACTCTCACGACTGACGACACGACGACCGACCTGTTTCTCGATCCGGCAGCCTGGTCTGGAAAGATCTACATCAACGGCGAGTGGACGGTGGGAGCCGGCGGCGATATCCCGGTCATCGAACCGGCGACCGGGCACGAGTTGGGCCGCGTAGGAATTGCGACGCTGGCGGACGTAGCCGTGGCCGCCGCCGGCGCAGCAGCTGCCCAGAAGGCATGGGCGGCGACCCCGCCCCCCGTGCGCGCCGGAGTGCTGCGCAAGGCGGCAGCGCTCATGGAAAAACATGCCGACGAGATCATGGACTGGAACGTGAGGGAAGCCGGCAGCGTGCCGGGCTTTGCAGGGTTCGCACTGCACGTCGGTGCCCAGGAATGCTACGAGGCGGCAGCGCTGCCGTCGCATCCGCTCGGCCAGCTCCTCTCGAGCGAAGAACCCAGAATCTCTATCGCCCAGCGGGTTCCGGCCGGGGTCGTCGGTGTAGTTTCACCGTTCAACGTTCCGATCATCCTGGGAATCCGAGCTGTGGCCCCCGCTCTCGCACTCGGCAATGCGGTCGTACTCAAGCCCGACCCTCGTACCGCGGTGACCGGCGGTGTGATGATGGTGCGCGTCTTCGAGGAGGCCGGGCTGCCGGCCGGGGTGTTGCAGTTGGTCACGGGAGGCGCCGACGTCGGCGAGGCGATGGTAACCGACCCCAACATCCGGGTTATCGCCTTCACCGGCTCGACCAAAGCAGGCAGAGCGGTTGGCGAACTCGCCGGCAAGCACCTCAAGCGCGCTCACCTCGAACTCGGGGGCAACTCGGCCTTCATCGTGCTCGAAGACGCCGATGTCGACAAGGCCGTCAACCTCGCGGCGTGGGGTTCCTTCCTGCATCAGGGTCAGATCTGTATGTCGATCGGACGCCACATCGTGCATGAGAGCATCTTCGACCAGTATGTCGAAAAGCTTGCCGCGAAGGCTGAGTCGATGGCGGTGGGCAACCCGGCGACCGACCAGGTCCATCTCGGCCCGATCATCGACGAGAACCAGCGCGACCGGATTCACCGACTGGTCACGGACTCCGTCGAGGCGGGCGCAGAGTTGAAGGCCGGCGGCAGCTATTACGGCTTGTTCTACCGCCCGACCGTGCTGGCGAACTCGCCGTTGGACGGTCCAGCCTACTGCGAAGAGGTCTTCGGACCCGTTGCCTCTGTTGTGAAGTTCAGCACTGACGACGAGGCAGTGCATCTGGCGAGCGCGAGCGAATACGGCCTGTCCCTCGGGATCGTGACGTCGGATGCCATGCGCGGGCTTGAGTTGGCGCAGCGTATTCCTTCGGGCATCGTGCACATCAACGACCAGACCGTGAACGACGAGGCGAATGCCCCGTTTGGCGGGGTTGGCGCGTCGGGCACCGGATCGCGGCAGGGCGGTGCCGAGGCGAACATCGAGGCATTCACCGAGACACGCTGGATCACGATGCGCCGTGTTCCGGGGGCTTTCCCGTTCTGAGTGACGGTCTTGCCCGCGACGTTGAGGACGGTCACCGCGCAGTTCAGGGTGCAACGCTCCTCAACGTGACGTAACCGCCAACCGAAGAGCGGATGCCCTGTGCCGGGCATCTGCTCTATCCGTGGATTCAGTCGTAGAGCAACTTGCCGAGCAGCTCCCGGAGGTAGTCGTGTTCGGCCGGGGTGAGACCGCCTTTTCCACCGAGTGAATGAAACAATCGGGGCGAGAATCAGTCATGAATGCCTCTCAGCGTCGGGTTCCGCGCAGATGCTGCGCTGACAACCGTACCGGGGCATTCGGCGCTCCATAATCGTTATAGGCGCCAAGTCACTGCACAACCTTGAGAAACATATAGCCGACCGTCTCGGTGTAGAAATGTTGAAAGGAGCCGCGGTCGTCGCGATCAAACAAGAGATCGAGTTCTGTGAGCGTGAAGAGAAACTCCGGGTTGTAGAACGTGGCAACGGATGCGTCGGTGCGGGCCAGTTCGAAATTGCGAAAGCCACCGTAGAACGCGCTGATTCCCCGGTTTACGAGGTCCACGTCGACAAGCTTCGGCACGATCTCGAACGGAAACTCGTCAGCCTCCCAGTGATCGGCGAGAAGCGGCTGCACCTCGGCGTCGAGCACCGCCCACAGTTGGCCGAGCACGTCGAGCTCGCTCTCGCTGAGCAGGGTCGAGTAGCCGAACTGGTCGCTCGGGTAGAATCGGTCATGCGACAAGTCAGAGCAGACGCACGGCGTTGTTCTTGAGAATTTTCGGCCGTATGCTGTCTTTGAGGTTCAGGACGGCGAAGTCTCTCAGCCAGCGGTCGGGGCTGATCAGGGGAACGTCGCTGCCGAACAGCGCCTTGTCCCGCAGAAAAGATTTGGCCTGGCGCACGAAGTTCTCGGGAAAGTACTTGGGCGACCAGCCGGACAGGTCGATGTAGACGTTCTATTTATGGGTGGCGACGGCGAGGGCTTCGTCCTGCCACCGCACCCTCGGGTGCGCCATAATGATCGGCAACTCGGGAAAGTCGGCGGCGACGTTGTCGAGCAGTATCTGGTTGGACAGCCCGAGCTTGAGGCCGAAGCCGCCGGGCCGGCCAGAGCCGATGCCGGTCTGCCCGGTGTGGCACAGGGCCGGCAGGCCGAGGTTCTGCAGGGCGGCCCAGAGCAGGTAGAACTGCTCGTCGCTCGGGTTGAAGTTCTGCACCGTCGGGTGGGACTTGAAGCCGCGCACGTCGAAATCGCCGGCCAGGCTGTGTGTGATCAATTCCTTGTAGGCCGTTTCGGCGTTGGATTCCTGCCAAGTTAGTGGCGGGTTTCCTGCCGAAAGAGCGCTAATTATCAGGCCAGGCAATTCCCCGCCACGATGGTGGTTTCGGGGATGCGCAGAGTTTGAGATCACCCGGTGACCTCGGCCCGATCCACAGTGTTGCAGACATGGGCCCGCCACCCCTCGATAGGTTCCTTAAGGCGTAGCTACTGCCAAGCGGTCGCGCCGGAAGGAACTAGAAAGCAGATGACGGTACCCATGTCCGTGCAAGAAAATATCAGAACTCTCGACTCCCACGGAATCGCGGGCCGTGAAATCGCCCGACGGTTGGGAGTGAGCCGCGATTCGGTGACGAAAGACACCGTTCAGCAGGACTACTCGCCGAAGCCCCCGACGCCCGTGCTTCGGCCGGCCGGGTCGGGCTTGACCGGCTTCGAAGACACCATTGAGCTGTGGTTGGGTGAGGACCAGCAGCGGCCGCGCAAGCAACGCCACACGGCCCAACGGGTCTTTGACCGGTTGGTCGCCGAGCGGGATTATCTCGGCAGTTATTCGCCGGTGCAACGCTTCGTTAAGAAGTGGAAAGGCCAGCACCGGCAGGTCGGGGAGGGCTTCACCGAGCTGGTCTGGCCGGCCGGCACCGCCCAGGTCGACTTTGGGCAGGCCGAGGCCATCGTCACCGGGGTCCGGCAGGTTCTGCACATCTTCGTCGTCACGGTCCCGTTCTCGCACATGCGCTTCGTGCAGGCCTACCGCGGCGAAACGTCCGAGTGTGTCTGACACGGGCGGCGCACCGTGTTCGATCTTCATGGCCCTTGACAGCACCGCCGGACTATGTTCCGCGGAACATATCCGGGGACCAAGACCTTGAAAACCCCATTGAAGAACGCCCACGCCGCCTCGCACCCGGCGATCACCGCGGCGAGGGTCTGCGAGTACGACAGCCAGACGAACATGTGTCGTGAGTACAAGGCCGTGAAAATCAGCGCGTACACCCGCCGGCGCTTCCCAGTGCCCGCGTCAGTGATGAAACCCATTTTACCGAAGTCGAGCTGCAACTCCGCGCCCGGCTCCCCATCGTCGACACGCACCGTGACGTCGCGGAGCCAATACCCGCAGCGTTCCGTCACAAAGCGATGCAACGTTCGATACGGCACCATGCACCCCGACCGAGCCAACAATTCCTCGATCTTCACGATCGACAGCGCCGGATGGTCACGACCATCACCAGCGACCCAGGCCTCGATCTCCGCCTCCCGCTCCAACAGCGACTCCCACGCGCTGCCACCCCCGCAGCACTTCCCTGATCTCATTCACACTGACATCCCTGAATCCCATAGCCGATGACCTCCACGTCGAAAAATGCTCGCGCTATGATCAAACAGCTGACCCAAGAACCCCCCCCAGCACGACTCGCCGGGTGGTCCCATAGCTGGGCCATTCAGGTGGTCCCATGAACCTGGCAGAAAACCGCCTACGGTGGTCCCATATTCATGGCAAGCGACACGCCACGGCACTTGTACCTCGAAGATAGGATTTACCTAAACCTCGCCATTCTGCCAGCAAGTGCTCGGGACAATCTGGTTGCAATGCACGGTGGCATCTGAAGAGGGGGAATCATGACCGGGTTGAATGAACGGCTGAGGCAACCCGCAGACACGGTGACCTGTCGAGAGATTGTTCTGGACTTCTGGGTCGAACCCGAACTTGTGTTCCTGCGTCTTCTGCAATTTGAGGAGAATACATTCTGGCTTGATAGCGGGGTCGAAGCTGAGACCGGAGTGAGCTACCTGGGATTGCCCTCACAATCAGCCCCGGTCGTCACGTCGTCCGGCGAGGGCGACACCATCCGCGTCTCGGGAGTGGGCACGAGCGACAAGTTCGAGGGCTCGATCTTCGACCTGCTCAGGCTAACGACCGGCACTCGAGGACCCGGCAAGATGGCTGACCCGGTCGGCGGCCTGCGGATCGGCTGGGTCGGGTGGCTGGGGTATGAACTGGGGGCCAAAACGGTGGGGTCGCCGTGTCACGCGTCTGCCCTGCCCGACGCTGCCCTAATGTGGGCCGACCGCATTATCGCCTTCGACCACCGCACGTCGACCATGTCACTCCGCGTCCCCGCCGAGTCTCCGTCAGCGGAACTGTGGGTCCGGGGCGTTCAGGTGATCCTCCGATCCCTGGTCGGGAGCGCGGTACCGCCGCTCCCGAAGGCCGGGCATCCGAGGAAGGCCTCGCTTCGTCATACCCGCGCGGAGTACGTCGACCTCGTCGAACAATGCCGGGATGCCATCGCGGAGGGTGATGCTTACCAGATCTGCCTGACCAATGAGATCGCCATCCAGGGAACACTGGACCCGGTCCAGACCTATCGCCGGTTGCGTCGACTGAACCCGGCACACCATGGAGCGCTGATCCGTTTCGCCGACTTGGCGCTATTAAGTTCCTCCCCCGAGCAGTTCCTTGAGGTTTGCCCGGACGGAACGATGACCACCCGACCTATTAAAGGTACGCGCCCCCGAGGACGAAACGCCGAGGAAGATGCCGGGCTCATAACGGAGCTGGCCGGTCATCACAAAGAGATCGCGGAGAACGTGATGATCGTGGATCTGATGCGCAATGATCTGGGTCGGGTGGCCGAAACCGGCTCGGTGCAGGTCCCCGATTTTCTCCGGGTGGAGTCCTACCAAAACGTACACCAACTGGTGAGCACCATCTCAGCGAGGATCGACCCAAAACTGACCTGGGTAGACGCCGTTGAGGCGTGTTTGCCGGCCGGGTCGATGACCGGAGCGCCGAAACACAGCGCGATGAGCATCATCGATCGACTCGAAGGAGGTGCCCGGGGACCCTACGCCGGCGCCTTCGGATATATGGGGGCAGACGGTCGCGTCGACCTGGGCGTGACGATTCGAAGCCTGGTGATTGGACCGACGATGGCGACCATCGGCACGGGTGGTGGCATTACCGCCTGGTCGGTTGCGGAGGAAGAGTACGAGGAAACGATGCTCAAAGCCGCACCGCTGCTGGCGTGCGTGTCTGCGGTGATCATCGCCTGACGGAGCAGTGTCCACACCAGGCGCGAAATGCCCCTCACCCAGCCGAATTCTCTGGTAGACCGCGGTGACCTTGCAGTGGGTCTTCAGCAATGGGACTGTGTCCTCTTCCGGAGCGCGACTGCAGCCACATTCGGTAGCAACACCGTAACGCGCGACGTGGGGACTGGCTCAAACGCGGCCTGAGAATCGGCCACAACATATGCAACACTCTCGACCGTTAGAGTCGGCAGAGAAACCTGAAAGCGAGTTTCCGCTCGAACAACACCATTATTCTGCAAACTGCGAAAGATCTCCCATGACTCGATCGCCGATTTTGCGTTGCCGAGCGGCGGCAATCGGAGTGACGCTGCATTGACGCCGTCAGAAATGCGCAACGGTCGCTGGTCGAGGCGCTTGATAAGAATGGGTTCGTCACTGACCCTTTCGTGACCCTCGGTTTGCCTCATCAGGTCTGGCTGGAATGCGATCCCCAAGAAACGGTCGCCAACCTAGCCGTCAGGAATGCGCTTGAGGCGATCATTCAGCGCATCATGGACGGTGCGGAAAATGGTCTCTGCGTCAGGAAAGTTGACGGAGCCCACCAAGTGAGCCCCCTGCACAATTGCAGTAATCATTGTTCGAAACCTTTACGTCAGAGAGCCAAGCGACTCCCGCTCATTGAGGAAATCGCAGCCATTACTCTCGAGGGAGCGTGAGGCCTCGCGTGAGCGCCGCGAAGAAAGCGAGTTTCCCACCCACACTGAAGAAACGAAACATGGTGATTCACTAATTCGGCGACGCCACCCACTGTCCTGCGCCGTAACTCCAGAGTCAAAAGGAAAGCGAAGGACGGACGTCATCTAGACCGTAAATCCTTCGTGCGATTTCATCAATGAACTTACGGAGCGGAACATTAAAGGTGCTAATCAGAATTTTTTCGTATTAGTTCAGCCGATGGCGACGGCTGCAGGACCACTTCGATGACGGTCGGACGATCGGCGGCGAGCGCCCGAGCCACCGCCTCGGCCAACCCATCGAGGCCGTTCAGCCGCACCCCGTAGCCATTGCACGCCACACCGAGAGCGGGAAAGTCCGGTCCGGAAATATCCACACCGATCAGGTCGATTCCGCGCTCGATCTCCTGGTCGCGAATCTCGGCGAAGCCTGAGTTGTTCATAATAATGACCGGAAGGCCAAGGCCCTGTTCCGCAGCCGTGACGAGTTCCATCCCGGTGAACTGAAACCCACCGTCGCCGACCAGCACGATGACCGGGCGCTCCGGCGCGGCCAGTTTGGCGCCGATGGCCGCGGGCAGCCCATAACCGAGAGTCGCGTAACCGGTCGGGTACAGAAACTGATTCGGCTCGTCCATCGGCCAGAAGTGCACGGTGCCGTAGTAAGACACCTGCGCGCTATCTCCAGCGACAATCGTCGTCTCGGGCAGTGCCGCGCGAAGCAATTGCTGCACTTCGCGCCACGGCGCGCCGTCGACGAGTGCGGCAACCTCGACCTTAGTCCGCGCGGCGTCGGCGCGCGCCTGTCCGTTGGATCCGTGAGAATCCGCCACCAGCGCCGTCAGCTCTGACAGGATCGCCCCGGCGTCACCCTCGAGCCCAATGGTCGCGGCCAGGTTCTTGTCGAGCTGCCCAGGATCGATGTCGATTCGAATGACCGCACCGGAGGGCGCGATCGTGCCGCCCCACAGGTCAGAATCGCCGAGTTCCGATCCGACGATTAGGAGTACGTCGGAGTCATTCAGTAGGTCCTGCGCGGGAGCGAGTCGTGCCGAGGCGCCGAGCGACAGCGGGTGGTTCTCCGGGATGACTCCCTTGCCATGCACCGTCGTGACGACCGGAGCATCCAGCAGTTCGGCCAGCCGGAGCACCTCAACATCGGCTCGGCAGGCACCTCCGCCAGCGAGAATACTGACCCGACAGGCCGTGCCGAGCAGGCGCGCAGCGGCAGCCAACGACTCGGCAGACGGGTGCTCCATCTCGCGTTGCACCCCAGGCGGCTCGTTCCCACCTAGCGCCCAAGCCCCCTCCAGGAGGTCTAGCGGAATTTCTAGGTGCACTGGCCGTGGCCGGCCCACCCTCCAACGGTCGAAGATCTCGACAATGGCCGGCCCGATCTCATCGATCTCGCTCACCCGCACACTTCGTTCGAGCAGAGCGTCAAGGTGACCCTGTTGGTCTTTCACTTCGTGCAGCCAGCCGACGTTCTTGCCTTCAAGGCCACGCGGGATGCCGGGTGAGATCACCAACAGCGGAACGGAGTCTGCGTAGGCGGTGGCTGCGGCCGTTGTGACATTGGTCAGACCGGGTCCGCTCGTCGTGATCACTACGCCTGGACGCCCGGAGACTCGGGCATACCCGTCGGCGGCGTATCCCGCACCCTGCTCGTGCCGCGGAGTGACATGACGGATGCCCGATCCGGCGAGAGCCCGATAAATCTCGAGATTGTGAGTTCCCGGGATACCGAATACGACCTCGACGCCCTCACGCACGAGGGCTTCGACAACGGCTGCCCCGCCGTTGCGAATAACTGTCATGTTCGGGCCACCCGGCGGGTCATGGCGGAGATGAGCTCGTAGGCCACGTGCGAAGCCGCGACCGCAGTAATCTGGGCGTGATCGTAGGCTGGCGCGACTTCGACGACGTCGGCGCCGACCACATTGACCGATCGGAGAGCGCGAATGATGGCGAGCAGCTCGCGGCTGGTGAGCCCGCCGGCCTCGGGGGTTCCGGTGCCTGGTGCGTGTGCCGGATCGAGAACATCGATGTCGACCGAGACGTAGACCGGCCGATCGCCGAGACGGGCCAGCATCCGCTCGATAACTCGGGTGACTCCCTCTGTTTCAAGTTCATGCCCCGCGATAATTGCGAACCCAAGGCGGGCGTCATCGGTCAAGTCGTCGCTGCTGTAAAGCGGGCCACGGATACCGATATGGAGGCTCGCTGTGAGATCGATGAGTCCTTCCTCGGAAGCGCGCCGGAACGGAGTGCCATGGGTAATCGGGGCGCCGAAGTAGGTATCCCAAGTATCCAGGTGCGCGTCGAAGTGCAGCACTGCGACCGGACCGTGCTGTGCGGCGACGGCACGAAGCAGGGGCAGGGCAATCGTATGGTCGCCGCCAATGGTGACCAGTCGTGTGCCGTCCTGGCCGAGATGCTTAGCCGCGACCTCAATTTGCGTGATGGCCTCATCGATATTAAACGGGTTCGCCACGATATCTCCAGCATCGACGACTTGCTGAGCGTTGAATGGCTCGACGTCTTGCACCGGATTGTAGGGACGCAACAACCGGCTCGCCTCGCGAACATGGGCTGGGCCGAATCGGGCGCCGGGCCGGTAACTGACTCCACTATCGAACGGCACGCCGACCACGACGATGTCGGCGTGGCCGACGTCTTCGAGGCGCGGCAAACGCGCAAAGGTAGCGATGCCGGCAAAGCGCGGCGACAGACTGGCGTCCGACGGGCCGACGGGCTGGGGTGACTGGGGCATTAGGTTCCTTAGACAGGGTCCCTGAACGGGAGCGAACGGTCAGATTACTTTGGCGAGAAACCCGCGAGTGCGCGGATGCTGCGGGTCGTCGAGGACCTGTCGGGGCGGCCCTTGTTCGACCACAACGCCGCCGTCCATGAACACCACGCGGTCAGCAACTTCGCGAGCAAAACCGACTTCGTGGGTGACGACGATCATCGTCATCCCGTCACTGGCGAGGTCTTTCATGGTGTCGAGCACCTCGCCGACGAGCTCGGGGTCAAGCGCCGATGTGGGTTCGTCGAAGAGCATCAGCGTTGGGTCGAGTGCGAGTGCCCGAGCGATGGCCACTCGTTGTTGCTGTCCGCCAGAGAGTTGCGCCGGATAGAAATCAGCGCGGTCGCCGAGGTTGACCCGCTCAAGGAGTTCGTGGGCCCGCGCTTCGGCAGCCGCCTTGCTTTGACGTTTCACAAAGATTGGCGCTTCCGTAATGTTCTCCAGAGCGGTGCGATGCGGAAACAAGTTGAACTTTTGAAACACCATTCCGATGCCGCGCCGCTGAGCGGCGATTTCGTGTGGTCGCAGTTCATAGGTATGGCCGTGGGCTCGCCGATACCCGATCAGGTGCCCGTCAACCCAGATCTCTCCCTTATCGATACGGTCGAGATGGTTGATGCACCGCAAGAAGGTGGACTTGCCGGACCCAGACGGCCCAAGTACACAGACCACCTCGCCCCGATCAATTTCCAGGTTTATACCGCGCAGTACCTCGAGGTCTCCGAAGCTCTTGCGCACGTTGACGGCACGCACCAACGGTTCAGTCATGAGGGTGTCCCCTGTCGTTCGGCGGCGCGAATGACGGGCCGTGGCCCGGTGACAGACCGGTCGAGGCGTCGTTCGATGCGCACCTGGATGATGGTGAGGATCGTGGTCAGCAACAAGTACCAGATACTTGCGACGATCAGAAGCGGAATCTGCTGAAAGTTGCGGGAGTAGATCAACTGCACCGCAGTGAGTAGTTCGGGCAGGCCGACAACGATCACCAGTGAACTCAGTTTGAGCATGGAAATTGTGTTGTTGGCGATTGGAGGGAGCACGACCCGCGACGCCTGCGGCAGAATAATCCGGCGGTAGGCCAGCATACGACTCATCCCCACGGCCTCAGCAGCTTCGCTCTGACCCGGATCAACAGATTTTATGCCAGCCCGAATGATTTCTGCCATGTAGGCGGCCTCATTGAGCCCCAACCCCAGGATCGCGGCCGTGAACTGGCTGATGAGCACATTGGTCGGGATTTCGACGAAAGTCGGCCCGAACGGGATCCCGAGATTGATCACCGGCAGGATCGACCCGAGGAAGAACCAGAACAATAATTGCACCAGGATCGGTGTTCCGCGAAAGAACCAGATATAGCCCGACGCCACGAAACTGAGCACTCGATTTCCCGACAGTCGCATGATGGCTAGGACCGTGCCGAGCACGATGCCCAGAATCATCGCTACGACGGTCAGCTCCAGGGTGAGAACCAGCCCGCGCATGACCGAGCGCTCAAACAAGTACCCCGCTACGAGGTCCAAGCGCAGCTTCTCATTCGTCACCAGGAACTGCACAAACAGAGCGGCCGAAACCAGGATTCCTGCAACGCCGATCCACTGGCCTGGATGCCGAACCGGACGGATCCGTCCACCGTCTACCGGCTGCTCGTTCGCCGTCGTGCGGTTCGACGTTGACGGGACCGTCATTACTCCACGCCGGAGTTGATCGGAGCGCCAGTGAGCGCCTGCTTCTCCAGTCCCCACTTAGCCAGGATCTGGTCGTACACGCCGGACTCAATCACGTTGAGCCGGGCGCCCTGCACGGCATCACGAAGCTCGGGATTGTCCTTGGGAACGACGATGCCAACGGGGAGCGTATTGAACGGGTCGCCAGCGAGTTCGAAAGCGTCGTTTGAGGTCTGGACCGTGTAGGCGAGGGTCACGTCGAGAGCAACGGATGCGTCGGCCCGGCCGCTGGAAACAGCCTGCACGGCACTGGCCTGATCGGGGAAGGGAAGCTTTTCAATCGCAGCTTTGCCCGCGTCCGCACATGCGGCCTGTAACGAATCAATCGTTAAGTCGCCAGTCGCGCCCTTCTCCACGGAGGCGCTGTGGCCGCAGAGGTCCTCCGGACCGTTGATCTCGACGGCGTTGCCGCTCGCGACGAGAATCGATACTCCGGACTGAAGGTAGTCGACGAAGTCGACCTCGGCCTGACGTGAGGGAGTATCGAGGATTCCGGTGAGGGAAAGGTCGTAGCGACCGGCCGCGATCCCGCCGACGATGCCGTCGAAGTTGACGTTTTCAAACTTGAAGTCCACATCAAGGACCTGACCGAGGGCAGCGCCAAGGTCCGCGTCGAAGCCGACCACCGTGGTGCCGTCAGCATCGAAGAACTCCATCGGCGGAAAGGAAACACCCGATGCGACATGCACGATGCCGGCGTTCCGCAGATCGGCCGGCAGAGCCGCGGCCAAGGTCGCATCCGCTTTCAGCGTGTCAATGGCGGATGCGGCATCCGCGGCCACCGCGGAATCGTCGCTCGGAGCTGCGCATCCGCTCAGCAGAAGACCGGATGTGATTAGTCCGGTGAGCAAAGCGATCACGCGCGTGGGAGGGGTGTGTGGCTGCATTGAAAATCCTTCATCTCGACATTGAGTGACCAATAAGAAAAAAAAAATGACTATTGGTAATATTTCCTTGTGGCCATGGTGGGCGCTAGCACCGTGCAATGTCAAGTCCGGCACGACGGAGCGAGGTTTACGTCTGTCGCGGATTGCAGTGCGTCAGACGGCACAACGTATGGGCCGGACAGCGTCGGTTCTATGGCGCGGGGGTCATTACCCAGAGCACCGCGCATTCCTCGGTGCTCGAGGTGTTCCGCCAAGTATGCGGGTCGCGACCACGAAAGGTCATGGCATCGCGGGGGTTGAGCAGAAAATTCTCCTCGCCAATCGTCAGCGTCAACGATCCACTCACCACGAAGACGAATTCGACGTCACAATCCAGCACGTACAGGTCATTCCCGGCCGAACCGCCAGGCTCGATAACGGACTGAATGACCTGAAGCTGGCTTTGTGTGCCCGGGGTCACCAAGAATTCGGACGCCCCACGACCACCGAAATTGATTGGTGATCCCTGGCCGGCACGAACGATCTGCGCTGGGGGAGATTCGAACAGCTCCCCCACTCGCAACCCGACGGCATCGCAAATCGCCACTAACGTGGCGACGGAAGGCGACACCTGGTCGCGCTCGAGCTTGCTAACGAATCCTTGGCTAATGCCGGCAATCGTGGCCACGGCCTCCAAGGTCATGCCATTGCGCAATCGGGCAGCGCGCAAGCGCAACCCGATCGGAACCTGTCGACCCACTTTTAGTCCTAGACCTCGAGCTGCAGCGCAACCGCACGAACCGGTGCGCCATCAGCTGCCTCAAAGGCTATCGGCAGAAGCGACACGAGAGCGTCATCAAAATCGATCGCGGCGAGATTGGTGAGGTTTTCAGCAATCACACCGGTGACATCGGCAATGATATGGTGCACCGGGAACCCCTCCTCGGGGTGATCTGCATCGGGCGTCTCATCAATGTTGATTGCGTCGATACCGAAGGTGCGCACCCCGAGGGCGATCATGCGGCGGCAAGCATCCGCATCGAGAAACGGGTTGTCAAAGTAGAGGTCGGTACCGTAGTGCGCGCTCCAGCCGGTGTGCAGCAGCACGATGACCCCCGGTTCGAGCTTGTCGGCCACCGGCGTCACATGTTCCCACGTGATCCGGCCGCGCGGGCCGAGGTCGCGCGCATTCACAATCACCGCGCGACCGACGAACCGATCGAGCGGCAGTTCATCAATTTTTGGGGCCGACTCATCGAAGTGGTACGGGGCGTCGACGTGGGTGCCGGTCTGCGATCCCATGCTCACGCTCAAGAGGTTGAATCCGTCGCGTTCAATCGTGCTGTGCACCTCAAAACGCGGCTGGGGATCTCCAGGGTAAGTCTGGGTGGTGGCATTCACGACGAGCGACAGATCAACAACCTTTTTTATCCTCATAGTCAAAAACTATTGCACATTGGTTAAGTGCGACGCTAGTCTCGACCTCAGCTTGTTTTCAGGCCCGCCCCAATACGCGAGTGAAACCGAAGGCAGTAACCATGAACAACAACGACGTTGCCCCCGGCACCGGAGCGGTCACCTTGAACGCTCGGCCCAAAGTCACCGAGGTCGAACAACACGGGATCGACATCATCCCCGACGCCGATCGTACCTCTACCTGGGTCGATCTGTTGCGCATCCAGTTTGGCGGGGCCAATACCTTCGCCACCGTTCTGCTGGGTACCTTTCCTATTGTTTTGGGTCTGTCATTCTGGCAAGGGGTGCTCGCTACCGTCGCCGGCGTGCTGGTCGGCGCACTCTTTCTCATGCCAATGGGACTGTTCGGGCCGAAAACCGGCACCAACAATGCCGTCTCGTCCGGAGCATTCTTCGGCGTGCGCGGTCGCGTGGTCGGATCCTTTCTCTCGCTGCTGACCGCGATCGCGTTCTACTCGATCTCCGTCTGGATCAGCGGGGACGCCCTAGTCGGCGCGCTCACGCGGCTCGCCGACGCCACCGACTCGATCGGTCTGCGCACGATCGTGTATGGCGTGATCGGCATCATCGTCATCATCGTGGTCGTGTACGGATTTCAGTTCATGCTCCTGGTCAACAAGACCGCAGTCATCGCGAACACGGCGCTCATTCTGCTGGCCATCGTCGCCTTTTCGGGAACATTCGATGCTGGGTACAACCCCGGCCCATCGGCTTTTGCGCTCGGCGGATTCTGGCCGACATTCGTCGCCTCCGCGCTCATCGTTATGGCCAACCCCATTTCGTTCGGCGCATTCCTCGGGGACTGGTCGCGGTATATTCCCAGAAGCACACCGCCGCGCAAGCTCTTCCTCGCCACCTTCCTCGGGCAACTGTTGACCCTGATTCCGTTCCTGTTCGGAGTTGCGACGGCCACGATCGTCGCCGGTCAAGGCGACTACGTGTTTGCCTTGATTCAGGCCAGCCCGATCTGGTACTCGGTGCTGCTCATGCTCGTCGCCTTCATCGGGGGCCTGTCGACCGGTACCACCTCGCTGTACGGTACCGGCCTCGACTTCTCGTCAGTGTTTCCACGATTCAGTCGGGTGCAGGCAACGATCGCCATCGGTGTTGTCGCGTTCATCTTTATTCTCACCGGGCGACTCTTCTTCGATCTGCTGGAAGCCGTCAACGCTTTCGTCGGTGCCATCATCGTGACGACGACGCCGTGGATCGTCATCATGACAATCGGCTATTTCGTGCGGCGCGGTCACTTCGATGCCCGAAACCTGCAGGTTTTCAATAAGGGCGAGGTTGGCGGCGTGTACTGGTTTCACGCCGGTGTCAACTGGCGCGCAATGGTGGCCTGGGTCGGCGCTGCCACGATCGGTCTGCTCTTTGCCAACTATCCGCCGGTGATTGTCGGCCCGTTCATCGACGCCGGTGGAGGCATCGACCTCAGCCTGCTCATCGCGGTAGTGGCGGCAGCGATGCTCTATCTCGGAGCGTTGTGGCTCTTTCCGGAACCCCGCTTCGTGTTCGGCGCCAACGGCGCGCGCATCGTGCCCAGCCGGCCCGGCGACCCCGAACCCATAGTGACGGACCATGCATCAACCGCCGCTAAGGTCGCGGTCTCTCGGGCACGCACATGAGTGACGAGGAAATCGATGCACTGATCGCCATTGACGCCATCATCGACAATTTCGCTCGACACAAGCGGGAAGCATACTTTTCCGGCTTTGCAGCGGATGCAACGTTCCTCTTCTATACAGTGCCGCAGCGCCTCGAAAGCCGGGCAGCGTACGAAGCGATCTGGGCGGATTGGGAACGAAACTCAGGCTTCCAGGTACAGAACTGCAAGTCAGAGAGTCGACGTATCCAAGTTATCGGCAGCACCGCCATCTTCAGCCATGACGTCGACACGACGCTCATCCTAAACGGCTCAGTGCGCGACCTCAAAGAACGCGAATCGATCATCATGGAACGCCGGGAGGGTGCCTGGTTGGGTGTTCACGAACATTTGTCAGCGCGACCCTTCGAAGGCGAGGACTAGGTGAGCAGGGTAGCCATCGTGACGGGCGCGGCCAGTGGGCTGGGGGCAGCCGTCTGTCAGTCGTTGCACCGTGACGGATGGACCGTCGCCGGCCTCGACTTACTTACGTCGGACACCGATCTGAGCCTGCAAGCCGACGTGACGGATACCGTGGCTGTGGCCGCCGCCGTGCAGCGCGCGGCGGCAGAACTCGGCCCGATCGATGCACTTGTGACCGTCGCGGGCGTCTACGAAGAGCTGCCGATCGAGTCGATCACCGATGAACGATGGAACCGTATGCTCGCCGTCAATATCGGCGGTACCATCAACGCCTGCGCCGCAATCATGCCGCTCATGCTCGCGCAGGGTGCCGGCACGATCGTCACCATTTCATCGGACCTTGGCGTGGGGGGCAGCCAGGGTGATGCTCATTACGCCGCGACGAAGGGAGCCATTGTCGGATTCAGCCGCAGTCTTGCCACTGAGCTCGAGGGCAGCGGGTTGACCGTGAACACTGTTGCGCCCGGGGCGGCGGATACGCCCATGCTCGCCGCCGACTCCCCGTGGCGGTCCGAGAGTTTCTTGGCCACACTGCCCGCCGGGCGCCTCGTTCGCCCGGATGAAATCGCCGCCGCCGTGCAGTTTCTCCTCGAGGTCGGCCCGTCCCTCGCCGGGCAAATCGTGTCACCGAACGCAGGAGCAACAATCTAATGATGGGCAGTATTGCACCGGTTGAATCGGCTAGAACGGCTCTGGTGGCACTAAACGATCGCGCGCAGAGCCGCGCCGTAGTGGCACGGCTCACGGCGGACGGCGTGCGCGTCGCAGTGCTCGGTGATCTGATCGATGGCGCGATCCTTTCGGTCGATCCCGGGACAGTTCTCGCGTCGGTAGAACGAGTGGAAGTCGAGTTAGGTTCGCTCAACATCCTGGTTTGCGATGCAGTGTCACCGAAATCCGCTCGATTTATCGACACCCCGCCGACCGAGTGGTTCGAGGCTGTGCGGAGCTCTATGTTTGTTCCGTTCGCGGTGATTCGCGCGGCTGTCCCAGCGCTGCGTCGCGCCGGTGATACCCGGATCCTGCTGGTCGGGACCGGCTGGAGTGCGACCCAAGGCCGCGACGCCACGGCTGCTGCCGCCGCGCAAGGCGGATTGATCGCTTTGATGAAGACGCTGGCCCGCGATCTTGGTCCTGATGGAATAATCGTCAATGAGATTGCGCTCCCGGCTCAGGCACACGACGATCCGGCAATTCCAGCCGCTCTCGCGTCGGCCGTCAGCTACCTCGCGGGGCCACACGGATCGGCCATGATCGGGCAGATCCTCACCCTCGGTCGTGGTGGCGAGCTGCGTCCATAGCCTTCCGGTGCCATGCCCCCGGGTCGGCCGGGTGCGATCACTCACGCGCTCACCACTCCTGCGATTTCATCGAAGCCACCACAGGTTATGAGGGCAGCAAAAATCTCGCGATGCGAAGCCGAGTTTCATCTGCACACTCCGCGACGTTCCAGCAGCTGGAGACGCTGACCGGGAAAAATGCAGAGTGAGCTTCTGCGCGCAGCCATACATTTACTATTTGTCACAACAAGATCATGGTCTAACCCGAGAATCGGGCACCGAATCTAAGAGAAGGCTCATGCAGACCGTGCGTTCGTCTTACCCGATGGGCCCAGACTGAGGGCACGATTTATCGATCGGGAGGCCTCATGTACGTGCACAGAATTTTCGGACGCCCACTGAAGTGGGTCGTCACCGGTGCAGCTGGAGCCTCTCTGTGCGTGGGCCTCGCCTCGGCGCTGACCGATTCGTGCGCCACTGCCGAGCAGCCGGTTCGACCTATTAGGGTACCGGCCGTGTCGGTGCAGCCGAGGGGAGTATCCACTTCGAGTGCTACGCCTTCAGAGCAAACGCTCTCACTGAATCCTGAGCGTACCATCGACCCCGCGCCCGCCCTCAGCGCGCAGGAACTCGTTCCCGCAGCGGACCCGGTGGTCGTGGACGATCATGGCGGCGGCAGAGGTGGATTGGGCAGCAGCGATAATTCACCGCTCAACATGAGAGCGCTCTCACGAGGCTCTCGCGCCGGTCTTAGCTAAACGCAGTTGAGTGAGGGCGTGGACAAACGCCACGCAATCTATCCGCCGGTTTCGGCGCATACGAAAGGTAACCCCATGTTTCAGATGACGAAGAAGCGCACCATCGCCCTCGCAACCATCGGCCTCGCCGGGTTGATGTCGGTCGGCGTGATCGCGGCCCAGGCGAACACCGACCGGGTCGTCGTGGCTCCCACGAGCACCTCCAGCACCGCGCCAAGTTCGAGCAGCGCCACCGATTCTCCGAAAGCCCCCGACGACAGCGACCTGCGCCTCGGTTCCGGCAACGGCGTGGATGACGTGAACGACGCTCCCGATGACAGCGACGGACGCATCGGTTCCGGCAACGGCACCGATGACGTGGTCGACGATTCCGTCAGTGACGCTCCCGATGACAGCGACGGACGCATCGGTTCCGATGGTACCGACGATGTCGCAGATGCCCCGGATGACAGCGACGGACGCGTCGGGAGCAACTCCGGCCAGGACGACAACAATGCCAGCGACGACAGTGACAGCGACGACAACAGCGGCCACGGCGGCGGCGACTCGGACAGCGACGACTCGGGCCACGGCAGCGATCACGAGTAGTCCAGACGCGGCAACTTACGGGCTACCGACTCAAGCGAGTCGGTAGCCCGTTCCGCGTACCGTCTCGATGCGTTTCGCACCGTATTTGCCACGCAGATCGCCCACATATACGTCGACGATGTTCGACCCTGAATTGAAATCGTAGCCCCAGATCCGGCCGCGCAGCTGGTCGGGGTCGTACAGCTGGTCGGAGCCAGCTCCACGCGCTACTGCGTCGGAGCCAGCTCCTCCACCGTAAAGGCGGCCTCGGTCGTGTCCTCGATGTCCTGCAGGCTCACACCAGGGGCGCGCTGCCGCAGCACGAGGCCGGTCGGCGTCACGTCGAAGACGGCCGTGTCGCTGATGATGCGGTCGACGACGCGCACGCCGGTCAGCGGCAGTGTGCACTCGGTGACGATCTTCGGGGTGCCGTCCTTGGCGACGTGCTCGGTGAGCACGACCACGCGCGGGGTGCCGGCCACGAGATCCATCGCGCCGCCCATGCCCTTGACCATCTTGCCGGGGATGGTCCAGTTGGCGAGGTCGCCCTGGCCCGAGACCTGCATGGCACCGAGGATGGCTACCTTCACGTGCCCGCCGCGAATCATGCCGAACGAGGTCGCCGAATCGAAGATCGCCGCCCCCGGCAGCACCGTGACGGTCTGCTTGCCAGCGTTGATGAGGTCGGCGTCTTCCTCACCCTCCCACGGGAACGGCCCCATGCCGAGCAGCCCGTTCTCGCTCTGCAGCGTCACCTGAACTCCCTCGGGCAGGTTGTTGGCCACGAGCGTTGGAATGCCGATGCCGAGGTTCACGTAGTCGCCGTCGCTTAGCTCCTGCGCCGCGATGGCGGCCATTTCATCTCTGGTCCACGCCATGATTCACTCTCCTGCCTGTACACCGGCCAGCATGGGCCGGCTGCGCACGGTGCGCTGTTCGATGTCTTTGACCCGAGCTGAGGCCTGAATTAGGCGCTGCACGTAGACGCCGGGGGTGATCACGTGGTTTGGATCGATGTCGCCGGGCTGCACGATCACCTCGACCTCGGCGATGGTCATAATGCCGGCGGTCGCGATGACCGGGTTGAAGTTGCGCGCGGTAAAGCGGTACTCGAGGTTGCCCAGGGTGTCGGCGCGCCAGGCTTTGACCAGTGCGACGTCGGCGACGATTCCGCGCTCCTGCAGGTAGGTCTCACCATCGAAGTCGGCGAGCGGCTTGCCTTCCGCGATGAGCGTGCCGACGCCGGTCTTGGTATAGAACGCCGGAATGCCAGCGCCGCCGGCCCGCAACCGCTCGGCCAGGGTGCCCTGCGGACTGAACTCCACTTCCAGCACACCCGCGAGAAACTGCTCAGCGAACAACTTATTCTCCCCCACATAGGAGGCGATGACCTTGCGCACCTGTCCGGCCTCCAGCAGCACCCCGAGCCCCTTACCGTCGACACCCATGTTGTTCGATACGACGGTGAGATTTTTCACAGCGGATGCCCGTACCGCGTCAATGAGATCCGCCGGAATGCCGCTGAGGCCGAAGCCGCCTACCGCGAGCACCATCCCGTCGCGCAGAACGTCGTGCAGCGCCTCGCTCGCGCTGGTCTGAACCTTGGACATACGGTCTCCTCATCGAGTTGGTATCACGCCTGCCGCAGCGTCCACTTTGTGGACATCATCCGCTATCGTCATACTATTCAGGCCCGACAAGTCCTGTCAAACTTCGGTTTTTCTTTATTCCATACCATGAACTGACGAATGTAAATCATCCACATTATGGACACAGGAGGCGAAATGATTTCTCAGCCACCCGCATCGGGAGTGCCGACGCGAACCGGCGCGTCACCAGCACCGGCCGGGCAATCAGTCCCAGGCGCCTCGGTTCGCGGCGCCCACCCGGAACACGGCTCACAGCTGCCTCAGAGCGCACGCTCGGTGCCGGGCGCACAGGTCGTCGGACGGATCGCCCTACTGTTGCGCCTGGTCGGGCGCAATCCGGCCGGCACTCCCCTGGCCGAGATCGTGCGCGACTCGGGCCTGACCCGGCCCACGGTACACCGACTGCTCACTTCGCTCGCCGCCGAAGGTCTGCTCGACCACGATGCCGTGAGCCACACCTGGCACTACGGCCCCGAGCTGTTCGTCATGGGCACCGTCGCCACGGCCCGCTACCCGATCGAGGAACTGGCCCGGCCGAGCCTGCAGCGCCTCGCCGAAGAGACCGGGGAGAGCGCGTTCCTCTCCATTCGGCGCGGCGCCGAGACGGTGTGCCTGCTCCGCGAGGAGGGCAGTTTTCCGATCCGTTCCTTCGTGTTGCACGAGGGGGTGCGCTTTCCGTTGGGGGTGGCATCCGCTGGAATGGCGATTCTGGCCTACCTGCCCGAGACCGAAGTGGATGCCCTCCTCGCCGACACAGGATCCGCCGACACCGAGACCCTCGCGGCTCGCTGGGGCGCCCAGCACTCCCCCGCGAGCATCCGCGCCAACCTCGAACGCACCCGCGTGACGGGCTATGCGGTCAACCCAGGACTCATCCTGGAGGGCAGCTGGGGCATGGGTGCCGCGATCTTCGACCGCAGCGGCCGCCCGGGCTGGGCACTCTCGCTCACCGGCATCGAGCCACGATTCAAGCCCGAACGGCAGAAGATCCTCGGCCAGCTGCTACTCGACGAGGCCAGCCGCATCACCCAGACCCTGCAGCGCCCCCGATCGACTAGCCCCCGGGCGAGACAACGCAATCGGCCCCATGGCCACGCTCCGCCCCACGCGAGACGACACGATCGGCCCCATGAGTCCGTCCCAAGGAGTTAAATGCGTCTTCTCACGAAAACGAAGGGGCCGAAGATGACATCACCCGAGCCAGGCGAGGGAAGGCACCCGGGAATAAGAACAGCCCCGACCGAGGCCGGGGCTGTTCTTACAGTATGAGTGGAGCTAAGGAGATTCGAACTCCTGACCTTCTCATTGCGAACGAGACGCGCTACCAACTGCGCCATAGCCCCAAACTGCCTTTGAAGAATATCACGGGCCGGCCGCCATTTTCGCCGCTTCCCATGCGATCCACCAATTAGACAGCGCGGCGACGACGCAGCACGGCGTCGAGGTCGGTCATGCCCGGGCTTGTTTCGCCGACGATTCCCATCGACGCGAATCGGCTCGGCACCGCAGCCACTGCGGGCCTGGCGATCGGCGTGATGGCCCGGTTTGCTTCCTCGGCGAGCGCGGCGGCGCGGCGCGCGACCTCCGCCTCGGCGGCGGACTTGCGCAACTGATTGGCCGCTTCAACGGATGCCATCGCCGACTGCGCAATGGATCCGCGCGAGAGATGCATCGCTCGCGGCACCGGTTGCGGCGTCCAGGTCGCCGAGGCAATCGGGGTCTCTTCGAGCTGTACGGGCTCAAAGACCTGGCCGACCAGAACGGGCAACACTACCGGGGCATCCACACGCACCACACGCGCCGAGCGGGCGACCGTGGCGAGCCGGCCGAGAATACCGAACGCGGCCACCATGACAACCCCGCCACCGACCAAGGCGGTGAATGAGCCGGTCAGGGCGGGAGCGATCCCCGTCACGACCAGCACGAATCCGGCCAGCAGAACCAGCGACACCAGGCCACGAAAACGGCGCAGCCGCCGAAGCTTAGAAACGGGCGGCTCCAACGCGCGCGGCGCAGCGGCAGCAGCGAGTGCCGCAGCGGCGCGGCGAACGTCCCGGGCAGCATCCGCCACTGCCTGCGCTTCGGCCCGTTCGGTCTGCTCAGCCCGCGCCAGAACGCGTTGCTGCTCGGCCACGGTGCGGGCGGTAGCTTCTAGTCGCACCTGGTGCGGCACCTCGGCGGTTTCGGCTAGAATGCGCAACGTTTGCTGCAGCCGTACGGCGTTTTTTTCGGTCGCCTGGTACTGCTTGCGGCGCGACCAGGTGGGCATCAGGTAGGCAACCCAGAGCACTGCGGCCACCGCCACCATCACCCCGCCACCCAATGCCTCATTACTCATGTTGTCAACGGTAAGAGGCGCAGCCACTAGAGCCGATGATTACCGGTGGCGTGTCACCGAAGTTAATACACTGATTCCGCCCCCGAACGGGGCGAATCGGCGCGAATCGGCGCGATCATCTAACTATGACCCGCACCGGATGCGCGGCCGACTCGAGATCTGCCGCGGTGACCGTGGCGGCATCCGCTGGTACCATCCCGTCGTACCAGCGGCGCAATACGCCCTGGGTGAGTTCCTCGGCGACGAGACCGAAGCAGAAGTGGTCACGCCAGTCACCGTTGATATGGATATAGCGGCGACGCAATCCCTCATAGCGAAAGCCAAGTTTCTCAACGACCCGCAGGCTCGCCTTGTTCTCCGGGCGGATGCAGATCTCCATGCGATGCAGGCCGAGCTGATAGAAGCAGTAGTCCGTCGCGAGGGCCACGGCCATCGGCGTGATCGACTGGCCGGCGAACTTCTCACTCACCCAGTAGCCGATGGTCGCCGACGACAGCGATCCCCAGGTGATCGACGACACGTTCAGCTGACCGGCCAGGTGCCCGTTGCTTTCGACGATGAACGGCAGGCCGTTACCCGACCGCGAGTGTGTCAACAGACTCCGAATGCTGGCGCGCGTGTCGAAAGACATCGGCGCGTACGGGTTGGTCGCCTCCCACTTACGCAGCCAGGAACGGTTGGCCAAAAGTTCGCCTTCGAGGGCCCGGGCATCGCGCAATCGGATGGGGCGCAGAGTGACGGCCCCCTCGCGCAGGGTTGGTATAGCGATCGGCACGGTTCGCCTGTCTGTCGTGGGCTGAAAACCCCGGTGGGGCTGGGCTGTATTTTGGACTGGTGCGGCGTTAGTCGAGCGTGGCGACGAATTCGTGCAGCCACGGTTTGAGGTCCGGCCCGAGGTCTTCGCGATCGACGGCAAGCTGCACGATGGCCTTGATATAGTCGAGCCGGTCGCCGGTGTCGTAACGACGCCCCCGAAAGATGAGGCCGTAAACGCCGCCGGTGCTTTCGGGGTTGACAGTCATTTCCTGCAGGGCATCGGTCAGTTGAATTTCGTTGCCCTTGCCCGGCGCGGTGTGCTCGAGAATGTCGAACACCTCTGGGCGCAACACATAGCGGCCAATAATGGCGAGGTTGGACGGAGCATCCTCCTGGCTGGGCTTTTCGACCAGCCCGGTGATGCGCACGACGTCGGGGTCGTCGGTCAACTCGACCGCGGCCGCACCATACAGGTGAATCTGCGACGGGTCAACCTCAAGCAGCGCGACGATGCTGGCGTTGCGCTTGACCTGCTCCTCGAGCATGCGCGTGAGTAGCGGGTCGCGGGCATCGATAATGTCGTCACCAAGCAGCACGGCGAAGGGTTCGTGGCCGACATGCATGCGCGCGCGCAGAACGGCGTGGCCGAGGCCGCGCGGGTCACCCTGACGCACATAGTGGATGTCGGCGAGCTCGTTGGATTCGCGAACCTTGGCGAGCCGGGTCTGGTCGCCCTTACGTTCGAGCATGGCCTCAAGCTCGGTCATGCGGTCGAAGTGGTTCTCCAGCGCGTTCTTGTTGCGCCCGGTGACCATCAGCACGTCGCTGAGCCCGGCCGCAACGGCTTCCTCAACGACATACTGAATGGCCGGCTTGTCGACGACGGGCAGCATCTCCTTCGGCATGGCCTTGGTCGCTGGCAGAAATCGTGTTCCCAGCCCAGCTGCGGGAATGACGGCTTTAGTTATCGGGGTACCCATGGGCACTAGGTTAGTGGCAAGTAGGATGCATCATATGGACTCCGACATTGGTCATCGAAAGCGTGCGCTGAGAGCGGAGCTGCGCGAACGTCGCCAGAACATGACCTCCTCGGAGCGTGAATCGGCTACGGCCGGCTTCACCGAAAACCTGCAGAGTCTCGTGGTCGACCTCTCCGCCCGGTCGATTTCCTGCTACCTATCGGCGCGCAATGAACCCGATACCCGGCCCTTTCTTAACTGGGCGACGGCGGAGGGCATTCGTATTCTGTTTCCCATTTCTCGCGAAGACGGTCTGCTGGACTGGACCGTCGGCGACGGCGAAGAAGAATTCACCGGCATTTCCGGGGTCCCCGAAGCGGTCGGAACCCTACTCGGCCCGATCGCCGTCAACGATGTCGACCTCATCATCGTGCCGGCAGCGGCTATCGACGAGTCGGGCCTGCGCATGGGCTGGGGCCGCGGCTACTTCGACAAGACCCTCGGCTCGATGGAAAAGTGCCCGCCGGTTTACGCCGTCGTCTTCGACAGCGAATACCTCGACGAGGTTCCCCGAGAAGTGCATGACCAACCGGTCAACGGTCTCGTCACACCGACTCGCATCATCGCGTTCTGACCATTTAATACCGCTCGTGAACCCCGTTCTGCATCTGGCGGGCAGCCAGCGCGCCTAACCTTAGTTCTGGCAGGCATTTGCCTGTCGGAACAACCAGCTGGAGATGCAGTGCCTACCTACTCTTACCGTTGCACCGAGTGCGACACCGCCTTCGATATCCAGCAGGCCTTCACCGACCACTCGCTCACGGTGTGCCCGACCTGCCAGGGCAAACTGCGCAAGGTCTTCTCCTCCATCGGCGTGACCTTCAGCGGCTCCGGTTTCTACAGCAACGACTCCAAAGCGGATGCGAAGCGGTCCAACCCAAATCTCGACCGCAAGCCGGCCGAGAAGTCCGATTCATCGGCGAGCAAGCCGGACTCCTCGGCGACCAAGCCCGCCGAAAAGAAAGCGGACAGCACATCCGCCAAGTCCGCGGCACCTACCTCCGTTCCGACCGCTAAGGCGTCTTAAAGCATGGCGCTGACCAGGACGGTCTCCCAAGTCATTCGATTGGAGCACCCCGTGATCAACGGTTTCAAAGAATTCATCATGCGCGGCAATGTCATCGACCTCGCCGTCGCCGTCGTCATCGGTACGGCGTTCATCGCCCTCGTCACGTCGATCGTCACGAGCATCTTCAACCCGCTCATTGCGTCGATTTTCAAAGCGGACTCGCTTGCTAAAGCGCTCCCATTGACTCTCTCCGGTGGCGACAAAATTCTGTTCGGCGCCGTCATCGGTGCCCTGATCAACTTTCTGCTGATCGCCGCCGTCGTCTATTTTCTGATCGTGCTTCCGCTGAACAAGCTCAAGGAGGCCCAGGACCGTCGTCGCGCCGCCGGTGTGCCATCCGAGGTCGTAGCCGACCCCACGACCGAGCTCGACCTACTCACCGAGATCCGCGACCTGCTGGCCAGGAACGCCGCAGCAACCGCTTCCGACGAGGGCTCCAAACACACCGCCTAAAATACCGTCTGCCCCGTTATCGGGGGAACACCCATTCCCCGTTACCTTGTTTGTAACCTCGGATGGTGTGAGTATCTGAGGGAGTTGGCCTGTCGGGTCCGGCATGATTGTTGCCC
>NZ_PJJM01000069.1 GCF_002929805.1 Cryobacterium sp. Y50 | reverse complement strand
CAGCGCCGATGGTACTGCAGGGGGGACCCTGTGGGAGAGTAGGACACCGCCGGACTTAACTTAGAAACACCAGAAAGGCCACCCTCGGGTGGCCTTTCTGCTTTAACACACCACCCACGGGTGGCCCTTTTGCGTTAACGTGCGTTGCCGGGACCATTCGTCGACGCGGGTGGCCCGTCGCTTTTCGCTGATGCAGGCTTCCCACGCTTGTCCAGTTGCGACGCGCCCAATCGGCGCGAGGGTAGCGACCTTCTCGCCGATCCACTCGTCTACGGCTGGCATGGCCATGACCAGTGCGAGGAGCTTCGCGGCCCCCGCTCCGATGATCACGGCGCGATTGATATAGACATAAAGAATCGGTGGAATCGCCGTGCCGAACACCGGTTCGGCCAGGAACACCTGGAGCCCCCCGAGTAGTGCGTTTAACGCAGCGAGGTCTCCAAACCCGACGCGCCGCCCACGTGTTTCAAGTGGCAACGAGCATGTTCTAGCTCGCACTCATCCGGTCGTTGACCTTGTCGAGACCGCCATCGACCAACGCGAGGTGGCCTGCAAAAACCAGCCACCGTGGTTCTCTAGCGGTTAGGAAAGCCATGGGGGAGGCTGGTCAAGACGGGGGCCAGGCGGGCGAGGCGCTCACGTTCGAGGAGGAGTGCGTTGTATTCACGTTCGCGGCGTACGGCGGCGACTCCAGCGAGAAGGTACTCGGCGGGAGCGTCGGGTAGCGGCGAAACAAACGGACTGACCTCGGCAGCCAGGGACTGAGCCAGGCGCTCGCGCGTGAGGGGAGTGAGGTGGGGCGACTGGCGCAGGTACTGGGCGACGCGGCGGGACAGACGGTCGTGCAGCTGGGCGATGTCGACGGTCTGGGACCAGGACGTGAGCGCCTCAGGGACGGGGCGAACGACCGCGCGATTGCGCGGCACGCGTTCGTGCTGGCTGTAGGTACCGGCGAGCAGATCACCGAGTCGCTTGGACCGGCCGTTGAGGAGGGCGACGGTTGCTGCTAGTCCGCCGACGGTCATCACAATCTCGAGCACGCCGGTGAGGGAACGGATGAAGGCGTGCCGCAGCGAGATCGCTCCGCCGTCGTCGCGCACAATGCGGGCGCCAATAGCGAGCTTGCCGAGTGAACGGCCCTGCGTGAGGGTTTCGACCAGCACGGGCACGATCAGGATCGAGAAGACCAGGGCGGCGATCACGAACGCCTGGGTGAGCGCCGCGTCGGTACGTTCTCCCAGGCTTACAAAAAAGGCCAGCAGAATGAGCAGGTAGAGGGCTGCGTAGGCAGCGGTGTCGATGATCGCGCCGGCAGCGCGCAGGATGACGCTGGCCGGCCGCACGTCGAGCGCAACCGCCTCACCGGTGACGAGCTCGTCGTCGCGCGCCAGGTCGTCACGTTCGGCACGATCAGACGGGCGCGCAGTCTCCTTCATGTCTACTATTGAACCAGATGGATCTAGATGCATACACGGCAGCGCATCGCGCCGACTGGGACCGCCTGACCGAGCTCGGGGCTCGTCGGCGCCTGACCGGTGCCCAAGCGGATGAGCTGATCGAGCGCTACCAGGCTGGAGCCACCCAACTCTCCGCCATCAAGTCCACCGCCGGGTCGACTCTGGAGGGAGACCGGCTGTCGGTCGGTCTGTCGCGGGCGCGGCTGAGGTTCACCGGCGTGAGTGCCAATGTTTTGGCCCAGATTCCCCGGTTCTTCCTGGCTCAGCTTCCGGCGGCGCTGTACCGATTGCGCTGGCTCACCCTCGCCGTCGCCGTTGTGACGTTCGTGGTCGCGGCGCTCTACGCCGGGTGGGCGTTCAACGATCCACAGGTGCTGGCCAACCTGGGAACGGATGCCCAACTCGCGCAGATCGCGAATGAGGATTTCGTGGGGTACTACTCGGCGAATCCGGCGGCTTCCTTTACCGGGTTGGTCTGGACCAACAACGCCTGGATCGCCGCGCAGTGCATCGCCTTTGGAATCGTCGGAGTGTACGTGCCGTTCATCATTTTGCAGAACGCGATGAACCTCGGCACCACGGCGGCCGTGATGTTCGCCTACGACAAGGGCGACGTGTTCTTTCTGTATATCGCCCCGCACGGTCTGCTCGAGCTCACCGCGATTTTTGTGGCGGCGGCCGGTGGACTGCTGATCTTTTGGGCCTGGATCGCTCCCGGCGCCCGTACCCGCGGGCAAGCCCTCGCCGAAGACGGCCGGGCGTTGTTCACGGTGGCTATCGGTCTGGTTTTCGTGCTGCTGGTGTCGGGCATCATTGAGGGCTTCGTCACCTCGCAGCCGTGGCCGTGGCCGGTCAAGATCGGCATTGGAGCGGTCGCGCTCGGTGCCTTTCTGGCGTACATGATCGTCGTTGGCGGCCGTGCCTTTCGGGCCGGCGAGACCGGCGACCTCGCCGAGTTTGAAGCTGGCAGTACCCGCATCTACAGCGCCTGACGGGTACCGCAAAATAGTTGCGGTCGTGCCTGTGCCAGGCTCGACCAGCGGAGTTGGTGATGACGCAAAGTTCTGCCCGACAACTTCGGCCGAGAAACCTGCGCCAGCGCCGTCTGAGTCAGAGCCGCCCGGCGGCCTTCAGCGCGATGTACCGGTCGGCCAGGGCCGGCGGAAGCTGCGCCGGGGAGTCGGTGACAACATCCGCTCCCAGCTGGCGGATCGCGGCCGATACGCGCGCCACGTCGAGCAAGGCCCGCTCAGCTGCCGCCGCCCGGTAAATCTCGTCGCGGCCACCGCGCTCACCGGCCGCAAGAACGGTGACCGGGTCGAGAACGGATGCCACCACGACCGTGTGCCGTTTGGTCAGCTGGGGCAGCACAGAGAGCAGCCCGGTCGACGCGCCAGCAGCGTCGATCGAGGTCAGCAGCACGATCAGGGCATGCTGGCTCGTGACAGAACGTACCTGGCCGGGAACTGCCGCCCAGTCCATTTCGATCAGCTCCGAGTCGATCAAAGCCATAGAATCGACCATTTGCGAGAGCAGCGCGGCCCCGCTGGCGCCCTGTACCCGACCGCGCACCCGCCGGTCGAAGGCGAGAAAGTCCACCCGGTCGCCGGCGACCGAGGCGAGGGCGGCGAGCAGCAGCGCGGCCTCGAACGCGGAGTCCAGCCGAGGTCCGTCGCTCACCCGAGCCGCTGAGGTGCGGCCGGTGTCGAGCACAATGACCACGCGGCGATCCCGCTCCGGCCGCCAGGTACGCACCATCACGTCGTTCCGCCGGGCGGTGGCCCGCCAGTCGATCGAGCGCACGTCGTCACCGCGCACGTATTCGCGCAGGGAATCGAATTCGGTACCCGGCCCGCGCACCATGACGCTGGTGCGCCCGTCGAGCTCCTTCAGCCGGGTGATGCGCGACGGCAGGTGTTTGCGAGCGTGAAATGGCGGCAGGACCCTAATGCGCCCGGGCGCGTTCAGGGTCACCTGACGGCTCCAGAGACCCAGCGGTCCGCGGGAGCGCACCGTCACCTGCAGAGCTCGACGTTCGCCCCGGCGAAAGGGCGTGAGCACGAGCGAAACGAGGCGCCGTTCTCCCGGCGGAATCTCGATCGGGGTGCGGTTGGTGCTGGCACCCGCTGACGGTTGCCAGGCGTCGCGCACCACGCCGACCAGGCGTCGACGGCCGGAATTACTGAGGTAGAGCCCGCTCGTGACCGATTCGCCGAGTCGAACGCGCTCGGGCAGCATCCGTTCGACGGTCAGTGCGCGCGGCGAGGCGGCGAGGGCGAGGTCGATGCCGCCGAGCACCGTCACCAGCAGCAGCCAGACAATAAGCAATCCGAAGGCAGCTGGCACCGTGTTTCCGAGCAGCACGATGGGCACCACGCCCAGGGCGACGAGTGCGACGAACCGTCCGCTGAACGTCATCGTTAGATCGGAACCTGAACCTGCTGTAGCACGCCGCGCAGAATCGCATCCACTGAGACGCCCTCGAGTTCAGCTTCCGGGCGTAGCTGCACGCGATGCCGCCAGACCGGCAATACCATTGCCTGCACGTGATCGGGCGTGATCGCGTCATAGCCACTCAGCCAAGCCCAGGCTTTGGCCGCGGCGAGCAGCGCGGTCGTGCCGCGTGGGCTTACGCCGAGTTTGACCGATGGACTCACGCGTGTGGCGCGGGCCAGATCGACGAGGTAGGCGAGCACATCCGCGCTCGAGCCGACGCGAGCAACGGCAGCCTGTGCGGCCGCGAGTTCCGTTGCGCCGAGTACCGCAGTGACGCCGGCACCGGCCAGGTCGCGCGGGTTGAATCCGGCCGCGTGGCGACGCAGCACCTCGATCTCCTCGGTGCGTTGCGGCACATCGAGCACGAGTTTAAGCAGAAACCGGTCGAGCTGAGCCTCGGGCAGCGTGTAGGTGCCCTCGTATTCGATCGGGTTCATGGTCGCGGCCACGACGAACGGCTCCGGCAGTTTGAGCGACTCGCCGTCGACGCTGACCTGACGTTCTTCCATCGCTTCGAGCAGTGCAGACTGTGTCTTCGGCGGCGTGCGGTTGATCTCGTCGGCGAGCATGATGTTGGTGAACACCGGCCCCCGCCGAAACTCGAACTCACCGGCCCGTGCGTCATAAATGAGCGACCCGGTCACATCGCCCGGCATCAGGTCCGGCGTGAACTGGATGCGTTTGGTATCGAGGCTCAACGCATGGCTGAGCGTGCGCACGAGCAGAGTCTTGGCGACGCCGGGAACTCCCTCGAGCAGCACATGTCCGCGGGCGAGCAGGGCGATGATCAGACCGGTCACCGCGCCGTCCTGGCCGACAACGGCCTTGCCGACCTCGGTGCGTACCCGGTTGAGCGACGCGCGCAGAGCTGCTGCCTCGTCGGTGACCGGCACTTGGGTAGGCGTGGTGGGAATCGTCATGGTTCCATTCTTTCGGCTGGATCGGATAAAGACTGTTGTGAAACGGATGCCGTCGCCCCCGCAGCGACGGCCCGGCTGGCCGCGCGTTCCAGAGCCTGCAGCGCGTCCGACAACGCCAGAAGCTGGGCATCAGTGGTGGGAACGGCCTCGACCAACACATTGCGCACCTCGGCCGACGTGCGCCCCGTGATCCCGGCAACGGTGAGCATGATCTCCTCCAGCTGGGCGAGGCGCCCAAGTCCGACGGTGCTGGCGAGTCGCTGCACAGCGCCGATTCGGAGCGCGTCGAGGGCGCGCAGCCGGGCATTGCCGCGCGCATAGAGCCGGGCGCGACCCTCCATGGTCTCGCTCGCCTTCACCGTGACCGGCAGGTTCTCGGCCACGAGCGGTCCAAACCGGCGTCCCCGCCAGAACGCAGCGGCCACGGCGGTCAGCCCGAGGAGCACCAGCACCGGGGTCACCCAGCCGGGCGTCAGCGCGGCGAGCGAAGGTGGCCCGGTGCGGGGCAGGTCGGCGAGCGTCGGCAGGTACCAGATCAGGGAATCGCTCTGTCCGAGCAGGCCGAGGGCCAACGCAGCGTTTCCATAGCCGGCCACGTTCTCGTTGTTGAACACCCGCAGGTCGGCAACCAGCGTGGCCCGGCCGTTCGCGACCACCGAGAATGTGTTGTCGCCGGTCGGAAAACAACCGATGAGCAGGGAATCGGCCGGGAGGGACAGCGTGTCGCCGCCAGGAATCAGCTCCTCGGCGCGGTTGGCAGCGGGTAGGGCGCAGTCGGCGACGAGCGATTTCGCGCCGGACACTCCACCGAAACCGACGGTCGGGGCGAGCGACTGCAGGGTGAGAAAGTCCGGTGCCACGACGATGGTGCGTGCCGCCAGCCGGGTCAGCTGGGTCAGCTGGGAATCGACCAGATAGCTGTTTTCGTCGTAGAGCAGAACCGTTGAATCCGTTTCGGCCAAGCTCCGCACCGCAGCCAGGGAATCGGCCAGCGTCACGGTGACGCCCTGCTGGCGCAGCACCTCGACCAAGGCCATCGAACCGGCCGGAGCGGGGTTGTCCCCGGCCAGCGCGCGGCCGGCGACGTTGGCGCCGCCCGACACGAGCACGGCGACGATGGCCACCAGGATGATGCCGGCACCGGCGAAGGTCCAGAATGAGGAACGGTGTAGCTGGGCGCGCAGGGTCGGCGTGGCGACATCCGTTTCACCAATGATCGAGGGCGCGCTCACAGCACTCCAGCCAGCGTCGCGGGCGATGCCACTTCGAGCTCGGCGTCCAGCGCCGCGAGGGCGCGATACTCCGCCTCCGTGCCTGTCTGCTCGAGATAGCGCACGCGGTCGAAAACGTCAGCGGCGCTCGAGAGGGCATCACGGACCTGGGGGAATGCGAGCCCGGCGCGCGCCGCGAAATCGTGCGCGGTCGTGCCAGGAGCTGCTGTGAGTACGGTGCGTTCGGTGAGCCCGCGAGTCACTGCGCGAAAAATCTCTTCACAGGCGAGGCTCCACTGCCCGGCGTTGGCAGCGAGAGAGGCCGCTGCGCGCATTTCAGTGCTGCTGCGCTGGTCGACGGACCCGAACAACTCGCCGCTGAGCCGCCGACGTCGAGCCAGTTTCGGAGCCCCGAACACCAGCCAGCTGGCAACGACCGCCGCGATCACGACCAGGGTTGCGAGTACCGGCAGCCAGTTGGCGCCGCCACCGGACGGCATCGTCAGCGACTGCAGCCAGTCCAGAAAAGTTTGCGCGACCCGATCGAACCAGGTCGGCTTAGCCGCGATATACGGTGCCTTGGCGAGTTCCTCGCGCAGCCAGCTGCGGGCATCCGGTGCGTCGGGATCAACCGGTACACCTAGAACACCAATCGTTCCAAGCACCAAAGCCAAAGTCATGGCGCCGAGCGCCCGGGAACCAGATACGGGTCCGGCACTTCGAAGCCCTGCGCCGCCGACTCCACGTACCGCGCGAGTTCCAGATCGAGGCCCTCTTTGCGCATGCGCAGGTCGAGGTAAATGAGCGCGACAGCCGCCGACTGTACGACGGCGGCCACCGCGGCGATCGGGATGGCGACGAGGAGTGAGACCACGACGGTGATGATCGTCGACTCTTCGAGGAACGCACCGTTGGGGTCGACCAGCACGGTTCCGAAACCGAGCACGAGCGAGACCGGAAAGCTGACGACCTGGCTGATGACCTGCACAATCAGGCCGACCAGCAGCAGCACGCCGAGCGTGCGCCAGAAATAGCCGCGAGTGAGCGACCATGATCGAATAACGGATGCCCGCACGCCCAAATTTTCGAGCACGATCAGGCTCGGCACCACACTGGTCTTGGTATAAAAGTAGAAGCCCGCAGCCGCGAGCAGGAGCCCGCCAAAGACGCCGACCAGAACCCCGGCGACGATGCCCGCGACACCGCCGACGGTGACCAGCAGCACCACGATGCCGGCAATCACGGCTACGCCGAGGAGCAGCGCGCCGCTAATGAGGAGCGTCCACAGCGCCAATGGCCAGAGGCGGGTCGCCGCTCGCCGCCACAGAGCGCTCAGTCTCTGCTTTTCGCCGAGGGTCGCGCGGGCCACCTCGACCACGATGATGGCCTGCAACAGTGACGAGGCGATAACGGTCAGGGTCAGCGGAATAATGGCCGACAGGATGCCGGTCAGCACTGAGCCGGCCGCGACGGTGTCCTGCTGGTCGAGCGGGGCGCTATCTATCCGGTCGAACGCCCACAACGTGATCAGGCCGACAACCAGCACGGTGACCAGCATGATGACCGCCTGAATGATCAGACCGCTGCCGAACGTGGCCTTGGGGTTTCGCCGCAACACTTGAAAGGATGCCCCGAGCAGGGCGCCGAGGCCGATCGGGCGCAGTGGGATCAACCCGGGCTTGGGCGGCGGCGCCCAGCCCTGCCCCGAACCGGGGCCCTGGTAAGAGGGTGTCGGCGTGGCAAACTCCCCGTATTGGGGCGGAACGGGGGAGTCGGGGGCTTGCCAGTGGTCGGTCACCGTTCCATGCTGGCACAGGTCGCTCGAAGAAATGCCCGCGCGACCACTCTGTCAGCGGTCTCGGCTACTCTTATGCCAGACTTTGCCCTACTCATCGGGCAATCTGCCCCGCGCACCATCAGAACACACCTGACCTTGTTCTGGAAAGAGACCCATGACCGCACGCATTTTGGTTGTCGACGACGACACCGCCCTGTCCGAGATGATCGGCATCGTTTTGCAGGGCGAAGGCTTCACCCCGGGCTACTGCGCCGACGGATCACTCGCCCTCGACATTTTTCGCACCGAGAAGCCCGACTTGGTGCTGCTCGACCTCATGCTGCCCGGTCTCGACGGCATCGAGGTCTGCCGCCTGATCCGGGCCGAATCCGGCGTGCCCATCATCATGCTCACGGCCCGCTCAGACACAACTGATGTGGTCAAGGGGCTTGAATCCGGCGCGGACGACTACATGGTCAAGCCGTTCAACCCCAAGGAACTCGTCGCCCGCATCCGTACCCGCCTGCGTCCGCCGGCCGTCGACGGTACGCTGAGCCTGCACATCGGCGATCTCGTAGTGAACGCGGTCGGCCACGAAGTCACCCGCGGCGAGGTATCGATCAACCTCACCCCGCTCGAATTCGACCTGCTGCTGGCCCTCGCCTCCAAACCGCAACAGGTGTTCACCCGAGAGATGCTGCTGGAGCAGGTCTGGGGTTATCACTATAAAGCTGACACCCGGCTGGTAAACGTGCACGTGCAACGGCTGCGAGCCAAGGTCGAGCACGACCCGGACAATCCGAAAATTGTCATGACGGTGCGCGGTGTCGGCTACCGTGCCGGTGTCGTCAGCTAGCCCCACCATGAACGTCAGTCAACAGCAGATCCGGTGGGGCTCCCCATGCCGCAACTAACCTATTGGAGCAGGCCGCGCAACTGGCCGCGTCTGCTGCGTTCGTCGTGGCGATCCTCGCTGCAGTTTCGCACGGTGACCACTTCGGTCGCCTTCTCCGGGCTGGCCATCCTCGTCGTTGGCGTTTATATGTCGGTTAGCATCGGCAATGACCTGTTTCAGTCCCGGCTCAGCCAGGTGCTGCTCGATTCTAACCGGGCGGCGAGCGCCGCGCAGAGCCTGTTCGATTCCTCGGACGCCACGGACCGGGTGCAGGTACAGAACCTCCTCAGTTCCGCCCGAACCTCCATCTCCGCGACGTCATCGAGCCGGCTGGTCGCCGTGCTTCGCGTGCCTGGCCAGGAATCGTCGACCGTGGCGCCGCAGGATTCGTCGACGTTCGGGCAGTCCACCGGGGTGATCGGCGCCGACCTGCGCACCCAGATCCAGGGCAACAACGGTGAGCAATTCTGGCAATCGGTCACCCTGACCGGCGAGACGACGACCATCCCCGGCATCGTCGTGGGCTCGCAGATCACCGTTCCGGTCGCGGGCCGCTACGAGCTGTACATCGCGTACAGCTTGCAAGACGCCGAAGCGACGCTACTCTTCGTACAGCAGACGCTCGGTGTCGCCGGTGTCGCCCTCGTGCTGCTGATCGGTGCGGTGACCTGGATCGTGGTTCGTTTCGTCGTCACGCCACTGCGGGTGGCCGCCGAAACCAGCCAGAAACTGGCCTCCGGCGACCTCATGGTGCGCATCCCGGAGAAGGGCGAAGACGTCATCGCCACGCTCGCGCGCTCATTCAACGGCATGGCCGACAGCCTGCAGAGTCAGATTCGTGAACTCGCCGACCTGTCCGAGGTACAACAACGCTTTGTGTCGGATGTCTCGCACGAACTGCGCACGCCGCTCACGACCATCCGCTTGGCCGGTGATGTGCTCTACGACCAGCGGGCGAGTTTTCCGCCGGCGACCGGGCGCACGGCCGAACTGCTGCACACCCAGGTCGAGCGGTTTGAGTTGCTGCTGAGTGACCTGCTCGAGATCAGCCGCTACGACGCCGGCTCGGTTGAGCTGGAGAGCGAACCGACGAACCTGGTCTATCTCGCCGAGGACGCCATCGACAGCCTGCGGTCCCTGGCCGAAACCAAGGGCAGCGAATTACAGCTGGTGGCGCCGGGCGGGTATCTGAACGCCGACGTCGATCCGCGACGCATCCGCCGGGTGCTGCAGAACCTCATCGGCAACGCCATCGAGCACGGTGAGGGCAAACCGGTCGTGGTGTCGGTCGACAGTGACGCGAAGGCCGTTGCGCTCGCCGTGCGTGATTACGGCCTCGGAATGAGCCAGGCCGAGGTCGCGCACGTCTTCGACCGGTTCTGGCGCGCTGACCCGTCGCGTCAGCGCACGATCGGCGGCACCGGCCTGGGGCTGGCGATCTCGCGGGAAGACGCGAGCGTGCACAACGGATGGCTGCAAGTGTGGTCCCGTCCCGGGGAGGGTTCCTGCTTTCGGCTGACTCTGCCCCGCACCTCCCAGGGCCTGCTCGAATCCTCGCCCCTTCCGCTGCCACCCGCCGACGCCACGGACCAGCTCGGCGAGTCCGGGCACGTTCCCACTCTGGGCGGAGGCCCGCATGCATAACCACCATTCATCGTGGCGCGGCTGGCTCGGCCGTGTTGTACCGGCCGGGCTGGTCGCGATCGCGTTGGCTTTCGGCCTGGGCGGCTGTACCGGCATTCCGCGTGACGGGGTGGTGCACGCCGGCACGGACCTCGCCCCCGACGCCAACCCGGCACCGGTCTTTCTCCCGGCGCTGCCGCAGAAGGACGCGTCAACGGATTCCATTCTGCGCGGGTTCATCGATGCGTCCTCGAGCCCGGAAAACAACTACGATATCGCTCGTCAATTTCTCGTTCCGGAGTTCGGCTCCGTCTGGGACCCCACCGTCGGAGTCACGGTCGACAACGGCTCCGGGCGTACCCTCACGGTCGTTGACGAGGGCACAACGCTCGTGGCCGTCACGCCGATCGCCGAAGTGGACGAGGCCGGCGAATACCGCGAGGTCGACGCCACCCCGGTTCCGTTGCGCTACGAATTTGCGAAGGTCGGGGATCAGTGGCGCATCAGCGCGGCCCCCAATGGCACCGTCATTGACGAAAACACCTTCAACGACGTGTTCAGCGCCCAGCCGGTGTACTTCTACGACCCAGGGTTTCGCTACCTGGTGCCGGACCTGCGCTGGTTTCCGCGCGGAGCATCCGCCCCCACCAAACTGGTCAACGCCGTGCTCGCCGGGCCGAGCGCCTGGCTGGACGGCGCGGTCGCCACGGCGTTCCCGGCCGGGTCCAAACTCACCGCTGACGCGGTGCAGGTTGTCGGGCGCCAGGCCATGGTCGATCTAAACAGCGAGGCGCTCAACGCCGATCGGCAAACCCTGCAGCGCATGAAAGTGCAGCTCGTGGCCAGCCTGCCAGCAGGTCTGTCCGTTGACATCACGATCGACCAGAACTCCCAGTCCATCGACGACCTGCAATCGGGGGCTCCCACGGTGAGCCCGCGCGTCGACGCCCGCGCGCTCGTCTTGCGCGGCGGTGAATTCGGCTTTCTCGCCGCGACCGGGCAAAGCATCACCCCGCTCGACGGGCTGTCGGCGACCATCGCCCAGCTGGCCCCCACCGCGGTGACGCTTTCGTCCGGCCAAGGAACGGCCGCAGTCCTCGCCGCCGACGGAGTTTACGTCGTGCGCGTCGGCGACGCTCCCGAGCTGCTCGATTCTCGCTCGGGGCTGCTCGCGCCGTCCATCGACAACGACCGCTTCGTCTGGTCGGTGCCGTCGAACGATCCGAGCGCGCTGGTCGTCTACAGCCCAACGGGGGAAGCGACCGTGTTGCCGACACCGTGGCCGGAGGCGACGTCGATTACCGCCCTGAAAATCTCCCGTGACGGCTCCCGTCTGATCGCCCTACTCGGCACCGGATCCGAAACCCGATTCGTGGTCGCATCGATCATTCGTGCAGGGTCGGTTCCTACCGGCATCGGACCGCCGGTACTGCTGGCCGGAGGCGGAGGGGTCGGCCTCGATGCGACCTGGATCGACGAATTGACCGTCGCCTCGCTCGGTACCCTGCCCAGCGGCGAGTCCCGCATCGTCACGCAACAGCTCGGTGGCGTCAGCTCTACCCTGGAATCGCCCGCGAGCAGCCGGTTCATCGTCGGCAGCAACTCGGTGCGTGACCTGCGCGCTCTCACCGACATGGGCAGCCTCGAAGTGCAACGCGGAGCGGGGTGGCAAGCCCGCATCGACGACGTCACGCTGCTCGCCACTCAGCAGGGTCTCGGCGGCTGAGTGCGCACTGAAGCCGGCCGACTCCTGTACCGGCGGCGCCGGGCGCGGCCGTCCACCACTCACCCGCTTGCGCCATCCCGCACCCGCAGCATCGGGCACACTGGCGCCATGAGCCACCGGCTGCGTGACCACCTGGCCGCTGCGGCCTTGGATGCCTGGGCGGCGCTGCTGCCCACCTCCTGTAGCGGCTGCGGAGCCGCTGACCGTGCACTGTGCGCGGACTGCCGGCTGGCCCTGCTCCCGGCCGTGCATCCGGTCACCCGCGACGACGCCCGCATCTGGTCGGGGCTCACTTACGAGGGAGTGGCTCGTCACGTGATCGCCGCCTACAAAGACAACGGGCGAACGGATGCCGCCGCCGCACTGGCCGCACCGCTGCGAGCGGCCATCGTGGCCGCGCTCGCTGCCGCACCGAGCCTGCCCGCACTCCACCAGGTCGCGCCGCGCCCGACCGGAATCGAGCTCGTGACCATTCCCTCCTCGCACCGGGCCTGGCAGGTGCGCGGCTACCACCCGGTCGATGCTCTGCTGCATCGCGTCGGCCTGAACCCGGCCCCGTTGCTTGCCCAGCGCGGCGTGGTCAGCGATCAGGTCGGCTTGGGCCGCGCGGAGCGCGCCGCGAACAAAGACCACAGCCTCATCGCCCGACATCCACTCAACGGAGTGGCTGTGATCCTGGTCGACGACATCGTGACCACCGGCGCAACGCTGCTCGAGGCGCGCCGCGCCGTGTTCGCTGCTGGCGGCACCGTCGTTGGCCTGGCCGCACTGGCCGAAACACGGCGTCTGCTGCCGGGATAGCGACCGGTTGCACAAACTGGTTGACAAATACTGTGACTTATCCCATTGCCCCGGCTACGGTGGAGACAAAGGCGCGCAATGATCGCCCGGTTTGTGGGCGGTCCGTCAAACTGGAGGTCGTCATGGAAACTAACATCGTCGGACGCAACCTTGGGATCACTGATCGTTTCCGGGATTACGCGACGGAGAAGGCTGAGAAAATCGCCCTCCTTGCGGAGAAGGCCGTCGCACTCGAAATCAAGGTCAGTCGCCACCACGAGAAGAACGGTGCAGCCGCTGGCAATGACCGGGTTGAACTCACCCTGATCGGCAAGGGTCCGCTCGTTCGGGCCGAAGCAGATGGATCCGACAAGTACGCTGCCTTCGATGTGGCGCTCGGCCGTTTGCTTGAACGCGTTCGCCGCGCCAAGGACCGCAAGAAGGTGCACCGCGGTGGAGCCCACCGCCCCACGTCGCTGCACGAGGCATCCGCGGTCGGGTTCAGTGTCATCGACATCACTCCGGCCAACCCCGAAACGCTCGAGCGGGTGCGCACCGGCGCGATTCCCATCGTGCAAGCGGATGCCCCCGCCGTCGCGGACGAGGAAGAGTACTGCCCCGTCGTCATCCGTCGCAAGGTCTTCGCCGCTGCGCCCATGTCGGTCGACGATGCGCTCTACTTCATGGAGTTGGTCGGGCACGACTTCTACCTGTTCCAGGACATCGAAACCAAGCGTCCGAGTGTGGTCTACCGCCGCAAGGGTTGGGACTATGGAGTCATCGAACTCGATAGTGCTTCGAGTGAGTTGCACGAGGCTGTGCCTGTTGCCAGCGGGCGTGCCAACTGACCAACTAGCATTACCTTAGTTGCCGACCAGGTCGGCGCTCTGGCATCTGCCAGACGAGAGGCGCAGGCGGGTGCTGCGGGAGCGGTTCAATCGAGCTTCCGCAGCGCGTGTCTGCACCGTTTGACTAGTGGAGTACATTCGTGGCGTCAATTCTTGAAAAGGTTCTTCGTGTTGGTGAAGGCCGCGTTCTGCGCCGCCTGGAAAACTACGCGAAGGCCATCAACGCGCTGGAAGAGGACTTCCACGAGCTCACCGACGAGGAACTCAAGAACGAGACCGTCACCCTGCGGGAACGGTACTCCAACGGCGAATCGCTCGACGATCTGCTCCCCGAGGCGTTCGCGGCCGTGCGCGAGGCGAGTACCCGCACCCTGGGGTTGCGGCACTTCGACGTGCAGCTCATGGGTGGGGCAGCACTGCACCTCGGCAACATCGCCGAGATGAAGACCGGCGAGGGCAAGACCCTGGTCGCCACCACTGCCGCCTATCTCAACGCCATCAGCAGCCGCGGCGTGCACGTCATCACGGTCAATGACTACCTGGCGAGTTACCAGAGCGAGCTTATGGGCCGCGTCTTCCGCGCCCTTGGCATGACGACCGGATGCATCGTCTCCGGTCAGACGCCGGCTGCGCGTCGGGAAATGTATGCCGCTGACATCACCTACGGCACCAACAATGAATTCGGTTTCGACTATCTGCGCGACAACATGGCCTGGCAGGCCAGCGATATGGTGCAGCGCGGTCACTACTTCGCCATCGTCGACGAGGTCGACTCGATCCTCATCGACGAGGCACGCACCCCCCTGATCATTTCCGGACCGGCTTCCGGCGAAGCTAACCGCTGGTTCAACGAGTTCGCCAGCCTGGCCAAACGCCTGGTTCCCGACGAAGACTTCGAGGTCGACGAGAAGAAGCGCACCATCGGTGTGCTCGAGCCCGGCATCGAAAAGGTCGAGGATTACCTCGGCATCGACAACCTGTACGAATCGGCCAACACCCCGCTGATCTCGTTCCTGAACAACGCGATCAAGGCGAACGCCCTGTTCAAGAAGGACAAGGACTACGTCGTGATGAACGGCGAGGTGCTCATCGTCGATGAGCACACCGGCCGAATCCTGATGGGCCGTCGATACAACGAGGGCATCCACCAGGCCATCGAAGCCAAGGAGGGCGTCGCGGTCAAGGCCGAGAACCAGACCCTGGCCACGGTCACCCTGCAGAACTACTTCCGCCTCTACTCCAAGATCTCCGGCATGACGGGAACGGCTGAAACCGAGGCCGCCGAGTTCATGAGCACCTACAAGCTCGGCGTGGTGGCCATCCCCACCAACAAACCGATGAAGCGCCTCGACCAGTCCGACCTGATCTACAAGAACGAAGAGTCCAAGTTTCGGCAGGTCGTCGAGGACATCGTCGAGCGCCATGCGGCCGGGCAGCCAGTTCTGGTCGGCACCACGAGCGTGGAAAAGAGTGAATACCTGTCGCGTCTGCTCGCCAAGAAGGGCGTGCGGCACGAGGTGCTCAACGCCAAGAACCACGCCCGTGAGGCCGCGATCGTCGCGCAGGCCGGTCGCCTCGGCTCGGTAACGGTGGCCACCAACATGGCCGGTCGTGGTACCGACGTGATGCTCGGCGGCAACGCCGAATTCATCGCCGTCGCCGAGATGAACGCGAAGGGTCTCAGCCCGATTGACACCCCCGACGAGTATGAACTCGCCTGGGATGACGTCTTCACCGCGGTGAAGGCCGACGTGGCCGCAGAGGCTGACAAGGTCATCGCCGCCGGTGGCCTCTACGTGCTCGGCACCGAACGGCACGAGTCGCGTCGCATCGATAACCAGCTGCGCGGACGCAGCGGTCGTCAGGGTGACCCTGGCGAGAGCCGCTTCTACCTCTCCCTCACCGACGACCTGATGCGCCTGTTCAACGCCGGCGCCGCCGAAGCCCTGATGGGGCGTCAGGGGGTGCCCGACGACATGGCGATTGAGTCGAAGGTCGTCAGCCGGGCCATTCGCAGCGCCCAGTCGCAGGTCGAGGGTCGCAACGCTGAGATTCGCAAGAACGTGCTCAAGTATGACGACGTGCTCAACCGCCAGCGCGAAGCGATCTACGGCGACCGCCGGCACATCCTCGAGGGTGACGACCTGCACGAGCGCACCCAGACCTTTCTCACCAACGTCATCGACGAGGTGCTCGACGTACACGCAGGCGAAGGCAACGGCGACGACTGGGACTTCGATGCCATGTGGACCGAGCTCAAGACGCTCTACCCGGTGGGATTGACCATCGACGAGGTTGTGTCAGAAGCCGGCGACAAGGGCAAGATCAACCGCGACTTCATGCGCCGCGAGATTCTCTCCGACGCCAAGCTCGCCTACACTCGGCGAGAAGAATCCCTCGGCTCTCCGGCCATGCGCGAGCTCGAACGGCGCGTGGTGCTGTCGGTCATCGACCGCCGCTGGCGCGACCACCTGTACGAGATGGATTACCTGAAGGACGGTATCGGCCTGCGCGCGATGGCTCAGCGCGATCCTCTGGTCGAGTACCAGCGTGAAGGCTTCGCCATGTTCCAGCAGATGATGGGACAGATTCGCGAAGAAACGGTCGGATTCCTGTTCAACCTCGACGTCGAGGTGACGGCCGGAGCAGTCGCCGGACCGGTCGTCGCAGCTAAGGGCCTCACCCCAGCCGACGCGCCGGAGGAGAAACTCAGCTACACCGCCCCGAGCGATTCCGGCGGAGTCGAGGTGCGCAACCAACGCGGTCAGATTCAGCAGGCCGCCACCGATCGGGCCAGACGCACGGCCACCGTCGCGGCGAGCGACGACGAGCCGACCGAGCCGGTCGGAGCGCCCCAGCGCGGAGCCTTCGGTCAGAAAACCGAGGGTGCTGCCCCGGTGAACCGGGCGGAGCGTCGCTCGCAGGGTAAGAAAACAACGTAGCGGTTCGGTCGCCTCGGTTTTGGTTGTGCTTTACAGCACGACCAAGACCGAGGCGCGCCACCGCCGGTCCATCCCCTTCAAACAGATCGCGACCGCATAGCTCCGGTGCTGCTCGAACACGACGACGACGGCGTCCAGGCCTCCATTGTCGCGCTTCACCTGGGTGACGTGGCCGATGGCGAGCCGGGGGCGGTCAGCGACCTGGCCGGTGATAGCGCGCGCCCGCGCCGCGATCGACGCTCGAATGCGCAGGTGGGCATAGACGTCGTCGGTCACCCAGCTCGCGAGGTGCTCAATCTGCCGGACTCCGGCGATGACCTCGAAGGCGCAGATCGCCAGGGCCCGAAGCAGTGGTTCCGGATCGGGCAGCTCCGCCCGGGTACTCGGTTGGGGACCGAAGAACTCGTCGTCTTCGCTTCGCTCCCGCCGAAGGGCTTGCGCATTCGATTCGCTGCTACCGGGTGACGGCATAATGCCTCCTGACGTCGAGCACGAGCTGCAATGGCGCAAACCTAAGCAGCATTGCTCCGGCACTGTCGAGGGCTTAAAAAGCCTGTGGACAACGCGAGCGAGAACGCCCGGATTCGGCTACTTTCGGTGTGTGCGCTGGGATGATTTGTTTGATGACCTCGAAGGGCAACTCGACTACGAGCTGCAGGCCGAGGTCGCTGACTTGTGCCTGCACGAGGAACGGCAGCGTCTGGAGAAGCTCTCCCTGCGCACTCGGCTGAGCAACGTGGTGCGGTCCGCGAGCCTCGGCAGCGCCCTCCGGCTGCGCGTGGTGCTCGTGTCGGGCGAAACGCTCGCGCTTCGTCCGACCGCGCTGGGCCGGGACTGGCTGGCAGCCGACCTGCTCGACTCCCAGAGTACTCGCGGCCAGTGCGTGGTCCCGCTAGCGGCCATCGCCGGAGTCTTGCTCGACGAGGAACAGATCAGGGCGTCGTTGGCCGTGGAATCTGCAGCGACCGGTCGGGGAATCGAACGGGTCGGATTGCCATTCGTGCTTCGCAACTTGTGCCGGCGCCGACGTGCCGTGGAGCTGGATACCCGGGCCGGTGTGGTGGCCGGGACCATCGACCGGGTGGCGCGCGACCACATTGATCTGGCGGTGCATCCGCTCGGAACGTTGCGCCGTGGCCCCGAAATCGCTCACTACCGCATCGTGCCGGTCTGGCAGATCCATGTCATCCGGCTGAAATGACGCTGCCCTGTGGAGAACTTTTCCACCGGGCGGCACGGTGGGCCACGATAAGAGCGAATCCTTCCAGACAAGCGAGGTAGCGGATGATGTCACACGGTTCCACACGTACGCGCCGCCGCTTCTGGGTGGACCCCCGATTCGTCATCGGCCTCGTGCTCGTCACCGCGTCGATTGTCGGCGTGGGTGTGATCGTTGCCGGCAGTGACCGCACCACGGCGGTGTACACCGCACGCCACACGCTCACCGTCGGCGATCGCCTCACAAAGACCGACCTCGTCGAAACCCGGGTACGGCTGGGCGGAGCCGCCGACCTCTATCTGTCGCCCACGGTCGCGCCCGGCCTGCTGGTCACCCAGACCATTCTGGCCGGGGAACTCGTGGCGCGCTCCGCGGTCGGAGAAGCAGCCGGGGAACTGACGACCAGTGTCGTCGTGGACGTTCCCGGCCGGTTGGCTGCCAGGGTCGTGTCCGGTTCGGTGGTGGACATCTGGTCGGCGCGGGCGACCGGACCAGCCGAATACGCGCCGCCGACGATTCTCGTGGCGCAGGCTGTCGTGGTGCGCATCGTGATCCCGACCGGCATCATCGCCGCCGACAATGGTCAATCCGTGGAATTGCTCGTGCCGAAGGTGAACGTCGCCGACGTGCTTGAAGCGATCATGAACGGTGACGCCCTCGCGATCGTTCCGGTCAACACCCCCGTGGTTCCCTGATGGCCCGGGTCGCGCTCGTGCTGGACCGAGCGACCGAACAACGCATGCTGGCAGACATCATCTAGTGCGGGCACAGTGTGGTGACGCGCGTAGATAGCGCCCGGGATTTTCTGGAAACGCTGTCGCACGGGCAGCCGCACGTCGTCGTGGTCAGCGGTCGGCGGGAATCACTGACCGGCCAGCTGATCGCCGCCTGCGATGAGCGGGGCATCCGGGTCGTCGCCATCGCCGCATCGGAACAGGAACGTCGGCACGCCGCCTCGCTCGGCCTGTACGAAACCGTGGCCATGCCCTGCGACTGGGCGGAGATCGAAGACCTGCTCGTCTCGGGCGTGGTGGTGCCGCTACGCGTGGGGGATCGGCACTTCACCGGCGGCGCGCTCAGTGCCGGCTCCGTCATCGCGGTGTGGGGCCCGTCCGGGGCGCCCGGGCGCACCACGCTGGCCATCAACATTGCGGCCGAAATCGCCGCAGCCGGCCACACCGTGGTGTTGGCAGACGTCGACACCTACGGTGCGTCGATCGCGCCGCGGCTCGGTATGCTCGACGAGGCGCCCGGCTTTGCCGCCGCCTGCCGTCTGGCTGGCAGCGACAGCCTGAACCGCTCAGAACTCGAGCGCATCGCCCAGCGCTACAACTCCCCGAAGGGCGCCTTCTGGGTACTGACCGGTCTCGGCCGGCCGTCTCGGTGGCCGGAACTGTCGACCGAGCGGGTCACCCGCACGATCGATGCGTTGCGACACTGGGTTGATTACGTGGTGCTGGACACCGGATTCAATCTGGAGAGCGACGAGGAATTGAGCAGCGATCTACTAGCACCGCGGCGCAACGCGGCCACGGTGACCGCGCTGCGGATGGCCGACCACGTCGTCGCCTGCGGACTGGCCGACCCAATCGGCATGGCGCGGTTTTTGCGGTCCTGGGTGGATCTGGCCGAGGTTACGACCGGCCGCGCGATGAGTGTTGTGATCAATCAGGTGCGGGCGAGCGCCCTGGGGCTCAATCCGCGTGGGCAGGTCTTGAAAACTCTCAAGCTGCTCGGCAACATCGACTCTGCCGTTCTGGTGCCGCACGATCAGGTCGCTCTCGATACCGCCGTACTGACCGGTCACACCCTGCGGGACGGGGCGCCGAAGTCCCCGGCGCGCGTCAGCATCCGTCGATTTGTGCTCGACGAGCTGATCGTCGCTGCGGTCGGCCAAACCGAGCAGTTGCCGCGTCGGGTGCGCTGGCCTGGCCGTAAGGCTGTCCCGGCGCTCTGATCCGATCGGTATTGATCGATCAAGCCTGTGCTGTTCAGTGCTGTGCTGGTCAGTTCTGCAAGGGGATGACGTCGACGCTGCCACCGACGCCCACGACCACGAGCACGCGTGCTACGGTAACTTCGGCGAAGGCGAGGCCGAGTCGCTCGGCCGAGGGCGGGAGGTCGTCGCTCGGGGCAGCGTCGCTCGGTGCGGCTCCGTCGGGGGAGGCCGCGCGCTGCCAGACCGTTACAGCGGCTCCGGTCAGCTCAGCGATGAGGTCGCGGGTCGCGGTCGGGTCGCTGGCCGTGACCAGAATCACCCGGTGGATGGCACGGCCGGGCAGCCCGGCCTCAGCCAGCGCAGCGCGGTCCCTCCACCACACCGAGAAATGGTAGCCGGCGGCGAGGCCGGTGGCGACGAGCAGCCCCAACGGTGCTCGCACCAGGTCTAGCAGGCTCTGCCGGCTCAGATCATCGAGGGCGAATTCGAAGATGCGGTAGCCGATCACGAGCAGGGTGATGATGGCCACGATCGCACTGATCCCGAAGATGAGAATGAGGTAGACCCGGCGGCCCGTCACTTGGGCAGACACCGGACCGACCGGGCGCAGCGGCTTCCAGGCGGCCCACCAGACCGGACCACCCACGAGTGCGGCGCTGAGCCCGCCGAGTAGCAGGGAGCGCGTGTCTGACCCGACCACGACCGGTGCTAGGCCGGACAGCAGGGAATTGACGATAATTCCCACCCCGGTCGCCGCAGCCACCAGGCCGAAGCCGGAAACGACGAGGGTGGCGGCCAGCCGGGTCGGCAGCGCTCGTTGCCGCAGCAGACCGTGGTGGTAGGCCCAGACCAGAGCGCCGATCAGAGCTGTCGCCAGAGCGGTGCCGAACGGATCGAGAATATCGTCCAGCGGATGCTCGCGGGCAAAGGCCAGCCGGAACAACACGAACAGCACCGTGCCCGTGCCCACCAGCGACGCGGCAGCTGCGGCTGCGATCCCCAGGATGACGAGGGCAAGATCGGCCAGCACACCGCGCACGAGCCGGGCGCGTTCCCGCATCCACTGCCACCGCCACCGCCAGATCAGGGTGCCGCCGAGAAACCAGACGACGGCCTGCAGGGCCAGCCGCCACCATGGGGCACCGATGACGATCAAGCTGAGCAGGGCGTCAACGGCCGCATTGATCAGGGATGCGAGCGCGGTCACCGCCCCGACCGCTCCAATGAGCAAGCCGAAAATCGAGCCCAGAATGGGCGCGACGCTTGTCAACTGCGTGGGACTCTTGGACAGGTGTCGGGACATCCACCGGTGCCAGGCCCACACGAGCGTCCAGACCAGCGCGACCGCGAGGGTGCGCGGCTGCCAGTCGCCCCGCACCAGTGCCGACAGGGTCCCCAGCAGGGCAGAAGCTGCGGTCACGAACGCGACCGTCTGTAGGCCGGCGAGATAGAGCCCCCAGGCGATCGACGCCCGCTCCGCACTCGCCATCCGCCGCCACAGCACCCACCAGAGCAGCACGGCGAACGGGCCGGCGATCAGGGTGAAGGCGAGGGACCGTGCAAGCCCTGTCACATCGCCGCCGGCCAGGTTGATGCTGGTATCGAGGGCGCGCCCCAGGAGGCCGCTCAGGCCGATCGCGGCGATGACCACGAGCGCGAATAACAGAATATAGACAACCACTCGGCGTGCCGTCGGGGTTGACGTGCTGCCGGGCTGCCCGGGGGATCGGCGCACGGCGATGACAATGCCGATCATACCCAGGCCCAGCAGCACGGCGACGAGGACGAGGACTAGGAGAACCACGACGGACATTACTTCGTCACCGTCGGGTTCGGGCAGATGGAAAGCTCCCAGGGAGCTGTCTCGATCAGCCAGGCACCGTTCGCCCTGACCAGGTCGAAATTGCTCTCGAACTCATACTCGGAGGCGCCGAACGGGCCGTCGTTGTAAGACGTGACCAGGGACACGGCGACATCGGCCGTATTGGGCCGAACCGTCGTTGACACCAGTATGACGCGAAGGTTCTCGGTCGAACCGTGTTCGCTGGGCCCACAGCCCACCAAGGCCTCTGCGGTGAGCAGCTCTTCGGCCGCATCTTCGTCACCGGCGATCACGGCCGCAGAATAGGCCTGCACCACGCCTTCCGGGGTAGTCGGGTCGAGCGTCTCCGGTGCGCCGCGGGTGAAGACCACCACCAGGGCGACGAGTACCAGGGCGGCGATAGTGCCGAGGATGACGATCGAGGTACGATTTTTGGTGCTCGCCGGACTGTGCATGTTCTCATCATGAACCCAATGGTGTGGCAGCACCACAGCGGGTGTTGGGAGGAGCGCGCGGGGACTTAGGCTAGTGATCGTGTCGACTCTCAGTGATCTCGTACTTGCCCAGGGCCGCAGCAGCGCGGAAGACGTGGACTGGCTGCACATGCTTGTTGCCGACGGCCAGCTGCTGGCCGACCTCGCCTTCGCCGATATCGTCGTGTGGGTTCCGGCGCAGTCTGGCGGCTTCGTCGCCGTCGCGCATTCCCGCCCGTCGAGTGCCGCCACGTTGTTCTATCGCGACTTCGTCGGGCAGCAGATCAAAGTCGAGTGGCGCAATCAGGTTACCGAGGCCTTCGAGACCGCCAGGATCGTCGACGCCACCGCTCCCGACTGGTACGAGGAGACGCCTACCCGGGTGCGGGCTATCCCGGTGCTGCGCCGGCTGAGCACGACCGGTGCTGCGGTAACGGATGCCCCGGTGGCGGTGCTGACCTGCCACAGCAACCTGAGCGAGGCGCGCACGCCAGGACGCCAGGAGCTGACCTTCAACGATTGCGCCAACGATCTGTTCGCCATGATCGCGTCCGGTGATTTTCCTGACCTCGGCGCTCCGACCGGTCCGCGCCGCGGCGCGCCACGCGCCTCCGACGGGCTGCTCCGGCTCGATGTCGAAGGACTGACCACCTTTGCCAGCCCCAACGCATTGTCGGCATTCAACCGCATGGGTTTCATCGAGGAACTCGAGGGAGAGTCGCTCGCCGAGGTGACGACCGGCCTGCTCACCGGCATCGCTGTCGTCGACGAGTCGCTGCCACTGGTGGTCACCGGGCGGGCACCGTGGCGCACCGACATCGAAGCGCGCGGCGTGACGGTGTCACTGCGGGCGATTCCCATTCGCAACCGTGGCGAGCGCGTCGGCGCGATCGTGTTGTCGCGAGATGTCACCGAGCTGCGGCATCAGGAACGTGAGCTGATCACCAAAGATGCCACCATCCGGGAGATTCACCACCGGGTCAAGAACAACCTGCAGACCGTCGCCTCGCTGCTGCGGATCCAGGCTCGGCGTACCCAGTCCGATCGGGCCCGCGAGGCGCTGACCCAGGCGATGCGGCGGGTCGCGGCCATTGCCGTCGTGCACGACACCCTGTCCGAGGGACTCAACCAGATCGTCGACTTCGACGCCGTCTTCGAGCGGGTGCTGCTGCTCACGGTGGAGGTCGCATCCGCTCACAATACGACTGTGCATCCCAAGTCGTCGGGCAGTTTCGGCACCCTGCCCAGCGCCTATGCGACGCCACTCGCTCTGGTTTTGACCGAATTGGTCACCAACGCCGTAGAGCACGGCCTCGCCGGGCGCGAGGGTGAGGTGTCGATCGAAGCGCAGCGCAGCGAGGAGACGCTTACCGTCATGGTACGAGACACCGGTTCCGGATTACCGGAGGGCAAGGTCGGTTCGGGGCTCGGCACCCAGATCGTGCGCACGCTCATTCAGGGCGAGCTCGGCGGCACCATCGACTGGCACACCATGATGGGCAGCGGCACAGAGGTCACGATCGAGATCCCCCTCCGCTTCATGCAGGAGTCCTAGCTTCGGCCACTTCGGCCGAGCCCCGGTGCCCACTCGCCTGCCTCTGCTTGACCGGGCCTGGGCCCGGAAACCGGGCACGGGATGAATTGTGAGCCCGGTTGCGTGAGGTGGACCCGGGCGAGCGGATGCCTGCTCCGCACCCCTTGGTGCCGGCCTGCGGGCAAAAAAAGCGAACCCGCGACCTCCGGAATACCGGATGGCCGCGGGCTCGCGTTCTGTAGTGGTGCCAGCTTGCTAGGAGGCGCGGCGGGCTCGTGCGGCGCGACGCTTGAGCGCACGACGCTCGTCCTCGCTCAGGCCGCCCCAGACTCCCGAGTCCTGACCGGTCTCGAGTGCGTACTGGAGGCATACCTCCGTGACGTTGCAGCGAGCGCACACCGATTTTGCCTTCTCGATCTGGTCCACAGCGGGTCCAGTGTTGCCGACCGGAAAGAAAAGTTCCGGGTCGGCGGTGAGGCAGGCAGCTTTATCGCGCCAGTCCATAGGGATGCTCCTTTTATTACATGGGTGCACGGCCGATTGGCCAGAGTTCCAAGGTGATGGCCGATTGCAGGAAAGTGGGATCTGCGCGATAACCGCGTTGAAACAGCTCACGTCCCTGTGAGCGTCAACCGGGCCTCAAATATCGTCCCATAATAGAGGTATCAAATCAATACTTTTGTATGGCTTTTCGCTGTGAACAGCGACTCTGGTGCGCGGCGCCCAGCTCGGATCGACCTCCGGGCACTTCGTCGTGCCCCCCTACTGGGGGTGTTTGTAGCGCTCGTCGCTCTGGAGGCGCTCGCGCTGTGGGCGCTCACGGCCTGGTGGGTACTCGAACTGCTCATTGACACGCCGAACTCGATGGGCGGTGCGCTCGCCCTGCTGGCATTGACAGCCGTCGCTGCCGTGTGGCTGAGCGCGATTACGGTCGGCGCCCTGCGCAGGCGTCCGTGGATTCGCGGGGCCGCGGTCACCTGGCAGCTCGTGCAGATCATGATCGCCGTCGGCTGCTTCCAAGGCATCTACGCCCGTCCCGACGTCGGCTGGGCCCTGCTCGCCCCCTCGATCTTAGTGCTCGTGCTGGTCTTCACTCCAAAGGTCGTCGCTGCAACCAGTCACGAACCGAAGACCGACGCCGACTGACTGCGGCCGCTCCAACCGCCAGCGAGTCAGGCGTCGATGCCGAGTTTCTTGCGCAGGCTGGCAACGTGGCCGGTGGCTTTGACGTTGTACAGGGCATGGGTGATGACGCCAGCTTCGTCGAGCACGAACGTCGACCGCAGCACGCCGGTCACAATCTTGCCGTAGAGGTTCTTCTCGCCCCAGGTACCGTAGGCGCGGTGCACATCGAGCGCGGTGTCGCTCAGTAGCGGAAAGTTCACCGCATCATGCTCCTGGAACTTCTTGAGCTTGGCCGGGGCATCCTTCGAGAGGCCGAGCACCTGGTAGCCCGCCGATTTGAGCGACCCGAGGTTGTCTCGAAAGTCGCAGGCCTGGGTCGTGCAGCCGGGGGTCATCGCTGCCGGATAGAAATACACGACCACCTTGCTGCCTGCGAAATCGGCCAGCGAAACGGATGCCCCGTCCTGGTCGGTCAGGGTGAACTGGGGGGCCGTATCGCCGACTGAAAGGCGCGCTGAATCCGTCATGGTTCCATCGTATCCGTGGCCCCACTCGGTCACGTCATACGGCAAAGTCGCGCTGTCGTATGCTGCAACGGCTGTCTGGCGGTGCTCGCGCGCCTGGCACGCCACCTGCGCGAGCAGTTTATGACCGCGCCAGCAGCAGGCGTGCGCCAACCCGCGCGAGAGCAGACTCAGCGGGCGGGCGCGAACGTGGCGAGCAGCCGCTGCAGCGAGTCGAGTCGCACCCGGCCGGTGTCGCCAAGCTCGCCGGCCTCGACCGCGTCGATGATCGCGCAGTCCGGTGAATCGGGCAGGTGGGTGCAGCCGCGCGGGCAGCGCTCCGCGATGGTGGCTAGGTCGGTGAAGGCCTTGAGAATATTGTCGGTGTTGATATGACCGAGGCCGAAGGAGCGCACGCCGGGGGTGTCGATAACCCAGCCGCGGCCAGCATCCGTTTCCAGACGCAGGGACACCGTCGATGACGAGGTGTGCCGACCACGACCGGTGACGGTGTTGACGACGCCGATGGCCCGGTTGGTGCCGGGCACGAGCGCGTTCACCAGGGTGGACTTGCCGACGCCCGAATGCCCGACGAAGACTGTGTCGTGCCCGACCAACGCAGCCGAGATCTCCTCGATCGGCATGCCGCCCTCGCCGCTTTGGAACACCGGCAGGTCGAGGCCGGCAAAGTTGGCCAGGAACGCGGCGGGGTCGGCGAGGTCTGTCTTGGTGATGCACAGAATGGGTTTCACGCCCGCGTCATAGGCCGCGACCAAATAACGATCCACCAAGCGGATGCGCGGCTCCGGGTTGGCCGCAGCGACTACGATCAGCATCTGGTCGGCATTAGCCACGATCACTCGCTCGACGGCATCGGTGTCGTCGGCGCTCCTCCGAAGCAGGGTATCGCGCGGCACGATGCGCACGATGCGGGCCAGGCTGCCCTCGGCTCCGGTGGTGTCGCCGACGATGTCGACCCGGTCGCCGTTGACGACGGCCTTCTTGCGCAGCTCGCTCGCCCGCGCGGTCGTGATGCGGCGCTCGGTAGGCAGGTTCTCGTCGAGCATGACGGTGTAGCGACCACGGTCTACCGAGAGGATGCGCCCGGTCAGCGCATCCTGATGGCTCGGCCGGGTCTTGGAGCGCGGTTTACTGCCCTTGCGGCCGGGACGCACGCGCACGCTCGACTCGTCGAACTCCGGTTCGTCGTCGTCGGCCAAGGCCCACCAGGTGTCGCCGGGATCGCCGGCGAGGTCCTCGGCAAGATCGTCAGAACCTTCAAGTCCTTCAGAACCGTCAGCGGGCGGCACCAGCGGCATCTACAGCGCTGCTTCGGAGATCATCGCGTGCCACAACTCGGGAAACTGCGGGAGCGTCTTCGCGGTCGTACCGATGTTCTCGACGTCAACACCGGGCACGGCGAGGCCGATCAGCGCCCCGGCCGTCGCCATGCGGTGGTCGTCGTAGCTGAGCCACTGGCCGCCGTGCAGGGGCGCGGGCTCAATCTGCAGGCCGTCGGGCAGCTCGGTGACCTTGCCGCCCAGACGGTTGATCTCGGTCGCCAGCGCGGAGAGACGGTCGGTCTCGTGGTGGCGAATGTGCCCGATACCGGTGATCGTGCTCGGCGACTCGGCCAGGGCGGCGAGGGCGGTGAGGGTGCAGGCGAGTTCGCCGCCGGTGGAAAGATCGAGGTCGACGCCGACGATGTGCTCGCCTCCGGTGACGGTGAGCCGGTCACCGTCGCGCGTGACGATGGCGCCGAACAGCGGCAGCAGCCGCGCGAGGTCGGCGCCGACCTGAGTGGTTTTGGCCGGCCAGCCAGTGATGGTGACACTGCCGCCGGCCACGAGCGCGGCGCAGAGAAAGGGCGCCGCGTTCGACAAATCGGGTTCGATATCGACCGTGCGACCGGCCAGACGACCGGGTGTGACGATCCACTCGCCGACGTTCGGCGTAGAAACGTCGACGCCGCGCGCGCGCAGCACCTCAATTGTCATCTCGATGTGCGGCAGGCTCGGCAGCCGTTCGCCGGAGTGGGTGAGGTGCAGCCCCTCTTCGAAGCGTACGCCGGCCAGCAGCAACCCCGACACGAACTGGCTCGAGCTGCCAGCGTCGATGGTCACGGCGCCGCCAGCGACCGCTCCACGGCCGTGCACGGTGAAGGGCAGGGCTCGCTTACCATCGTCGTTGATATCGCCGCCGAGGTCGCGCAGGGCGCCGATGATGGGCCCCATCGGCCGGCGGCGCGCACCGGCATCGCCGTCGAATGTCGTCGGGCCGAGAGCGAGAGCTGCCAGCGGCGGTAGAAAGCGCATAACCGTGCCGGCCAGGCCGCAATCGATCGTGGTAGAGCCAAGCAACTCCTCGGGCGGGGTCACCAGCAGGTCCGCGCCGAAGGTCCCGTCGCCCGCAACGGCCTCGATTGTGGCGCCGAGCTGCCGCAGGGCATCGACCATGAGATCGCTGTCGCGCGAATGCAGTGGCGCGCGAAGCAGAGACGGTTCACTGGCGAGAGTGGACGCGACGAGCTCCCGGTTGGTCAGGCTTTTTGAGCCCGGCAGAGCCAGCACCGCCTGCAATGGCGCGCCGGTGGTCGGCGCCGGCCACCAGACATCCGCTTCGGTCGGTGAGTTGTCGCCGTACGGATCGAACTCCGGCTTGGAATATCTCGAGATCAACATCGGTTATCACAGTAGTCGGTGATATCAATCTGAGGGAGGCCCGCGACGGTGTCGATGCTGCTAGAACGACCCCTGGCCGTGGGGAACGGCCTAGAATTGCCCGTGATGACTTCAGACACGCCCGTGAATTCGGCTACCCGTGCAAGTGATGGCACGGCGAGCGACGACACGACGACCCACGAAACGAATTCGGAATCTCTTCCGATTGACGACACAGAACTGGTTGCACCGACCAAGGCCGAGCTGCGCGAGCAGACGCGCGGGCTGTTCGAAGAACAGGCTCTGCCTTTTCTCGACCAATTGTACGCGGCCGCCATGCGAATGACCCGCAACCCGTCCGATGCTCAGGACCTCGTGCAAGAGACCTTTGTCAAGGCTTTCGCCGCGTTCGCGCAGTACGAGCAGGGCACCAATCTCAAGGCCTGGCTCTACCGTATCCTCACCAACACCTTTATCAACCAGTACCGCAAGAGGCAGCGTGAGCCCTATCAGGGCACCATTGATGAGCTCGAAGACTGGCAGCTGGGCGGGGCCGAATCAACGACCGCCACGTCAGGACGGTCGGCTGAGGCCGAGGCCATCGACCACCTACCGGATAGCGCTGTCAAAGACGCCCTGCAGTCCATTCCCGAAGACTTCCGACTCGCCGTGTACTTCGCCGACGTCGAAGGCTTCTCCTACCAGGAGATCGCTGAAATTATGAAAACACCCATTGGCACAGTAATGAGCCGCCTGCATCGTGGCCGGCGACTCCTGCGCGAGCTCCTGGCCGGTTACGCGGCCGAGCGAGGACTAGGGCAGGGCCAGAAAACATCCGGGAGCGCAAACAAATGACCGATTGTGGTTGCGAGAAGGCCAAGGCCGAACTCGAAGAATACCTGCACAACGAACTCCGCAAAGACGACGCGGCCGACATTCAGGAGCATCTGGCGACGTGCACCGACTGTAGCGCTGAGCACCTGGTCGGACGCACTATGACAGAGGTGATGCAGCGTGCCTGCAAGGAAACCGCGCCCGAAGTTCTGCGCGACCAGGTTCTGTTGAAGCTGCGTGCCCTGCAGGCGTCGCACTAACCGGTCAGGCTCGGGGCGATCGGGACTGCCCGAACAAAAAAACAGCGCCGGTCGGGTCGGCGACCTGATCAAGGGACCCGAAGTCGCAGTCTTACGGCTCCCGCAACACCGCCGGCGCGTCTACGTACTCAAACGGCTGTAGCGCGCCCGTCGGGGACGCGGCGAGCTTTGACCAGAGCTTAGAACCGTCGGTGTACCTTGGCAACGCATGGTCAGCGGGAGAGCGGATGCTGCAACCCCCAGGCAACCCCCAGGCAACGCCTAGCTTGCGTCGATACAGAACAGGGAGACTGACTGTCGTCACTCTCCCTGTTCTCACGGGCTCCTGCTACAGAGTCAGCGCATCGCGCTGCAGCTTGGCCTGCTCGACCGCGTGACGCTTGGCCGAACCGGCCGCCGGCGAGGCCGACGCCGGACGGGAGAACAGCCGCATGGCCCGCGGGCCGAGCTTGTTGGTCTCCAGATAGAAGAACGGCCAGGCACCCTGGTTCTCCGGCTCGTCTTGCACCCAGGCCAGTTCGGCATTCGGATACTGGGCAGCGACGTTCTTCAGTTCAACGGCGGGCAGCGGGTAGAACTGCTCGACGCGCACGAGGGCGATCTCGGGGTTCGGGTTCTTCCCGAGTTCGTTTAGCAGGTCGTAGTAGATCTTGCCAGCCATGAACAGCACCCTCTTGACAGCGCCCTTGTCGGCAATGCGCGCGTCGTCGATCACCGTCTCGAACTTGCCGCTGGTCAGTTCGGCAACGGCGCTCGTTGCGCCGCGCAGCCGCAGCATCGACTTGGGCGTGAACACGATCAGCGGACGACGCGGGCGCATATACGCCTGGCGGCGCAGCAGGTGAAAATACGACGCCGGCGTCGACGGACGCGCCACCGTCATGTTTTCTTCGGCGCACAATTGCAAGAATCGTTCGATCCGGGCCGACGAGTGGTCGGGCCCTTGACCCTCATAACCGTGCGGCAGCAGCAGCACAACGGATGACCGCTGACCCCACTTCTGCTCGGCCGAGGACACGAACTCGTCGATGATGCTCTGTGCCCCATTGGCGAAGTCACCGAACTGGGCTTCCCAGAGCACGAGGGCGTCGGCGCGTTCCACCGAGTAGCCGTATTCGAAGCCCATCGCGGCGAATTCGCTCAGCAGCGAGTCGTAGATCCAGAATCGAGCCTGGTTGTCTTTCAAATTGGCTAGTGGCAGCCATTCCTGGCCGTTCACCCGGTCGTGCAGCACCGCGTGACGTTGCACGAACGTGCCGCGGCGGGCATCCTGTCCGGCGAACCGCACCGGGGTACCCTCGACCAACAGTGAGCCGAGCGCGAGCAGCTCGCCGAAGCTCCAGTCGATGTTGCCGTTGCGGCTCATGTCGAGACGCTTTTGCAAGAGCTGCTGCAGCTTGTTGTGCACGGTGAAGCCGACCGGCTTGTTGTTGAACGCGTCCCCGATCAGGTGAATGACGCTCTCTGGAACACCGGTGGTCTCTGGTTCGCCAGCGGCATCCTCACGCGCTTGTGCCTCGGCGTCGGCCTTGGCCTTCGCAGCCACTTCGGGCGTGATGATCGGGATCGACGCGGTTTGCGCGGCGTGGGTCTCGAGGAACGCACGTTCGAGGCGGTCCTGGAAGTCGCGGTGGGCGGCTTCGTATTCTTCCTCGGTAATGTCGCCACGGCCGACCAGCGCCTCGGTGTAAAGCTTGCGCACGCTGCGCTTGGCTTCGACCAGGTTGTACATCAACGGCTGGGTCATTGAGGGGTCGTCGCCCTCATTGTGGCCACGACGGCGGTAGCAGATGAGGTCGACGACGACATCTTTCTTGAATTCTTGACGGTAGGCGAAGGCGAGTTCGCCGGCACGCACCACGGCTTCTGGATCATCGCCGTTGACGTGGAAGATCGGCGCCTGAATGGTCTTGGCCACGTCGGTGGCGTAGACGCTGGTGCGGGCATCCTGCGGCAGGGTGGTGAAACCGAGCTGGTTGTTGACCACAATGTGGATTGTGCCGCCGGTGCGGTAGCCGCGCAGCTGGGACATCTGCAGGGTTTCGAACACAACGCCCTGACCGGCCATCGCGGCATCGCCGTGGATGAGGATGGGCAGGGTAGAGAAGGTGCCGATCGGCTTACGGTCCTGCTTGGCGCGCACGATACCTTCAAGCACGCCGTCGCCGGCCTCGAGGTGCGAGGGGTTCGCGGCGAGCGAGACCGGAATCTCGGCGCCGTCCTCACCACGGAACATACCCGTGGTGCCGAGGTGGTACTTCACGTCGCCCGAGCCGTGCACGGTGCGGGGGTCCTGGGTACCCTCGAACTCGCGAAAGATTTCGCCGTAAGTCTTGCCGGCGATGTTGGTAAGCACGTTCAGCCGGCCACGGTGCGCCATGCCGATCGCGACCTCGTCGAGGCCTTGCTCGGCAGCGCCCTGCAGAATCGTATCGAGCAGCGGAATGGTGCACTCGCCGCCCTCGAGGCTGAAACGCTTCTGACCGACGTACTTGGTTTGCAGGAACGTCTCGAACGCCTCGGCTTCGTTGAGCTTGCCCAGAATGCGCATCTGCTCGTGGTGCGTGGGTTTGACGTACGACTTCTCCATCTTTTCCTGCACCCATTTGCGCTGGGCCGGATCCTGGATGTGCATGTACTCGATGCCAGTGGTGCGGCAATACGAGTCGCGCAGCACACCAAGAATATCGCGCAGCTGCATCTGGCGCTTTGATCCGAAACCGCCGGTCACAAAGGACCGGTCGAGGTCCCAGAAGGTGAGCCCGTGTGTGGCGATGTCGAGGTCGGGATGGCTACGCTGCGAGTACTCGAGCGGGTCGATGTCGGCCATCAGGTGGCCGCGCACGCGGAACGAGTTGATCAGTTCCTGAACGCGGGCGGTTTTGTCGACGGCGCTTGCGAGGTCGACGCTGATGTCAGGAGCCCAGTGGATCGGGTCGTACGGAATGCGCAGCGCCGAAAAGATCTCTTCATAGAAATTGTGCTGACCGATCAAAAGCTCGTGCACGATCTTGAGGAACTCGCCGGAACCGGCACCCTGAATGACACGGTGGTCGTAGGTGCTGGTGAGAGTGATGGTCTTGGAGATGGCCAGGCCGGTGAGTGTCTTGACGCTCGAGCCCTGGAACTCGGCTGGGTAATCGAGGGCGCCGGCGCCGATGATGCAGCCCTGGCCCTTCATGAGGCGGGGCACGGAGTGCACGGTGCCGATGCCGCCCGGATTGGTCAGCGACAGCGTCGCGCCGGCGAAGTCGTCGGCGGTGAGTTTATTCTGGCGGGCGCGGGTGACGAGGTCCTCATATGCGGCTAGGTATTCACCGAAGGTCATGGTGTCGGCACGCTTGATGGCCGGAACCAGCAAAGCGCGGGTGCCGTCGGGCTTGGGCATGTCGATGGCCAGGCCCATGCCAACGTGGGCCGGGGCGACGACCGAGGGCTTGCCGTCGATCTCGTTGTAGTAAACGTTTTGGCTGGGGAACATCTTGAGCGCGCGAATCAGCGCCCAGCCGATCAGGTGGGTGAAACTGACCTTGCCGCCGCGTGCCCGCTTCATGTGGTTGTTCATGACGATGCGGTTGTCGATGAGCAGCTTGGCCGGAATAGTGCGCACGCTGGTCGCGGTCGGCACTGTCAGGCTCGTGACCATGTTGGTCGCGAGCGACTTCGCCATGCCGCGCAGCGGCGAGACCTTGTCTTGCTTGACCGGCGCTGACTCGTCGGTAACGATGGTCTGCGGGCTAGTGACGGGAGCGTCGGCGGGAACCGGAGCCGGCTTCGGCGCGCTCGAGGTAGTGCGGGCCGTCGGCTGATTCTCGGTTACCGGTACTGCCGGTGCTCCTGCTGGTGTGGCGGCGACCGGTGCGGCGGCGGGCGCTACTGTGTCGGGCACTACTGCGGCGGCGGTCGGCGCCGGTGAAACGGATGCTGCTGGAGTTGCTGCGGAGGTAGCATCCGCTGGAATGGGAGTATTCGCGGTCTGGTGATAGCTCTCCAACACCGGCCACCACGACTCATCAACCAAGTTCTTGTCGATCAGGAATCGTTCGTATAATTCGTCAACGAGCCACTCGTTTGCTCCGAATTCGCCTGACGTTGTCTCGTCAGAAGCTCCACCGGTTACCTGGCTTGACACCGTGGGATCGCCCACTCTCTGCTTTGAATTTGGATGCCCTCGGCAAGGTCCGTTGCCGGGTCATTCTGCGCTTTCATTGAGCCTGTCGCTGACGATCGTGACCGCCAGGTCAGTCTTATTGACCAGCCTAATCCCATCCCACGCGACCACTAACACCGTGTCGAACGGCTAGCGTTCTTGGTATGCAGTTCTATGGAACGACGCCCGGCCATGATTTGACCTACTCCGATGTGTTTTTAGTGCCCGGCCAATCGGCTGTCACCAGTCGTTTGGACGTCTCTCTGGCCCCGAATGACGGCACGGGTGCGACGATTCCGATCATTTCGGCGAATATGAACTCGGTAACCGGACCGCGCCTGGCTGCCTCGCTGGCCCGCCGCGGGGGTCTCGGGGTGCTCCCGCAGGACATGCCGTTGCAGGACCTCGATGCCGCTATTCGCTGGGTTAAAGACCAATCGGTTCGTTTCGACACGCCGTTCACTTTCGCCCCGGACGACACCGTCGAGATGGCCCTGCGACAGGTTCCGGCCTCGCCTGGCCAGGGAATTGTCATCCAGTCCACCGATGGAGATTACCTGGGCTGCATCGTCGCCAGCCGGCTGGCGACCGCGCTACCCGATGCGCGCCTCGGCGATCTGCTGCACGGTGAACTCGCCGCGCTCGATGCCGACGATGTCGAGGGGCCGCGCCGCGCCTTCGATCTGATGACCGAGGCCGACATTGATTTCGCGCCAGTGCTGCACCACGGCACCGTGGTTGGAACGCTTAGCCGCAAGAGTGCCCTGCGTTCCACCCTGTACCAGCCGACACTGGACGCCCACGGCCGGCTCAAGGTTGCTGCCGCGCTCGGCATCAACGGCGACGTCGCCGCCAAGGCCCGCGCCCTCGCTGCCGCCGGCGTCGACATTCTGGTGATCGACACCGCGCACGGCCACCAGGACGCCATGCTGCGCGCCCTCGGTATCGTCGCCGACCTGAACCTCGGGCTTCCGATCGTGGCCGGCAACGTCGTCACCAAGGATGCAGTGCGCGACCTGGTCGGCGCCGGCGCCACGATCATCAAGGTGGGAGTCGGCCCCGGCGCCATGTGCACCACCCGCATGATGACCGCCGTTGGCCGGCCCCAGTTCTCGGCCGTGCTCGAAACGGCCACCGCGGCGCGTGAGCACGGCGCGCACGTCTGGGCCGACGGGGGAGTGCGCTACCCGCGAGACGTGGCCCTCGCATTGGCCGCTGGAGCGGCATCCGTCATGATCGGTTCCTGGTTCGCCGGCACGACCGAGGCGCCAGGGACGTTAAACACGGATGCCCGCGGCGCGCTCTACAAGGAAAGCTGGGGAATGGCCTCGACCAAGGCCGTACAGGCGCGCTTCGAGCGCCTCGACGCCTACGACCTCGCCCGCAAGACCCTGTTCGCGGAGGGAATCTCGAGCTCGAAGATCTACCTCGACCCGCTGCGGCCGTCGATCGAGGACCTGCTCGACATGATCACCTCGGGCGTGCGCTCGTCGTTCACCTACGCCGGTGCTACCACCATCGCCGACTTTCACGAGAAAGCGCTCGTCGGCATCCAGTCGGCGGCCGGGTACGAAGAGGGCAAGGCGCTGCCGGTCTCCTGGTAGGTGTACCCCAGTACCCCGGGTGGCTTTTGTACGGTGCTGGCTGGTGTGACCGGGCGCGCAGGCAGGTGCGCCCGGTATACTCGGAGGAATAATGGATGACCCTCCCACCGCTGAACCCTCGTCTCACAAACTCTTGCCCGTGACTGCCGGCGGTGAAATCCTTGTCTGAGCTGATCATGCTCGGGTTCGGCCTCATCCTCACGGTGGGAACGGGCATCTTCGTCGCCAGTGAATTTGCCCTGGTGAATCTCGATCGCGCCGACCTTGAAGCGCGACGCGATCGCGGGGAAACCCGTCTCGCTATGACCATCGCGGCGCTGAAAATCACCTCCACTCACCTGTCGAGTGCGCAATTGGGCATCACCCTGACCACTCTGCTGACCGGCTACACGATCGAACCAGCCCTCTCGTCCCTGCTGCGGGGCCCGCTTACCGCGGCCGGGCTGCCGGTTGACCTGGTTCCTGTCTTCGGCACCACGATCGCCATCGTCTCGGCGACCCTCGTGTCGATGGTCATCGGCGAATTGGTCCCGAAGAATTTTGCGCTCGCGTTGCCGATTCCGACCGCTCGGTTGGTCATTCCGTTTCAGACCGTGTTCACCGCCGTGTTCAAACCGGCCGTGCTCGTGCTCAACAACAGCGCCAACGGCCTGTTGCGCGCGTTCGGCATCGAACCCAAGGAGGAGCTCTCGGGTGCCCGCACCGCTGAAGAGCTCTCCTCGCTCGTGCGCCGGTCGGCCAGCGCAGGGCTGCTCGAGAAAGACACCGCGACCCTCCTGCGCCGCACGCTGATGTTCTCTGGACACACCGCCTCCGATGTCATGACGCCGCGCCCGCGGGTCGCGAGTATCCACCGTACCGATTCGGCACAGAACATTATCGACCTCGCGCGCTCCACCGGTTTTTCCCGGTTCCCGGTCGTCGACGAGAGCGTCGACGACGTCGCGGGTGTCGTGCACGTCAAGCAGGCGGTGGCCGTGCCGCGCAATCGGCGAGCGGATGTGCCGGTGTCTGCTCTGCAGACCGACCCGGTTCGCGTGCCCGAAACGATGAAGCTTGACGACCTTCTCGGCGAGTTGCGCGGTCGTGGCTATCAGATGGCGATCGTCGTCGACGAATACGGCGGAACTGCCGGCGTCGTCACGCTGGAGGACCTGGTCGAGGAACTGGTCGGTGAGGTCGCCGACGAGCACGACCGGGCCAGGGCTGGCGTCGTGCGCTCGCCCGACTCGCTGACCTTTCCCGGCATGCTGCGGCCGGATGAACTGCTCGATCGCACCGGTGTCATCGTGCCGGAACAGGGACCCTACGAGACGGTGGCTGGTTTTGTGATGAGTGAGCTGGGGCGGTTGCCGGTCATCGGCGACTGTGTGCCGGTGCAGGGCGGATTCCTCACCGTTGAGCGCCTGGAAGGGCGTCGCATCGACCGACTGCGTTTCACTCCGGAGATGATACCGGAACCGGCATCATCGCCCGAACCCAAGACTGATCGAAGGAAGGTGAGTGACCGATGAGCGACTGGGCCGGACTTGCCTGGTTGGTCGTGCTGCTCGCCGCCAACGCTTTCTTCGTCGGAGCCGAATTTGCCGTCATTTCGGCGCGCCGCTCGCAGATCGAACCGCTCGCCGAAGCCGGAAAACGCAGTGCCAAAACCGCACTCTGGGCGATGGAACACGCAACGCTCATGCTCGCGACCTCCCAACTGGGCATCACGGTCTGTTCGCTGCTCATTTTGAACGTCTCCGAACCGGCGATCCACCATCTGCTCGAGGTGCCGCTGGCCCTGACCGGCCTGCCCGAGGCTCTGATCGGCACGATCGCCTTCATCGTCGCGCTGCTGCTGGTGTCCTACCTGCATGTGGTGTTCGGTGAGATGGTACCGAAGAACCTGTCCTTCTCGGTCCCCGACCAGGCCGTGTTGCTGCTTGCTCCGCCGCTCGTGTTCGTCGCGCGCGTCTTTCGCCCAGTAATCGTCACACTCAACGCCTGCGCGAATGGTGCGCTGCGCCTGTTTGGCGTGCAGCCGAAGAACGAGGCGACGAGTGCTTACACGCTCGACGAGGTCGCCACGATCATCACACAGTCCACAAAGGAAGGTGTGCTCAGCGACGGGACCGGCGCCCTGACCGCGGCATTCGAGTTCACCAACCTCAAGGTGCGCGATGTCGCCGTTGGCCTGTCCAAACTGGTCAGCTTGCCCGAGTCGGCTACCCCGGCCGATGTAGAGAGGGCCGTCACCCGCCACGGGTTCTCGCGGTATGTGCTGGCCGATGCTGAGGGGTATCTCACCGGATACGTGCATTTGAAGGACATTCTCGACCTCGATATGGCGTCTGCCGGTGCTGCAACTCTCGCCGAACCGGACAGCTACTCGGGGCGGATTCCGGCCAAACGCATCCGTGCCCTGATTTCGATCTTTGAAGACACCGACCTCGAAGATGCCCTCGCCACCATGCGTCGCTCTGGCGCGCACCTCGCGCGCTCGTTCACCGCAGAGGGCGAGACCACCGGGGTGCTCTTTCTCGAGGACATCATCGAGGAGCTCGTCGGCGAAGTGCAAGACGCCACCCGCCGCGAGTAGCCCGCGCAGCTCGGGGATCTCGATCGCTCGCAATCTCGCGCCTCGATCGGCGAGTCGCCGGAGCGTGCAGAGTACGCAAAAGACGGTCGCCACCCGCATGATTCGCGTGGTGACGGCCGTCTTCAGTGGATGCGTTACGCGACGCTCCGGCGACGACGCAGCACGAGCACGGCTCCGGCCAGGAGCAGCAGCAGTGCGGCGAAACCGAGCGGTGCGGCCGTGAACCCGGTCGAGGCGAGTGCCGTGGTGGTGGACGCTGCGGTGACGTTCGTGGCGGCATCCGCTGAAATGTACGACAGGTACGTGAGCGTGCCGGTGGCGCTGACCGTCAGGAACGCGACGCGCGACAGG
>NZ_PJJM01000067.1 GCF_002929805.1 Cryobacterium sp. Y50 | reverse complement strand
GCCGGACTTAACTTAGAAACACCAGAAAGGCCATCCCTCACGGGATGGCCTTTCTGCTTTAACACACCACCCACGGGTGGCCCTTTTACTTAACGAGCCACCTTCGGGTGGCCTTTTTTGTGTTAACGTGCAGTGTCGGGATGGATGATCCCAGAGCTGGACCCTGCGGAGCGTCGGAACACTCGCCCCTCAGTTCAAATTTGCTTGAGCACTCTGCACGGTTTTGCGTGAGCGGTTAGGCTTACTAGGTCTGTCGAGACGCCGGACTAATTACACAGGAGATACAGTGAGCCCTTCAGGACCCCGCGACGGCGATTCCCGTAACAACGGTCAGGATGACCGTCGTTCGAACCAGAGCGGCCGACCCTCCAACGGGCGACCTTCCGGTGGACGCGATGGCGCGAAGCCACCGTACCGCGACAATTCCGACCGACCGCAGCAGGGTGGCGAACGTCCTCCTCACCGAGGCAACTCGGGCCGTCCAGCGCAGGGCGGAGAGCGCACTCCGTACCGTGGTAATTCTGATCGCCCCGCTTCCGGTGGAAACGATCGTGCACCGTACCGGGGCAACTCTGATCGCCCCGCATACGGCGGCAACGACCGAGCTCCTTATCGCGGTAACTCTGATCGCCCGTCCGATGGAAACGATCGTGCTGCGTACAGCCGTAATTCTGATCGCCCGGCGCAGGGTGAGCGTCCCCCGTATCGGGGTAATTCTGATCGTTCGGCGCAGGGTGAGCGACCGCCCTACCGCGGCAACTCCGATCGTCCTTCCGGCGGGAACGACCGTGCTTCGTATCGCGGAAGTTCCGACCGTCCCGCTCAGGGCGACCGTCCTGCTTATCGGGGTAACTCCGACCGTCCCGCTCAGGGCGAGCGTCCCCCCTACCGAGGTAATTCAGATCGTCCGGCGCAGGGTGACCGTGCTCCGTATCGGGGTAACTCCGACCGGCCGAGCAACGACCGTCCCAGAGGCGACAACGACAGCAAGCCGTGGACCCAGCGCGGCGGTTCGCCGAACCGGGCCGGCGCTCCGCGCGTCGATGCCGGCAAAAAGCTGTGGACCCGCGACGGTGCCCCGGCCCGTAATGACCGCGATGCCCGCGTCGTCGAAGAGGAGATGACCGAAGAGCAGCGTATGCAGCGCGAGCTGCGCTCGGTGCGTCCGCGTCACGACGACCCGGAACTTCCCGACGACATTTCGGTCAATGACCTTGACCGCATTGCACGCAATGAGCTCAAGACCCTCACCAAGGAGAACGCCGAAACCGTCGGCCGTCACCTTGCGATGGCCGCCCGCGTCATCGACGAGGATCCGCAGCTGGCGCACCAGCACGTGATGAGCGCTGCCCGTCGGGCCGGCCGCATCGGTGTTGTGCGTGAAAGCCTCGCGATCACCGCCTACGCCACCGGAGACTTCGCCTTGGCTCTGCGCGAGCTGCGCACCTATCGTCGTATTTCCGGCTCGAACGATCAGCTTCCCCTCATGGTCGACAGTGAACGTGGCGTCGGACGCCCCGACCGTGCCCTCGAGCTCGGCCGCTCAGTCGATCGCAGTGCTCTGTCCCCTTCCGTGCAGGTTGGCCTGGCCATCGCCATGTCCGGCGCACGACTAGACCTCGGTGAGACGGATGCCGCGCTCGTTGAACTCGAAATTCCGCAGCTCAACCCGAACACGGCCTTCTCCTATAGCCCCGAGCTGTTCGCCGCCTACGCTGAGGTGCTGAGCGAACTTGGCCGCGAGGACGAAGCGGACGAGTGGCTCCAGCGGGCCTCCCGCGCCGACGCTGCCCTCGGGGCCTCCGGTGACGATGACGAGACCGTCGAAATCGAAGAAATGGAAGAGGATGACGACGCCGCGCTGGCGTACTTCGCCACGGACGCCGGAGACGTAGACGACGACGAAGACGACACTGTGGCTGCCGGCGATGCGGCTCGTGCTGTTGCCGAAGCTGGATTCGACGCTGTCGACCGGCCGATTACCGAGGCCGCCGATGCCGACGCGGACGCGGACGACATCGTCACCGAAGCGGCTGACACCGCCGAAACCGACGCCGATACCGACGTCGAGATCGACAACGGGACCAACGCGAAAACCGATGCTGCGGCATCCGTTTCAATTACCGACGCAGACGACGAGACGGAGCCGAATGCTGCATCACCGAAAGCCTGAGTGGGCGACGCCGCTGGACGGCGTTGACGTTCTACTGTCCGATCTGGACGGAGTGGTCTACGCGGGCCCCGCGGCGATCCCCTTCGCCGTGGAGAGCCTGAACCGCGCCGCGGAGACGATTCGCGTGGGCTACATCACCAATAATGCCTCGCGCACCGATCAGTCGGTCGCCGAGCACCTCTCCGAACTCGGGTTGAGCGTGGCGGCAGCGGATGTCGTCACCTCCCCCCAGGCAGCCGTGCGGCTGCTCGCCGAGCAGGTCGGACCAGGCGCGAGTATCCTCGTGGTCGGTGGCGACGGTCTGGTCGACGAGGTCACCAAGGCTGGATTCGTGGTGACCCGCTCGGCAGACGACAAGCCTGCCGCTGTGATCCAGGGCTTCTCGCCGGAGGTCGGCTGGGTGCACCTTGCTGAAGCGGCCTTCGCGCTCAACGCCGACGGTGTCGGCACGGGCATTCCGTGGATCGCCACCAACACCGATTGGACCATTCCTGTCGCCCGCGGGATCGCTCCCGGCAACGGCACGCTGGTGTCGGCCGTGCATACCGCGGTCGGACGGCTGCCACTCGTGGCCGGCAAGCCCGAAGCGGCCATCTTTCTGGAAGCCACTCGTCGATTCGGCGCCCAGAACGCGCTCTTCATCGGCGACCGCCTCGATACCGATATTCTGGGCGCGAACCGGGCCGGAATTCCTGCTGTGCTCGTACTCACTGGCATCGACGGGGCCAAGCAGGCCCTGGCCGCCGATAAGGATTCGCGGCCGACCTTCATCATCGAGAATCTGCGGCAGCTGCACGAGCCGTACCCGGAGACCGTGTTCTCCAAGGACGGTTCGACGGCGACGGTTGAAGGTGCAAGCGTTCGAGTGCACGGCAACGACGTGCAAATCGTCAAAGACGGCGACGGCGGAATCAACCTGCTCCGCGCCGCCTGCGCCGCGATCTATCAATCCGGGCGGGCGATCTACGGACTCAACGTTCCGGAGCGACTGTATCTCGCACAGTAGCCTAGAGCTGTGAACTTCGAACCCGTACCGGTCGACCTTGCCGCGCAACTGGCGAAGATCGAGACCCAGCCGCTCGAGGCGCGCGCCGCGGCGTTCGGCGAACTGCACGAGCAGTTGCGCGAACGGCTCGAAGACGCCGACCAGGCATGACCGGCACCGGCACACCCAACGACCAGGAAACAGACACACCCATGCCTGAGAACGACGCCGACCTTCCAGAAGTCGACCAGCCCGACGTTGACAGCGTTTTAGAACGGATGCCCGCCTCCCGCCTCGACGCCGCTCTCGCCGATCGTGGGCTGGTTCGCTCGCGAACTGTCGCGGCCAAAATCATCGCCGACGGCCTCGTCACGGTGGACGGCCTCCCGGTCGTGAAGGCCAGCACCAAAGTCTCAGCAGACGCTGTTCTCGAGGTGGCAGCGACCGACCACTATGTCAGCCGCGGTGCCCACAAGCTCATCGCCGCCCTCGACGCGTTCAGCCTGAGCGTCACCGGGCGTACCGTGCTCGATGCCGGCGCGAGCACCGGCGGTTTCAGCCAGGTGCTGTTGGAACGCGGCGCCGCCCAAGTGATCGCGGCCGATGTCGGCCATGGGCAGTTGGCAGCGCAACTGAGAACCGAGCCGCGGCTGAAACTGGTCGAGGGCTATAACATCCGCTACGCAACGCCGGAAACGCTCGCCGGGGCATCCGGAATCAACACCCGACCTGACCTGGTCGTGGCCGATCTGTCGTTCATCTCCCTCACCACCGTGCTGCCCGCCCTGGCGGCCACGGCAGCACCCGGCGCCGACTTTGTGCTGCTGATCAAACCGCAGTTCGAGGTGGGCCGCGGCGGTATCCGTGAGGGGATCGTGCATGACAAGGGCCTGCGAAGTGACTCGATCGCCGGCGTGCTGTGGGCCGGCTGGGACCTGGGCCTGAAAACCTGCGGCGTGATCGCCTCACCCATCATCGGTGCGGCTGGAAACCATGAATATCTGTGCTGGATGAGCGCCACAACCGGCACAAATCCGACAGAATGGATGGAACGGATCGAAACCGTGGTGGGGGCGTGACGAGTTGAGCGACACCCCGCGGTACTTTCTGATCGTCGCCCACACCGGCCGCGCCGACTCGCTCGAAGCCGCCTCGACGGTCTGTAAGCAGCTTCTGGCTGCCGGGGCCGTACCGGTGCTCGCGAGCGATGAACGCGCCGACCTTCTGGCTGCCTGTCCGGAGCTGAATGGCCATATCGCGATTCTCGGTGACTCGGTGCGCACGTCCGAACTTGAACTTGTCATCGTGCTCGGTGGCGACGGTACCATTCTGCGTTCGGCCGAACTCGTGCGTGGTTGCTCGGCCGCGCTGCTCGGCATCAATCTCGGACACGTCGGCTTTCTTGCCGAAAGCGAGCGGGACGACCTCGGTGAAGCCGTGCGTCGCGCCCTCAAGGGCGACTACGAGGTCGAAGAACGCCTTGCCCTGTCGGTCAGAGTCAAGCTCGCCGACGAGGTCGTCTACGAAACCTGGGCACTTAACGAGGTCACTGTCGAAAAAACCAGCCGCGAACGTATGATCGAGGTGGTCGTCGAGGTCGACGGTCGGCCGCTGTCGTCGTTCGGCTGCGACGGCGTCGTGCTGTCTACTCCGACCGGTTCGACCGCCTACTCGTTCTCAGCCGGCGGCCCGATCGTCTGGCCCGGGGTTGAAGCACTGCTGCTGGTTCCGCTCAGCGCTCACGCCCTGTTCGCCCGACCACTCGTCGTCGGCCCCGATTCGTCCCTGGCCGTCGAGGTGCTCTCTCGCACCGGCGCCCGTGCCGTGCTCTGTGCTGATGGCCGCCGCACCCATGACCTGCCGACCGGCGCCCGCGTGATCGTGCGCCGCTCGAGCGTACCGGTGCGTCTGGCCCGCCTGCACATCGGCCCATTCACCGACCGCCTGGTCAACAAATTCAACCTGCCGGTCACCGGCTGGCGCGGCCCGGTCGGTCGCGAGTAATCCGATGATCGACGAGCTGTTCATTCGCGACCTCGGCGTCATCGCCGAGGCGACGCTGCCGCTTGGGCCCGGATTCACCGCCGTCACCGGTGAAACCGGCGCCGGAAAAACCATGGTGGTCACTGCGCTCGGCCTGTTACTCGGCGATCGAGCGGATGCCGGCACCGTGCGGCAGGGCCAGCCGCAAAGTTTTGTACAGGGTCGCTGGGTCATCGACCCCGACGGTCCGGTCGCCGAACGCGTGCGCGACGCCGGGGGAGACCTCGACGGCCCCGAACTCATTCTCGGACGCTCCGTCTCGAGCGAAGGGCGAAGCCGGGCCACAGTCGGCGGACGCGGCGCTCCGGCGAGCGTACTCGGCGACCTGCGCAATGACCTCGTCGTCGTGCACGGCCAGAGTGACCAAGTGCGCCTGCGCTCGGCCGCCGCCCAACGCGACGCCCTCGACCGCTTCGCCGGGCCAGACCTCTCAGCAGCGCTCACCGCCTACCAGCACGCCTTCCACCGCTGGCAGGCCAATCAGGCTGACCTGGACCGGCTCGTCACCGAACAAGATTTGCGATCCCGCGAAGCCGAGGACCTGCGGGCCGCCATCGCTGAGATCGAAACGGTCGCCCCGCAACACGGCGAAGACACCGAGCTCGGTGAACGCGCCGAACGCCTCGGCAACCTCGAAGAGCTCCGCTTGGCCGGCGAACAGGCCCGCCAGCTCATCTCCGCCGAAGACAACCCCGACGACCTGCCCGACGTTGTCGCGCTGCTCGAAACCGCTAGGCGAGCCCTCGACCGGGTAGCCACCCACGATGTGGCACTGCCGCCGCTCATCACCGCGATCGCCAACGTTGGTTTCGTCGTCGCGGATATCGCCGCCGAACTTTCCAGCTACCTGGCCGGCCTCGACGCCGACGGCGCCCGCGAACTCGAAATCGCGCAGGAACGCCGCGCCGAACTGAGCATCCTGGCCCGCAAATACCCCGGCGGCCTCGATGAGGCCATCGAATTTCTGGACACCGGCAGCACCCGCCTGCTTGAGCTCGACTCCGACTCCGACCGCATCGAAACCCTCACAGCTGAAACGGATGCCGACCATCTGCTGGTCACCGACCTAGCCGCCGCCCTCACCACGCTCCGCGCAGCGGCAGCCGTGCGTCTCGGCGCCCTGGTCACCGCCGAGCTCGGCGCGCTGGCAATGCCGGACGCCGTCCTCCACGTGGAGGTCGAAGCGGGGGGCGAATTCACCGTCACCGGCTGCGACCTCGTGCGCCTGCTGCTGCAGCCGCACGCCGGGGCCGAGCCGCGATCGCTCGCGCGCGGGGCATCCGGTGGCGAATTGTCTCGGGTCATGCTCGCGATCGAGGTCGTCATCAACGCGACCGACCCGGTGCCCACCTTCGTCTTCGACGAGATCGACGCAGGCGTCGGCGGCGCCGCCGCGATTGAAATTGGCCGGCGGCTGGCCCGCCTGGCCGAAACCGCCCAGGTGATCGTGGTCACCCACCTCGCCCAGGTCGCGGCGTTCGCCGTGAACCATCTCAGTGTGGTCAAGGACAGTGATGGATCCGTCACTGCCTCGAGCGTGCGCCAGTTACGCGGCGAGGGTCGTGCTGCCGAAATGGCCCGTCTGCTGTCTGGTCTGCCCGACTCGAAGAGCGGCCTCGAACACGCCAGGGAACTGCTCGAGCTCGCTCAGCCCACCCCATCCCCGTCTGCGACAAAAATCAAGTGATAGCATTGAAGCCCGTGGTGAAAAATATAAATACGGACAGATCAAACGGCCCGCGCAATCCAAGCGGCACCGTAAAGCACATTTTCGTGACCGGGGGTGTGGTCTCCTCGCTCGGTAAGGGCTTGACGGCAGCCAGCCTTGGAAACCTACTCACAGCACGCGGACTGCGGGTTGTCATGCAGAAGCTCGACCCGTATCTCAACGTCGATCCGGGTACGATGAATCCGTTCCAGCACGGCGAGGTCTTCGTGACCGACGACGGTGCAGAGACCGACCTCGATATCGGGCACTACGAACGTTTTCTCGACATCAACCTCGGCCAGTCGGCCAACGTGACGACCGGGCAGATTTACTCGCAGGTGATCGCCAAGGAACGCCGCGGCGAGTATCTCGGCGACACCGTGCAGGTCATCCCGCACATCACCGACGAGATCAAGCGCCGCATGCGCCTGCAGGCGAGTGATGAGGTGCGCCCCGACGTGATCATCACCGAGGTCGGTGGCACCGTCGGCGACATCGAATCCCAGCCGTTCCTCGAAGCCGCCCGCCAAGTGCGCCACGAACTCGGCCGCGGCAACGTCTTCTTCGTGCACGTCTCGCTCGTGCCTTTCCTCGGTGCGGCCGGCGAGCAGAAGACCAAGCCCACGCAGCACTCCGTCGCCACCCTGCGCTCGATTGGAATCCAGCCTGACGCCCTCGTGCTGCGCAGCGACCGGCCCGTCTCCGAGTCGAACAAGCGCAAGATCGCGCTCATGTGCGACGTTGACGAAGACGCCGTGGTCAACGCCGTCGACGTGGCGTCGATCTACGAGATTCCTACCATGCTGCACGACCAGGGCCTCGACAAGTACATCGTCAATGCGCTCGGCCTCGTCGCCGAGGGCGTCGACTGGACCGGCTGGGAAAACCTGCTGGAAGCCGTGCGCCACCCCAAGCACGAGGTCACCATCGGCCTGGTCGGCAAATACATCGACCTGCCGGACGCCTACCTCTCGGTCACCGAGGCGCTGCGAGCCGGCGGCTTTGCCAACCAGGCCAAGGTCAAAATCGTCTGGATCGGCTCCGACGACTGCGAAACCGACGAAGGAGCCGCGCGCCTGCTCGGTGAACTCGACGGAATTTGCGTGCCCGGCGGCTTTGGAATCCGCGGCATCGAGGGCAAGCTCGGCGCCCTCAAATTCGCCCGCGAAAACGGCATCCCGGTGCTCGGCCTATGCCTCGGGCTGCAGTGCATGGTGATTGAATACGCCCGCAACAAGGCCGACCTGCCCGGCGCCTCGTCGAGCGAGTTCGACCCGGAGACCGAGTTTCCGGTCATCGCGACCATGGAAGAGCAGGTCGAGATCATCGCCAGCGGCGACCTGGGCGGAACCATGCGCCTCGGCCTCTACCCGGCCACCCTGGCCGAAGGCTCCCTCGTCGCCGAGTTGTACGGCGAAAACTCCGCGTCGGAACGGCACCGTCACCGCTACGAGGTCAACAACGCTTTCCGCGATCAGATCGCCCTGGCCGGCCTGTGGTTCTCCGGAACCAGCCCAGACCGCCACCTGGTCGAATACGTAGAGCTGAAGCGCGACGAGCACCCGTTCTACGTCGGAACTCAGGCCCACCCAGAGCTGCGATCACGACCGAACCACGCTCATCCGCTGTTTCGTGGCCTCATCGCCGCAGCCCTCGACCGCCAGCAGGCCAGCCGGTTGTTCGAGGTGAAGGAAGAGCTCAGTGCCTGAACCGCTGCAGGATGACGTGGCTCCGGCCACGGTGACCGCGAGCGACGTCGTCTTCGACGGCGCAGTCTGGAACGTGCGCCGCGACAGCTTTGAGTACAACGCCGCGAGCATCACCCGCGAATACCTCGACCATCCCGGCGCGGTTGCCGTGCTCGCCCTCGACGAGCACGACCGGGTACTGCTGATCAAGCAATACCGGCACCCGACCGGCCTGCGGGGCTGGGAACTGCCGGCCGGACTGCTCGACGTGAGCGGCGAACATGCACTGATCGGCGCTCAGCGCGAGCTTGCCGAAGAAGCGGATGTCGTCGCCATCGACTGGGCGCTGCTCACCGAGTTCTACACCTCGCCCGGCGGTAGCAACGAAGCCATCCGGGTCTACCTGGCGCGCGGCGTCTCGACGGTTCCCGCCTTCGCGCGCACCGAAGAAGAAGCCGATATCGAGTTGCGCTGGGTGTCTCTCGACGACTGCGTCGACGCCGTCATGGCACGTCGGGTGGAGAACCCGATCCTGGCACTAGGGGTGCTCGCCGCCCATGTGGCCCGTTCACGCGGGTGGAGCACACTCGCGCCGGCGGACCTGCCGTGGCCGCGGCATCCACTCAACCGGCACGTCACGGCCTGAGAGCGCCCGGCCTGAACATGATGATCGCCACGGCGGTGGATGGGTATCTGCGGCACGTGGCGGTCGAGCGCGGCCTCGCCGCGAACACCGTCGCAGCCTACCGACGCGATCTCGGGTTGTACACGGCGTGGCTGACCGAGAGAACCGGTGCCGCCGACGTGGGTGTGGCGGCCGCTGCAGCCGCGCCGCCGCGGCCGATCACCGATCTGCGACTTGTCACCCGAAACCACGTGTCGACGTTCGTGCAGTACCTCGGCCTGCGTCCGAACTCGCCGCTGACCGCCGCGTCGATAGCGCGCATCCTCTCGACCGTGCGCGGATTCCACCGGTTTCTGCTCGGTGAAGGTGTGGTCGAAACGGATGTCGCGCACGACAGCAAGCCACCCAAACTCGCTCTGCGCCTGCCCAAGGCCATCTCGATCGAACAGGTCACCGCGCTACTCGCGGCGACCGACGGCGACGACGTGCAGCGCCTGCGCGACAAGGCCCTGCTCGAGCTGCTTTACGCGACCGGCGCGCGGGTGAGCGAGGTCGTCGACCTCAACGTCGACGACGTGCGCTTGGAAGGCTTCGACTCGGTGCGGCTCACCGGCAAGGGCGACAAACAGCGCATCGTTCCGGTCGGCAGCTTCGCGCGCGCCGCGGTCTCCGACTATCTGGTGCGCGCCCGGCCCAAGCTGTCCGCGCGCGGTCGCTCGACCCCGGCCTTGTTTCTCGGGCTGCGCGGGCAACGGGTCAGTCGGCAGAACGCATGGCTGATCATCCGAGCCGCCGCCGAACGAGCCGGACTGACCGTGCCGGTATCGCCGCACACCCTGCGGCACTCCTTCGCCACACACCTGCTGGCCGGGGGCGCCGACGTGCGCGTCGTTCAGGAACTGCTCGGCCACTCCTCGGTCGCCACCACCCAGATTTACACCCTGGTCACTGCTGACACCCTGCGCGACATGTACACCCTCTCCCACCCCCGGGCCCGCTAAAAACTCCGCGGGAGCGGGATGGGCGGCACCAGCGGCGATCCTTGCGGAGACTGGGCGATCTAATCGCTAGAATCAACCAAGTGATGGGTGCAGGACAAATCAAGGGCGGGCCAGTGACGCGTAAGTTGAGCGAGCGAATTTCGCTTCCCGGTTTCGACGAGATGCCGGTGGGCCCGACGGGACGCGAAAAACATGAATTCGCCGAACCGGAGCCGTTGAAAAGCCACGGACCGGCGCGCATCATCTCCCTGTGTAATCAGAAAGGTGGCGTCGGCAAGACCACGACGACCATCAACCTCGGTGCCGCCCTGGCCAGCTACGGTCGCCGCGTGCTCGCGATCGACTTCGATCCGCAGGGCGCCCTCTCGGCCGGCCTCGGCGTGCCCACGCACGACGTCACCACCATCTACGACCTGCTGCTCAACGGCAAGGTCGATCCGAAAGACGCGGTCCAGCCGACCTCGGTCGAGGGACTCGATGTCATTCCGGCCAACATCGACCTCTCTGCCGCCGAGGTGCACCTGGTCAACGAGGTCGCCCGTGAGCAGATTCTGTCTCGTGTGCTGCGCAAGGTGTCCGGCGACTACGACGTCATTCTCATCGACTGCCAGCCGTCGCTCGGTATTCTTACCGTGAACGCGCTCACCGCGAGCCACGGCGTGCTGATTCCGCTGGAGTGCGAATTCTTCGCCCTGCGCGGTGTCGCCCTGCTCATCGAAACCATCGACAAGGTGCGCGACCGCCTCAACCCGGCGATCGAACTCGACGGAATCCTCGCCACAATGTATGACGCCCGCACCCTGCACTCTCGCGAGGTACTCGAGCGCGTCGTCGACGCCTTCGGTCACAGCGTGCTCGAAACCGTCATCGGACGCACCGTCAAATTTCCCGACGCGAGCGTGGCCGGGGTGCCCATCACCGACTTCGCGCCAGAACACGCCGCTGCCAAGGCTTACCTGCAGGTGGCCCGCGAATTGATCCACCGTGGCGCAGTCGCCTAGCGCGGCCGAGAAGCCCGCGTTTTCGGTCGCCCTCGGCGTTTTCGAGGGTCCGTTCGACCTGCTGTTGAAACTGATCACTCGGCACGAACTCGACATCACCGAGATCTCGCTCAGTCAGGTCACCGACGAGTTCATCTCCTACCTGCGCGACCTTGAGCCGTACGAAGAACTTGACCAGGCCACAGAATTTCTGGTCGTCGCCGCGACACTGCTTGATCTCAAGGTGGCCGGGCTGCTTCCCCAGGGCGAACTCGTCGACGCCGAAGACGTGGCCCTGCTCGAAGCCCGTGACCTGCTGTTCGCCCGCCTGCTGCAGTACCGCGCCTTCAAGGAGGCCGCGACCTGGTTCAGCGGGCAGCTTGCGATTGAGACCCGCCGACACGTGCGCTCGGTGCGCCTCGAAGAGAAGTACCGCCAGAAGACCCCTGAGCTGGTCTGGACGCTCTCCCTCGCCGACTTCGCCGCGCTGGCCGTCGTCGCCCTCGCGCCGCGGGAGCTGCCCACTGTGGGCCTCGACCACCTGCACGCGCCGCTCGTGAGCATCCGTGAACAGGCCGCCTATGTCGTCGCCATGCTGCAGCCGGGGGAGCCGGTCTCGTTTCGCGCACTGATCGCCGGCACCGACGAGAAGGGCGTCATCATCGCCCGCTTTCTCGCGGTGCTCGAGCTGTACCGCCACGGTGCCGTATCCTACGACCAAATCGAGCCCCTCGGCGAGCTCAGCCTGCGCTGGAACACCCAGTCCCTAAACGGGCGCGACTGGAACGACGAAAACCTCGCCTCGCTCGGAGCTGACTATGACAATTAGAGACCCGACGACTGACTCGCGGTCACGCACGCCGCAAACGGATGCCGCAGCATCCGTTGCCCCGGCAGCTCGCGAAACAGCAGCAGTGTCATCCGACGACCACGCTCTCGACCGCCAGCTCGAAGCCGTGCTCATGGTCGCTGACGAACCGCAAGGGCTCGTGCACCTCGCCACCGCTGTCGGGCGGCCCATCGCCGAGGTGGCGGCATCCGTTGCCCGGCTGGTCGCCGATTTCGACGGCCTCCGCAGCGCGGATGGGACCAAAACGGTGCGCCGCGGCTTTGAGCTGCGCGAGATCGCCGGCGGGTGGCGCATCTATGTGCGTGCCACCCACGATGAACTCGTAACCGACTTTGTGCTGACTCAGAATCCCAGCCGGCTCAGCCAGGCTGCTCTCGAAACGCTCGCTGTGATCGCCTACAAGCAGCCGATCAGTCGCGGCCAGGTCGCGAGCATTCGGGCGGTCAACGTCGACTCCGTTGTGCGCACTCTGCTCGGGCGCGGCCTGGTCACCGAGGCATTCACCGACAGCGAAACCGGCGCGATCAACTACGCCACCACAGACTTGCTGCTCACCCAGCTCGGAATCAACTCGCTCGACGAGTTACCCCACCTATCGCCGTTGCTCGACGGCGGCACCGACGGATTCGAGGATCTACTGTGACCCAGGACACCACCCGCAACGCCAATTCGACCAATGACGTGACGCCCCGCGACCCCAACTTCAACCCGGAGGCCGCTGCCGACGGTGTACGCCTCCAGAAGGTGTTGGCTTCGGCCGGCGTCGCCAGCCGCCGCGTCTCCGAAGACCTCATCACCTCCGGTCGCGTGCGGGTGAACGGCAAGGTCGTCACCGAGCTCGGTCGCCGCGTGCACCCCGAAACCGATCAGGTCGCCGTCGACAACGTGGCCGTGCAGCTCGACACCACCCGCCGCTACCTCATGCTCAACAAGCCGGTCGGTGTCGTCTCCTCGATGCAGGACGAGAGCGGTCGCCCCGACCTGCGCGAATTCACTGACCAGTTCGATGAACGCCTGTTCAACGTGGGCCGGCTCGACGCCCAGACCAGCGGCCTGCTCATTCTCACCAACGACGGCGACCTCGCGCACGTGCTCGCGCACCCCTCCTTTGGCGTCTCGAAGACCTACATCGCCAAAGTGGAGGGCCGCGTCTCGCCGCAGACCATCGGCCAGTTGCAGAGCGGCATCGAACTCGAGGATGGCCCCATCCACGCCGACAAGGCCCGCATCCTCACGAGCCCTCCAGGCGGCGGCCACAGTATGGTCGAGCTCACCCTGCACTCCGGTCGTAACCGTATCGTGCGACGGATGCTCGACGCCGTCGGTCATCCGGTGGTTGACCTGGTGCGTCGCCAGTTCGGCCCCCTGAATCTCGGCACCTTGCAGCAGGGCGCAGTGCGGGAACTCACCCGCGAAGAACTGGGCCAGCTGCTGACCGTGTCCCGCCAGGCACCGAGCGCTCGCCCTGATGCTAACTAACTCCGCGCGAACTAAGGACTGAAATCCATGGCTGAAAGCCGCCTCGTCGGCCCGGTACGTATCGTCGGCGTCGGCCTGCTCGGAACCAGCGTCGGCCTCGGTTTGCGCAATCGTAAGATCGAAACGATTCTTAGCGATGCCTCACCGACCAACCTGCGCATCGCGATTGATTACGGAGCCGGGCGTGCCGCCCAGCCAGACGACCAACCGCAGCTGATCGTGGTCTGCGTGCCGCCCGACGTCACCGCCGACATCGTCGCCAGAGAGCTCGAGGCCTACCCGAGCGCGATCGTGACGGATGTCGCGAGCGTCAAGCTGGCTCCGCTGGCCGAGCTGCGCGAGCGTGGCGCCGATATCAGCCGGTACATCGGATCGCATCCGCTTGCCGGTCGGGAGAGGGGCGGTCCGCTCTCCGGCCGCGCCGATCTGTTCATCGGCCGCCCCTGGGTCGTTGCCGCACACGACGCGATCAGCTACCGTCAGGCCGGAGCAATCGACGACCTCATCCTTGACCTCGGCGCCATTCTGGTCGAGATGACCCCCGAGGAACATGACCTCGGCGTTGCCCTGGTCTCGCACGTTCCACAGGTCATCTCCACTTTGATGGCCCGCCGACTCACCGGTGCCGCGAACTCTTCGCTCAACCTGGCTGGTCAGGGCTTGCGCGACGTAACTCGCGTCGCAGCGAGCGACCCCGATTTGTGGGTGCAGATTCTCGGCGCCAATGCCGGTCCGGTGCGCGATGTGCTGCGGGCCTACCGCGACGACCTCGACCGGTTCATCGACGCCCTCGAAGACCCCACCAAGCCGGGAGCGCAGCGTCAAATCGCCGAAGAACTCGGCGGCGGCAACGCCGGCGTTGCCCGACTGCCCGGAAAACACGGCCAGGATCGTCGATTTTCGTCGATGGTGGTCATGGTCAACGACCAGCCCGGTCAGATCGCCCACCTGCTCAACGACATCGGCGACCTCGGCGTCAACCTCGAAGACTTACGCTTGGAACACTCGCCGGGTGCCCAGATCGGCCTCGCCGAAATCTCCGTACTGCCCGAGGCTGTCACCCGCCTCACCGAAGAGCTGGCCGCCCGCGGCTGGCGGATTGCTGGTTAAAGCATGGCACGTCACGCCCTCCCCACCCTCGTCGCGATCGACGGGCCGGCCGGCAGCGGCAAGTCGAGCGTAAGCCGTGCTGTCGCCCGCCGCGTCGGCTTCGCCTACCTCGATACCGGCGCCGCCTACCGGGCGCTGGCCTGGCTGGCTCTCGACCGAAAAACCGAGACAACCGAAGCGGATGCCGTCGCCGCGCTCCTGAAAGACTTCGACTACTCGATCGGTACCGACCCCGACGAGTACTTCGTGACGGTGGGGGAGACCGACGTGACCGACGCCATCCGTTCTCCGGAAGTTAGTGCAACGGTCAGCGCTGTCGCCCGCGTTCCCGAGGTGCGGGCAGCGCTCACCGAACTCTTTCGCAGCTTGGCCGCGAACGTTGATCGGCCCGGCGTTGTGGTCGAAGGACGCGACATTACGACCATCGTCGCCCCCGAGGCAGCGGTGCGCATTCTACTCACGGCATCCGAGGAGGCTAGAATGGCTAGACGCTCTGCGGAAATAACGACCCAGTCGGCTGAAACCGTGGCAGAACAGCTGCGATCGCGTGATCGCGCTGACTCACAGATTGTCGATTTCATGAGCGCCGCAGACGGTGTGATAACCGTCGACTCCACCCACCTCGACTTCGAGCAGACCATTGAAGCGGTCATCGACGTCATACACACACGCACGAAGCGGGCTTTGAATGAGTAACGAATACGACGACACGAGCTCAGCGCTCGACACCGAGCTGGCGGAACGACTCGCCAATCTCGATGAGGAACTGGCCACCCGGCGCTCAGCCGCGCTGCGCACCGACCTCGACAATTACGACCTCGACGAGGAAGACCTCGACGTGCTGCAGGCCGTCACCGACGATCCCGACGCGATCCAGTACCTGCCCGCCGTTCCGGTGATCGCCATCGTCGGCCGCCCGAACGTGGGTAAGTCGGCACTGGTCAACCGCATCCTCGGCCGCCGTGAGGCCGTTGTCGAGGACACCCCCGGGGTCACGCGTGACCGCGTCGCGTACAAGGGCGACTGGAACGAACGCAAGTTCAGCCTCGTCGACACCGGCGGCTGGGAGCCAGACGCCAAGGGCATCGACGCTTCCGTCACCGCTCAGGCTGAAATCGCCATTGACCTGTCCGACCTCGTCATGTTCGTCGTTGACTCCAACGTGGGCCCGACATCGACCGATGAGGCCGTCGTGCGCATGCTGCGCAAAAGCGGCAAGCCGGTCTTCCTGATCGCCAACAAGGTCGACGACGTGCGTCAGGAGCCCGAAGCGGCCAGCCTGTGGTCGCTCGGCCTCGGCCAGCCATGGCCGGTCTCTGCCCTGCACGGTCGTGGCGTTGCCGACCTGCTCGACGCGATTCTGCTCGTGCTGCCCGAAATTTCCAACGTTGCCAAGCAGGAGGTCGGTGGCCCTCGCCGCGTGGCCATCCTCGGCCGCCCGAACGTCGGCAAGTCCAGCTTGCTCAACAAGGTCGTGGGGGAGGAGCGCGTTGTCGTCAACGAGCTCGCCGGCACAACCCGTGACCCGGTGGACGAGCAGGTTGAGCTCGGCGGCAAGGTGTGGCGTTTCGTCGATACCGCCGGCATCCGTCGTCGTGTTCACCTCTCACAGGGCGCCGATTTCTACGCCTCGCTGCGCACCAGCGCAGCCCTCGAAAAGGCCGAGGTGGCCGTCGTGCTGCTCGACGTGACCGAGGTTATCAGCGAGCAGGACGTGCGCGTGATCGACCTTGTGATCGAGTCGGGCCGTGCGCTCGTGCTCGCATTCAACAAGTGGGACCAGATCGACGACGACCGTCGTCGCTACCTCGAACGTGAAATCGAGCAGGACTTAGCCCACGTGGCCTGGGCCCCGCGCGTGAATATCTCCGCCAAAACCGGTCGCCACATGGAGAAGCTGGTTCCAGCCCTCGAGCTCGCACTCGAGTCGTGGGACACCCGCATCGCCACCGGCAAGTTCAACGCATTTTTGGCCGAGCTCGCCGCAGCTCACCCACACCCCGTGCGCAGCGGCAAGCAGCCGCGCATCCTGTTCGGCACTCAGGCCTCGAGCCGTCCGCCGACGTTCGTGGTGTTCACCACCGGGTTCCTTGACCCCGGCTACCGTCGCTACATTCAGCGTCGCCTGCGCGAGATCTACGGCTTCGAGGGAAGCCCGATCAATCTCAGCATGCGCGTGCGCGAGAAGCGCAAACGCTAACTTTTTCTAACGGATGCGGTCGGCCCTGTTTACGCAGGTCCGGCCGCATTTTTCGCGCCTGGTTGGCATCGTTGTGAAGTTGGAATATCACGGATCGATTTGTGTCTTTGGATTTTCTGAGCCAAGCTCATGGTTTATCCTCTCGGCTCCCTACAGCCAACCACCTGCACGTACCGAACTTGTGCGCGACCCGGAATATACATAACGAGCCCATGGCATATAAAGCATCCCGCACGCCTAAAATTAACCACAACTCAACTCGTACCCCTCAACACCTCGCCGAAAGCAGCCCGCTCCGGGCTCGACGATTGGTTATTTGGGCGGCATTCGTCGCCTCGACGGTCGCCTTTTCGGGGCTCGCTGCTGTTCCGGCTATCGCCGAAGTAGGCAGCTCCGACCAAAGCGGTGCCGACCTGAGTGCCGCGGACCCGATGCGCCCGTCCATCGTTGTCCCGGCCGGAGAAAGTGTCACCGCCCGATTGGGCACTGTACCTACCGGCCTGAGCTCCATCGAGGTGGAGTACTCCACATCGAACGACGGAGTTCCCAGCCGGGTCGAAATTTCTGTCGGACCTGAGAACACCCAAACCTACGCATTCACCGCTCCGACCGGGACGAGCGCTACGGCCACCATCACGGTTCCCGTGACGGACAAGACCGACGGCACGATCACCGTGAGCAGTCGCGCCTCTACCGTGACGCTGAACCTCGCCATCGTCGGCTTTGAACGCGGCGAGGCTGGTCGCGTGATCACACCCAGTCCCGTGCTGGCGCCGGCTCCAAAGCCGTCACCCACGCCGACTGCCGAGCCCGCCCCGACTGCCGAGCCGATCCCGATGCCCACGTCGATCTCGACGCCCACTCCGGCGCCGTCGCCTGAACCTACCCCGTCCCGTGGCGGCATGCCCGGTAAGTCCAACACCGGCGTTCCGGCCGGTACCGCGCTGACCGTGCACAACGGTGACATCACTGTCACCAAGACCGGCACAGTGCTCGACGGCCTGGACATTCGTGGTCTGGTTAAAATCGAGGCCCCGAACGTCACCATCAAGAACTCGATCATTCGTGGTCGCGAATTGAACGGCATCGGGGCGCTGATCAATAATCTTGGCGGCTTCAGCAATCTCGTGATTGTCGATACCGAGCTGAGCCCCTCCATCGCGTCGCCCGACGCCATGGGCATCTACGGCTACAACTTCACCGCGACCCGGTTGAACATCAACGATGTCATCGACGGAATCCACGTTACTGGCAGCAACGTCGTGATCAGGAACAGCTGGATCCATGACAACCTGCACTACCGTAACGATCCGAATCACGGCGGTACGCCGAGTCATGACGACTCGATCCAGATCCAGGTCGGCGACAACATCAGCGTCACCGGTAACCGCCTGACCGATTCCTACAGCGCCGCGGTGCAGATCACGCAGGACCGTGGACGGGTCTCCAACTTCTCGTACACGGACAACTACGCTGACGGCGGACACTGCACGGTGAACATCGCCGAGAAGGACTACGGGCCCCTCCAGGGTACGACGATCACCGACAACAAGTTCGGTCGCGACACCAGTCTGAACAACTGTGCTGTCATCGCGCAGACCTCGACGAAGATCGATTTCGCTCGTAACTATTTCACCGATGGCAGCCCGGTAAAAATTTCGAAAGGATAATTCCCCAAAATCCTGAAACGGATGCGGCCGAACCTGTTAACGCAGGTCCGGCCGCTTTTTTTGTCAAAAATTCGCTAATTGTCTACCCCTGAACTGGGGTGAACCTGAGAAAGCTATGTGTTGGCTTGTGACATTCCCCATTGTGGGCAATGCTCATCTTAGTCACCACGGCCCCCTACAGCCCTCACTCGCACCGCCCGATTCTGTGCACTAAACGAAATGTGAACCATGATCTCCACTGCTTTCGCTTCACGTTCCACCGCTCGACCTTCTCGCCGCCTGGCCCTCATCGCCGCGACCGGCGCATTCGCCGTCGCGTTCAGCGGCCTCGCCGTCATTCCGGCCAACGCCGCCGCCAACACCGTCACGGTTGCCGTGCCCGCCGGAAGCAAGGTCTCCTACGACCTCGGCACCATCCCGGCCGACGCAGCCTCCGTTGACGTCACGTTCGACACCACCGCTGCTGCCCGTACCGACATTAAGGTTCTGGTCGGTCCGGAGTACACCCAGCGCTACTACTTCACGGCTCCGGTCGGAGATGGCCCCGAGCGCAGCTACACGGTTCCGGTCACCAGCAAGTCAGACGGAACCATCGTCGTTGCCAGCAGTGACGCCAACGTCAAGGTCGAAATGACCGTCGTCGGCTACACCAAGAAGGTCGTTCCCGCACCGGCACCCGCACCGGCACCCGCACCGGCTCCCGCACCGTCACCGGCACCCGCGCCGGCTCCGGCTCTCGCTCCGGCGCCGACTCCGGCGCCCACCAGCGGCACGCCGAACGGGACGAACACCGGCGTTCCCGCCGGCACCGTACTCAAAGTTGTCAACGGTGACGTAAACGTCACTACCCCCGGCACCGTGCTCAACGGCCTCGACATTCGCGGTCTGGTGAAGATCAACGCGGCCAACGTCACGATCAAGAACTCCATCATTCGCGGTCGTGCCGATAAGCCCGGCGTGCTCATTAACAACCTGGGTGGTTTCAGTAACCTGGTCCTGACCGACACCGAAATCTTTCCCACCGTCATGTCGAACAATAACCACGGGATCTACGGTTATAACTTCACCGCGACCCGCCTGAACATTCACAACGTCATCGACGGCATCCACATCACCGGCAGCAACGTGACCGTGCAGAAGTCCTGGATCCACGACCACGCCCACTACGCCAAGGACCCGAACCACGGCGGAACGCCCAGCCACGATGACGGCATTCAGGTTCAGATCGGCAACAACATCAAAATCGACGGCAACCGCCTGACCGGCAGCTACAGCGCCGCCGTGCAGGTTACTCAGGACCGCGGAAAGGTCTCCAACTTCAGTTTCACCAACAACTACGCCGACGGCGGACACTGCACAGTGAACATCGCGCAGAAGACCTACGGCCCCCTGCTCGGCACCGTCATCAAGGACAACAAATTCGGCCGCGACACCGACAATTTCAACTGCGGCATCGTCGCGTCGACGGCGACCACCATCGATCACGCCCGCAACTTCTTCACCGACGGTATCGCCGTCACCATCCGCAAGGGCGCCTAACCAGAAGAACTCACCACCAGGCTAGCTCCCACCAAGAATTCCCTTGCAGGACACCGGGCGGGTCCCACGTGCACACAGCACGCGGGGCCCGCCTCTTTGCATGTCCAACGCCCCGAGACGGCCCCGCGTAGCGGCATACCGCCAATTCCACGCCGCCGGTGCTCGATCGCGCACTAGCCGACGGGCTCGCCGTCCTCGCCCTCTTCAACTCTGCCGGTCTCATGCCAGGCGCTCTAGATCATCACGACGTTGTTGATCACGTTTTCGGCGCTTTGGCGCATAGGCTCCTGGTGTGCACGGGCGTGCTCACGGAGGCGTTTGAAAGCGTCATCCATATTGATGTTATTGCGTGCGGCGATGACGCCTTTGGCCTGCTCGATAAAAACCCGGCTTGTGAGTGCATGCTGCAGTTGAGCATTCACCGTGGCGTTTTTTCGAGCCGAGCGTTCGTGAAGGAGGCTAACGGTCGCGACATCGGCCAGCGCCTGACCAATTACCGCGTCCTCAGTACTCAAGGTGCCCTTTCGTTCTCGAAACAGATTCAGCGCTCCGATGGTATTGGGGCGTAACCGCATGGGAATGGCATGCACGGATTGGAAACCCTGCGACAGCGCTGCCGCCTGAAAATCGGGGTATCGGTGTCCGTCCGTCGCAATATTGCTCAGCGTGACGACCTCACCGGATCGATAGGCATCAACGCAGGGACCTGCTCCGGCCCGGTGTTGCAGTACCTCGACAAGATGGCTCTCCTCGCTCGTGGCGGCAATGACCTGAAGGTTACCGTTCGAGTCAGCCAGAAGAAGACCCGCCGCGGTAGCGTCGAGCAACACCACACATTGATCGACCAGAGTGCGCAAAAGATCGATGGCGTCGTATTCTCCGACCAAAGTGTCAGCCAGTTCAACAAATGCTCCGCTTACCAGCGCGGCGCGTGTCACGTTCGTCATAGCAGTCATTTTGGACTCCAACCCGCAGTTATCAACGTCCCAGACCCGAATCTCAGTGATTTGGTAGGTCGTTCGGTGGCCGGTACCACCACTAGTGGCGGGCCGCAGATCGCGCGGCGAAGGCCGCATCGATCGAGCGATATATTCCCCGCTAGGTGGTCAGTCTGCTGTGTCAGGTATGAGCTTTTCTGCACGGTAGCGGTCGAAAAGAGACGTGAATGAGTCAATCGTGCGATGGTGTGGGGTGAAGCCAGCGAGACGGCTCTTGGTGATGTCGGTGAAGACTTCGATCTTGCGGCCGAGGTCCGCGTCGGTGTGCCACCAGGACGCGATGCGCCCCAGGTCTGACTCTACGAGGCCGTGCGTGGCGGCGAGCTCGGCCCAGACCGACTCCATGCCGGCCATCTGCACCTCAAGGGGTCGCGGCTCATCGATGTAACCTTCCGGCTCGACGCCGAAGTATGCGGCGATCTTTGGCCACATCGCTCGCCAACGAAAGATATCGCCGTTGACCACGTTGAATGCTTCGTTGGCGCCGGCATCCGTTGTCGCGGCCCACACCATCTGCTCGGCGAGGATGGTCGCGTCGGTCATGTCGGTGACGCTGTTCCACTGCGTCTCGCTGCCGGGGAAAACGAAGGGAATGCCGAGGTGTCTGCACAGGGATGCCTGCGCAGCGAGGGTGAGACCCATGTTCATGAGGTTACCGACCGCGTGGCCGATCACGGTGTGTGAACGGTGCACTGACCAAGTGAATCCTTGGCGAGCGGATGCCGCGAACAGCTCGTCTTCCTGCGCGTAGTAGAAATTCGCAACGTCGAGGCGCGGTTCGTCTTCGTGGAAGGGGGTGTCGGGCATATTGCCCTGCCCGTAGGCTTCGAACGGACCGAGGTAATGCTTCAGTCCGGTGACTAGGGCGACATGGCCAACCGGGGCGTGGGCCAGTGCAGCGAGGAGGTCGCGGACCATGGCGGCATTCACCTCGATGTTGAGTTCTTCGGTCTCCTGACGGGACCACGCGGTGAAGAAGACCTGCTCGGGGTTCTCATCGGCCAGTGCTCGCATCAGGTCGGCGCCGGAGCGGAGGTCTGCCTGGATCCAGCGGACGCCGGGTAGGTCACGGCCGCTGCGGCGGGCGAGGGCGAGCACGTGCCAGCCCTCGGCAGCCAACTGGTCAACGACGGCAGATCCGGTGATGCCGGAAGCTCCGACGACGAGGGCGGTGCGGTTGCGTGGTTCGGGTGACGTAATCATTACTCGGTGCAACCTCGTGGGGTGTGAGGTATTCCTTGCCGCCGAGGCGGGTAGCGGGACCAGTAGGCCGAATTAGCCACGATCTCAACTATGAGTAGATGTACCTGCGTCGCGAACCGGGTAGTGCGGTCACCACGCCTGCGCGCCAGCTAGACATTTGGCGCTGAGTGTTCCTCCGCGATGGCGTCTGGCCGGTCCCGCTTAAGCAGACCCGATACTCCGAAAGCAATCCCGATGATGATTAGGCCAAGAATGAGGCCGAACACAGCCGACATCGCGGTGTCGGATACCCAGACGACGACGGGTCCGGCAGATTCGACGGCATCCGTCGCCGCGTGCAAAACGTCGTAGGGGCCGTGCCAGAAAGTTTCGGCCAGGTTGGCGATCACGAGGTGGCCGCCGACCCACAGCATGGCGACCGTGCCGATGATGCCGATCACGCGGAACACGGCCGGCATTGCGGCCACAATGCGTGCGCCGGTGCGTCTTACCCGCCGTGCGGGGTTTTTCATTAGCGACAGGCCTACATCGTCAATCTTGACCAGCAGCGCGACGGCGCCATAGACGAGCACCGTCATGCCGAGACCGATCACCACCAACGCGCCGAGCGTCATCCAGAGCCCAAAATCGGGGTCGAGGCTTGCCAGCGCGATCAGCATGATCTCTGTGCTGAGGATGAGGTCGGTGCGAATGGCGCCGAAGATGAGCTTGCCCTCATCTCGCGATTCGGTCTCCTCGGTGCCGTGATGCGCGCCGAACCATTCGGTGACTTTCTCCGCACCTTCGAAGCACAAGTAGGTGCCGCCGAGAATGAGCAGCCACGGCAACACCCACGGCGCGAAGGCTGACAGGAGCAATGCGAGCGGAATGATGATGACGAACTTGTTAAACAGACTGCCGAGTGAAATGCGCCAGACGACGTGCAGCTCGCGCGCCGGCGACAGCCCCTGAACATACTGCGGGGTGACGGCCGCATCGTCAATGACGACGCCGGCGGTCTTGGCGCTCGCCTTGAGTGCGGCGGTGAGTATGTCATCGACGACGGCGAGCAAACCGACTGACATCTGGTTCTCCTCCTGTGTTTCGTCATCCTCCGGACGGGCGACGGCAATGATGTCCACAGTACCTTGGGAACATTGGGCGTGACGGGGCGTAGAGCAGGCATCTTGCGATTCCGCTTGTCGAGTGTTGAGGTGCCTCCGCGCACCTCAGACCGTTGTCCGTTGTAGGCGAAGTCCCAACTGGCTTCGTGAGCTAACGCATCGTCGGCGGTAATGGCGGTAATGGCGGTAATGGCGGTAATGGCGGTAATGGGTTCGGGCGTCAGAATGCCCGCGATTGGCCGCGAGGTTTTCCGACCCCCGCCCGATGCCACAACGGATGCAGGCGCGATCCAGGCTCGATGGGCCTCTTCCGACCCGATGCGGCGGAGGCTTCGGTCCCCAGGAGCGCCATCGACGTGGCAAAGGTGCCACATTACTTCGGCCCCACCCGAATTGGGCGAACAGCCCGCAGGCGTTAGCGGATGCGATGGTGAAAATCAGCCTCGGGACCCCGACGCCGATCCTGTACGGTAGGCCGCTGACCGAGCGCACGCACGCGACTGACTATGCGAAGCCGACTGGTGAGTTGGGGCCGGTATTGGTCATACTCGACCACTCCAAGCTACCCGCCGGCACGCTCAACGACTTCCAGAGTTGGAACCAGGGCACCGCCGGAGCAAGCCCGACCACTTCGGCGGGCAACCTCTTCCATGCACTAGTGCTGCGACCGACCGGCACCGCGGGTGAGCTCACTGTCATCGACACCAGCTCCGAGCTGGAGGTGCCGACACCGACCGTGGACACCGGTGAGGTCGAAACCTATTCCGTGCCAGCAGTGACAGTTCAAAAGGATGACGTGATCGGCTTCTACGACCAGGGCGTTCCGTTGGACACCGATGTCCCCGCCAATGGCGACACCTTGAGCACCCCAGCGAGCGGCGATTCGACCATGGCCACCAACGTAGGTCCGGCCAAGGACAGCACGGTCAAGCTCGGTGCTTCTGGCTATCGGTGGCGCTGGTGAATGCGGCCTGGTGGCTTTCACTGTCACACTGGAGCGAACGTCGATCCGGCCTGTATGCTGGACCCGCCTACGGAGGAACCGCGGATGCCCGCTGAGAGTACGGCTCGTGCCCGACTGCTGCTGATCGAGGACGATGCCAAGCTCGGCCCGATGATCCGGGGACGTGCTCACGGAAACCTACAATGTCACGCTGGTTACAGACGGTGCGGTTGGTCTGGCAGTCGGCCTCGTTGGTGAATTCGAGGTGATGGTGATCGACCGGCGCCTGCCTGGGCTAGACGGGCTGGGAGTAGTTGAAGCCCTCCGCCGCAAATTGGTCACTACCCCCATCCTGCTTCTGACGGCCCTGGGAACCACCGGCGATAAAGTGGCCGGGCTCGATATCGGCGCCAACGATTACCTGGTCAAGCCGTTCGAATTCGAGGAGCTCTTCGCGCGGCTGCGAGCCATTCGTCGGGTGTTCACCGGGGAGGGTCGCACGGTGCTGGTCGGTGGGTGGGAGTACTACCCGGACAGTCGCACGATCTATTCCCCGTATGACGGGCGTATCCTGCTGACGGTCAAGGAGAACGAACTGCTCAAAATGTTAACGGATGCCCCGCAACGCACGTTCTCCCGCCAGCAGATCCTGCGAACCGTTTTCAGCGCTGCGGACACCGCCGGAACGGTGGATACCTACGTGCACTACCTTCGGCGCAAGACCGACACCGACATTGTCCTCACCGTGCGCGGTGAGGGCTACCGTCTGGGACAACCATGACCCGCCGAAAAATTCCCGTCATCGACAGCGACACCCTCGCCATCCGTCGGGCCTCCCGTCTTGTCGGTACGCGAATCGCAATCGCGTGTGCTGCGGTCGTGGCTGTGGTCGTCGTGGCCGTGTTCGTCTACATCCTGTCCGAGATCTCGCCCGGTGAATTGTTTGAACCAGTGCCGGACACTGACAACCTGCAGGTCAGCGCCGTCAAGCTGCTGCGCGCTGCCGCAGTTTTGGGTGTGGCCTTGATCGTTCTCGCAGGGGTGTTGAGCTGGCTGGTCACCCGCCGCGCTGTGCAACCCCTCGGCGACGTGCTGCGCATCCAACGAGCCTTTGTCGCCGACGCGAGCCATGAACTGCGCACCCCGCTCGCGGTACTCGATGCCCGCCTGCAAATCCTGCAACGCACACTTTCCGCCGATGACCCGTCGGCCTCGGTCGTCGCGGAGCTCCGCAGCGACGCGAAAGACCTAATCCACATCGTCAACGACCTGCTCGAATCGGCCGAAGTCGGTGGCGCAGCCGTGCATGACACGGTCGTGGTCGATCTGATCGCTGCCGTTGACGCCGCCGTGCAGTCGATGGCACTCATTGCCGTCGACAAACACGTCAACATCGAACTGGATGCTCCGCAGCTCGCGTCGGTGCGGGTGCCAGCAATCAGCATCACCCGATGCGTAGTCGCCCTGCTGGATAACGCTGTGCGTTTCGCGCCGTACGACTCGGCCATCACTGTGAGCGTGGCCGTGACCAAGAAGACTGTGGCGGTCACCGTGCGCGATCGAGGTCCAGGCATCCACGGCATCGACCCTGCCCGAATTTTCGATCGGTTCGCCCACTCCGCCCCGCCGGATGCCGACGGCGATGAGTCCCGCACCGGGTTTGGAATTGGCTTGTCCCTGGTGCGCGAAATTGTTGTGCGTTACGGCGGATCCGTGCACGTCGTCGATAGCACTGCCGCGGGCACAGCACTCTGCCTGACCGTTCCGCGGGCAAAGCCCGCCTGATCTATGCCGTGACCAACGAAAGTCGTTCGTCGAACAAAAGAATGCGAATTCCTAGATCCCTGGCGGCCATTGTTGGTTTCTGTGAGAAGTCTTAGACGCCGCCGTGTTCGCTAGTGCTACCGCCCCATTCCAGGAGGAACACTTGTCCACGACCTCAACGCTCTTCTCGACCGTTTCGCCCGTACGGCATATCCTGACCAAGGTGCCCGAGGTGACTCTCATCTTTTGGGTGATCAAGGTACTCGCGACCACTGTGGGGGAGACCGCCGCCGACTTCCTCAACGTCGACCTCGGCCTGGGTCTCTCGATCACTTCGGTGATCATGGCGGTCCTGCTCATTGTCGCCCTGATCGTGCAGTTCAGACTGCACAAATACACTCCGGCCGTCTATTGGCTGGCGGTGGTGTTCATCAGCGTCGTAGGTACTCTGATCACCGATAACCTCACCGATAACCTCACCGACAGCCTCGGCGTGCCTCTGTGGGTCACGACGGTTGTCTTCGCCATCGCACTGGCCGCAACCTTCACCGTCTGGGCCAGCTCGGAGAAGACTCTCTTCATCCACTCGATCTTCACGGCCCGACGGGAGACGTTCTACTGGCTAGCAGTGTTGTTCACATTCGCCCTTGGCACCGCGGCGGGCGACCTCGTAGCTGAGGGACTGAACCTGGGCTTCCTCGTAGCACTGCTCGTCTTCGCTGCCGCCATCGCGCTGGTCACCGTGGCGTACTTCGTCTTCCACCTCAACGCTGTACTCGCCTTCTGGATCGCCTACATCCTGACCCGTCCGCTGGGCGCATCCACCGGTGATCTGCTCTCCCAGTCCGTCGGCGACGGCGGTCTGGGACTTGGGACCACTGGAACCAGCGTGCTGTTCCTGGCCGTGATCCTCATCCTGGTGATCGTACTCATCCGCCGCGCACACACCACGACCGCCCAACTGACGGCCACCATATAACCCCACCCGCGTGCCGTAGAGGATGCCCGGCCCGTCTTCAGAAAACTCAGAGAAAGCCCTTGCAGCATGAATACTATGACCGTCACCGCACTGCCCACCTCCGGTTTTCTGGATCCGCAGTCGGTGATCGCCAGCGCCGGCGGCTGGGGCCTCGTCGTCGTGTGCGTGATCGTGTTCGTGGAGACGGGCCTGCTCGTCGAATTCTTCCTCCCCGGTGATACCCTGCTGTTCTTCACCGGCGTTCTCACGCTCAGCGGGGTGATCAGCCAGCCGCTCTGGATTGTCATCCCGACGATTGCAGTCTCGGCCGCGCTGGGCGACCAGCTCGGCTATATCATCGGGCGCACGACGGGCCGGCGCATTTTCGACCACCGCGACTCCGGCCTGTTCAGCCGCAGAAGCGTAATGCGAACGCAGGGGTTTTATGATCGTTTCGGACCGGCGGCCGTCACGATCGCCCGCTTCGTGCCCGTTGTGCGCACCTTTGCTCCCGTCGCGGCCGGCGTGGGCAAAATGCCGCGGCGCCTATTCACGATGTTCAACATCGCCGGCGCGGTGCTGTGGGCGACCGAGGTAGTGCTCCTGGGGTTTGGGTTGGCTCATATTCCGGGCGTCGCCGACTTCGCCGCACATTACATCGACCTCGTACTGATCTGCATCGTCGTGCTCTCCGTGCTGCCCGTCGTGATCAGAGCCGTTGTTTCTCGCCGCCAGAATTCTCGGGCGTGACCATCGGTGGGCTATTCGGCCACGCCGACCGTCGTGAGGTATGGGGCGTCTCATCGTGGTCCCATCGGCGACGTCGCCCCCCTGACCGAATCAGGCGATGCCGTTGGCGTCGCCTGCACAGCGCCAAACGGCGTGCAAGCTTTCGAAATAGATGCCGAGGATCTGGTTGTACAGGACCCGATACTTCCGGAACTGCCGGAGGAGGGATGGACGTGCGGCGACGCATCCATTAGAGCAATAACAACGTGCCGGTGCACCGATCTGCAGTCGTATCCCTTCACCGAGAATTTTGCTCCGGAGAACCCAGTCACAGGGTGACGACGTCGTGCTCTGCCCTGTGGATGCATAGTTGGTTCCGTGGACGCCTATTGGTGTTAGTGCAGCCGTGCGGCGAGCCCGAGACCCTGATGATGTGTTCACAGCGCTTGAAGAATGCCCATCATTCCGGCATCTTCATGGTCGAGAATATGGCAGTGGTAGACGGTTCGTCCCCTAAAATCGTCGAACGCGATCCGAACGCGCACGCTGCTGAGCGACGGTATATTGACGACGTCCTGCCAGATCGCTGATTCGACTGGTCGGCCATCCTGTTCAATGATTTGCATTGGCCAGACGTGCAGGTGCAGTGGGTGGTCGAGGGTGCTGGTGTTAGTGAGCGTCCACTCTTCGACGCTCTCGAATTGTACGGTGGTGTCGATGCGGGTGGCATCAAATGCCTGGTCGTTTATCGTGGCGGACATCATGCCGCTGCTCATGCCGCCACCCATTCCCATAGCGAAAACCAACTCGCGGCGAGCGGTGATGGTCGCCGAGCGGAGGTCGTTCGATGCAGGCTGGTCGGGTACCGCGGCCAATTTGACGCTGCGGGCCGCGACCACTGCGAACGTAGCCAACGCAATATCGACAGAGGTAGCCGTGCTGCCACTCATCATTCCGCCGCCCATCATGCCGTTGGATGCGCCGCGGTCGTAGGGGAGAGCTCGAAGCGTGGACGTGCCGACGCGACCGGTCACCAAAAGGTCGGCACGATTGCCAGGGGCCAAGACGATTTCGTCAACATCGCGGGGAGATTCGAACCGGCCGGAGTCGATGCCGAGGAGGGTGAGTTGTTGCCCGTCGAGTCGAAGCCGCAGATAGCGGGAGGTGCACGCGTTGACGAGCCGCCAGCGTTCACGCTCGCCTGCGCCAGCGCTCAATGCGGGGGAGAGTTGCCCGTTGACTAGAACGAGCTCACCCTCGCGACCCGACATTTTCTGCATCGCCGTGGCGGTTGGAATGGTACAGGTCGAATCGAGGGTGATGTCGGAAATGACCAGCACGCGCTCCCGGGTGGCGGCAATCTCCTCAGGGTCTTCCACGATGATGGCGCCATAGAGGCCCCCGAACACTTGGTCGGCGACATAGCCGTGGTGGTGTGGGTGATACCAATACACACCCGGCGGGTGGTTGGTAGGTAGTTTGTACTGGTAATCGAATGAAGCGCCAGCTTCAATCATGACGAACATGTTGTCGCCATTATTCTCCGGCGAGACGTGGAGGCCGTGCACGTGCAGGTTACTCGGATCTGCCAGACCATTGCGAAGGCTGACGTTGAGTGTATCTCCAGCTCGAACGCGCAAAGTGGGGCCGGGCACGCCACTGTTGTAACTGAGCGCACGCACGTCACGGCCAGCAATGCTGACCTTCTGAGACGACGACTCCAAGGACACAGTCAGGACGCCGCCCGAACTGCGCAGCTCATCGGGCTGGACAAGGGCGACACCAGGCGCGTCTTCCGACGCTGCGCGCCTCCCCTTTTTTTGATTTACGACGAAGGCGGTCCCGCCGATGGCTACCCCGCCAACTCCTACGCCGCCAAGAATGAGAGCGTTTCGGCGACTAATATCAACCATCATCGTCCTTCGCCGAGCACCCGTATCTGTTCGCGGTACTGCTCTGCCGTCAGCTCCCCGCGGGCAAATCGCTCATCGAGCATCTTCCGCGCGCTGGTTAGATCAGGCGGCGCTGAGGGGGACGGTGACGAAGGACCACGCTCCCCGTTTTTTGTTGATAAGCGAATGATGACGTACACGAGAATTGCGATGCCGACCATTGCTAGCAGTCCGAATCCCCAGGACCATCCCATAGTTCCGTTGTCCCACATCATGATGCGATACCTTTCACTACTTTGAATAGCTTCTATTATACCCTTAGGGGTATTTTTCCCGTTGGAAGTCTGCCGTACACATTCAGATCGGATTGTTGCCCGGCGCCTAGGCCGGTACGTTAGCGCGCGTAGGAAAAAGGTTGAAGGAAGCGTGGCAGCGCTGGGTACGGTGCCGCTGCCGGTGCTGATGAAGCGAACGTCGGTCGGATGGCCTATGTCCTCCGGTCATCCGGTCGCTATTTGGACAGCGATACCAGAGCGGTCCAGGAACTCCCGAAGTCGTTGCTGGCGGCGATGCCGGTGGCATCCGCGACGAGGATCCAGGGCGAGGATCCGCCGACGACGGTGAACGCTTCCGGGGCGCGTCCGGTCGTTCCGGTTTGCGTCCACGTCTCGGCGACCTGACGCCAGATTCCGCCGCTGGGATCCAGACCGACCAATCTTCCGCCTGCGTTTGTGTCGACGGCGTCCAGCAGGAGCAGCGCCGGTGCACCGGTCAATGCAGTGAACGTGCGGCCCGCGTCGGTGCTCACCATGACGCCTGCGGCGGTCGTTGCGTAGAGCCGATCGGCTTGTACCGGATCCGCGCTCAGGTCGCGCAGGGTGAGAACCGCTCCTGCTGTCCAGGTGAGGCCGGAATCGTCACTGACGGAAATGGCGCCGGCACCCGCGTCGTACCCGTAGACGCGGAGGGTGCCGTCGTCGAGGGGGACAGCATCCAGATCGTGAAAATCGGTCTTGCCTGCCAGCGACAGTGCCGTCCAGGTGGACGCACCGTCCGTGCTGGAGATAAGTCCCAGGTTGGGCAGTGCCAGGTCGCTGGGTTCGGCCGGATCGGGATGACCAGACGCTAATAACTGACCGGGCGCAGCCACAGTAAAACCCATTGTGTCCTGCGCCCGGCCGGCGATCTGTAGCGGCTGGGTCGTGTTCGCTCGCGGCGCTCCGGTCAGATAGGTGTCGGGCAGCATGCCGGTGGGAATGCGCCACACGCCCTGGTGGGTTGCCGCGTAGGTCTCTCCAGTGAGGGGATCGGCGCCGAGGCCATGCACGTGCTCGAAAGGGTTCGCCGCCGAGTCAATGCTGGGCGATACTGTCGCCGAACCCGAATCGTTGGCGGAACAACCCGTGAGAATTATCAGGCCAACGAGCGGGAATGACAGTGCAATGATTCGGCGCCGTGACCGGTTGAATCTAACCAAGAGTGACTCCTCGCGCGCTCATGAAGGGTTGTGGATTGATGCGGGCACCATCGACTCGCGTTTCAAAGTGCAGGTGACAACAGCCGTCGGACGCACCCGTTGTCCCCACAAGAGCGATGGTGGCGCCCGTGGAAACCTGTTGCCCGGCGCTGACGAGCAGTGAGCCGTTGTGTGCGTAACCGGTTGGGGTATCATCCCCGTGGTCGATGAGGACCCAGTTGCCGTAGGAGCCAAGCCAGCCGGCGTAGCTGACTGTTCCAGCGGATGCTGCGGACACGTTCTGCCCGCAGCCCACGGCGATGTCGGTTCCATAGTGGAACGCACCGACCCCGGCCACTGGTTTGTAGGGCCGAGCCCAATACGCTGAACTAATCCAGCCTGATAAACCCTGTGCGTTGGGCCTGCTGCTGCCGCCTGCAGGCCTGCTCAATGCTGCGGCTGCCGAAGCTGCAGCCGCAGCAGCGTCGGCCCGGTACCGCAAATCTGTCGCTCGCAAGGTCGCATCGTCGAATGCGTTTTGCGCGGCCTCGTAGGTGGCCGCACGACGAGATGCTTCCGCACGCGCGGCATCCACTTCGGCGTTGAGGCCTGTGATCAGCTCAGTCAACTCCGTGATCTGCGCTTGCTTACCCGCTTCGGATGACCGAGCGGTTTTCACATTAGACCAGCTCGGGTACTCCGCCGCGCCGGCCGGCGCCGCGATTCCGAGGAGCGACAACACCGTCACCACTACTAGAGCGACCCGTGCGCGAGTTCTGCGCCTAGTCAAGAGAGACCCCCCGGTTTTTCATGAATCCTTCCGCATCGATGCGTTCACCATCGATACGTGCTTCAAAATGCACATGGCAGCCGCTGGATGCACCGGTCGTTCCGACTATCGCGATGATTTCTCCGGCCACGACCAGCTGACCGGAGTCGACGAGGAGCTGACTGTTGTGGGCATATCCCGTCTCGACGCCGTTGCCGTGGTCGATGAGAATCCAGTTGCCATAGGAGCCCTGATAGCCAGAGATGACAACTTTGCCTCCGGTCGCCGAGAAGACGGGTTGGCCGCAGGGTGCGGCTATGTCGGTTCCATTGTGGAAGTCGCCGACACCATCAACGGGTTTGTTCGGGCGAGAACCGAAGGGGCTCGATATCCGGCCCAGAACTGGTAGAGCCCAGCCTTGATCGCTGAGCTGGCCCGGACTCAGGCTGGCCCATTCGCCGTTGCTGGCGACTTCGGTGTAGGAGGCCGGTTCGGGTGCTTCCGTGATGGTATATCCGTCGCGTTCGATGAGAACGGATGCCGTTCTTTTTGCCGTGACGCTTTGCAGGTCATTCGTCTGGTCGGCGCTGGTAGCTGTGGCTTGCGCTGGTTCCGTGTTGACCACAAGCGCGGGCAGAGACGTGCTGATTGCGAAGAGTGCGATCATGGCCATGGCGCTTCCGGCCGCAGCGCGCTGGCGCAACGGGATGGGTCGGGGGGCCACAGTCTTGGCGGGTGGCGCAAGTTTCGAAGGGCCGGATCGGCGCGTACGCAGCCTGCCCTCCAATGCGCGCGCATCGCGTCGTGACAGTTGCGCAATAGCGCCGGAGATGTGAGGCGCTGTGGCGACGTGACCGGTGTTATCCACGGGGCATCATCCCGGGATTACGCATCAGATGAAAATTTTGACCACGATACATGAATATGTCCTTGCCGGTGATTCAGAAAACGAACGGTGGGTTCCAGGGGCGGGTCATCCAGAGGAGAACCCGCCCGGACGTGCCGCTCTAGAGCGAGGCGAGGAGCTCGGCCATGACGGCAATTTCGGCCGTCTGCGTCTTGACGATGTCGGCGGCCATCGCCTGCGCCTCCGCATTCTCACCATCATCAAGTTCGAGCTGAGCCATCGCGACAGCGCCTTCATGGTGCACTGTCATCTGTTCGAGGAATAAGGTGCTGGCCTCTACTCGCGAGGCATCCTGCAGCGCCATCATGTCGTCGTCGGACATCATCCCGTCAGCACCACCGCCCATACCGGACATGCCCGGCATGCCGTTTTCATCCTCGCCCCACGCTGTCAACCAGTCTTTGAGCTGCGTGATCTCCGGTTCCTGAGCGACCTTGATCTCCGTCGCGAGGTCGATCACGCTTTCATTAATACTGTCCTTCGCAAGGAGGTCATCGCTCATTTGAACTGCTTGTTCGTGATGGGGGATCATCATTTGCGCAAAGGTCACGTCGCCAGAATTGAACGTCGCTGTGGCTTGGCTGGCCGAGGGGCTTGTTGAGTCGCTGGCCGGGCTGCCGCCTGCGCATGAGCTGAGAGTGAGAGCTGCCGCCAGGGTCACAGCGGCATAAAAGAAGGTTCGTGGTTTGAGCATCGTTTGTCCGTTCGTCGTTAAGTAGTAAAAACCGAGTGGCCGCGGGCACGGCAGGATTCCGAGGCCACGTGCTGGCTCGGAACTACATCACGGTCTAAACGCGACAGATGGAGAGAAGGGTGAGGCTGGGTCGCTGAACCGGCAGAGCGCTGGTGCGCCAGGAGTTCAGGATGATGCCGCCGGCATCGAGCAAGCGTCGATACGTGGCCGGGAGCTGAGTCAGGAAAACCAGGACGACGAGAGTGAGGAGCAGAACGCAGGTCATTGCCAGCAGAGCGCAATCAAGCATCCCGTCCAGGCTCCCTGACGAAATTGCCGCTACGACGGGAGTAGCCATGACAGCAGCCATACCCATTCCCGAAGATTGCTGCTCAGCGACACTTGATGCAGTAAGGGCCGGTGTGTGCATGGCATGCCCGGTAGCCTCGGAATGAATTGCGAAAACGGCAAAGAGTAACGCGGTTAGAGCAAGCAGGGAAACGAAAGGCGACACAGAGACGGGCGCAACCAGCCATCGTACCGCGCGCTCCCTCGTCATCTCACCTACTTGTCTACCTTCAGCCCACGAATGAACTGCCACTGTCTTCCCTCGCAGAATACCCCACGGCGGGCGGGGAATCCTGAATGCCAGTTTGACGGGAGCAAAAACCACGGTGCGTCACGACATGTTCTGTGACCAGTTCGGGCGGTCAAGACAGCTTTCTCTCCGACAGCGCTCGTTGATTCACCTCTGCGAGAGGTGTCGTCTGAGTCGTCCAGGCTCGAACCGCAATGATCCCAGAGATTATCCCTATACCGGCCAGTACAGCGGCAGTAGGCACCAGCCCGAGCAGGGCGCCGAGTATTCCGGCCAGAGGGTAGGTCACGATGAAGCAGGCATGAGAGAGCGAGAATTGTGCAGTAAAGACGGCCGGCCGATTAGTCTCGTCCGACGAGCGGCGCAATAGTCGTGCCGATGGCGTCAGGATGAGCGCGGTCGCGGCGCCCATCACGAACCAGATCACCAAGAGACCAGACCAAGTCAGGGTTGTCGCCGGCGCGCAGACAACACCGGCGAGGGCGAGAAGTCCGACCGGCAGCACCGCACAGCCGAGAAGCATGACGTTTCGGTCGGCAAAACGTTCGAATACCCGCGGCAGCGCGAGCGCGACGAGCATAGACCCGAATCCGTAGCAGGCCAGGGCGAGTGCAAAGTCGGACTGCGCGCGGCCGAAATGGCTTTGCACGAGCACGACAGTGTTGACAATGACCATGCCGGTTGAGGTAGCGACGACCATGTTCATGGCCAGCAAGGCGCGCAATTCCGGTGTGCGAAAGAAGACCCGTGCGCCGCGGGTGAGTCGCTCCCAGAATGGTGTCGGAGGGGAGGCGTGGTGCGCCGGCAGGGTAGCCGTGAATACGAGTAGGGCGGAGCCAACGAATCCGACGACCGTGCCTACGAAGAGGGAGTGGTAGCTGATCACGGTCAAGAGGGCTGCAGCGAGGATGGGGCTCAGGAGTGACTCGAGGTCGTAAGCCAACCGGGATAACGACAGAGCCCTGGTGTAGTCACTCTCGTTTGGAAGCACGGCCGGTAGCAGAGCTTGGAATGCGGGGGTGAACGCGGCCGAGGCGGCTTGTAGTGCGAAGATGAGCACGTAGATCTGCCAGGCTTCTGTGACAAACGGCAGCGAGAGTGCGACGATCGCGCGCAGCACATCCGCGGACACCAGCAGGGTCTTTCGCGGCACGTGCGTCGTCAGCGCAGAGATCACTGGGGCGACGCCGACATAGGCGAGCATTTTGATCGTCAGTGCGACGCCGAGCACGATGCCGGCGTCGCCGCCGGCGAGGTTGAACGCGAGCAGACCCAAAGCCACGGTGAGCATTCCTGTACCGATCAACGCCACGATCTGCGCGCTGAACAATCGCCGATACGTTCGGTTGCGCAGAACCTCAAGCATGAGCACCCACATCGTGAGTGTCAGCTGCCCGCTCAAGCGGATGCCGGTGGTGCGCCGGTGTGCCGTCGGCAGCATGCTCAGCCTGAAAAATAGCGTCCGCGACGAGCTGGCGGGCATGCTCATTGGCCAGACGGTAGAACACCCGTGTGCCCTCGCGGCGGGTCGCCACGAGGTGCCCGAGCCGCAGTTTCGCGAGGTGCTGGGAGACGGCAGCTTGAGACTTATCGACCGTCTTGGCGAGCTGGTTTACCGAGAGCTCAGTGTCTCGCAGAGCCAGAATGATGCGAATTCGCGTGGCGTCGGCGAGCATCGCAAAGACCTCGACGGCCAGCTCGACGTACTCTCCATCAGAATCAAGCGTGCACATCTTCTTATCTGCATTCATACGCAGATTATTGCACATGCGTTCAGCGATGCGATAGAGGCGCGGAACCGGGTGAGATCAGCCATCCCACTTGCGGGCGAGACGCAGATGACCAGCTATGGCGTTAGTCGGCGGGCTCGTCGCGGCGCGTGCCAGCGTTCTTGAGTAGGCCAGAGCGTACTTCGTGTGGGAGCAGCGGTAGTGGGCAAGGACGAACACACGGATTCCAAAAATCTAAGCCCGTCAATCGAATTTCGGTGGTGAAGATGTGCATATGGTTGGCTGTGGTTACGTCGGGTTTTACCATTGGGAAACACGGCCGCAGTCAGCGACCTCGGCGCGCGGGTGGGCGTTGATCGCCCGTGTTCAGCATTTCTTCGACGAGTCCGACGGCACCTACGACTACAGTTTCGTTCTGCCGCCCGAATAGGACATCGCGCCACATCTTGCGGGAAGCAATCACTTCACATTGGGACTGCACGACCAAGATTCAGCCGTGCAGGCCCGACGA
>NZ_PJJM01000066.1 GCF_002929805.1 Cryobacterium sp. Y50 | reverse complement strand
GGGCAACAATCATGCCGGACCCGACAGGCCAACTCCCTCAGATACTCACACCATCCGAGGTTACAAACAAGGTAACGGGGCCATCATGGCCGCAATTACTGTTCGCAATCTTGATGACGAGGTACAGCGCCGACTGAAAGTCCGCGCGGCTGCACACAATCAGTCCATGGAGGCGGAGGCTCGAGCTATTCTGAGCGCTGCGGTGTTTGGCGGAGACTTTGCCCGGGCGTGGGTCGCTGCGACTGCGGAATTCCGAGGTGAGGATCTGAAGTTGCCGGATCGTTCGACCGGTCGCGAACTCGATCTCTCATGATCGTGCTGGATACCAACGTTGTATCTGAGCCGCTTCGATCGAGCCCGGACCGTGTGGTGCTGGCCTGGTTAAATCGAGTCTCTGATGACGTGGCGTTCACGTCGGTCAGTGTCGGTGAGATTCTCACGGGGGTTCGGCTCCTGCCGGTCGGCCATCGTCGGGACGGACTGATGACGGCAATCGAGCGCACGCTCACGAGCTACGCCGATCAAGTGCTTCCCTACGACGAGACCGCGGCGCGGGTCTATGCGCTCATGCAGGAGTCCCGACGCGCGAGCGGGCATCTTCTCAGCGTGGAGGACGGCATGATCGCGGCGATCTGTCGGTCCAAGGGAGTAGCGCTTGCCACAAGAAATATCAAGGATTTTCAAGGTCTCGGCATCGATCTGATAAACCCGTGGACAGAGGTGCCTCGCTGACCGCCGGCAGTGCATAACTCCTACAATTCGTGAAGTGCCGCGAACGGATGCCTGCTGCGTCCTGCTGCAGGTGGTCGCGTGGCTGGTCGAGCACCCTGCATCCGGTTGGCGTATTCGTCAGCTGCCCATTCGCGGAATCGACACCAAATGGCTCGAGGGACATCGCGCCGGTCGAGGAACTGGCCGAACTCGCCGTCACGCCGACGACGGTGTTCGTCTTCGAAAACCTCGAGACCATGTTTGCGATGCCTGATCTGCCGGGCGCGGTCGTCGTGCACGGCGGCGGCTACGCTGCGCCGCGCCTCGGCGCCATCCCGTGGATAAACGCGGGCCGCGTCATCTATTGGGGCGACCTTGACTCCGACGGATTCGCTATTTTGCACGCGCTCCGCGCGGGCTGCCGAAGTGTCACGAGCACCCTCATGGACGAGGCGACCCTGCTGCAATTTCGTGATCTCTGGGTGCCGGAGCCGAAGCCGGCCGGCGGAACGTATTCGACGCTGACGGCGGGGGAACAGGCCGCGCTGGGACGCATCCGTTCGGAGGGAAACGTGCGCCTCGAGCAGGAACGCATCGAGTGGTCCTATGCCCTGCTTCGGCTGCTTGCCGTCGCCGCGAACCCCGATCGCCTGGCCGGCTAACCGCCCGAAGTGGAGCCATCGATCGCGGAACGGGTCGCAAATTATGCCACGGCAGAGCGATCGTGACCGAAAGTCAGGGCATTCGAAGAAAATCGTGAGGTTTTGTTCAAAAAGGCGGTGCAAGCTAGCGACCTTGCCCGCGCCGTCCCGAAGTGCGCGAGCCCGAAACCCGGCGGGCCGGCGTACCTAGCGCCGCGTCCTCGCTCCCGATGAAGGATATGCGCCAAAAAATCTCTAAAACTTCCCATGCTCGTACCGCCCGAGAAAACCCCAAACGCAAACGCGTGTACCAGATCGTCTTCGCCGCTAGCGCCGTGCTCGTCATCGCTGGCCTCGTCGCCGGCAATGAATTCGCCGCCCAGTCGGCAGATGCCAAGCATGACAGCATCGCCGCCACGACCGTACTCGCCGAGAGCACCGGCCGCCAGCTCCAACAACTTGACTATTACGTGGAGCGCGGCGAGACACTCAGTCGCGACAGCGCCTCCGTTGCCCTCTCGCAGGCCAACCTGGTCATTGCCGCCAGCGTGAGCAAAGTGGATGCCTCCACCCTCACCTCGGTAGCCAGCTCGCTCGCCAGTTACGAGATCATGCCGATCGACCAGCTCGAAGATCTCACGATCGAGGCGAAGACGCAGACCGCCGCAGTTGCTGCGGCCACCGCCGAAGTCGACCGGTTCGCAGCCGAAGTTGCTGCAGCCGAAGCTGCGGCGGCGGCCGCCGCTGAAGCCGCTCGAATGGAGTCCCTCGCGGGCAGCAACACCGTCGCCGGCGCCCGCGCCACAGCGCGTTCAATGGCCGCGTCCCAGTACGGCTGGGGCGAGGATCAGTTCAGCTGCCTCGACCGGCTGTGGCAGAAGGAATCGGGCTGGTCCTACTCGGCGCTGAATTCCAATAGCGGTGCGACCGGCATTCCGCAGGCGCTGCCGGGCAGCAAGATGGCTTCGGCCGGTAATGACTGGGCGACCAACGCCACGACACAGATCAGCTGGGGCCTGGGCTATATCAAGGCTTCCTCCTATGGAACGCCGTGTGCGGCCTGGTCGCACTCGCAGTCCGTCGGCTGGTACTGACCGAGCGTGCCCGAGACCAAGCCGAAGCTAATATCAGGCTGCTCATCAGTTCTTTCGTGCCGCCGCAGGTTCTGCGGCGGCACGGCTGTGATGTAGGGGCCAGCACTACGATGAGAAAGTAAGGGAACTCCATGATTTAGCTTGACTGGGCACACCGAAGTGCCCGTCGCAGGAGTCCTGCGCAGATATTTGATGGAGGCGTTTTTTCGATGTCGTCTGGTTTCACCCCAACGGGTCTGTCCCCGACGGATTCATTCCCACTTGACTCCACACTCGAGTCGTTCATTACTGATTATTATGAGCATCTGACAGACGAAGACGCGGCGAACTATTCCCCGCCAGTACTGCAAGCCCGAGCGCGAGCGCATTGGCTGGTCGCGCAGCACCGGGTACCGAAAACGGCTACGGTCGAGATTCAGAATGAGCCCGGTCGCAGCGTCATCTATATCGTCACCGACGACATGCCCTTTCTGGTCGACTCGGTCACGGCCGAGCTGGTGCGCCAGCACTCCGCCATCCACCTCGTCGTGCACCCCTTACTCATCGTTGCCCGCAGCAAGGCCAGCAATGAACTCGTCGATATCAACCGCATTCCGGCTGGGGTCGGCGTCTCCAGCGGTGACACCTCGGCGATGCCCAATATTGCCCACCTGATCGCCACCGGCAATGACGCCTCGCACCTCGAGTCGTGGATCGCCATTGAGATCGATAGTGCGACCGACGAGGAACAGGCCCTGCTGGTGGACGGCGTGACCGCCGTACTCGGCGATGTTCGCGCCGCTGTCGCCGACTGGCCGCTTATGCGCACGAAGGCGATGCAGATCGCCAACGCCCTCGACCAGATCGTCGGTGCCGAGCAGGTCAAGGACCTCACCCAGACCCAGCAGCTGCTGCACTGGCTCGACGAAGGCAACTTCACCTTTCTCGGCTACCGCGAATACGACCTTGAGACCCAGGACGGCGAAGACGTCCTCACCCTCATCGACGGCAGCGGCCTGGGCCTGCTGCGTTCCGCCGACGACCGGCACCAGATTCAGCACCTAACGGATGCCGGCCGGCAGAAAGCCCGCGAGCGCACCGCCCTGGTGATCACCAAGGCCAACTCGCGCTCCACCGTGCATCGCCCCGCCTACTTCGACTACATCGGCATCAAGAGTTTCGATGCCGCCGGTCAGGTCAAGGGAGAACAGCGCTTCATCGGTCTGTTTGCCGCGAGCGCATACACGAGCTCGGTGACGGCCGTGCCCGTGCTGCGCGAAAAGGTCAAGGCTGTCATGACCGAGGTTGGTTTTCCGCTCGAGTCGCACAGCGGAAAAGACCTGCTGGGCATCATGGAAACCTACCCGCGTGACGAGCTGTTCCAGATCGAAGTCCCCGACCTGGTCACTGCGTCGCTAGCCATCCAACGCCTGCAGGAGCGCCGGCGCACCCGGCTGTTCCTCCGTCCCGACATCTACGGACGGTTCATGTCGGCGCTGGTCTACCTGCCGCGTGACCGCTACAACACCGCAGTGCGGCTGCGCATCGAGAAGGCATTGCGGGAGACGTTCCACTCGGAGTCCCTCGACTTCGAAGCGCGCATGACCGAATCGGCGCTCGCGCGACTGTTCTATCGCATCCGCTTGCCTAAGGATGTCGCCGCCGACACGGTCGATGCCGCCGCCCTGGAACACCGCCTGGCCATGGCCGTGCGGTCGTGGCCCGAGGGCATCAGTGATGAGTTGCGCGAAACACACTCGGTCGAAGAAGCCGAGCGCTTGTCGAGCGTGTGGGCGGAGGCTTTTCCTGACAGCTACCGGGTCGACTATGAAATCACCGATGCCCTCGAAGACATCGGTCGGTTCGAGGCCTGCGCTGCGCAGGTGGGAGCACCTGCTGACCCGCACACCCGCCCCGGACTGCACGTCTACCGGGCTCAAAATGTCGGTGACCCCGCCGAAGACGCCCGTATCAAGCTGTACATGACCGAACCGAAGAGCCTGAGCCAGATTTTGCCGTTTCTGCAGAACCTCGGTATCGAGGTGCTCGACGAGGTGCCGTTCGACATCGAAACCGCCGACGGGCGCCGGTTCTACCTGTACGACCTGGGCCTGCACTACCCGGCTGGAGTCGACCCGATCGCGACCGGGAACCTGCTCGCCGACTCGTTCGGTGCCGCGATCAGCGGAGCCATCGAGTCCGACAGCCTCGATCGCCTGGTACTGCAAGACGGTCTGCCGTGGCACCGCGTCGTCATTCTGCGCAGCTATGCCAAATATCTGCGCCAGATCGGCAACATCAACTCCTACGGTTTCGTCGCCAACGCTCTGCTCGCTAACCCGGCCGTCACGCGTGGCCTGGTGGCACTGTTCGAGGCTCGATTCGATCCCGATTTGACCGACGATGAGCGGATGCTGCGCGTCGCCGACGTGCGCACCCAGCTCACCCTGGCCATGGAGCAGGTCGTTACCCTCGACGCCGATCGCGTGCTGCGCACGCTGATCACCCTGATCGAAGCCTCGCTGCGCACCAATTTCTTCCAGTACAAGCCGTATCTGAGCATCAAACTCGATCCGTCGCAGATCGAGCAGATGCCCTCACCGCGACCGATGTACGAGATCTGGGTGTATTCGCCCCGTGTTGAGGGCGTGCACCTGCGGTTCGGCAAGGTTGCCCGCGGTGGTCTGCGCTGGTCGGACCGCCGTGAGGATTTTCGCACCGAGGTGCTCGGGCTGGTCAAGGCGCAGACGGTCAAGAACGCAGTCATCGTGCCGACCGGCGCCAAGGGCGGATTCTTCGCCAAGAAGCTGCCAGACCCGGCCCTGGACCGGGCGGCGTGGATGGCCGAGGGCATCGCGAGTTACCAAACCTTCGTGCGCGGGCTGCTCGATTTGACCGACAACCTCGTGGCAACGCCCGAGGGTGAGCGGGTTGTTCCGCCCAACCGCGTGGTCAGCCACGACGACGCGGATACCTACCTCGTCGTCGCGGCCGATAAGGGAACGGCCTCGTTCTCGGACATCGCCAACGAACTCGCCGCAGAGTACGGTTTCTGGCTCGGTGACGCTTTTGCCTCTGGCGGTTCGGTCGGCTACGACCACAAAGAGATGGGCATCACGGCTAAAGGCGCCTGGGAGTCGGTCAAACGCCACTTCAGTGAACTCGGCGTTGACGCCCAGTCCGAGGAATTCACCGTGGTCGGCGTCGGCGACATGTCGGGAGACGTGTTCGGCAACGGCATGCTGCTCTCGAAGCACACCAAGCTCGTCGCGGCCTTCGATCACCGCCACATCTTCCTGGACCCGACCCCCAACCCGGCGCTCTCCTTTGCCGAGCGCAAGCGGTTGTTCGAACTGCCGCGTTCGTCCTGGGCGGACTACTCGACCGACCTGATCAGCGCCGGCGGTGGCGTCTTTCCGCGCCAGTCCAAGGTTGTTCCGATCTCGGTCGAGGTTCAGGTGGTACTCGGTTTGCCCGAGGGCACCACGCACCTGAGCCCGCCGGAGCTGCTGCGGGCGATTCTGCTGGCCCCGACCGATCTGCTCTACAACGGCGGAATCGGCACCTATGTGAAGGCCAGTACCGAAACCGCAGCGCAGGTCGGCGACAAGGCCAACGATTCCATTCGCGTCGACGGTAAGGACCTACGGGTCAAAGTCGTTGGCGAGGGCGGAAACCTCGGCTTCACCCAACTCGGACGCATCGAAGCTGCCCTGGGCGGCGTCATTCTCAACACGGACGCGATCGACAACTCGGCCGGAGTGGACTGCTCCGACCACGAAGTCAACATCAAGATCTTCGTGGACCGCATGGTCGCTGCTGGTAAGCTCGACCCCGCCGAACGGGCCGAGTTTCTCGCTGAGATGACCGACGAGGTCGGCCGCCTCGTTCTGGTCGACAACGTCGATCAGAACATTCTGCTGCTCAACGACCGGGTGCTCGTGAACAACTGGAGCCCGAGCTACGAGCGCCTGATGAACTGGCTCGAAGCATCCGGCGATCTGCAGCGTGAACTCGAGGCACTGCCGACGACGGCCACGTTGCGCGAGCGCCTCGACCAGGGCCAGGGGCTGACCAGCCCAGAGCTGAGCGTGCTAGCGGCCTACGCCAAAATCGAACTGGCCAACGCGCTGCGTGATAGCGATCTGGCCGATGACCCCTGGTTCGGCAGCACGCTGCGGCGTTATTTTCCGACGCACCTGTCTGAACGTTTTGATGCCGAGCTGGATACGCATCCGCTTCGCCGGGAGATCATCGCGACGGTCGTCGCGAACGACATGATCAACCTGGGCGGCATCACCTTCGCCTTCCGCACGATGGAAGAGACGTCGGCGAACCAGGCGACGATCGCCCGGGCCTTCGTGGCACTGCGGGAAATCTTCGAACTCGACGAAATGGTCGACGAGCTCAACGCCCTCCCGTCATCGTTCCCGACCGAGAAGTGGACCGCGATTCACCTCGACATTCGTCGGCTGCTCGACCGTGCGGTGCGCTGGCAAGTCAACCACGGTGGCGCCATGCCGGTCGCTGCGGTGATCGCGAAGTACCAGCCGCAGGTCGCGCTGATGCGCGCGCACCTCGGGGAGTACCTGCAGGGTGCTGACCTCAAACGCCTCGAAACCCAGCAGGAGCAGGCCAGGGAGTGGGGCCTGCCCGACGACCTCGGTCGCCGTTGGTCGGAGCTGTTCGAGGCATACGCGTTGCTGGACGTGGCCAAGGTCGCCGCCCGGTCCAACGTGCCGGTCACCGAGGTCGCACCTATCTACTACGCGGTGTATAACCGGTTCGGTGTCGACAACCTGCTGGAGCGCATCACCAAGCTGCCGCGCAAGGACCGCTGGCAGGCCCTCGCTCGCGCTGCCCTGCGCGACGACCTGTACTCCACGGTCGCCGACATGGCCAGGTCCGTGCTCGATGAAACGGATGCCGGCGTCCCCGACGAGCGGATCCTCGCCTGGGAAGCACTCAACGCCGAACAGTTGGGCCGGGCACGCAGCGTATTCGAGGAGGTCAACTCCCTCGCGCAAGACGACATGGCGTCGCTGTCGGTTGCCGTGCGGCTGCTGCGTTCCATCGTGCGCCGCTAACCACGACAGAGAGCCTCGGAATCGACGGCGCTTACCTGCGAGTGCACCATTTTGCCCCGCAGTTCGCGTCGCCGTTTCCGCTGCTCGCCGCGATGGCCGCCCGCACCAGCCGAATCGAACTCGGCACCGGCGTCATCGATATGCGTTACGAAAATCCGCTGTATATGGCGGCATGAACCTCATGAGTTCGCCCCTGCTCGCCGAAGACACCGGGGGTCCATTTGGTGATTTGCAAGCTGAACAGATCGTGCCCGACCTCGGCTGGCGCTGACCCGGTTTATACCAGCGTGGCGATCAGAATGGCGACGGTCACCCAGATCGGCATGGCTACGGCCATGAGCACGAGACCGACCCACTGGAGCCGGGTATACGACTGGTCAGCATCGCCGCGTTTGCGGGTGCGCACGATATCCACCACCGAGACGACCATGCCGACGAACATGAGCGGTGACACCGTCAGTAACGCCAGCACGGCTGCCGGGTCCGTGGCGATTGAGACGCCAACGGCGATGCCCAGCGCGCTGTACAGCAGAAACAGTACGATGCTCACCCACAGCGAAATGGGAACGCGGCGCGAACTCTGTGTGACCGTTGCGTGCATGTGCGACCCCCGTTGGTACCTGGGCTGACAGTAGCACGAAGCGGCTCACCGACCGGGCGCGTTTAAGCGAGCCGGCCAGCGTGCGCGGTCGGCGGCTGGTCAGCTGATGCGGCCGAGCGCCACGAGCTTCGTGCGTACCTCGGCGTCGCTTGGCTCCACCATGTGTGTGTCGTCGGGAAATACGATTACGGGAATGTTGGTGCGACCGCTGATGGCGCGGGCACGATCGGCGCCATCCTCGACGAGCAGCAGGTCGACATAGTCGTAGTCGACCTCAAGGCGGTCGAGCAGCGACTTGGAACGGCGGCAGTCACCGCACCACTCGGCTCCATACATCGTGATGCGAGCAGCTGGGACAGTGGTATCAGTCATACCAACATCCTAAGCCGGGCGGCTGGGTGTGCCCTTGAAAGGCATCCGCTGCCCGTACCCTGAAACCATGCCTTCTTATCGCGTCACCATGAGTATCGACTCCCTGCACCCGGGAACGGAGCCGGCCTCGGTCGTGCCGCGGGCCGCGGCGGCGGCGGCGGAATTCACCACGGTAGAGGCCTCCGACCTCACCATCGTCGCCGGCGCGGCTCGGGTCATCGTGCGTTTTACAGCGGATGACGCGGCGTCAGCCCTGCAGATCGGCGCCCACGTGGTGGCCGACCTGCGCGTTGTCGCCGAGTTGCGGGCGTCCCTGGTCACCGAGCGCGTCAAGGGTACCTGGGTGCCGGTGCGCTGAACTGGTGAGGGCGTACGGGACGATACGTTACCCACGTCCTCACCCGGTGGCTGGCTCGACGGGCGCGGCCACCTGCCAAATCAGGTTCTGGGCTGAGGCCTGCTGCCGGTCCTGAGAGACCTGAAAGATGAACACGTCGGTCGAAGTTCCGTTCGCACGCCCCGACGACAACGGTTTCAACATAGAGAATCTTCCTACCCCGAACTAGGGGTATTGGTCCGTGCAGCGTCAGACCACCGGGTCCATCGAGCTCAGGTGGCAGGCGTCGTTCCACATCTGCAGCACTCGGTTCTCGCGTTCCCAGCCGAGGGTGGAGACGGTTGCAGTGCCGAGGCTGAGATTTTTGCCAGCGACTGCTGGCAGGCCCATCCAGCGCGCGGTCATGATACGCAGAAAATGTCCGTGGGCGAAGACCGCGACGCGACCCTCGGCGGCGAGGCATTCCTCGATCGCGAGGTCGGCGCGCGCCCCCACCTCATCGACCGTTTCACCGCCCACAATTGGGTTACCCCACACGGTCCAGCCGGGTATCTCTGAGCGGATGTCGACGGTGCGGCGCCCCTCATAGACCCCGTAGTCCCACTCCAGAACGTCGTCGTTCGCCACACCCTGGCTGGAGTAACCGGCCCGCTCCATGGTCTCCCAGGCGCGCACGAGCGGGCTGGAGTAGACCCGATCGAAATGCTGGCCGTCCAGCATCTCACCGAGGGCATCCGCTTGCTGGCGGCCGAAGTCGGTCAAGGGAACGTCGGTGCGTCCGGTGTGCTGGCCGGAGATGCTCCACTCGGTCTGGCCGTGGCGAATAAGAACGATGTCGTTCTGGGTCATTCGGGCTCCTCGCATTGGCCATTGTGCTGCCCTTCAAGTCTACGTTTCGGCCCAGCCGCTGCTGCCCCGCCGGGGGAGCGGACGACCCGCCTGCTATGTTTAGTACGTCAGTGCAGACGCCCTGAGCCGCAATGTTGTAGCAATTCAGGGGGGAACCATCGTGTCAACTGCCACCGAAAAGCGCGCCAGTGGCCCAGCCGCCGCTTTCATGCGCCCGATAAACACGCTCGTCGAACGATTCATTCCGAGCGCGCTCGTGTTCGTGATCGTGCTGACCGTGATCGTGGCCATTCTGGCCCTGGTGCTCACCGATTCCGGCCCGATCGATGTCGTGCGGAGTTGGGGTGATGGTCTTGCTGGGCTGCTCGCCTTCATGACACAGATGGCCCTCGTGCTGCTGCTCGGTCACATTCTGGCCAACACGACCCTGGTACACCGGCTGCTGGTTTGTCTGGGTGCGGTGCCACGCACAGCACTTCAGGCCTACATTTTCGTGTTCACCGTCGCCGCGGTGGCGTGCCTGATCACCTGGGGCCTCGGCCTCGTGGTCGGTGGGCTGCTGGCCAAGGAGGTGGCTTTTCAGCTGCGCGCCAAGGGCGTTCTGGTGCACTTTCCGCTCCTGGTTGCCGCCGGCTACTCCGGCTTTGTGATCTGGCACATGGGATATTCCGGGTCGGGACCGCTCACCGCCGCCACCGAGGGCTCCTTCCTGGCCGAGCAACTGGGTCGCACCATTTCGCTCAGCGACACCACATTCTCTGTTTGGAATATTTTGGCGGCCGTCGCCACCATCGTGGTGGTGGCGCTGGCGCTGGCGCTCGTCGCCCCGCGACGCAACGCTCCGATCTTCGTGCTTGAAGTCGATGCCCGCGACAAGCAGGTCGCTGAGGAACCGGTTGTGACGCCCGCTGACCGCCTCGATGCCAGCCGCATCCTGACCCTGATCGTGGGGCTCGCACTCGTCGCCTACCTGGTCGTTCACTTCGTCGAGGGCGGAACCCTCACGCTCGACATCGTCAACTGGACATTCCTCGCGCTCATCTTCCTGCTGGTGCGCAACCCGTTCGAGCTGATTCGGCTTACCAAAGACGCCGCCTCCAACGTCGGCGATATCCTGCTGCAGTTTCCGCTCTACGCCGGTATTTTGGGCATGATGGTCGGTTCCGGGCTGATCGGCGTCTTCTCCGACTTCTTCGTGAACGTGTCGACCCCGGCAACCTTCGGCGCTATGGCGCTGCTCGCGGCCGGACTGGTGAACTTCTTCGTGCCCTCCGGCGGGGGCCAGTTCGCCGTGCAGGGCCCGATCATGCTCGATGCGGCTGAACGGCTCGGCGTTGACCCCTCGGTCGCCATCATGGCCGTCTCCTACGGCGACCAGTGGACCAACATGATCCAGCCGTTCTGGGCGCTGCCGCTGCTGGCAATCGCCGGGCTGAAGATGCGCGACATTCTCGGCTATACCACGATCACCTTTCTGGCGGCCGGCCTGGTCTTCATCGCGACGATGTTCATCGTCGGTGCCGGCTAACGCAGGCGCAGACTGGACGCCGCCTGCGCGTCTTTCAATTTACGATGGAAGTTCATTTTCAACTCCGACGAGAGTCGTAGGCTGGTCTCAAAGCCATCAAGTCTGAGACGGGTGCCATGAGGGTCATTAGTTACAACCTCCGCAAGAATCGTGCCAGCGGCGAACTCGTCGCGCTGTCCGAGCGTTACAGTCCTAATATTCTTTGCCTGCAGGAATGCAACACCACCGACCTGCCGACCGAGGTCGGTACTCTGCACCTGGCCGACGCGACTCGACGCAACCGGCTGGGGCTGGCCATCTACTACAACCGGGACCGCTATACGGCGATCAAGACCCAGGCCTTCGCGCTGAAAAAATCCCTGCACGATCATCTGGCAGCGCCGGCACACGAGCGTTTGATCGCCACCCGCCTGATCGACAATGTCGCCCAGCGTGAGCTGGTCGTCGCATCCTTTCACGCAGCCCCCCTGACCGCGCTCAACTCCCTGCGCCGCAACCAGATTCGCAGCGCTCACGAAGAGCTCAGCCTGCTCGGCCCCGGTCTGCCGAGCCTCATGGTCGGCGACTACAACTACCCGATCTTTCAGGGCAAGCTCGGCAACAAGGTCAACCAGTCTGGTTACGACCTGACTCTCAGCGACACCCGCACCTACACCCGGTACAAGTTCTTTCGCGGACACTTCGACCTCGCGACCTCAATGGGTCTGGCGATCACCAACGTGGAGACCCTTCCGCAGGGCACCTCAGATCACATGCCCATTCTGGTGACAGCCACTTACCCCGACGAACAACCGATGCAAACTGATGCCGCGCATCACCTGGCCGATCCCGCTACCGGTGAGTCTGTGATGGTCGAGGGCGCCGACTTCACGATCTAACCCCGCAGCATTTCGCGCGGTCAGGCGAGCAGCTCCAGCACGCCGCGAACGATCGTCGCAAACGACCCAAGGTACGCCACGATCACGAGCAGGCGCCGCGCAACGTGCGGCTCGATTACCCGTGACAGCAGGTCGCCGACGGTGAGCCCGACGAGGCAGGCGCACCCGATCAGAATCCAGACCAGTACGGGCAACTGCGGCACGCCAGCGGATCCGAGGGCAAATTTAGACGACAGCGATGCCAGCCCGATGGTGAGAAAATACGGCTGCATCGTGGCGGCGAAGGACCCCTGCGGCCAGCCTGTGGCGATCGCGTAGATGCTCACCGCCGGGCCCCCGACGCCGGCCGTCGTGTTCATGACCCCGCTCGTCATGCCGGCTATCACGCGAAAACTCAGCCGATCCCGCACGACAACCCGGCCGAGATTCACCGATACGGTCAGCCCGGCGGCGACCAGTACACCGATCGAGATCTCAAGCCAGGCCAGCGGAACGAACTGCAAAACGTACGAGCCCGGCACGATGCCGATCACGGCGCAAACCGCCAGAATTCCGTAGCGGCGCCAGTCCACGTGTCGAAACACGCGCGTCAGGATCACGCCGGCGGTGAGTGCCCCGCAAACGTTGACCACGATGACACCGTCAATTGGCCCCAGCAGCAGTACCAGAAAGGGCGCAGCTACCAGAGCAAACCCCATGCCGGTGATGCGCTGCATGCTGGAGCCGATCAGCACGGCCGCAATCACCAGAACGGTCGTCCACACGGTACGGTCTCCCAGCTCGGTTGTTGCATCCAACGATACCGGCCCGACAGCACCGAGCGACGTCGCGAACGCGTGGGCTACCGTTAATGCGGGGCCGCCGCACGGCAGGCACCCGATCGGATCGAGAAAAGGACAGTGGATGCCCCACGCGAGTTTGCCCACCGAGAACGTTCTGCAGGGGCGCACCTTTGATGCAGTGCTGTTCGATATGGACGGCACCCTCATCGACTCCACGCCGGCAGTCGACCGCTCCTGGGCGACCTGGGCGCAGGAGTGGGGCGTGGCGAAGGACGACACAGCCCACGGCCGCCCGGCGCGCGACATCATCGAAGAACTCGTACCGGCCGACCGGGTTGACGAAGCCTTGGCCCGCGTCCTTGCGCTCGAAACGGCCGACACGAACGATATCACCGTGCTGCCCGGCGCTGCCGCGCTCATGTCGAGCCTGCCCGAAGCGCGGCGTGCGATCGTCACGTCCTGCGCCCGGCCGCTGGCCACAGCAAGGCTGGCAGCATCCGCTTTTCCGGCGCCTGCAGTGATCGTGACCATCGATGACACTCCGAACGGCAAGCCCCAGCCCGACCCGTTTTTGAAGGGGGCCGCGCGGCTTGGCGTCGACCCGAGCCGCTGCCTGGTGATCGAGGACGCACCCGCCGGCTTGCAGGCCGGTCGCGCCGCCGGCTGCACCACGATCGCCGTCGCGGGAACCTACCCAGCCGCAGAGCTCGACGCCGATCTGGTCGTGCTCGGGCTCGACTCGTTGCGCATTGAGGTCACACCTGACGGTCTGATCGTTCACGTGGAGTCACCGAAAAGCTGAAGAACGGTCACCGCCCGGACCCAAATGAACGTAACGTTAATAGTCGGTATGCACGTTCGGCTTTTCCGGGTGGCGCGAGCCGCGACGAGAAAGGTTTTGGCACTTGGACGACGAATGCATCCACGGACTTGAGGGCAAATTGTGCGCTCTGTGTTATCCCAAAGTCATTACTGAGCCCCTGGTGCCGGTGAAGAAGACCCGAGCCCCCAAGCTGTCGTCCCTGCGCGACCCACTGCCCACTGCAGCCATGCCGCCCGCCCGCGTGGCTCGCCCGGTTCGCGTGGCTGGCGCGCCCCGCCCGGTGCGCGCCGAGAAGAACTCGACCGACAACGTCGACGAACAGCGCGTGTACCACCTCACCCACATCAGCAACCTCGCCGCCATTCTGCGCGACGGATGCCTGTTCGCCAGCGCTGCTCTTACCACCCGACCCGCCGTGGACATCTCGGCGCCGGCCACGCGCGAATCGCGTCGCGACGCCCTCGTCGCTGGCACCGAACGTAGTGTTGCCGAGTATGTGCCGTTCTTCCTGTCACCGAATGCGACCGTGTGGGAGAGTATTCGTGCCGACGCTGCCGACTCGCGCCTCGCCCTCGACGCCCACGGCTCCGAGGCCTTCGACTTCGTCATGCTCGTGAGCACCGTGAAGAAGATCAACGACGGGCTCGTCGCGACGACTATGACGGATGCTTCCACCACCGACGACGAGACCCCCCTCGTTCCCAGCCTGGTCGCCGTCACCAACGGTGATGCGGCCGGATCGCTCACCCGGTTCGGTGCCACAGCGGCCACGGCCGAGCGCATGCTGCAAACGCTTCGCGCCGAAGCCGATGGCGCAATGATTCTCGAAGCCGAGCTGCTCGTGCCCGACGCTGTCCCGATGGAGCTGGTAACGCTCATCGGAGTCTGCAACGACAACGTGCGCGAGACGGTTCGGGGTATCTTGAAGTCGAGCGCGTTCAAGCCCAAGGTCGCGGTCTACCCGCCGTGGTTCCACAGCTCCGCCGACCCCCAGTAGCCCTTCCTACCTGCCCGGGCTCGGGGCCGGAAACGGGGCGCATGATCTGTCATGGGCCCCGTTCCCGAAGGTGGGCCGGGGCAGATGCGGGCGTGGAACCGGCCGCGATAATGATGCGGTAGCCACTAGACGACCCCAAGGGGGAGGTATTCGCCGGCGGGCAGTTCCACCCGAATGCCGTCGCCCGGGTTGACGACCCCGCCGGTGACAACAACGCCCATGATGCCGCCGCGGCGATGCACTGTGCCAGCGGCATCCGTTTTAATGAGCTGCTTCATCAAGCCTCGTTGGTAGCCGTTGATGAGCGAGCACGGGCTACGCATGCCGGTGATCGAGACTACGGCCAGGGCACCGAGGTAAAGTCGGGTGCCAAGTGGCAGCGTCATCAGGTCGATTCCGGCGGTGGTCACGTTCTCGCCGAGCTCGCCCGGCGCCACGGTATACCCGGTCGGCACGAGCTCGTCGAACAGTTCGGCGGCTAAGAAGTGCACCTGACACAGGTTCGGTGCCGAGGGGTTGCGCTTCTTTGCGTAGCGGTGCTGCACGGTGGCTCCGGCGTGGGAGTCGCCCTCGACTCCGATTCCGGCCAGCAAACGGATGCTGCCCACTGCCGGTTTGCTGAAACGGTGCTTGTCGTCGCGGCTGACCGAAATGATCGTGCCGGGGCGCCTGTCGTCTGTCATGCAGACGATTCTGTCACAGGCGCACGCACGTTCGAAGGCGTGCCAGCAGCCCTTTAACCGGATGCGTCACCGTGTCTGTGTAACCCCGTTGACGCGGCACCGCCCGAGGCCTACATTGCATCAATGGAAAGGTTTCTCAATGACCAGCGTTGCACCCGATAAGAACGATCAGCCCGACGAATCCGCACCCGTTTTTCCGCGCGCAGATGATACCGCCCCGCATATTGCACGTCCCTATCGAGCCCTCGAACACGAACTGGAACGCGCGGTACGAGATCGGGTAGAGGTCAATCTCCGGGTAACCGCGGCGGTCAACGCGATGCGCGACGGCGGATGCTCCTGGGCCGACATCGCGCGCATTCTCGGTACCGCTCCTCAGACCGCACATAAAAAGTACAGCAAACCGCGCCCACCGCGAGACTGACGGACAGGCGGCCGACGGAACGCCCGAAAACCGGGGGCCACAATTCGGGCCTGCGGCCCCGACAGAGGTGGTGGCATTCTGAACCGGAATCACCTCCGGTGATATGGTCTCGAGGCAAATTTCCCCAATTGAAAGGACACCATGAAAGCCTCAGAAACACTCAGTAACAACCTGCAGTCCGTACTGGTCGACCTGATTGAGTTGCACGTTCAGGGCAAACAAGCGCACTGGAGCGTCGTCGGCAAGAACTTTCGCGACCTGCACCTGCAACTCGACGAGATCATTCTCGATGCCCGCGAATTCTCCGACGAAGTAGCCGAGCGGATGCGTGCCCTCGACGCCATGCCCGATGGCCGCAGCGAGACGGTCACCAAAAACACCCATCTGCCCAAGTTTCCCGATGGCGAAGTCGACACGGCCGAGACGGTGGCGCTCATCACCGAACGGCTTGACGCCACCGTCGAAAACATGCGCAAAGTGCACGATGAAGTCGATGAGGAAGACCCCACGAGCGCCGATATTCTGCACGCCTTCATTGGAAAGCTCGAGCAGTATTCCTGGATGGTCAGTGCGGAGAACCGTAAACCGCGCAAGCGTGCAGCACTGAAATCCGCCTCGCGGGCGTCCAAAACATAGCGCACTCGGTTAGTTCCGCGTGGATCGAGGGGCAGTCATGAGGCATGAATCGCATATCCGTCTGGTTGAGCTCAGTGCTGCTGCCCTGGAGATCAACGGTGACGCGCAGTGGGCGATTGCATTCGCGAGCAGTCTCGCATCCATTCCCCGACCGGGGAAGGGCGAAACGGCTGCCCTGTTCGCTACGCCACTCTCGCGGCGGCCGACCTCACTGCGGCGCGGGTAGCCGAGGCGCACCTCGACGCGCGGGCGATTCTCACCCAAGCCGGCCAGGGCGCCCAGTCCGGCCACACCTGGGGCGTATTCGCCGCGGGGACCGCTGCCCAAGCGGCGCAGTGACTTCGCCGGCTGCACGCGAGCGGATGCCCCGACTATGGTTCGTACACGCGTTTAGCGTGGCCTCGGAGTGGAAGAATAATCGAATGACTTACATTCCTAATGACTCTCGATATGAGTCCATGCCTTACCGCCGCGTCGGACGCAGCGGCCTCAAACTTCCCGCGATCTCCTTGGGGTTGTGGCAGAACTTCGGCGATGACAAGCCGCTCGCAACGCAGCGGGCTATTCTGCGCCGGGCTTTCGACCTGGGCATCACCCATTTCGACCTCGCCAACAACTACGGCCCCCCGTACGGCTCGGCCGAAACGAACTTCGGCCAGCTGTTCCGCGAGGATTTCGCCGCGCACCGCGACGAGGTCGTGCTCTCTACCAAGGCAGGTTACGACATGTGGCCGGGCCCCTACGGCAATTTCGGCTCCCGCAAGTACCTGCTGTCGAGCCTCGACCAATCGCTCGGCCGCATGGGAGTCGACTACGTCGACATCTTCTACTCTCACCGCGCCGACCCCGACACCCCGCTCGAAGAGACGATGGGAGCGCTGCACACGGCCGTCACCAGTGGCCGCGCCCTGTATGCCGGCATCTCCTCGTACTCGCCGCAGCGCACCCGTGAGGCCGCGGCGATTCTGGCCGACCTTGGCACACCGCTGTTGATTCACCAGCCCTCGTACTCGATGTTCAACCGGTGGGTCGAGGGCGACCTGCTCGACACCCTCGAGGACATCGGAGCTGGCTGCATTGCGTTCTCGCCGCTGGCCCAGGGTCTGCTCACCGACCGTTATCTCGGGGGTATCCCGGCGGACTCGCGCGTCGCGCGCGACGGCTCGGCGAAAAAGTCTATGGTGAGCACCGAGGCACTCGTCCACATCCGAGCATTGACCGAGATCGCCTCCGAACGCGGTCAGTCGCTCGCCCAGATGGCCCTGGCCTGGATCCTGCGCAACTCCGAAGTGACCAGCGCTCTTATTGGGGCATCGTCGGTAGCTCAGCTCGAGGCGAACGTAGGAGCCTTGCAAAACCTCGAGTTCAGCGCCGAGGAACTCACCGCCATCGACGTGCACGCCGTCGACAACGGCATCAACCTGTGGGCGCCTTCCAGCAACGTCTAGCCCAGCCTGTCTCGGCTCTGTTCTAGGCTGGCCACGTGGCCAATTCAGGAAAGCCGGGCGATCACGCCAGCCCGGGCCCGCAATTGCGGGTCGGGCTGGCTGGCTCTGCGGCCGATTTCCTGAATTAGCCACCGGAAACGTCGGTGACGCGCTCAATAAGGGCAGCTGTCAGGGCTCCAGCAAGCCGCGAATGTCGTCGGCGGTGAGTGTCGTGCTGAACATGGCATCGTCGTCGAGCACCGCAGTGAATAATTGGGCCTTCTGCGCTTTGAGCGCCATGACCTTCTCCTCGATGGTGCCGGTGGCGACCAGCCGGTAGACCATCACGTTGCGGGTCTGGCCGATGCGGTGGGTGCGGTCGACGGCCTGCGCCTCCGTAGCCGGATTCCACCACGGGTCGAGCAGAAAAACATAGTCGGCTTCGGTGAGGTTGAGGCCGAATCCGCCCGCCTTGAGACTGATGAGAAAAACCGGAACCGCACCGCTCTTGAACCGGTCGATCACCTCGCTGCGCCGCAGGGTCGACCCGTCAAGATAGCAATACGGAACACCCTGCGCATCGAGACGGGCAGCGGCGAGCTTCAGAAACGACGTGAACTGGCTGAAAATCAGGGCCTTGTGTCCCTCGGCAATGACATCGTCGAGCCGTTCGAACAGGGCATCGAGCTTGCTCGAGCGCACACCGGCATACTTCTTGTCGACGAGGGAGGCGTCGAGGCTCAGCAGCCGCAACAGGGTGAGCGAGCGAAAAATGATGAACCGGTTCTTGTCGAGCTCCTCGATCAAACCGTAGAGCTTCTGCCGTTCCCGCTGCAGAAACGTGTCGTAAAGCTTCTGGTGCGCCGGGTTCAGTGCAATCTGTTGCTCCTGCTCCTGTTTCGGCGGCAAATCGCGAGCCACGACTTCCTTGGTGCGGCGCAAAATCAGTGGGCGGATGCGTCGGCGCAGTTTCGCGAGTCGCTCCGGGTCAGATCTAATCGTCACCGGCCGCACGTAGTCCTCGGTGAATTTGCGCGCGGACGCGAACAGACCCGGAGAGACGATGCTGAACAGTGACCACAGGTCCATCAGGTTGTTTTCCAGCGGAGTGCCCGTGATCGCCAGTTTGAACGGCGTGTTCAGCTCCTTCGCACAGGCGTAGGCGCGGCTGGTGCGGTTCTTCACGAACTGGGCTTCGTCGAGGATGAGGCCGGCCCAAGAGACCGCCTGATACGCGTCGAAGTCCAGGCGAAACAGCGCGTAGGAGGTGACGAGCACGTCTACATCGACGGCGGCATCCGCTATCAGGGTGCGGCTTTTGGCCTCGGTCGCCGTCAGCGTGCGGATCCGCAACCCGGGCGTGAAGTGGGTGGCTTCGTTCAGCCAGTTCGTCACAACGGATGTTGGTGCAACCACCAGAAACGGCACCTTGGTGCGCGCGTGCACCAGCAGCGCGAGGGTCTGCAGCGTCTTGCCGAGCCCCATGTCATCGGCGAGCACCCCGCCGAGTTGGTGCTTCCACAGAAACGCGAGCCAGGTGAACCCCTCTCGTTGATACCGTCGGAGGGTCGCGTGCACGCCGTCCGGCAGCGCGACCGGGTCGATCCCGGCCAGGTCCTTGAGGCCGGCAGCGGCGGCTCTCCACGACACGGCGGGCACGGTCTCGTCGGCGAGGTCTTCGAAATCGCTCCACAGGCTGGCCTGATAGCGGCTGATGCGCAGTCCGGTCTCCCATTCCTGCAGCGCACGGGCCTCGTTGATGAGTTCGTGCAGCTGCTCGAACTCTGGGCGTTGCAGCGAAAGATAGCTGTTATCGACCAGTTTCAGGCGGGTCTGGCCCTTCGCGAGGGCCTTGAACAGCGGCCCGAACGGCACCGTGATCGCGCCGACTGTGACGATGACACCGAGGTCGAACCAGTCGCGCTGGTCGGTTTCCACGGTGGTGATGACGAGGTGGGGCGCTTCGGTGCGCTCAAAGTTGTCGGGGAGCACCTCGGGAAACCGCACCGACAAATCTGTGCTGGTGACGGCGACCGTGCGCTGCAGAACCGGGTAGACGGTGCCGAGAAACTCGGCCGTGTCGGCCAGGGGAACGGTTACCGAATCGAGCTGCGTGATCAGGTGGCGCTGCTCGCCGCTCAGCGGGCCAGCCATCGGCGCGAGCGCGAACACGGTCGGGTTGCCGAAGCGCGCGCTATAGATGCCGTGACCCGCGATGACTCCGGCGGCCTCAAGGGGGTGGCTCACGCCGTCAATGTGCAGGCGGGCCTGCAGCAGCAGTGGGCCGGCTGCATCCGTTTGGGAGGCGTCGAGGCTGATCTCGGCGAGCGAACCGATGCGCACGATGACGTCCTTCTTACTGCCGACGAAGCCGATGCCGAGCTGTTCGGCCTCGCGCAGCAGTGGCCAGAGCAGCGGACTGGTGAAGTTGTCGAGGTAGATCCAGTCGGTTTCCTGGCTCGTGTAGACCTCACGCACGGCCTTGTACAAAGCGGCGAACTGGGAGATCCAGCGATGGTGTTCGGGGTCGAGGTTGAACCGGTTGAGCTGAAAGGTGAGGTGGCTCCAGGTGACGTTGCTGCGCACCCAGTTGCCCTGTGCATTATGGATGACCGGCCGAACGCCGAGCCGATAGTCGCCGTGTCCGGCCACGAGCGCCTTCACCGGTTTAGCGGTCGGCCCCCGCCAACGGTCGTTGCTGCGTGGAGTCTGCTCGCGCAGCTCGAACTGCAGCCCCATCGGTACTTTCGGTCCCGTGGCCAGCGGTCTCGGCTGCCCAAAATTACCGATGCGCGGCAGAGCGGATGCCGGCTGCTCCGGCGGCAGCACCAGCCGTTTCCAGGCCGGGGTCAGATCTGGCCCGTTCGGCATTTTCCTAGCTGTCGCTCTCTGACAGGTTCAGGCCGGCGGTGTCGAGCACCCAGGCGTAGTTGAACGCGCGTTCGTGCCAGGCGCTGTACCGACCGGAGACCCCGCCGTGGCCGGCCGACATTTCGGTCTTGAGCAGGGCATCCGCTCCCACTTCGCGTAACTTGGCCACCCATTTGGCCGGCTCAACATAGAGCACCCGGGTATCGTTCAGGCTGGTCACGGCCAAAATCGCTGGGTAGGCAACGGCTCGCACGTTCTCGACGGGGGAGTACGACTTCATGTAGGCGTAGACCTCGGCGTTGTGCAGGGGGTCGCCCCATTCGTCCCATTCGATGACGGTGAGTGGCAGCGAGGGATCGAGAATCGAGGTGAGGGCGTCGACGAAGGGAACTTCGGCGAGGATGCCGGCGAACAGCTCGGGCGCGAGGTTCGCGACGGCGCCCATGAGCAGTCCGCCGGCGCTGCCGCCCTCGGCGACCAATTGGTCGGGGGTGGATAAGCCCACGTCGATGAGGTGCCGGGCGCAGCTGACGAAATCGGTGAAGGTGTTGCGCTTGGTTGTCGTCTTGCCGGTTTCGTACCAGGTGCGGCCGAGTTCGCCGCCGCCGCGCACGTGCGCGATGGCGAAGATCATGCCGCGGTCGAGCAGGCTGAGGCGGGCGATTCCGAAGCCGGGGTCGACGCTGTGCTCGTAGGAGCCGTAACCGTAGAGCAGGGTCGGCGCCGCGCTGCCGGGCGTGACGAGGTCGCGGCGGTAGACCAGCGAGATCGGCACCCGCGTGCCGTCCTCGGCGGTCGCCCACTCGCGGCGCTGCTCGTAAAGTGACGGGTCGTAGCCACCGAGCACCGGCTGCTGCTTGAGCAGGCGTCGTTCACCGGTCGCGACGACGAGGTCGTAGACCGTTGACGGAGTGACGAAGCTCGTAAAACCGAACCGAATGGTCGGCTGGATCCACTCCGGGTTGCCGGCCGAGCCGACGGCGAACAACGGCTCGTCGAAGTCCAGCTCGGTCAGTCCGCTGGCATCGTGCCGGTCGATGGCTAGCCGGGTGAGGCCGTCGCGGCGGTACTCCACGACGAGAAAATCGGCGAAGGCATCGACGCTTTCCAAGCGGATCTGCGGGTCGTGCGGCAGCAGCATCCGCTTCTCGCCTTGCGGGTCCTCGGCTGCGACGCTGACCAGCTCGAAATTAACGGCCATGCCGCCGTTATGCACGATCAGCAAGCGGTCTTCACCGTCGATAACGGCGTGCTCGACGTCGTACTCCGTGTTGTCCTGCCGCGGCCAGACCACGGTGAAGTCGCCGGTGGGGTTGCTCGCGTCAAGCACCCAGGATTCGGTCGTGACGCTCGAGCCGGCCTCGATCATGAGGAATTTGCGGCTGCGGGTGATGCCGACGCCCACCCAGAATCGTTCGTCGGGCTCGTGAAAGATTCTCTCGTCGGCGTCTCGACCTGCGCCGATTTCGTGTCGCCAGACGGTGTCTGGACGCCAGGCGTCGTCGACGGTGGTGTAAAAGACGAAGCGTCCGCTCGGGTCGAACAGAGCGCCGGCGCTCGTGTTCTCGATCGTGTCTGGCAGGTTTTCGCCGGTCGCGATGGTGCGCACGCGAATCGTGTAGCGTTCGTCGCCCTCGACGTCGACGGCGTAGAGCAGCTGGGTGCCGTCTTCGCTCAGGTCGAAGCTGCCGAGCACGGGCGGCGCCCAGTCGTTCGGGCCGCTGATCGGCGCGCGACAGTGGATGCCGTATTCCTGGCCCTCGACCGTGCGGGTGTAGTACCAGAAGGCGCCGCGACGCACCGGAACGCTCAGGTCGGTCTCCTGGGTGCGATTCTTGATTTCGGTGAAAATCTGCTGCCGGAGTGGTTCCTGGGTGGCTGTGCGGGCCTCGGTGTAGCTGTTCTCGGTCTCGAGGTGGGCGATGACCTCGGGGCTGGCTTTGTCGCGTAACCACTCGTAGTCGTCGATGTAGACATCGTTGTGGTGCTCGCGGCGCTGCGGCTTCTTGGTTGCCAGGGGAGGGGTGATCGGGCCAGAGGTCATCCCCCAGCGTAGTTCGCACTCCCTACTTCGCGTCTCAATCAGGATCCCGTGCGTACGCCTCGTCTCCAGACGGTAGCGGTGAGCGGGACCCCGGGGCGGTAGGCCAGGTGCGCAATCGATGGGGCGTTTAGAACCTGCAGGTCGGCCAGGCCACCTATTTGCAGCGAGCCGACGGCATCCGTTCCCTGATCGCGGCCGAGCGATCGGGCCGCACCGCGAGTGGCCGCCCAGACGGCCTCCCGCACGGTCAGGCCCATTTGTAGCACGGCGGTCGCCACGCAGAACGGCATCGACGTGGTGTACGAGGTGCCCGGATTGCAATTGGTCGCCAGAGCGATGGTCACACCGGCGTCGAGCAGCTGACGGGCCGGCGCAAAGGGCTGCCGGGTCGACAGATCGCAGGCAGGCAGCAGGGTGGCCACCGTGGTCGAGGCGGCCAGGGCGTCGATGTCGGCCGGCTCCAGATAGTTACAATGATCGACGCTGTGTGCGCCGAGCTCCGCGGCCAGGCGTACGCCGCCACTGAAGCCGAGCTGGTTGCCGTGCACGCGCAACCCAAGACCGGCGGCACGGCCGGCCAGCAACACCTCCCGCGTTTCTTCCACGTCGAACGCACCCTGCTCGCAGAATGCGTCGATGAACTGCACGTAGGGAAGCACCGCGGCGAGCATCGGCCCGGTGACGAGGTCGAGGTAGTCGCGACGGTCCAGCCCGGCGGGCACAATGTGGGCGCCGAGATAGGTCACGACATCGGCGACACGGGCGGCAGCTCGCGCCGAACGCGCTTCGCTTTCCACATCGAGCCCATACCCGGTTTTGGTCTCAAGAAAGGTGGTGCCCTGCGTTTCGGCTTCGTGGCGCAGGCCCAGCGCTGTGGCCACGAGCTGCTGCTCGGTCGCCGCGCGGGTCGCGGCTACGGTCGTGTTAATGCCGCCGGCGGCATAGGCCTGGCCATCCATCCGGGCTTCGAATTCCGCCGAACGGTCGCCGCCGAATACGAGATGGGTGTGCGTGTCGACCCAGCCGGGCAGAACGGCGCGGCCGCCGACATCCGTTCGAAGATCGGCAGCGGGGGCCTGAGCGGCCGCACCGATCCAGAGAATGCGGCCGTCGCCGATGACGAGAGCCGCGTCGTGCCGGCGCTCGCCGGACTCATCATGCGTGCTCAGCTCGCCGATGCCGGTGATGAGCTCGGTGCCGGTCATTCGCCCAGCCTTCCGAGCGCGTCGGCCATCAGCGCGGCCGGCTCCGAGCCGCCAACCAGTCGACCGCCCTCGGCCACGACGCGACCGCCGACGATGACGCGCAGCACGTCGGAAGCGGTCGCGGTCAGTGGCAGCTGTTCGACAAACGTCCCGACTGTACGCATGCCGGTGCTGCTGATCTCAACCAGATCGCAGTGGTCGCCCTCGCGCATCCTGTGGCGGCCGAGCCCGAGCGAGGCATAGCCGGTGCTCGTGGCCGCGGTGAGCAAAGCGGTCGGGGCGAAGCGTCCGCGTTGCTGCGAGGCCAGCCGCTCGCCCATTTCCAGACCGCGCATCTCCAAAAACGGGTCGATCACGGCGTTCTGATCGGAGCCGAGGGCAATCGGGCAGCCCTCCTTGGCCAGTGCGAACGCCGGACCGATTCCGTCGCCGAGATCGGCCTCGGTGGTCGGGCACATCACGACGGTCACTCCGGCGTTGCCGAGCAGCGTGCGGTCCGCGTTGCTTAGATGCGTCGCGTGCACCACGCTCAGCCGCGGTGCCAGGGCACCGAGGGAATCGAGCACACCGGTCGGCGTCAGGCCATACGCCGCGAGGCAATCCGTGTTCTCTTGCGGCTGCTCTGACAGGTGCACGTGCAGCGGAACGTCGGCCGGCAGCCCGCCCTGCACTTCGCGCATCGCGTCGGGTGTGACGGCGCGCACCGAGTGCAGGGCGGCGCCGAGGGTCACGAGGTCGTCGCCTTCGAGCTTGGCACGCAGCGACCCCCACCGAGCCAGCCAGCCCGCGGCGTCAGAGTCGCCGAATGCCAGCTGTTCGGGTGCCAGCTCCCGCCCGATGCCGCCCTGCAGATAGATCGTGTCGAGCAGCACCAATCGGATGCCGACGGCCCGCGCCGCCGCCGCGAGCGCCAGTTCCATGGCATGCTCCGTCTCATACGGTTCGCCGTTCGTGTGGTGATGCACGTAGTGAAACTCACCGACCGCGGTGTAGCCGCTCACGAGCATCTCGGCGAACACCGCCGTCGCCAGCGCCTGATACTTCGAGGGGTCGAGCTGCGCTGCGACCCGATACATCCGCTCGCGCCAGAGCCAGAAATCGCCGCCCTCGGCGTGGGTCTGGCCGCGCAGGGCCCGGTGAAACGCGTGCGAGTGCGCATTACCAAAACCCGGCAACACCGTTCCCAAACGGATGTCCGCAGCCTCCGCCGCTTGAACCTGAACCCGCGAGATGCGCCCGTCGTTGTCGGCCTCCAGCCGCACCCCCGCCACGGCAATCCCGTCGATCAGCAGGGTTTCGCACCAGAACGCGGTCACAGCAGATCCCTCAGTACTAACTCGAGCGCGTCGATGCCGGCCACGCAGTCCGCGGCCTCGGCAAATTCCTCCGGCGCGTGGGAGATTCCGGTCGGGTTGCGCACGAACAGCATCGCGCTCGGAACGTGGGCGGCGAGCACGCCAGCGTCGTGGCCGGCACCGGTCGACAGCTGCGGTACCTGGCCGAGTGTCTGCGCGAACCGCTCGCGCAGCCCCGGGGTGAACTGCACGGCGCCGGCCCAGGATTCCTCGGCGAGGGTGGCGGAGCATCCGTTCTGATCGGCGGCCTGCTGGGCACGAGCTTCAATGTCAGCCACGAGCAGGCGGGTTTCTTCGTCGGTCTCGGCGCGGGCGTCCAGCCAGGCGTGCACCGAACTGGCGATGACGTTGGTACCGCCGGGGATCGCCTCGATGCGGCCGATCGTCGCCCGGGTCCCCGGGAATGAACGGGCAGCGGACTGCACGCCCACGATCGCCTGTGCGGTGGCGACCATCGGGTCGCGGCGCTGCGCCATAGCGGTCGCGCCGGCGTGATTGCCCTGACCGGTGACGGTCAGGCGCCAGCGGCCGTGGGCGAGAATCGATGATGCTACGGCCACCGGCTGGCCGAGGTCGATGAGGCCGCGACCCTGCTCGACGTGCAGCTCGATGAACAGTCCGATGCGGGCCAGAGCGTCGGGGTCGGCGCCGAGTTGGGCCGGGTTGAGACCGAACTTGCGCGCGGCCTCGGCCAGCGTCACACCATCGTGGTCGGTGAGGGCGCGGGCCTGGTCGGCGTCGATCGCTCCGGTGAGCAGTCTCGAGCCGAGGCAGGCCAGGCCGAAACGTGAGCCCTCTTCTTCGGCGAACATCAGCACCGCGCATGGCCTGGTCGGCACAAACCCGCTTGCCTGCAGCCGGCCGATGGCCTCGAGCGAGGAGATCACGCCGAGCGGACCGTCATAGGCGCCGCCGCCGGGAACGGAGTCGAGGTGGCTGCCGGTAACGACCGCATCCGTTCCCGGATGGCCCCACCAGGCCCAGAGGTTGCCGTTGCGGTCGGTTTCGACCTGCAGGCCGAGCCGTTCGGCGCGCTCGACGAACCAGGAACGCAGTTCGAGGTCGGCCGCCTGCCAGAGGTGGCGCGAATAGCCGCCACGCCGGCGGTCGCGGCCGACATCGGCGATTTCGGTGAGGCCGCTGAGCAGTTGAAGTGCTGGCACGCTTAGTCCTCCCACATAGGTACGCGCAGGCCGCGCACGCGGGCCACGTCTTCGGCACGTTCGTAGCCGGCATCGACGTGCCGCATGACTCCGGTGCCCGGGTCGTTGGTCAGCACACGCTCGATCTTCTCCGCGGCCAGGGCGGTGCCGTCGGCGACGATGACCTGCCCGGCGTGGATGCTACGGCCGATTCCGACGCCGCCGCCGTGGTGAATGGAAACCCAGGTTGCGCCGGAAGCGGTGTTGAGCAGCGCGTTCAGCAGCGGCCAGTCGGCGATCGCGTCGGAGCCGTCCAACATGCCTTCGGTCTCACGGTAGGGCGAGGCAACCGACCCGGAGTCGAGGTGGTCGCGGCCGATCACGATCGGTGCACGCAGCTCGTCCGAGGCGACCATGTCGTTGAACTTGAGCCCGGCCAGGTGGCGTTCCTTATACCCGAGCCAGCAGATGCGGGCCGGCAGGCCCTCGAACTGCACCTTCTCTTCGGCCTTGGTGATCCAGCGATGCAGCCCGGCGTCGTTTGGAAACAGCTCGAGAATGGCTTTGTCGGTGGCGGCAATGTCCGCCGGATCCCCGGAGAGCGCCACCCAGCGAAACGGGCCCTTGCCCTCGGCGAACAGCGGGCGAATGTAGGCGGGCACGAAGCCCGGAAACGCGAAGGCTCGTTCGTAGCCGCCGAGTTCAGCCTCGGCCCGAATGGAGTTACCGTAGTCAAAGACCTCGGCGCCGGCATCCTGAAATTCGACCATCGCTTTGACTTGCTTGGCCATGGCGGCGCGGGCGCGCACGGTGAACTCTTCGGGGTTCTCGGCCGCGTAGCTGTGCCATTCCTCAATGGTGACACCCTCGGGCAGGTAGGACAACGGATCGTGCGCGCTGGTCTGGTCGGTGACGATGTCGATCGGCACCTTGCGGGAGAGTAACTCGGCAAACACGGTTGCCGCATTCCCGACCAGGCCGACCGACAGGGCCCGGCGGTCGGACTTGGCCGCGAGTACCCGAGCGATGGCAGCGTCGATGTCGGCGGTCATTTCGTCGAGGTAGCCGTGGTCGACGCGGCGCTGCAGCCTTGCCGGGTCGACGTCGACGATCAGCACAACGCCGTCGTTCATGGTGACGGCGAGCGGTTGCGCGCCGCCCATGCCGCCAGCCCCGCCGGTGAGGGTCAGCGTGCCGGCCAGGGTGCCGTTGAATCTTTTAGTGGCAACGGCACCAAACGTCTCATAGGTGCCCTGCAGAATGCCCTGGGTGCCGATGTAGATCCACGATCCGGCAGTCATCTGCCCGTACATGGTCAGTCCGAGGTGCTCGAGGCGGCGAAATTCGGGCCAGGTAGCCCAGTCGCCGACGAGGTTGGAGTTGGCGATGAGCACGCGAGGTGCCCACTCGTGGGTGCGAAATACGCCGACCGGCTTGCCCGACTGCACCAGCAGAGTTTCGTCCTTTTCCAGCGTCTCGAGGGTGCGCACGATCGCGTCGAAGCACTCCCAGTTGCGCGCGGCTTTGCCCGTGCCGCCGTACACGACGAGGTCATCGGGGCGCTCGGCGACCTCGGGGTCGAGGTTGTTCATGAGCATGCGCAGCGGCCCTTCGGTCTGCCAGCTCTTTGCGGTCAGCTCGGTGCCGCGGGCGGCGCGAACGGGGCGTGATCCGTGCATATTCTTGTCCTTCTGTTCGGGAATGAAATACTGCTGGGCTAGATCAAATCAGCGTCGGTCAGCCAGGCTATGGCGATCTCGGCGAGATTGGTGCCGGATGAGGCCTCGCTGTTCATCCGGATGAGGTCTTTCGTGGTGAGCTGGGCTGAAACGGCATTTAATGTCTCGGCGATGGTGCTGTCCAACTTTGCAGTCGTAATTACCGGGACCACATTCTCGGCGGCAAATAGGGACTTGTCATCTTCCAGTACGACGAGATCGTTGTCGGTTACGCCCGGATCCGTGCTGAAGATATCGCCGACCTGAATCTGTCCACTCGTGAGTGCGGTCATGGTCAAAGGACCGCCCGCATCGAGACTCACGAATTCTCGAAAATTGATCCCATAGACGTCGACCAGACCGATCACGCCGTTCACACGCGTCTTCCATTCTGGAGGGCCGCCGAGAGATAGCTCGGCAGCAACGGGTGCGAGATCGGAAATCTTCTCGAGATCGTATTTCGCTGCTGTATCGCTGGTCACGGCGAGTACATCCTTATCTTCAGCCAACGAGTGGTCGAGAAGGGACGTTCCGGTGGGCAGCTGGGTTGCCAATTCAGCCAACACGTCGTCGGTTGTGCTCGCTGTTGAACTGGTATCAAGATATTTCAGGAGGGCGCCTGAGTATTCAGGAATGAGGTCGATTGAGCCATCCTGCAGCGCTTCCATGTACACCTCACGGCTACCAATGTTGAATTGTTCCTTTACGTCAACTCCCGCAGCCTGCAGGGCTTCGGAATAGATACTTGCGATGAGCTGGCTTTCTGTGAAGTCGGCTGATCCAATGATTACCTGGTCACCGGACGACCCGGTCCCTGCACCAGCGCTGGCCAGAGGGTCTCCGCCAGAGCAGCCGGACAGGGCTAAAAGGCTGGCCGCGGCTAATGCCGAAATCGCAATGAGTTTCTTCATGGTGGTGCTCCTGATTTGAGTTGACACGGTGAGGTGGTGCGGTTTCACGAAGCGGTGAGCCGGATCGCGGCTGTCGCGGTTGTCGGGACGATCTTGCGGGGTGCGCGAGTGGTCCGTTGAAGTCCTGGGGAAACGATGAGGCGTCCAACTGCAATGAACGCGAGTTCGAGAATGAGCGCCAGAGCTGCGAGCAAGATGGCGCCAGCCGCCATCTGGCTAAAGTCACCCTGCGCGCGCCCGTCAAGAATGAATCGACCGAGCCCTTGAAGGCCGAGATACGCGGCGACAGTGGCCGTCGAGACGATCTGTAGGGTTGAACTTCGAACGCCCGAGAGGAGAAGCGGCAAAGCGCACGGGAGTTGCACGAACCACAGGATCTGTACCTGGCTATACCCCATGCCCCGGGCTGCATTCACGGCTTCAGTATCTGCCGCCTGGATGCCGGCATAGGTACCCGTCAGAATTGGTGGCACCGCCAGGAGCACCAGGACGATAACCGTGGGGATTCCGTAAACCAATTGGCCCGGCACCACGGGTGAGAGGAGGAGGAAGAGCAGGACCAAGAGGCCGAGGGTAGGAAGAGCACGCAGCGCATTGGCGATGCCGGCAACAATACCCTCACCTTTACCCGTGAACCCGATATAGATTCCGAGCGGCACGGCAAAGAGGAGAGACAGTGCCAGCGCGACAGCAGAGTAGAAAAGATGAACACCGATCTGCATCGGGATGCCATCAGCTCCCGACCAGTGCGCTGGGTCGAGAAACCACTCGAGCAGGCTCATGCGGTCACGGTCTTCTGCCGCCAGGGCGTCAACAGCCGACCAAGCCAGACAATTAGAGAATCGAAAGCAATCGCCAACGCGACACACAAGAGGATGCCGGTGACGAGTGGAACATAGAGCCGCAGCTGAAAACCCTGTGTGAAGAGAGTTCCAAGTTGGGGGATGCCGAGGAGCGCCGCCATTGTGAGGATACTGACGTTGGATACAACGGCAATGCGCAGGCCCGCCGCAATAACAGGAATCGCATTGGGAAGTTCTACGAGCACCAAACGCTGCCAAGCGCGGTAGCCCATCGCATCCGCTGCTTGGACTGTTTCGTGTGGAACGGAGTTGAGGCCATCGGCGACGACTCGGACGAGTAGAGAGATCGTGTAGACGGTAAGAGCTACGACAACGTTGATCGGATCGAGAATCCGCGTGCCCAAAATCTGGGGGAGGATCACGAAAAGAGCCAGTGATGGCACGGTGTACAGGAGGCTGGCGGCGCCCACGATTGCAGGATAGCTGCGACGAGACCGGTGAGCCCACCAGCCCAATGGCAGGGCGACAATCAGACCGAGAATTGTCGGGATTACGGTGAGTCCAATGTGGTTGAGCGTCAGCTCGGTGATGCGGGGTAGGTTAGACCAGATCCAATCGACCGTCATGAGTTGGGTCTCGCTTCCTTCGCCTGGCCGATGGCGCTGACTATGTCGTGAAGGGTGACCGTACCGCGGAGTGCGCCAGCAGAGTCGATCATGACGGCGCGGCTGCTCGGGCTTGCCAACGCTGAGTTCAAGAGGTCACGAACACTGCCAGCTGCGGAGGTTACTGTACCGCTGAGGTTTAGGTCGCTCGCGGAAATGATATCGCCGGCGATCAATTCAACGTCGACCCACCCAACTGGCTGATTCACGGCGTTGACGGCCAAGATCCACCGGCTGGGGGTGCGCCCGATAGTGGATGTGTGTTGCCCGAGAGTGACGGTCTGTTCCGGAGTAACGGGGATTGAGTCATCCGTGTTCACGAAGCCGAGCGCTCGATAACCGCGAGCCGATCCGACAAAGTCGGCGACGAATGCATCCGTCGGATGGGCAAGCAGATCAGCGGGGGAGGCGACCTGCGCAAGAGTTCCACCGGTTCTCAGCACAGCCACCTGATCGCCCAATTTGAGGGCCTCATCGACATCGTGGGTAACCAGCACGATTGTCTTAGAGATGTCGGCCTGTAAACGTAAGAATTCGTCCTGAAGTTGAGCGCGAACGATCGGATCCACCGCGCTAAAGGGCTCATCCATGAGGAGGTAGGGCGGATCGGTGGCGAGTGCCCGTGCCACACCGACGCGCTGTTGTTGACCGCCCGACAGCTGCCAGGGATAGCGGCTCGCGAAGGACGAATCGAGTCCGACATGTTCGAGCAATTCCATGGCATGCATGCGCGTTTGTTTGCGGCTGCCACCCAGAAGTCGGGGGAGGGCTGCAACATTGTCCACAATGGTGCGGTGCGGAAAGAGGCCCGCGTTTTGGATGACATATCCGATTTTCCGCCGGAGTTGGACTGCATTCATCGATTGCGTGTCGACGCCGTCAAGGCTGATCGTTCCCGAAGACGGCGCGATGAGTCGGTTAATCATTCGCATCGAGGTCGTCTTGCCGCAGCCAGACGGACCCACTAATACCGTCAGTTTTCCGTTCGGTGCGTTGAGGCTGAGATTGTCGACGGCAACGGTGCCGTCGGGGTACATCTTAGAAACGGCGTCGAAGAAAATCATGGTTGCTCGCCTTCTGTCATGGGAAGAATTCGTTTGCTGAGGCCAGCCGAAGCGTCGGCCGTCGCAGCGACAAGGGCGCGACCATATTGCGCTCGATCACGAGGCGTGATGCGATAACTGGGAATAACTAGGCTCAGTGAAGCAACGATTCGATCGTCGGAGTAGATCGGGGCGGCAATTGCCGTGACATCCGGTTCGATTCCTTGGTCGACGACAACGTACCCGTCGGAGGGGGTGCGCCCCAGAAGGACGTGCCCCGATGCCGAAGATTCGATTGGAATCACTCGGCCAACCCAACTGGTGTGACGCACTGAATGAGTGCCCTCGACGATGGCAATGTACAACGCCGTCGCGCGATGGCCTTTCACGCCCAGGTAAACCGACTCGCCGGTCAGCGCGACCAGGTGCTCCATGATCGGACGGCATAGTTCCACGAGAGAGTCGTTGTTGAGCGACTGGGCACCCAATTGCATAAGCCTGCTGCCGGGCCAGTATGTTCCATCGTGTTCTTTGCGTACAAAACCGCTTGCTTCGAGAGTGCGCAGTAGGCGAAGTGCGGTACTCGGCGACAAATCGACAGCTCGGGAAGCCTCCGACAGATTGAGGCCGCGATCATCGCAAATAGTGGCGAGAAGGCTTAGCGCTCGTTCCACCGTGCGCGTCGATTGCTCAGGCATTTCGTCTCATTTCATTGAACAATTTCGACCAGTAAAATATACTTTTCATTGAATAGCAAGTATTTTATCTCTGGAACTTGCGCGGAAAGTCAGAAATACCTAGCAGTGGAGGTCAATTTGATTCATATGGCGGGGCATACGACAATTCGCGACATCACGGCAATCGCTGTGGCAAAGGCCTCTGTGCAGGTTGATCCGGACGTTTACGAATCGATACGAATCGCTGCAGAGCGCGCAGCACTACTCGGCCGCCGCGTCCCGACGTACGGGCGTTCAACTGGAGTTGGAGCGAATCGACTTGTGGTCGTTTCTGCAGGTGACAGCGAACACGGGTTGCGCCTACTTCGAAGTCATTCAACCGACGCAGGAGCACCGATCCCACCGAAAGTCGTGCGGGCCATGCTGGCGGTACGGTTGGCACAATTATGCGTACCGGGCAGTGGTATTCGCGTCGAGGTTCTCGATGGGCTCTCGCGCATGCTCAATGACGATGCTTTACCGTCTGTTCTTGAATCCGGAACGATCGGCACGGGAGACCTTGCGGCATTGGCCGGAACTGCTCTTACTCTCATGGGAGAGCGGCCCGCCTCGCGTTCCCTCGAAGCGATGTCGCCTTGGGGAAGTGAGAATGCTCTGCCCTTCATGAGCAGCAGTGCCCTCACAATTGGCCGTGCCTGTCTTATCTTGGATGAGCTCAAGGATCTCATGCACTCGATGCTTGCGATCTATTCATTGAGTTTTGTGGCACTCGATGCAAACCCTTCTCCGTTTAGCCATGCGGCCGTGGTCGCGTCGGTAACACCGGGGATGTCGGAGGTCGCGGCACGGCTGCGCGACTTGATTGGCGTACCTCGTTCTCCTGGGCGTATTCAGGATCCATTTGGGCTGCGTGCCTTCCCGATTAATTTCTCGGGCGTCTGGTCCGCAGCCACGCGGATGCGCGAACAAGTTGCGTCACTCCTGAACGTTGCGCAGGAAAATCCACTCTTCGTCTTCGACGGAGACGGCGGAGTCGTGCATCATGCGGGCTTCTACCAGTCTGCGCTTGCCCTCGCGACGGACGGGCTGAGCCTGGCTCTTGCGCAGACGGGGCCGATCGCGCTCTCCCGGATCCGAATGATGAATGAGCCGGATGTTACGGGGAAACGAGCGTTTCTTGCCGAAGGCCCAGCCGGGGCGTCGGGACTGCTCATGCTGGAATACATTGCCGCTTCAGCGCTCGTCGACATGCGTCAGGCTGCTCAGCCAGCATCCCTCAATACGGTCAGCCTGTCCCGCGGTACCGAGGAAGACGCCACATTCGCGCCTCGGGCGGTACTGCAACTGGAGCAGTCGGTTGCGGCGTTCCAAGTGATGCTCGCGTGCGAACTCGTGGAGACAACACGCTTGCTGCGCCAACGTGGCCTCAGCTCTGCCGAAATGCCGACCGATCTGCTGGCACACGTGGCGACAGTGGCATTCCGATTGCCGGATGCCGTTCACGACCGGTCATTGCGCGATGACCTGCAGCAGGCGCAGGGGCTACTCCCGGAAATTGCGGTCCTTAGCGGGTAGATTTCCGCTGAAGCGCGCCCACGACCACCATCGCATCCAACTCCTCGCTCCGCAGGATGCGGGAGAGCAGACCGTGCCGGGCGAAGATCTCGGTCGTCTGTGGGCCTTTCGCTGCCCGGTTTCAACCAGCAAGCATCCGCTCGGAGAGAGCCAGTGTGACGCGGTGGCAATGATGCGCCGCTGAAGGTCGAGGCCATCGTCACCGCCATCGGCCGAAGCGTGCGGCTCGTTGAGACGGCGCTCGATCATCGCACTGAGCTGGTCGGGCGACTGCTGCACGGACATCAGCACGCCGGTCTCCTCCGCGGCGAGGAGGCAGCCGGCAGCGCGCAACAGTCCGGCTATGCCAACCAAATCGGGGGTGGGCGCGGGCAGGGGACACCTCCCGTCGAAGCTGGGTGGAGGCATCCTACGCCCGGGTCTTGAAGGGTGTGCGAACTGTGGTTACCCTGAAAACATGTGCCGAAACATTCACGTCCTGCATAACTTTGAACCCGCCGCGACGGACGATGAGGTGTATGCGGCCGCGCTTCAGTACGTGCGCAAGATCAGCGGGTCGACGCATCCGTCTAAGGCCAACGAAGAAGCCTTTGAGCTCGCCGTGCACGAGATCGCGCACATCTCCCGGCACCTGCTCGAAGATCTGGTGAGCTGCGCGCCACCGAAAAACCGGGAGATCGAGGCCGAGAAGACCAAAGCGCGCTCGCAGAAGCGGTTTGCTGCCGCTTAGCGGTTGTGACGATCCGCGTAGAGCACCATGACGGCCGCCACCACACTGGCTGCAGCGCCAAAGGCCAGACCGAAGGCGATGGTGATGCCCGCATATAGCCCGTCGTCCAGCATCGTCAAGACGATCGCCAACACGATCGCCAACAGCAGGACACCGCCCATCGCACCGAATGCGGCGGCAGTTGTGCGCACGCGCCGCGATTTGGTGAGCTGTCGATCTACTATCGCAACGGTCGAGAGACCGCCAAGAAGTGCGACCGCCCCAATGATCAGGCCGATCACGCCGTAATTCGACATGGAACGTATGACAAACCAGAACCGAAACTGGGTTTCACCGCTGCCGGCATCGGTCATCACGATGGCGACGCAGGCCGCAATTAAAAACCCCACGATCGGTGCGAACACCGCGATGCGCCAGTAGCGCCGAACTATCATGTGCCCACCCTACGTTGCGACGGGTCGCACCGGCCGGCTAGAAGTCGACCCAGGCGCTGGGCAGCGGATGCCGCGCCCGCTCTGGCTGGGTACGTTCGCTTCGTCGCTCGGCCCGGTACACCAGAAACGCTGCCACGATTCCTGCCGCGATGGCGAGCGCTACGGTGAACATGACCAGGAGATACGCCCAGCCGTTGGCTCCGATCGCCCATTGCACCGTGGCAAAAACGATCCCCAAAACCAGCACGCCGCCGGTCGCGCCGAGGGCCGCGAGAGCGGTGCGCGAGCCCGCTGATTTTGCGAGGTGTCGATCGGAGCTGGCGATGAGAAGGACGCCGCCGGTCAGCGCGGCAATGGCGACCATAAAGCCAAAAAAGCCGTAGGCCTGAGTATTTGATGCGGTGAGAGCCACCCGATCGTGCGGTTCAGAGCCACCGTTCGTGCCGAAGATAGCCAGCGGTGGTGCGGCTGGGGGCCACTGGCTCTCTTCGCGGGTTGTTAGGCGCTGGTGAGGGCTGTTCGCTCCCTCATG
>NZ_PJJM01000065.1 GCF_002929805.1 Cryobacterium sp. Y50 | reverse complement strand
CCTGTCGCGCGTCGCGTTCCTGACGGTCAGCGCCACCGGCACGCTCACGTACCTGTCGTACATTTCAGCGGATGCCGCCACCGCAGCGCTCGCGGCAACCGGATTCGCGACCGCGCCGCTCGGCTTCGCCGCGCTACTGCTGCTCCTGGCCGGAGCCGTGCTCGTGCTGCGTCGTCGCCGGAGCGTCGCGTAACGCATCCACTGAAGACGGCCGTCACCACGCGAATCATGCGGGTGACGGCCGTCTTTTGCGTACTCTGCACGCTCGGGCGGGGGGATGGGCGGGGTTCGCAGATAGGGTCGCGTTGGTCGATGGAGGTCTCGGCGAGCTCGACCAGCGGAGACTGGGACGATCCCCGAGATTGGCTCGTGTCGCTCGTTTCCGTTGGCGTTTCGGATTGAGTACCTGCGCCGCTGGAATGAGTGCGTGGAGCGTGGTGGTGCGAAGGTGCGGCTGCTCCGCGAGTTCAACCTCGCGAAGGGCACGGTGGATCGGTGGCTGCAGGCTCGCGACGATGAAGAATGGGCCGCATCAATGGTCGCAATGTCAGAGAGGTCGCCGAAAAGAATGGGAAATCGTGATCGCGCCGAGTTGGCGCGGCTGCGGGCGGAAAACGAGGCCTTGAAGAAGAAGGTCGCGCAGTCCGAGGCAGCACAACAGATCTTGGGAAAAGCATTCGAGCTCTTGGAAGGGCTCACCACGAGCTCGAACGAGGAGCAAACAACGATCCCGACGGCACTGATGAGCGCCGACGAGTAGCCAGCCACCTAAAAGACACGCGTGCCGTCCCCGTCCGGGCCATCATCCGCAGATTAGGGCATTTCGAGGGTCCTCACCTCGGCTGCACCGCCCATAGCCCCCACCGACGCAAAAACCACGACGAAAGGTAAAATCGGCAGCACACCGAAACGTAACCCATGATCAAACCCCAAAAACACTCCAACCAGAACTGACCCACGCTCCTAGTCTCTGAGTCCCAGCGCCCGGTTTTCGCGGGCCACTCGTGAACTGTGGGCGGGGTCGGGGCGAAAGCTAGGCGGCGTCGGTGACCGTCAGCAGCACGGAGCCGGAGGAAACAGTGGTGCCGACGACGGCGGCCAGGTTGCCGACGGTGCCGTCGCGGTGGGCGACGAGGGGCTGCTCCATTTTCATGGCCTCGAGCACGAGCAGCAGGTCGCCCTTGACAACCAGGTCACCCTCGGCCACCAGCAGCTTGACGACGGTCGCCTGCATCGGCGCTTTCACGGCGTCTCCGGTGGCGGTATCGACGGAGTGCAGACCGCCGCGACGTTTGGGGGCCGGGCCGACCGAGCGCGCGCTCGCGCCGCCGGGCAGCAGGCGGGTGGGCAGCGTCACCTCGATACGGCGTCCCTGCACCTCGACGACGATGCTGTGGCGTTTCTGCGGGCCAGCGGCATCTTCCATGCTGCCGCTCCACGGTTCGATGTCGTTCTCAAACTCGGTCTCGATCCAGCGGGTGAAGACCGTGAAGGGCTTTTCGTCGCTTGGGGCGAAGGCCGGGTCGCGCACGACCTTGCGGTGAAAGGGCAGCACGGTCGGCAGGCCGGCGACCTCGAACTCGTCGAGGGCGCGGCGCGAACGTTCCAGAGCTTCTTCGCGAGTTGCGCCGGTGACGATGAGCTTGGCGATCAGGGAATCGAAGGATCCGCTGATCACATCGCCAGACTGCACGCCGGTGTCGACGCGTACGCCGGGGCCGCCGGACGGCTTGAATACGTGCACCGGGCCGGGCGCGGGCAGAAAGCCGCGGCCGGCATCCTCTCCGTTGATGCGAAATTCAAACGAGTGAGCGGATGCGACGGGGTCGCCATAGGTAAGTTCGCCGCCCTCAGCGAGGCGGAACTGTTCGCGCACGAGGTCGATGCCGGTGACCTCTTCGGAGACGGTGTGCTCGACCTGCAGGCGGGTGTTGACCTCGAGAAACGAGACTGTGCCGTCCTGGCCGATGAGAAACTCGCAGGTGCCGGCGCCGAGATAGCCGACCTCTTTGAGGATGGCCTTGGACGCGCGATACATCTCGGTCGTCTGCGCTTCGGTGAGGAAGGGCGCTGGCGCCTCTTCGACCAGCTTCTGGTGCCGGCGCTGCAGTGAGCAGTCGCGGGTCGACACGACGACGACGTTGCCGTACTGGTCGGCCAGGCACTGGGTTTCGACGTGTCGGGGGGAGTCGAGGTACTTCTCGACGAAGCATTCGCCGCGACCGAAGGCCGTGATGGCCTCGCGGGTGGCGGAGTCGAACATCTCGGCGACCTCCTCACGGGTGCGGGCTACCTTGAGGCCGCGGCCGCCGCCACCGAAGGCGGCCTTGATCGCGACGGGCAGACCGTGCACGTCGACGAAGGCGAGTACCTCGGCGGCGTCGCTGCAGGGGTTTAGGGTGCCAGGCGCCATCGGCGCGTTGACCTTCTCGGCGATTTTGCGGGCGGAGACCTTGTCGCCGAGCTGCTCAATCGCTTCAGGCGATGGCCCGATCCAGATGAGTCCGGCGCCGATCACGGCGCGGGCGAAATCGGCGTTCTCAGCCAGAAAGCCGTAGCCGGGGTGCACGGCGTCAGCGCCGCTGCGGCGGGCGATCGACAGAATCTTGTCGATGACCAGGTACGTTTCGGCGCCGCTGGTGCCGTCGAGACCGTACGCCTCGTCGGCGAGACGGGCGTGCAGGGAGTCGCGATCCTGGTCGGCGTAGACAGCAACAGAGACAATTCCACTGTCCTTCGCGGCACGGATGACCCGAACGGCGATCTCGCCTCGGTTGGCGATGAGGACCTTCGTTATGAGTGACACAATCCCTTAGCCTATTGGGCCGCGCCGCATCCATTTTGGTTCTCTCCCACAAAAAGACCGGCCAGATTCTTGCGGATGCCTACAATTCCAGCGCTCCGGGGCGATTCCACAGGGTCGGCCACTCGTGGCCGAGGCCGCGCACCAGCCGTCGAAGCGTCGGCAGCGACAACCCCACCACGGTTGACGGGTCGCCGACGATGCTCATAATGAAGGGAGCGCCGAGGCTGTCGATCGTGAACGCTCCCGCCACATAAAGCGGTTCACCGGTCGCGATATAGGCGTCGAGCTCGGCATCATCGAGGTCGTCGGCGAAGGTCACTTCGGCCACCGCGACCGCGCCGACCGCGCTGCTTGGCACTCCGGCTGTCAGCTCGATCAGCCAGTGCCCCGAGTACAGCGTTCCGGTGCGCCCGCGCTGGCGCTCCCACCGTTCCCGTGCCGCCTCCGCGGTGTGCGGCTTGCCGTAGATGACCCCGTCCAGCACGAACACCGAGTCGCCGCCGAGCAGCAGCCCGTTCAGCGGTTCTGTCAGCAGAGCGGATGCCGCAGCCTCGGCTTTCGCCCGCGCCAGCAGCAGCACGAGTTCTCGCGGCGCGAGTGGCGTTCCGGCCGCAGCCTCGGTCTCGGCGACGACGCGTGCTTCGTCGACGTCAGGGTTGATCAGCACCGGTTCGATGCCGGCCGCCCGGAGCAGGGCCAGTCGGGCCGGAGAGGTGGAGGCCAGGTAGAGGCGCATGCTTGTCCTTCGCAGTTTCGGTGACTCCATTCAATCAGGCTCGATCGCACAGGGGTGGAGGGGGTGTGGGATCATCAAGGAATGAGCAATTCGAGTCATCAGTCCCAGGCCGCCGACAGTACCCCGTCCGAAACGGTCGGCAGCGAACTTGAGCTCGACATCACCAACGTCGCGCACGGCGGAATCTTCATCGCCCGCCATGAGGGCCGCGTCATTTTCGTCAGCGACACCCTGCCCGGCGAGCGGGTGCGCGCGCGCCTCACCGAGGCGAACCACAAGAGCTTCTGGCGGGCCGAGACGGTGGCCGTGCTCGACGCCGCCCCGGAACGCCAGCCGCACATCTGGAGCGCAGCATCCGTTGATCGCGCTCCCGAAGATCGCGCGGGCGGTGCAGAATTCGGCCATATCGAGCTCGCATTCCAGCGCGAACTCAAGCGCCAGGTGCTCGCCGACGCGCTCCAGCGCATGGCCGGGATCGACAGCGACGTCGTCGTCGAACCGGTCGCAGTCAGCGCCAAGGCCAGCCCCGGCGACGCGATGGACGGCACCGGATGGCGTACCCGGGTGAGCCTGCACGTCGCCGCCGACGGCACTATCGGCCCGTACGCCGCCCGCAGCCATCGCGTGATCCCGATTGACGATCTGCCGCTCGCCGAACACGAACTCGAGCTGCGCGCCCCGCTCGACACCCTGTTTCACAACGCCGCGAAGATTGACCTGGTTGCGCCAAGCAAGGGAGACGTGCAGGTACTCGTCTCGGCCAAAGATGCCAACGGCAAGCCCAGACGGGTGCCGCACGGCCTGATTCACGAGGTTGTCGACGGCCGCGAGTTCGAACTCGACCGGTCCGGATTCTGGCAGGTGCACTCCATGGCCGCCGACACGCTCTACCACGCAGTGCAGAACATAATCGACCCCGATCAGTTCGACCCGCGGGCCGCCAACCTCGATCTCTACGGTGGTGTCGGCCTGCTCGCCGCGGCCGTCGGCGACAAGTTCGGCGCGTCGACTCGCATCACCTCGGTCGAAAGCGACCCGGAAGCGGTCGTCTTCGCCGCCCGCAACCTTAAAGGATGGGCCGGAGCCACGGCCGAGGCCGACCGGGTTGACCGCTTTCTGCAGCGCCTGCAACGCACCGCGGATGCGGCGGAGCGAGCGCGCCTCGCCGCCGCCACCGTCGTGCTCGACCCGCCGCGCTCCGGCGCGGGCACCGCCGTCGTTGATCAGCTGGTGGCCCTGGGCCCCCGGCAAATCGTCTACGTGGCCTGCGACCCGGTGGCCCTGGCTCGCGACGTCGCGCTGTTCCAGAAGCAGGGATACCAGCTGCGCACCCTGCGAGCCTTCGACCTGTTCCCCAATACCCATCACGTCGAGGCCGTCGCACTGCTCAGCAAATAGCTATCCTTGACACGAGCCAACCAGAAGGACAGCGACATCGTGAGTCACGCACTTCCTGATCCCGCACCAACCATCCCCGAGCAGCCCGTTCGCGTCGGCATCGTCGACGACCACGAATCGGTGCGACTGGGCCTGCAGGCCGCGTGTGAAAACTCCAGCTACGAGGTGCTTTTCGCCGCCGCGACCGCTCAGGCACTCGTGGACGGCCTCGCCGGACGAGCGTGCGACGTGATCGTGCTCGACCTCTCGCTCGGCGACGGTTCGCTCGTGACCGATAATGTGCACCTCGTCGCGAGCACCGGCTCGGCCGTGCTTGTCCACAGCATCGCCGACCGGGTGGCCTCGGTTCGTGAGGCACTCGCCGCCGGCGCCGCCGGAGTCATCCCCAAGTCCTCGCCGACCACCACCGTCATGGCTGCCGTGGCCTCCGTCGCCCGCGGCGATGTGCTCAACAATCTCGAGTGGGCCACCGCGATCGACGCCGATCGTGATTTCGCCAAGGCTCAGCTCGGTCGCCGTGAACGTGACGTTCTACACCTGTACGCCTCGGGTTTGCCGCTCAAGATGGTCGCCCTGCAGCTCGGTATCGCGCACTCCACCGCGCGGGAGTACCTTGACCGCATCCGCGTAAAGTACGTCGAGGTCGGCCGCCCAGCGCCGACCAAGGTCGACCTGCTGCGCCGCGCCGTCGAAGACGGAATCCTGCCAGGACTCGACGCCTCCGATGGTGACCGCGGTGACTAAACGGGTCGCCCGAGCGGGAGCCCTGTTGTCTACCGATCCGGCGGCGTTCGGCACGGTCAGTCCGGCCGACTTCCAGGACGACCTGTTCGGCCGGCCCCGGCACCCGCGCAATCCGATCAGTCACGCCCAGATCGAGATCGCGCTGTCCCGTTCGGTGGCCGGCGTCGCGGTGGTCTTCGCGCTCCAGGCGCTGCCGCTCATGCTCGTACAGCTGGAAAGTCGCAAGCCCGGTTCCGCAGTACCCATCGGAATCGCCCTGGGCTTGTCAATTCTGGTGTTCGTAGTCGCAACGCTGGTTCGGCGCGGCATCCGCACTACGGCCGGCATTGTCGCGGCCTGCTACCTCATTGCCCTGATGGTCTGGCCGCTCGTCATGCGCGACCCCACGGTCGTTCTCGACAGCAAACCGTGGCTCTGGTACCTGTGCACCGTCGCGACCTCGTGCGCGGCGATCGCGTTTCCGCTGCTCTGGGCCATCATTTACACGGTCGTCACGCCCGTCGTCTTTGGACTCTTGCGTGGACTGCCCTCCGGCGGCAAGGCCGAAAGCCTGCTCGCCGTCCTCGACACCTGCTACGCCATGCTGCTCGGCGGTGTCGTGCTCATCATCATCTACGTGCTCCGCGACGCGACCGACAAGGTCGACACCGCCCAGTCCAATGCCCTGGCAAAATACGCTGTGGCGGTGCGCCATCACGCGACCGAGGTGGAACGCGTCGAGGTCGACTCGATCGTGCACGACAGCGTTCTCGCGACTCTGCTCTCGGCCGCCGGTGTGCGCAATTCCAAGGGAGCCGAACTGGCCGCGGCGATGGCTCGCAGCGCCATCATCCGCTTGCAGGAGGCCAGTGGCGAACGCACGCTCGACGATGCGACGACGGACGTGACCCGTTTGGTCGCGCGCCTTCGGGGCACTGCCGCGGACACCGGCGTTTTCACCGTCGCCGAGTTGGGGGTCGATGGCCTGAGCATTCCGGAGTTCGTCGCCGAGGCCCTGTACGCGGCGAGCGTGCAAGCCATGGTCAACAGCGTGCAGCACGCCGGCCCAGCGCAAACGCGCAGCCTGACGATCTGCGGTAACGATCAAAGCGGATGCCGCATCGAGATCAGCGACACCGGCCGCGGCTTTGATCCGACCAGCGTGGCTAGTGCCCGGCTCGGCGTACGAGTCTCTATTCGCGACCGGATCGCCAGCGTGGGCGGCGTCGCCGTGGTGAACTCGCGCCCTGGCCAAGGTACGACCGTGGTCATCAGCTGGCCGCGGGCCGCGGTCTCCGCCGTGAGCGAAAGCGAAACGGATAGCGGCAGCGACGCCGAAACTCAAGCTGCGCCCGCACCGGTCGCACATGCCGTCACCAGTGCCGACGCCGACCGGGCGGGTGATCGCTGATGACCGTTGTTGTCGTGGTGTCGCGCACGCTCACCCTCGTCGTAGCGGCTCTGTTCTCGGGCTATCACGTGATTCTCGGGCTGTATTCGATCCAAGAGCCGGCATCATCGGTGCCGATCCTGGTCGCCATGGGCCTGTATGTGGTCGCGACAATGGCGAGCCTGTGGCCCAGCAGTCCGATGCGCATGTCGCTGCCGCTGGCGCTGTTCAATGTCGCGGTCAGCGCGGCGCTGCCGCTGATCGTGGGCAGCCAGCTCGAAGGCTCCTCGGGCAATCTCGGCTACGCCACCTGGTACGTCGCCGCCATTGGCGCGCTAATGACCATCACCGCCACCCGCAAGCGTCCGCAGCTGGCACTGCTGGGTGTGGCCGTGCTCGTCATTCACAGTGTGATCTGGGCCGGAGTCGGCGAACTCGGTGGACTGGGCGTCATCGGAAGTGTGGTCTGGGTGGTCGCAGCCGCGGTGCTCTCCCGTGCCCTGGTCAAAGCCAGCCGGGATGCCCGTCAGTTTTCCCGAGCCGAGCGCGAGGCGAGTGGATGGCACGCGGCCCAGGAGGCTCACCTGTACGAGCGCCAGGTGCGTCTCACTCAGACCATGCGCCTCGCCATGCCGATGCTGCGGCGCATCAGCGAGAGTAATGGTGAGCTGACCGAGGATGAACAACAGGAATGCCGGTTTCTCGAAGCGGCTATTCGCGATGAGATTCGAGGCCGTCGCCTGCTCAACCACGCGGTGCGGGAACAGGTCATGGCTGCGCGGCGTCGCGGAGCCATCGTCACGCTCCTTGACGAGGGCGGTATTGACGATCTCGAGGGTGTTGCCCTCGACGACGTGCTGGCCGCCCTCGCCCTGGCCCTCGAGCAGACGAGCGCCGACAAGATCATTGTGCGCACCGCGGCCGACAGCGCGACCGTCGCGGTGACCGTGGTGGGGCTGTCGAGCCCCGACCCTGCCGTGAGTGCCCTAGGGCCGGACTCAGCGGGTGACGATGAAGTCAACCTGTGGCTGGAAATCCCCCGTCAGGTCACGCCCGCAGTCTCGGCCTGAGCACCCCTGCTCCCTGTTCGGGGCTCCTGGGTACGCGAAAGGGGACCAGCCGAAGCTGATCCCCTAGCGCTGATTCGAGAATGGACGACAACCCGAATGCCATCCGTTCCCGCCCCCAAAACATTCGCTCGCTTACCCTAGTCAGCGAATGATTGGTGGTGAAACTCCAGGAGTCCCACCGAGCACTCATCAGTCTGCACTATCCAACAAATTCCCGCTGTCGGCATTTAGGGGGACAGACACGAGGTTGCGGCTGCCGCCCATTCCCCGCCCAGGGCCTGGACCAAAATGGCTAGGTGAAACTGAGCGTAGGGGATCAGCCGGTGAAGCCGCGCCAGCGGCCGCCGCCGGGGTGCACCGGTTGGCGGATTGCCCGCTGGTTGCGCTGCCAGGCGCTCCGGTGCTGCTCGGGGGCGGCCCGACGCTCGTCGGATTCCTCCCGCAACAGCCCGCGGATAACGGCGGTCACCGCTGACACCTCGATATCACTCACCTGATTGGTTACGAAAACCAGCTCGGACGGATCGAACTCTGACGGCTTCGACATTGCGGGGTTTGGAGTCATCAGAGCGGGATGTTTCCGTGCTTCTTGGCCGGCAGGGTGGCCCGTTTGGTACGCAGTGCCCGCAGGGCCTTGACGACCGATACGCGCGTGGCGGCCGGCTCGATAATGCCGTCGAGCTCGCCGCGCTCCGCGGCCAGGAACGGACTCGCCACGTTGTAGGTATACTCATTGGCCAGACGCGTCCGCACGGCAGCGACATCTTCGCCGGCCTGCTCGGCCGCCTTGATCTCGGCGCGGTAGAGAATATTCACGGCGCCCTGGCCGCCCATGACGGCGATCTCCGCGGTCGGCCAGGCCAGGTTGGTGTCGGCACCAAGCTGCTTGGAACCCATTACGATGTACGCGCCGCCGTAGGCCTTGCGCAGAATGACGGTGACGAGCGGCACGGTGGCCTCGGCGTAGGCGTAGAGCAGCTTCGCCCCGCGACGGATGATGCCAGTCCATTCCTGGTCGGTGCCCGGCAGAAAACCCGGAACGTCGACCAGGGTGAGAATGGGGATCGAGAACGCATCGCAGAACCGCACGAAGCGGGCGGCCTTCTCACCTGCCTCAATGTTGAGCGTGCCGGCCATGGCGTTGGGCTGGTTGGCGACGATCCCGATCGAGCGGCCCTCGACCCGGGCGAATCCGACGACGATGTTCGGCGCGTACAGCGGCTGCGTCTCGAGAAAGTCGCCGTTGTCTACGATGTGCTCGATGACGGTCTTCACGTCGTAGGGCTGGTTGGGCGAATCGGGGATGATCGTGTTGAGGCGACGGTCGGCATCCGTTGTCTCGAGCTCTACCTCGCTGTCGAACACGGGCAGCTCGGCCAGGTTGTTGTCGGGAAGGTAGCTCAGCAAGGCGCGGGCGAAGTCGAGCGCATCAGGCTCGTCGCTCGCGAGGTAGTGCGAGACACCCGACACCTTGTTGTGGGTGAGGGCGCCGCCGAGCTCTTCCATGCCGACGTCTTCGCCGGTGACGGTCTTGATCACGTCGGGACCGGTGACGAACATCTGGCTGGTCTTGTCGACCATGATCACAAAGTCGGTCAGCGCGGGGGAATAGACCGCCCCGCCGGCGGCCGGGCCGCAGATGATCGAGATCTGCGGAATGACACCGGATGAGGCTGTGTTGCGACGAAAAATCTCGCCGTATTTGCCGAGGGCCACCACGCCCTCTTGAATTCGCGCTCCGCCGGAGTCGAGAATGCCAATGATCGGCACGCCGGTCTTCAGTGCGAGGTCCATCACCTTGATGATCTTCTCGCCGGCGACTTCGCCGAGCGACCCTCCGAAAATGGTGAAGTCCTGCGAGTACACGGCCACCTGGCGGCCGTGGATCGTACCGGTTCCGGTGACGACCGCGTCGCCATAGGGTCGTTTCTTCTCCATGCCGAAGGCCACGGTGCGATGCCTGACGAACTCATCGAGTTCTACGAAGGACCCCTGGTCGAGTAGCAGGTCGACGCGCTCGCGGGCGGTCATCTTGCCCTTGGCATGCTGCTTCGAGGTTGCGGTTGCCCCGCTGGCGGTCACGGCCTCGTGATAGCGCAGCTTGAGGTCGGCGAGTTTTCCCGCCGTCGTATACAGATCGGGGGCCGCGGCGGGCGTCTTGTCAGTCACCTTTTCACTCTACCGGCACGCCCCGGGCGCTTCCCGTTGACGATGTTCCACAACTTTGCCCCGCAACACTGGTCATTTCCTCTTCCAGGACCACTTTTCTTCAGCCGCAATTCGCCCGCAACTCTCAGTCTCTCCCGCCTTCCCGTGGCTAATTCAGGAAATCCTTCCGCAAATCGGCCAAAACACGGTGTTTTGAGGCCGATTTGTGCGAATATCCTGAATTAGCCACGGCGCACGCCGGTGACACCGGCACATGCCCGGCGCGACAGCACGAAAGAGGGCCACCATGGAATTTTCGCTCAGCCGCACCGAGGTGAGCCGGTTCGAGTTCTTGTCCGAGGCTGCCTCCACCAACGATGTGCTCAAAGAATTCGCCACAACGGATGCCGCCGCCTGGCCCGACCTCTCCGTAGTAGTCACCGACAACCAGACTCAGGGGCGTGGCCGGCTCGGCCGCGTCTGGCTGGCCCCGACCGGCAAAGCCCTGGCCATCTCGGTGCTCGTGCGTCCGCAGCTGCCGACGGCGAGCCTCGGCTGGTTCCCGCTCCTGGCCGGTGCCGCTATGACCCGGGCTGTCAGATCAGTGGTCGAGAAAAGCCTGCAGCCGGTCGAAGGCCTGAAAGAGGCTGAGGATCCCCACCACGAGACGACCCTCAAATGGCCCAACGACGTGCTCATCAACGGCTACAAGGTGTGCGGCATTCTGTGCGAGTTGCTGCCCGACGCGACGGGCATCATCATCGGTGCCGGGCTCAACCTTTCGCTCGACGAACACGATCTGCCCACCCTGACCTCCACCTCGCTGCTCCTGGTCACCCGCACCGCCCCCGACCCCGACGAAGTGCTCGCCGCCTACCTGCACGAGCTCGCCACGCTGTACCGCGCCTTCGTGAAAGCCAACGGCGACGCACAACAAAGCGGACTGCATACGGCCGTCGAAAAACTCTGCGGCACCCTCGGCAGTGTCGTGCGGGTGGAGCTGCCCGGCGGCAGCGACCTGGTCGGAACCGCCACCGGCATCGACACCGAGGGGCAACTCAGAGTCGTCAACCAGGCCGATGGCGAAGAACGGTCTGTCGCCGCCGGCGATGTCACCCACCTGAGGTATTAATAGAAGTAATGAAACCGAAGAAGACAGAGCCCAACGAGACCGAACCCTCCGGCTACGCCCGGGAGAGTCGGCCGGAGAAGGTCGTCGCCCGCTTGCGCCCGCACGCCCGGGTACTGCTCTGGCCCACCCTGCTGCTCTTCGCCCTGGCCGGTGCCACCGGTTACTTCTTCGGCAATCTGCCCGAGCCCTGGCAGAACGCGGCCCTATTGCCCGGTGCCGTCGTGCTGGTCGTGCTGGGCTGGCTGCTGCCGCTCGTCGCCTGGCTGACCAAGCGCTACACGATCACCACCCGTCGCATCATCTTTCGCCACGGATTCTTCGTGCGCACCCGGCAAGAACTGCTGCACAGCCGCGGCTACGACGTGAGCGTGCGGCAGAACTGGGTGCAGGCCGGGTTCCACTCTGGCACGGTGCTGATCAATTCGGGGCTGGAGCATCCGCTCATCTTGAAAGACATCCCCAACGTCGACCTGGTGCAGAGCGTGCTGCACGACCTCATGGAACAGGAGAGCACCGTCATGGGATCCCGCCGGCAGGAGCAGTCGGCCCTCGCCGCCGAGTCAGCGTTCTGGGGTCGCCGCTAGGCGAATCGCCCCCGTGCGCGTGGGCACCGAACTCGAGACAGCGGATGACGCGGCTGCAGCCCCAGCATCGGCCGGCGCGCCGCTCCGGCTCGGTGCGAACACCCAGTAGCGGTACAACGTGAAGCGGAACACCGCGCCGAGCAGCAGTCCAACGACGTTACCGGCGATGTTGTCGGCGAGAACGCTCGTGTAGCCGAGCACGTAGTGGCTGAACCAAAGGCAGCCGAGGCCGATACCCATGCCCATGAGGCTCACCGCGAGAAACTCCAGGCCCTCGCGCGCCGTGTGGTTCTGCCGGTTCTTGCTGAAGGTCCAATGGCGGTTGCCGAGCCAGTTCACCAGGATGGCCAGCACGGTCGAGATGACCTTGGCGTAGATGGGGCCGGCGTGCACCTCGGATGAGTCGAGTACGGTGGTGCGCAGCAGGTTGAAGACGGTGAAGTCCACCACGAAGCCGAGCGCGCCGACGGCACCGAACTTGAGGCCCTGGCTCAGAAAGCTGAGCAGGCGCTGCTTCAGGGTGATCGACATGCGTCCGTCCGAAGGTTCGGTAAAGTAGAAAAGCACTGAAGTATCGCAGTCTACGGCGATTGAAAACCCTCGGGCTGGGTATCCACGCGCGTTTAGCTGAACGCTGGCATAGAAAATGGTGAACAGATGGCTTTGACCGTCGGTGTGATTGGCGCTGGCCAGCTGGCCCGCATGATGATTCCCGCGGCCGTGAACCTCGGCATCGAGCTCAAGGTGCTCGCCGAAGCCGACGGAATGTCCGCCGAGCTCGCAAAAGCCAGCGTGGGCGACTACCGCGACCTGCCCACGGTGCTCGCCTTCGCGAAGACCGTCGACGTGATCACCTTCGACCACGAACACGTGCCGCAGGAAATTCTGCGGGAGCTCGTGCGCGCCGGCATCAGAGTGCACCCCGGACCCGACGCGCTGCTCTACGCCCAGGACAAGCTGCTCATGCGCGAAAAACTTGCTGAGCTGGGGCTGCCGGTTCCGGATTGGGCACGCATAACGGATACGTCCGGTCTCGCCGACTTTCTGCAGCAGCACGGTGGCCGCGCCGTCGTGAAGACCGCACGCGGCGGCTACGACGGTAAGGGCGTGCGCGTGGTCAGCCACGAACACGACGTCGACGACTGGTTTACCGCGCTCGCCGAAGACGGCAATGGCGGTGCCCTGCTGGTCGAAGAACTCGTACACTTCAGCCGGGAGCTCGCCCAGGTCGTCGCCCGTCGCCCGAGCGGTGAGATCGCGGTCTGGCCGGTGGTGGAGACCGTGCAGAAAGAGGGCGTCTGCGCCGAGGTCATCGCGCCCGCCCCGAAATCGGCCGGGCACCTCGCCGACGTCGCCTCCGATATCGCCATCGCGATCGCCGAGGGCATCGGCGTCACCGGGGTGCTCGCCGTCGAACTGTTTCAGACCACGGATGCGCGCCTCCTCATTAACGAGCTCGCCATGCGCCCGCACAACAGCGGCCACTGGTCGATTGACGGATCTACGACGAGCCAGTTCGAGCAACACCTGCGGGCCGTGCTCGACCTGCCGCTCGGGGCGACGGGCGCCCGCTACCCGTGGACGGTCATGGTCAACATCTTTGGTGGGCCAGCGTCAGGCTCGCTCGGTGACCGGTATCAGAGCGCCCTTGCGGAGCATCCGCAGGTGAAAGTGCACAACTATGGCAAGGCGTCACGGCCGGGCCGAAAGGTCGGCCACGTCACCGCGGGCGGCGACGATCTCGACGAAGTTGCCTACCAGGCGCGTGCCACTGCACAAATCTTTCAGTCTTGAGCAATAGGATCATCTGCGTGCCAGACAACATCGAGCCTTCCGCTGTGCCTGCTAACAGCGTGCCCGAAAACTCCAATGCGCCGCTGGTCGGCTTGGTCATGGGCAGCGACTCCGACTTCACCGTCATGAGCGCCGCCGCGCAGACCCTCAAGGACTTCGGAGTGGCGCACGAGGTGCAGGTAGTCTCGGCGCACCGCACCCCCGAGAAAATGCTCAACTATGGTCGCAATGCGCAGGCCCGCGGCCTCAAGGTGATCATCGCCGGAGCCGGGGGAGCAGCGCACCTGCCCGGCATGCTCGCCGCCATGACCACGCTGCCGGTGGTCGGGGTTCCCGTTCCGCTCGGACTGCTCGACGGCCTCGACTCGCTGCTGTCGATCGTGCAGATGCCGGCCGGCGTGCCGGTCGCGACCGTGTCGATCGGTGGGGCCAAGAACGCCGCGCTCATCGCGATCAAGATTCTCGCCACGAGCGATGACGCGCTGCGTCTGAAGCTCGAGGACTATTCCGTCGCACTCGCCGACCTGGTCGAGCAGAAGAACCGGGACCTCCAAGAGCGATTATGAGTAGTGTGACTGACCCGATCCGGCACCCGAATTCCGGCTCCACGCGCATCATGACGACGCGTGCGTGGTGGCTTGTCGGACTCAATTTCGTGCTCCCCGGTTCGGCACAGGTACTCGCCGGCAATCGGCGGCTCGGCCGGTTCGGCCTTGGCGCCACGCTCATCTTGGTGGCCTCGGCAATCGTCGCCGGTGCTGTCTACCTGTTCTGGCCCGAGGCCGTGCTCACGGTGTTCACGAACACGATCGGCCTCTGGGCCGCCGCCGCCGTGCTCGCGTTCTACGCGCTCACCTGGCTCGTGCTCACCGTCAACACCCTCAGCCTGATCAACCTGCTGAAAGCCGCGCCCGGCGCTCGCCCGCTGATCGCTGCTTTCTCCGCGGCGCTCATGGTCGTCGTCTGCGGCACGGCTGGCTATGGTGCCTTCGTCGCGACCTCAGCGAGCGGATTCCTCTCCTCGGTCTTCGTCGCCGGCCCGAGTGAACCGCCGGTCGACGGCCGCTACAACATTTTGCTGCTCGGCGGGGACGCCGGCGCCGATCGGGACGGCCTGCGCCCCGACAGCCTCTCCGTGGTCAGCCTCGACGCCACGACCGGCCAGGCCACGACCATCAGCCTGCCGCGCAACCTCGAGGACGTGCCATTCTCGGCCGGTTCCTCGCTCGGTGCGCTCTACCCCGAGGGATACGGCTCGATCGACGGATGCGACGTGTCGGCGTGCATGCTCAACTCCATCTTCACCGAAGCCGAGCTCAAACGCCCGGAGTACTACCCGAATGCCGTGGCCGAGGGCAGTTCCCCGGGCATTCAGGCGACCCTCGAGGCGGCGCAGGGCATCACCGGGCTCACCATCCAGTACTACGTGCTGATCGACATGCAGGGATTCTCCGACCTCATCGACGCTCTCGGCGGCGTCGACATTGACGTGCAGAACCGGGTTCCGGTGCACACCGATGAGAGCTTCAGCGAGGTGTTGTTCTGGTTCGAACCCGGCATGCAGCACATGGACGGCTACCACGCCCTCTGGTTTGCCCGCTCCCGGCACGGCACGAGCGATTACGACCGCATGCAGCGGCAGACGCAAATGCAGGAGGCTCTTCTCGCTCAGGCCAGCCCGGCCAACGTGCTCAGCAAGTTTCAGGGCGTGGCCGTTGCCGGCACCCGTGTCGTGAAGACCGACGTGCCGAAGGGCATGCTTGGCTATTTCATGAACCTCGCATCTAAGACAAAGGAACTGCCGGTCGTGTCGGTGCCGCTCATCCCCGAAAACGGCATCGACCCGGAGAACCCTGACTACGCCGCCATCACCGCAATGATCGCCGCCGCTCTGGCCCCCGCGCCCACTGCCACCCCGACACCGTAGCCCGACGCCGGCACCCCCGGCCCGCCACCTGAGGCGGTTTGTCCATGCCTCGCACGCTCCGAATGCTGCACTCGCGGCCGCACCCTGCTGGCGCACCCCTGACCCGCGGCGCCTCACGCGTCGAAATGCTGCGTGCGCGGCATGCCGCGAGCGTTAGCGTCCGCTGACAGCTCCAGCAGCTTTCGACCGCGCGACCGTCGCACAACAAACGCGACTCATCCTGCGAGACATGTGATCTCCCTTGGTCGAGCATGCCGAGAACGCAATCCCAGCGCCGCCACCCGCCCAATTCAGGCGCGTCAAGCGGATGCGGACGGCTGCCTTACTGGCGCAGCGACTTCACGTTGTCGCGATACCACTGCACGGTCGACCGCATGCCATCGTCCAGGGAAATCTGCGATGTCCAGCCTGCTTCAGCGAGTTTGGACACGTCGAGCAGCTTCTGTGGGGTGCCGTCCGGCTTCGAGGTATCCCAATCGGTAGCTCCGGTGAACCCAGTAACGCGAGCGATCGATTTCGCGATCTCACGAATCGTGACGTCGGTTCCGGTGCCAACGTTGACCTGTTCGGGGCCATCGTAATTTTCGAGCAGATGCAAGCAGGCAGCAGCCATGTCGTCGACGTGCAAAAACTCCCGCCGTGGCGTTCCGGTACCCCAGTTCGTCACCCGTGCCGCACCCGACTGGGCCGCCTCGTCATACCGGCGGATGAGTGCGGGAAGAACGTGCGAGCCGGTCGGCGAGAAGTTGTCGCCGGGCCCATAGAGGTTTGTCGGCATCGCCGAGATCCACGGCAAACCGTACTGGCGACGCACGGCCTGAATCTGCAGGATCCCAGCAATTTTCGCGATCGCGTAGGCATCGTTTGTCGGCTCGAGATGCCCGGTCAGCAGCGAATCCTCGCGGATCGGCTGCTGGGCCAGTCGCGGATAAATGCACGACGACCCCAAAAACAGCAGGCGTTTTACGTCGTACTTCAACGCGGCATCCAACACGTTGACTTGGATGCGCAGGTTGTCGCTCAGAAAGTCGACCGGAAAGCTGTCGTTGGCCAGAATGCCACCCACCTTTGCCGCGGCCAGCACAACATAGCGTGGTTGGATTTCGGCGAAGAAGGCGAATACGGCGTCGCGGTCTTTGAGGTCGAGTTCGGCTGAGGTGCGCCCGACCAGGTTGGTGAACCCCTCGGCCTCCAGAAGGCGCCAGATCGCGGAGCCCACGAGGCCGCGATGCCCGGCGATATACACACGGCTCCCTCGATCCAGCGCGGTCGGTGTGAAGGCGACCTGATCCCGGTTGTCCGTCGTCACCACTTCGTTCCCCAAGTTGCCAGCTCGACCTTGTCGATCCAGGGTTGACCGGCGTGTTCGAGCAGTTTGATGTCGGCGTCCACCATGATGCGGGCCAGTTCCGCGGTATCGACCGTGGCCTTCCAGCTCAGCTTGTCGAAAGCGTGCGAAGCATCGCCGACGAGGGCATCCACTTCGGTGGGGCGCAGGTACCGTTCGTCGAAGCGCACGTGTTTTTCCCAATCCAAGCCGGCGTGGCTGAACGAGGTCTCCACGAAGTCGCGCACGGTGAAGTTGCCTCCGGTCGCCAGCACAAAATCGTCAGGTTCGTCGGCCTGCAGCATGCGCCACATGCCCTCTACATACTCGGCGGCATAACCCCAGTCGCGAATCGAGTCGAGGTTTCCGAGATAGACGTGGTCTTGTTTGCCAGCCTTGATCGCGGCGACCGCCCGGGTGATCTTGCGCGTCACGAAGGTCTCACCTCGACGTGGCGACTCGTGGTTGAAGAGGATACCGTTTACCGCGAACATGCCGTAGGCCTCGCGGTAGTTCTTGGTGATCCAATAGCTGTACACCTTGGCTGCGCCGTAGGGCGAGCGCGGATAGAACGGGGTCGCTTCGTTTTGCGGGGGCGGTGTCGCTCCGAACATTTCCGACGACGACGCCTGGTAGAACCGGGTTGTGATGCCCGACATGCGCACGGCTTCGAGCAAGCGAATCGTGCCCATTCCGGTCGTGTCAGCGGTGTGTTCCGGCTCATCGAACGAGACGCGCACATGCGATTGGGCGGCCAGGTTGTAGACCTCATCCGGCTTGATTTCGGCGAGCAGCGTCGTCAGGCGTGATCCGTCGCTCAGGTCCCCGTAGTGCAGAAACAACTTCGCGCCCTCGTCGTGCGGGTCCACATACAGGTGGTCGATGCGTGACGTGTTAAAAGTGGATGCCCGCCTAATCAGGCCGTGTACTTCATACCCTTTGGAGAGCAGTAACTCTGCGAGATACGAACCGTCCTGGCCGGTGATTCCCGTAATGAGCGCGCGCTTTGTCATGAAACCCTTTGTATTCGTACGGGCAGTGGAGCCGCAACAATGGAGCGTCGCGCCTTGCCTTGATCACTTTGAGCCTACTGGCTGGCACCGTGCGGCCCTAAGTCGTGTGAGGCACCCAACTACAGGTCCGCGTGCAACTGCCAGACCCGTTCGGCCGAATCGTGCCAGCTGAACGCGCGTGCGCGGTCGCCACCGAAGATGCTCATTCGATTTCGCAGCACGCTGTCGCCGAGCACCCGGTTAACCGCCTCGAGCAGCCGACCGGGGTATTCCTTCGCATCCGCTCGCTCGACCGCAACACCGGCGTCGCCAGCCGCTTCCAGGAGTGCAGGCGCGTCGGAGTGCACGACCGGCGTGCCGAGGTGAAATGCTTCGATGATCGGCAGCGCGAAGCCTTCTTCCAGGCTGGGGTACACGAACACGCTCGCTCGGGCGATCACTACGGCCAGATCGGAGTCGCTCAGCCCGGACAGCGCGCGTACGCGCCCCGGTGCCAGCCCGGCTTCATCGGCGACCGAGGCGAGGTCGAGCTCGCCCCAGGTGTCCGGTCCGAGCACGATCAGCGGCAGGTCCGGTGCACCCGGCAGCCCGAGCGCCGTGATCAGGGCTGTCACTGCCTTGCGCGGGTCCAATGACCCGGCCGTCAGGAGATACTGCGACGGCAGCTCCATCGCCTGTAGGCGCTCTTCCACGATGGGAATGGCTGGTAGTACGAGCCCTCGACCCACGGCGCCGCCGATCACGCGCACCCGGTCGCCCAAGTCCATGATTTCGGTCAGTTGCCGGGCCACGGCGTGGCTCGGTACGACAATGGCGTCGGCGTGTTTGCGGGCGCGTTTAAGCATGCCCTTGGTCCAGGCCACGGTCGTCGGGGTCAGCGAAGACGGATGCGTCCACGCCAGCACATCGTGCAGGGTCACCGCAATCTGGGTTCCGTCCACAGCCCGATCGTGGCGGCGCAGCGGGGCGAGCAGCCCCGGCGCGTGAATCAGGCCGCTACCCGACGAGGCAATCACACCGAGTGCCCAGGCCGTGGCCAGCTCGCGGCGCGCCAACACCGTCTTGTGCAAGTTGGCCAGACCGGGCAGGGCGGCCTCAATGACTTCATACTGCGCCGAAGGCGACGACGAGACGATGCCCTCAACCTCACACTCGGCCGGAGCGCTAGCAATCAGCGCGCGGGTGAGTTCCTCGGCGTAACGCCCGACTCCGCCCGGAACCGGCGCGACCATTTGGTCGACGATAACCCGCAGAGTGATCATGGCGTCTCGAATACCCCCTCAGCGAAGGCGTCAGCTTGGGCGTCCTGCCAGCTGCGCATCGGCGTAAGTCCGGCTGCAGCCCAGTTGGCGTGCCCAAGCACGGAGTAGGCGGGCCGGGGCGCCGGCAACACAAAGGCCGAGCTGTCGGTCGGCAGCACGCGTTCCGGGTCGAGCCCGGCCAGGGCGAACACGTCGCGGGCCTGGTCGAACTTCGACGCGACCCCCGAGTTAGTACCGTGGTAGATGCCTGCGGGCGCAACCGAGTCGAGCAGCAGCACGATCTGCGCGGCGAGATCCACCGTCCAGGTGGGCTGGCCGACCTGGTCGTTGACGACATTCAACGTATCGCGCGTGCCAGCGGCCGTGAGCATGGTCTTGGCGAAGTTCGGCCCGTTCTTGCCGTACAGCCATGCGGTGCGCACGATGTAGCTGCGCGCGCCGTTCTCGGCGAGCACGAAGTTTTCGCCAGCCGCCTTGGTACGGCCATAGGCCGAGATCGGGCTGTGCGGCGTGCTCTCCGCATAGGGAGTGGTCGCGCTGCCGTTAAAGACGTAGTCCGTCGAGATCTGCACGAGCTTCGCTCCCGCAACGGATGCCGCCACCGCCAGGTTACGCGCCCCCACCGCGTTCACCGCGTAAGCCTCATCTTCGTGCGTTTCGGCGTCATCGACCTTGGTATACGCAGCGCAGTTGATGATGACGTCGTGCCCGGCGACGGCGGCCTTGACCGCGTCAAGGTCGGTCACGTCGAGGTCGCTCCGGCCGACAGCTGTCACGTCTCGTCCAGCTAGAGCCGCCTGTAGGTCGCGCCCCAGCATGCCGGTCGCGCCGGTGATCAGATAACGGGTCATGTTAGTTCAACGCCGCACGAGCCTTGAGCGGTTCCCACCACTGGCGGTTGTCGCGGTACCACTGCACCACATCGGCCAGGCCGTGTTCAAACGGAACCTCGGGCGCATAACCGAGCTCGGCCTGAATCTTTGAGATATCGACCGAGTAGCGCAGGTCGTGGCCGAGTCGGTCGGCCACGCGGTCAACGTACGACCAGTCCTTGCCCGTCGAGTCCAGCAGCAGCTGGGTGAGTTCCTTGTTGGTGAGTTCGGTGCCGCCGCCGATGTTGTAGATTTCGCCGGCGCGACCGCCGACCAGCACCATGGCGATGGCACGGGTGTGGTCGTCAACGTGCAGCCAATCGCGAATGTTGTTGCCCTCGCCATAGAGGGGAACGTGCAAGTCGTCGATGAGATTGCTGACGAACAGCGGAATGACCTTTTCGGGAAAGTGGTACGGGCCGTAATTGTTCGAGCAGCGCGTGATCGACACGTTGAGGCCGTGGGTGCGGTGGTAGCTGCGGGCGAGCAGGTCGCTGCCCGCCTTCGACGCGCTATAGGGCGAGTTGGGCTCAAGCGTGCGCTCCTCGTTCCAAGACCCTTCGGCGATCGAGCCATAGACCTCGTCGGTAGAGACGTGCACGAACCGGGCCAGCTTGTGGCGCAGCGCAGCGTCGAGCAGCTGCTGGGTGCCCAGCACATTGGTTTCAACGAAGATGGTGGAGTCCATCACCGAGCGGTCTACGTGCGACTCGGCAGCGAAGTGCACCACCGCATCGAGCCCAGGGAAGAGTGTATCGAGTAGCTTGCCGTCGCGAATATCGCCGTGCACAAAGGAGTAACGCGGTGAGTCGGCGATCGGGGTGAGGTTTTCGAGGTTGCCCGAGTATGTCAGTGCGTCGAGCACAATGACCTCGGCGCCTTCCAGGCCCGGGTACTTGTCTTCAATCGTGCGTCGTACAAAGTTGGAGCCGATAAAACCGGCGCCGCCGGTGACGAGGATCTTCATAGAGGAGTAACCGTTCCGTTCGCTTCAATGGCCTCCGCGATTCTACCGGACGCCAATTGGTAGACTCCGAACGTGCAGATTCGCGAACTTTCCATCCCCAATTCCTACGAGATCACGCCTAAGCAGTACGGCGATGACCGGGGCGTGTTCCTCGAATGGTATCGATTCGACAAGCTCGAAGAGAAGGTCGGGCACAAGCTCGACCTCGCCCAAGCGAATACGTCGGTGTCCAGGCGCGGGTCGGTGCGCGGCATCCACTTTGCGGATGTCCCGCCCAGCCAAGCCAAATACGTCACGGCCGTGCACGGCACCGTGCTCGATTACATCATCGACATTCGCGTGGGGTCGCCCACGTTCGGTCAGTGGGACAGTGTGCTCCTCGACGACACCGATCGGCGCGCGGTCTACATTGCCGAAGGCCTCGGCCACTGCTTCGTCGCGCTCACCGACAACGCCACCGTGAGCTATCTCGTGAACAGCACCTTCAGCCCGGGCCGAGAACACGGCATCAGCCCGCTCGATGAAGAGATCGGCTTGGTGTTTCCGCCAGAGGCTGGTGAGCTGCTGCTGTCTCCCAAAGACACGGATGCCCCTTCTCTCGCCGCTGCAGCTGCCGCCGGTTTACTCCCCACCTGGGATGCGGCCCGTGCCTACTACGCATCTTTGAACGACAGGAACTAACGCTCATGCGCGGAATCATTCTCGCCGGCGGCTCTGGCACACGCCTGTGGCCGATCACCAAAGGCATCTCCAAGCAGCTCATGCCTATCTGGGACAAGCCGATGATCTATTACCCCCTGTCGACGCTCATGATGGCCGATATCAAAGAGATTCTGATTATCACCACCCCCGAATACAACGAGCAGTTTCGGGCGCTCCTCGGGGACGGATCCGACCTGGGCATCCGCATTGAGTACGCTATGCAGCCTTCTCCGGACGGTCTGGCCCAGGCGTTCATCATTGGTGAAGAATTTATCGGTGATGACAGCGTTGCGCTCGTGCTCGGCGACAATATTTTTCACGGGGCAGGACTTGGTTCATCTCTTCGGGGTAACGCCGAGATCGAGGGTGCGCGTATTTTCGCTTACCATGTCAGTAATCCCACCGCTTATGGTGTCGTTGAATTCGATGATTCGGGCACCGTCGTGTCCATCGAAGAGAAGCCGACGAAGCCCAAGAGCAACTACGCCGTTCCCGGTTTGTACTTCTACGACAATTCCGTCGTCGCCATCGCGAAGACGATCGAACCGAGCGCTCGCGGGGAGCTCGAGATCAGCACCATCAACGAGCGCTACCTGGAGCAGGGCAGATTGCACGTGCAGGTGCTCGATCGGGGCACTGCCTGGCTCGACACCGGAACTTTCGAGTCCATGATGCAGGCGTCAGAGTACGTGCGCGTCATCGAAGACCGCCAGGGTTTCAAGGTCGGCTGCATCGAGGAGATTGCCTGGCGTGCCGGTTGGATCAGCGACGCTCAGCTGGCCGTGCTTGCAGGTCCCCTGGTGAAGAGCGGATACGGCAGGTATCTCCAGGCCATCGCGCAGGTGGATTAAGGCGCAGTACGGGGTGCGCTTGATCGCCTGGTGACCAGTCGCCGCAACGATCGCTGCAATCCCCAGATCGTGACCCGTCCCATCGCCTCGAGAACGATGCCGCGGCTCATTTTGGACTCGCCGATTTCGCGTTCGCGAAATTCTATGGGGAATTCAACGATGCGGCCGGCCGCATCAAAGACTCGCAGAGTCAGGTCGATTTGAAAGCAATATCCTTTTGAACTAACGCTCGACAGATCCATCGCCCGCAATGCCGTCGCGGAGTAGATTCGAAAACCGGCCGTCGCGTCGTTGACCGGGAGTCCAAGCATCAGCTTGGCATAGGTGTTTCCAGCCCGGCTGAGGAATTCGCGGCTCTTTGGCCAGTTGACGACGCTGCCTCCACTAATCCATCGAGAGCCGATGACGACCCAGGGGCGCACTCCAGGACGGTCGAAGGCCGCGATCAGTTCGGGGAGCGCGTCGGCCGGGTGTGATCCGTCTGCATCAAACTCACCGATCAGTTCATAGGCGCGCGCGAGCGCCCAGGCGAATCCAGCCAGATAAGCGTCTCCCAGACCAGACTTCTTCGAGCGGTGAAGAACGAAAATGCGCGAGTCCACCGCGGCGAGCCGGCCTACGATCTGCCCAGTGCCGTCGGGACTCTGGTCGTCAACAACCAGAATATGAGCGCCAGGAACGACCGCGTGTACCCGGCGTATGGTCGCTTCGATGTTGCCGGCCTCGTTATACGTTGGAATGATGATCAGCGTTTTGGTGGCGGAGTCAGGCACAAGTTCTTTCGGTTACTTCTTGGGGCAGGGAAAACGGTCGGTTCAATGTGTAGGAGCTGGGGCCCCCAACGACCCAACACTCTCAAAAGGCTACCGAAGTGGTTGGAGTGTCCTCCAGCAATGCTACCTTGGAGAATTCCGTCGCTAGATGCAAGCATTACTAAACTCTTGGCCCGTCACGAGCGTCACCACAAATGGCGTCAGCACTATGAAAGGCGCAGGGCGGCCTGTGAACCATGACAGTAATTAATGAGTTCTCGACCGTGGACTCGGCCGCCCGTGAGACCAACCCGGGAACTATTACCAGCCAAACTTGGACCATTGCGTCACTGCTCGGTCTGATCGCGGGGGCGATCAGCTTCGGCGGGTCCTGGGTGCCGTCCGTCTGGACTGATGAGCAAGCGACTCTGTCTGCTGCCACGCGCCCGCTTCCTGAGATGGTTTCCCTCGTTACGAACACTCTGGACGCCGTGCACGGACTGTATTACTTCTTTATGCATTACTGGTTCGCCCTCGTCGGAGTTCACGATTGGAGTTTTCGCCTGCCCAGCGCGATTGCGGTGGGGCTGGCGGTGATGGGGATCGTGGTTCTTGGGGCCATGCTTGTCAACCTTCGGGTGGGATTTCTAGCGGGCGTCCTGCTCGCGCTCATTCCGCAAACGCAGTGGGTAGCCACCGAAGCCAGATCCTATGGATTGACCGTCATGCTGGCAGTTTGGCTCAGTATCGTGCTCGTCCTCGCGGTCACATCGTCGAGATGGTGGTGGCTCGCCTATGCGTTTTTGGGGACAATCTCCGTAACGGTTTTTATCTATCTCACGCTCCTGGTGGCAGCGCATGCGATCACGGTCATTGCTCTCCGTGCCTGGCGCCGGTCATGGTGGTTGTTTGGGCTGAGCGCTCTGGCCATCGTCGTCTGCACGATTCCCGTCCTCAGGTTGGCTGTCGCTCAACGAGGTCAAGTGAGTTGGATCGGCCCGATCAGTCGCCAGACGATCTTCGATGTGCTCGCGGATCAGTGGTTCGACAGTAGCGTGTGGGTCGCCGGGGTGTTTTGGATTCTGATCGGAGCAGGCATTGTCATAGCGATCGTGCGACGACGGTCGGATCCATCCGCTGCGGGTGTCGTGCTCCTCGCCCTTCCGTGGCTGATCGCGCCGACTGCGGCGCTGGTGCTTGGTTCTCTGGTGATGTCGCCGCTTTACGTCGGCCGATACGTGGCCTTCAGCGTTCCGGCTGTGGCCCTACTCGGGGCTGTGGCCCTTGCCAGCATTCGATCCAAATTTCTCATTGCGGCCGGACTAGTCATCATTCTCGGCCTGTCGACACCCTTGTACCTTGCGCAGCGCGCGCCATTGGCGAAAGGAACCGACTGGAGGGACGCCAGTATGACCATGGGTGAGCATTCTCAGCCGGGCGACGCAGTCTTCTTCTCCCGGGCAGAAAGTGCCGTCTATCCGTACGCCCGATCTATGCTTTTTGCCTACCCCGACGCCGTCGGTGAATTGAAGGACATAGCTTTAGCAACGTCGTACGAGACCCGGGCAAACTTTTTTGATGAGCTCGAGCCGTTTGAAACGGCCGTGTTGCGGCTGGGAGATTCGAATCGAGTATGGATGGTCAACCCGGCGGGATACGCTTGGAGTGGTTCAACAGACGAGGCGACGCTTCGTGCACTTGGATTCTCGGTGCAGCAAGTGTATCCGGGTAATTCGACCAGTCTCGTTCTGCTCAGTCGCCACCAATAGCAGCCATGTGCATGATCGCCGCTGAGCAGAATAACCCGGGCAACGGGTTGCGCTACCCGCGGGTAGCCCACCAGGATCGAATCGATAGGGTGCCGCGCAGCACCCACCGCACCGGCGCGAGATACCACGAACGGTACTTACGGGCAAGAAAAAGGTAAGCACTCTCGTGGTGCGCTGCGACCATGCGCAGCGAATCTGTGCTGGTGGAGTGAGCCCCAGTGTGCGTCACTATTGCGCCGGGCACGTACAGGTTCTGCCATCCTGCTTTGCCAAGCCGATAGCCAAGGTCGACGTCTTCGAAGTACATGAAGAAGGCCTGGTCGAAGCCGCCAATGTCGTCGAAGGCTGATCGGCGGATAAGAAGACATGCTCCGGAAAGCCATCCCACTGGCCGTATTTCTGTGCCGGTCTCATTCTCAGAGCGGTATGAACGAGTCCAGGGGTTGGATGGCCAGATCCGCGAGAAGACCGCGTGCCCGACGCCAGTTCGCAGCGACGGGATACGTCGGGCCGAGGGATACGTTGTGCCATCGGAGTTCAACACACGTGGCCCGACTGTAGCGGCCTGGGGATTGGCCCGCATGACGTCTTCCAGAGCGCTGATGGCTCCGGGGTGAACAAGTACATCCGGGTTGGAAACCAGTACGAACTCGAACGGGAGTGGCACCGAGCGCACGGCCGCGTTGATGGCCCCGCCATAACCCAGATTTCTACCCAGCGACAGCACTGTCGCGCCGTAGTCGCCGGCGATTTTACGGCATTCATCGATGTCAGCCGACAGGTTGTCGGCGATGGTCACGGACGGCGGAGTCGGCTCACTGACAATGACCGAATTCAGAAATGCACCGAGGGCAGCGCTGGAATTATAGGTAACGGTGACAACGGCAGTGCAGACTGCCGGTGAGAGTGGGTTGCCGTGCATTCGTACCATCATACGAGAACGTCGACAGAAGGGCTGCCAGTAGTGCGAGAGTCGCTGGCCGGGCAATGTATCCTTAGTGGACCCTGCGCTCGGCCGGGCCAAACGTCGTTCAGGATGGATCTGTGGCTGTATCAAGCGAGTTCAAGCGGTCACGTGAGCTGTTTATCAACCTCACGCAGAGGGAGCTCAAGGGAAAATACAAGCGCACAGTGCTGGGGCAGCTCTGGTCACTGGCCAATCCCCTGGCGCTCATGCTCGTTTACACCTTTGTTTTTGCTTTCATCTTTCGCATCGCGCCGCCTGTTGGCTCACCGAGCGGGCTTGATGCCTTCCCGTTGTGGCTGTTGTGCGGGCTGTTGCCGTGGATCTTCTTCTCGAACGTAGTGCAGCAGGGCATGGGTGTGCTCCTTGCCAATGAAGGCCTCATTAAAAAGGTCTATTTTCCCCGCAACGTGCTTATTTTCTCCAGTGCGGCGTCTCTGGCGGTGAACTGGGGGATCGAGATGATGGTACTCATCGTTGCCCTCGTCATTGCGGGCGCGTACGGCGTCATTGTCTGGCTTCCCGTCGTCATCTTCTTCATGTTCTTGCTAGCAGTGTTTGCCGTGGGCATTGCGCTCATGCTGTCGATCGCTAATGTTCACTTTCGCGACACGCAGTATTTTGTCGGCATCATTCTTCAGCTCGGCATGTACCTCACCCCGGTGATCTACCCGATCTCGTTGGTTCAGGTGCAGTCCGATCGTTTCGGGAGTCTATTTGGTGTGTTCTCGCTGGTCGACCTGTACCGGCTTAATCCGATGGAGCGCTTCCTGAGCGCATTTCGTAGTCTTTTGTACGACAACACGTGGCCGGCTCTGGGCGATACCGTCGCCTGCGTGCTCATCTCGGCAGTTGTATTCGCCTTGGGCTGGGTGGTTTTTCGCCGTAACGAGAGAAAGCTAGCTGAAATCCTGTGACCGAAGTAGCAGTGCACATCGACGACGTTTCGAAGAAATTCCGTCTGTACAAGGAGCGCAACCAGTCGTTGAAGTCAGCGATCATGCGCGGCCGCAAGTCTGTTCACGAAGACTTCTGGGCGTTGAACGACATCTCCTTCGACATCAACACGGGTGAAACGTTCGGGCTGGTCGGGGACAACGGGTCGGGCAAATCAACACTGCTCAAGTGCATGGCACAAATTCTCTACCCCGACAAGGGCAGTATCGCCATGAAGGGGCGCGTTGCCGCCCTCCTTGAGGTGGGTTCCGGATTTCATCCCGAACTCTCGGGGCGTGAGAACATCTTTCTCAACGGCTCAATTCTGGGGATGTCCAAGCAGGAGATCGTGAAGAAGTTCGACTCGATTGTTGATTTCTCCGGCGTGAGCGAATTCATCGATCAACCGGTCAAGAATTACTCCTCGGGGATGTATGTTCGGCTGGGGTTCTCGGTGGCGATCCACGTTGACCCCGACATTCTCCTCGTCGACGAAGTGCTCGCCGTCGGCGACGAAACATTTCAGCAGAAATGTGCGGATAAGTTTGTGGAATTCCGCCGTGACGGCAAGACTGTAATTATTGTCAGTCACGCACTAGGCACAATGATGACGATGTGTGACCGACTTGCCTGGTTGAGCCATGGGGAGCTCCAAGCAGTTGGGAATCCCGAAAGCGTTGTCGCTGAGTATCGCGGTGTCGCCCAGTAGAGAACGACCAGCTGCGCTCAAGCGCACTGACATTTATGACAAGACCCAAAGGTTTCATATGATCAGCGGCACAGCCCCAACGTCCAGAAAAGCTCGTTCCAAACCGCTGCTCGTGTGGGCGCTCGCCGTTGCTTTGGTTTCTTCCTTCCTAGTCCTCGCCGCGCCAGCCGCGCCGCCAGCACAGGCGGTGTCCGGCTCGGACTTCCGACCCGGAAACATCATCAGTGACGCCAATTTCTATACCCAAAATGCCATGTCTGAGGCGGGTATCCAGTCGTTTTTGGACGCCAAAATCGGTTCGTGTAACAACAGTCTCTGTTTGAACGTACTTCGCGTGGATACGCCGACCACGACATTGTCGTTTGGAACCTGCTCCACTTATGTAGGAGCTGCGAACGAATCCGCCGCTCGCTTAATCTACAAGGTGCAGCAGGCCTGTTCTATAAGCGCCAAAGTAATTCTTGTTACTCTGCAAAAAGAACAGGGTCTGGTCACAAGCAAAGCGCCTACAGCAGCCATTCTGCGCAAGGCGTTAGGACAAGGTTGCCCGGACACTGCCCAGTGCGACTCCGCGTATTACGGATTCTTCATCCAGGTATTCTCTGGAGCCCGCCAACTCGCCTGGTACGGAAACTCCGAGGGATCGCATACCTCTATCAAAGTGGGGCAGCAGAACGCTGTTCGGCTACACCCCAACGCCGGTTGCGGATCGTCCAACGTTCTGATTGAGAACAGGGCTACGGCGTCTCTTTACTACTACACGCCGTATCAGCCGAATGCCGCTGCGCTCAACAACCTGGGCGGAAGTGGCGATGCGTGTTCCTCGTACGGCAACCGCAACTTTTGGGTCTACTACAACAATTGGTTTGGCTCAACGCAGGCCAGTGCCGCGCCGGTCGGCAACTTTGATGCCATCAGCGCCACAGCGGGGCGGGTGAACGTTCGAGGATGGGCGTTCGACTTTGACACTCAAGACTCGATTGCCATCCACGCCTACAGCGGCTCGACCATGGTGGGTGGATGGATAGCGAACGGTACCCGAACGGACGTTCAAGGCGTTTACCCCTCGCGGGGACCCCTGACCGGGTTCAACCAAACCTTGGCCATCAACCCCGGCTCCCGTCAGATTTGCCTCCACGCCATTAACGACGGCGCCGGCGGCAATACCGCATTGGGGTGCAAGACCGTTACGGTGCCCTCGACCGCCCCGGTCGGTTGGTTTGATTCCGCCACGGCAACCTCGACAGGCGTAGCCGTGCGTGGTTGGGCGCTGGACCCCACGACCGCGACATCGACCAGCGTTCACGTTTACGTTGATGGAGCGTTCTCGGCAGGCTTCGCGGCCGGCAACACTCGCTCCGACGTCGGCAGCATGTATCCCGCCCTCGGGTCCCAGCACGGGTTCTCGTCAACGATCACATTGAATGCCGGTAGGCACTCGGTCTGTGCCTACGCACTCAACGTGGCGGGTTCGCAATCCACCAGCCTGGGGTGCCGCTCCGTCACAGTTGCCGGCCCGGCTGCTGCTGTAGCGCGGGGCAATCTCGATTCCGTCACGGCAACGCCGACCGGCGCGAACCTGGCGGGGTGGGCCTTCGATACTTCAACCACCGCGTCAACGGATGTGCACGTCTACGCTGATGGCCGTTTCGCTTCGGGATTCCGGGCGTCAGGAACGCGCACCGATGTTCAGGCGGTATACCCGAATCAGGGGAGTCAGCACGGTTTCAACCAGTCGATCGCGCTGAGTTCCGGTCGTCATTCAGTCTGTGCCTACGCGTTGACCGCGTCGGGTTCGTCGTCAACGTCCTTGGGCTGCAGGTCGATCAGTGTGGCGTCATCGGCCCCGCGCGGTCACCTCGATTCCGTGCAGGGTGTGAGCGGCGGCGCGCAGGTTCGCGGCTGGTCCCTCGACCCGACGACCGCGGCATCCACTGACGTGCACGTCTACGCAGACGGACAATTCAGCTCGGGCTTTTCCGCGACAGTGTCGCGCACCGACGTGGCTGGCGTGTTTCCGGGTCTCGGTGCTAATCACGGGTTTGATTCCCTGATCGCCCTCGCACCCGGATCACACCGCGTGTGCGTGTTCGGATTGAACTCGACCCGTAGCGCTTCGGTTGATCTCGGCTGCTCGACGGTCACGACGAGGTAGGGTCGGGCGAACGATACCTGATTGGGTAGGCAAGAATGCGGGCTGAGTAACTCAGCCCGCATTCTGCATTTCTCTGCTTGGCCTAGGTGCGTTCGATGTCGCGCATCTGCGGCGTCGGCCCGGGATTTCGACCGCGACCGACAACACGGCCGAGCGGTCCGAGAACGCGTGCGATCATCAGGGACAGGCGGTATTTCTGACTGTTCTTGATCTCGGTGAGCTCATACATGTCGGCTGCCGTGCGCCGGAGAAATTCTTCACTGACCACGGTCATGGTTCGGATTGCTGCGTAGCGTCGACTCAGGTGATCCGGGTCGATTGGGGCATTCAGCGTTACTAGCACCTGGCCCCAGAAATCCTTGTTGTAGTCGGCGAGGGTGCGCGCTGCCGGCGTGCCCGGCTCGACCAGCAGGTCAGCGTTGCACGCTTCGCGAACTCGATCGGGCAATTCGGAGAAGAGGCTGAAGAAGCTCACATGCTCTTCGAGACCCAGAGCTGAGGTGACCTCCCGAGCAACCGCGGTATCGAAAACTACGATGCGTTTCTGGAGCTGCGCAGCCTCGGGAATCGGCAGGCCGAATCCTTCGTAGGCCGACGGGAAGACCACCACACGTGCTCTCGAATAGACGGTAGCCACCTCGGCGTCGGTGAGGCTTCCGCCCGGCAGTGCGTGCATCAGTGGAAAGTCCCGAGCCGTATCGGGACTCCCGAGAACGACGATCGGCAGCGAGCTGCTGCGCAGTGCCACGAGCGCGGACCGTACCTGCTTGTGCGGAAAGGCATTCCCGACAACGAGAACGTAGTCGCCCTGAGCAATGACCTCGGTGCAGGCCGGCGTGAGTGGCGTCGAGAAGTCGCTCACGTCGGTGACGCGAGCGGACAGGCCGGAGCCCTGGTGCACAACGGTGGTGCGCGAACGCAAGTTGTCGAGATCGGGAAAGAAGTCTAGGGCGTCGTCGAGCGTGGCCTCGCTGATGGCGACGACGCTGTCGGCATAGGCGAGCGACGCGTGTACGACTTCGGGCTTGTACGGCACCATGAGTCGCAGCCCCCAGGAACGCAAGGCGATGATATCGAGGTAGGAGACAACCCACTTCGCGCAGAACCGGTTGAGTGTCGCTATCTGTCCCAGAGAGGTGACCGGCGCTATGGCGACGCCAACGTCGAAGACCTCATCGATGTCGCCGTAGGGGATCACCCGTAAACTGTAGGAGGTCAGATCGAAGAACTCGATGACGTCCTGGGGCGCGGCTACTGTCACCGCAACGGACGCCGGGTCGATTGTTTCGGCAACGAATTTCAGAAAACTCAGGGCATTCTTCGTGGATCCATCGAAGGCCAGTGAGAGGTGATGCAGGTCGATCAGAACTTTTTTTCCGGGGTCGTCCGGGTGCGCAATGATGTCGGCAAATCGATCTAGACCGGAGTACCCGTTGTTGACGAAGTCGCTCACGGCGGCAGGATAGAACGGGTATCGAGCGTGCAAAATCTTAGAATTCTCCGCCTCGAGGGTCGCCCGTTGTTCAGCACCAAAACTCGTGCTGCCGACGTGGTAGACCAGCGCATGGTTGGCGATGAGAGAGGAATAGCCCAGGGCGTTCAGGCGCAGGCAGAAATCGTTCTCCTCGTTGTAGCCCATGCCGAAAACTTCATCAAAGAGGCCATTGTTCGCCACCAACGACCGTCGAATCAGAAAACAGAATCCGATGGCAACCGGCGTTATGTAGCAGCGGGGGAGACTGGGGGCCACCGCGTCAAAGACGCGTGCGGTTCGAGCCTCATCGCGGTCAGCAAATCGATCGCGCTGATAGAAGGGCATCGTGGCGATAGTGGCATCGTTGCTTCGCGGGCAGACGACCGCGTGGCGCTCAGACAGGCTGAGCACCAGGCGCATTTCATCCAGCGCGCCGGCCGTGATGCGGGTGTCACTGTTGAGCAGCAGCAGGTCGTTGCCGGTCCGGTCAAGTTCAAACGCGGCACGGTTGCAGGTGCGCACGAAACCGAGATTCGATGGATTGCGCTCGTATCGAAAGTTGGAATGCCCGAAAATCATGCCCAGCAGGCCAGCCTCAATCACATCGGCGTCGGGCCCGCAATCATTGACGATCAGAACGTCGTAGCTGTCGGCAGGCGCGTGTTCGATGAGAGCTGCGATGCAGTTGCGCAGGGATGCCCAGTCACCGTAGACCGGCACCAGGATCGTGACGCGATTGAGGGTCTTCTCCGCGGGAGACCCCGGTGTCGGGGCAGCAGGTGTGGTGTCTAATTCCTGAGGAGCGGGCATCCACTCAGCCTACCGGCGGGATCAACCAAGCCGGAAAGCTAAGCTTGCCAAGTGAGAGTACTCCTGTTGTCGCATAGTTCCGCCGTCGAAAATCTGGGCGGTGCAGCAAGGCGCAGACGTATCGGTTGCGGTACCTGTTGAGATGAGTTGCGCCCTAATATAGGGGCTTGGCTTTTTAATCGCTCGGACGGGGTGAAGCCTACTCGGGCGGAAATGGTGTGGGTAAAGTGATGGGTTCTGGCGTCGCTTTGCACGCGTTTCGAGCCGTGATCGTACCAAGCAGCCCGGGCTCACTGCGCCGACGTGACATTCAGGGGCTACGCGCCCTAGCTGTGGGTCTGGTTGTGATTTATCACTACTTCCCTCGCGCCCTCAGCGGGGGTTTCATCGGTGTCGATGTATTTTTCGTCATTTCCGGCTTTCTCATTACGTTGTTGTTATTCAAAGAGATTGAACGAACAGGTCGAATCTCGCTGTCGAGCTTCTATGCTCGGCGCATTCGCCGGTTGCTGCCGGCGGCGGTGGTCACGATGGTCGGAACAGCGTTGGCGGCGACCTTTATTCTGGGCCCTCTTCACCTCGTGAGCATCTTGCAGGATATGGCCTGGACTGCGGTCTACTTGGCGAACTATCACTTTGCCCAAGCGACCACGGGATACTTCGACAACTCGGACCCTTCGCCGTTCCTCCATTTCTGGTCGCTGGCGGTTGAAGAGCAGTATTACCTTCTATGGCCGCTAGTACTCACTGCCGTGCTGATACTAGTGTCTTGCGTCGTAAATTCATTGGTTAAGTGTTATGATGAGTCATGTCGCGAACTGGACGCCCAAAGACTGAGCTG
>NZ_PJJM01000061.1 GCF_002929805.1 Cryobacterium sp. Y50 | reverse complement strand
GGTGCATGTTATGACCGCCGGAAGAATCGTGCGCTCTGGCGGCAAAGACCTGGCCGTCGAGCTCGAAGAGCACGGCTATACGAGCACGCAACAAGCTAACGCAGGGCGTCTGACACCGGTCGGGGTGGCCAGGTGACGCTGACGCGTGCAGCCGGCGGAGTGCTCGCCGGCCGCGAACCCCACCGCGACGACCGCGATCCCGCGTGGCTCCACGAGGCGCGGCTGGCCGCCCTCGAATGGGTGGGCGTGCACGGCTTCCCGACCCACAAGGACGAGGACTGGAAGTACACAGCGCTGGCCCCGATCCTCGCTGTGCCGTTCGAAGCCGCCACCGTGACCTCCAGCAACTGGGTAACCGCAGAAATGATCGACGCAGCAGCGGTCGACCTCGGCGGTCCACGATTGGTCTTCGTCAACGGACACTTCGCGCCCGAGCTTTCGCGGCTGACCGGCCTGCCAGCCGGCTCTGTCGTGACGACTCTCGCCGCGGTGCTGGCTGCGGGGTCTGATCGCCTCGAGCCCTTCTTCTCGCATACACCCGGCGAACATCACGCGTTCGCCGCCTTCAACGACGCACTCGCCGAGGACGGTGCATTCATCCACCTCACGTCCGGGGCAATTCTGGACGAGCCGATCCAACTCGTATTCTTCTCCAATGCCGGCGGAGTCCCCCTGATATCCAGTCCACGGTCGGTGATCATCGCCGATTCGGGCAGTCGCGCGACGATCGTCGAGACCTACGCGGGGACCGATGGCGACGTGTATCTCACCAATGCCGTTACCGAATTCGTCCTGGCCGATGACGCGCAGATTGAGCACTATAAGGTTCAGCTCGAACCCGTGACCGCGTTCCATCTGGCACTGCTCGACGTGCATCAAGGGCACAACAGCCGCTTCACCTCCCGCTCCGTCATGCTCGGCGCCAGCATCGCCCGCCACGAGGTGCGGGTACTTCTGGACGGCATCGGCGCCGAGGTCAGCCTCGACGGCGTCTACCTGCCGCAAGGCGATCAACTCCACGACAACACAATCTTCATCGATCACGCCGCGACCGACTGCACCAGTAACCAGCTGTACAAAGGCGTGCTGGACGGACACGGACACGGGGTGTTCAACGGGCACATCATGGTTCGCCACGGTGCCGACGGAACCGATGCGAACCAGAAGAACAAAAACCTGATTCTTTCCGACCGCGCCGAGGTCGACACCAGACCAAGGCTGGAGATCTACACCGACGACGTGAAGTGCACGCACGGTGCGGCAGTCGGCCAAATGGACGAGGAGGCGCTGCTATACCTGCAGGCTCGCGGAATACCATTGGAGGAAGCCCGCGGTCTGCTCATCTACGCGTTCGTACACGAGATGGTCGACCGGATTGCCATCGAGCAGCTCCGGACGCAGCTGGAACCACTCGTCGCTGGCCGGTTTAGGAAAGACGACCGCCCGGTCGAGGTATGAACGGGCAAGCGAGCGTGGGCATCGCCGGCCTCTACCAAGAAATGATCATCGAGCACGCCCGCAGTCCACGAAATTTTCGTGAACTGGCGGCCGCGACCTGCACGGTCGACGTGGTCAACCCACTCTGTGGTGACCACTTGACCCTCTACCTTGACCTCACCGACGGTGCTGTCTCCGACATTGCCTTCGAGGGAAACGGATGCGCCATCTCGCGGGCGTCCGCATCGCTGATGACCATGGCGGTGAAGGGTCTGCCACAAGGTGACGCCCTCGCCCTGTTCACTCGCGTCCACAGCATGCTGACCACCGAAACCGTGGATGAACAAGCACTGGTCGACGTAGGCAAGCTAGCTGCGCTGTCGGGGGTATGGGAATACCCGGGGCGGGTTAAGTGCGCCACCCTGGCCTGGCAGGCATTGCGCAACGCCCTCGAAACCGGCGACCACCCGAGCGAAAAGGAATAGACGACCATGGACTCAGGCCGGTACACAATAGTTACACTCAGCCAGAACGCGCAGGCGACGGTGATCCCCGGCGGCCAGCCGATGCTGCTCCAGGCAGGCGAAGAAGTTGTCGTGACACAGACCCTGGGCGATAGCGTGACCGTGCAAACCGCCATGGGTTACCTGGTGCGGATCAGTGCCGAGGACTCAGCCGCGCTCGGACTGATCAAGCCCGGCGCCGAAACAGTGATCCAGAATGATGGTCCGTTCGACCTGGACCAAGTGCTGGACCAGCTCAAGAACGTTTTCGACCCGGAAATCCCGATCAATGTCGTGGACTTGGGACTGATCTATCTCTGCCAAGAAGAGTTGCTTGCTGATGGTTCCCACCGAGTCGAAGTCAAAATGTCCATGACCGCTCCGGGTTGCGGGATGGGTGACGTACTCAAAGAAGACGCCCGCACCGCAATCCAGGCGGTTCCCGGCGTCAGCGACATCGACATCGAACTCGTCTGGGACCCACCCTGGGGCCAGGACCGAATCTCGGAAGCCGCCAAGCTCCAACTCGGAATGTACTGACCAAGCACGGCCGTACCACGACAGGACGGCCCCGGCCTGTGTTAGGTCACCTGTGAGCGCTGCGAGCGAAAGGCATCACAGCGCAAAGGATGAACGAAGGAATCGGCTTGCCACAGCTCAACAACAACTCCCACACCAGCATCCAGGTCCACGACGCCACGCCGGGTGCCGCCACGAGGTATGGGTCCTGGCCGCGGTCCCGGGACATCAGAGCGCTCGCCCACAAACTGGCCATGTGCGCTTCGGGACATCTCGCTCATGTCGAGTGAATTCCTCAACAGGCCCGGTACCGTCGATGCCGGTGATGGGACCAACTCCGGTGTGGCCGCCCACTACGGGAACCCGATCTTCGAGCAGCGCGAGCTGGCTAAGGGAACCGCGATCGCCTGAGCTGGATCAACTCGCTGACCAGTCAGAGTGTCGCCCACCTGGCACCAGGCGAATCCACAGAGACCCTGCTGCTGGATACGACTGGTCGGATCGAATATGCGGTTCGTTTGATCGATGACGGTACCAACCTGTGGCTATTGCTTGAGCGGGAAAAAGCATCCGGGCTTCTGCAGTGGCTGGGCAGCATGCAATTCGCGTTGCGGGTGGAACTTGCGGATCGTTCCGTCGATTTCGCGACAATCGGCACCCTCGGCCAGCCTCAGCTCCCGGTAGCCGCCCCGCATGGCCTTCCACTGGTTTGGCGCGACCCGTGGATGAATGTGGGCCAAGGTGGGCACCAGTACGCGGTAGCGATACGACACCCGGCCGCAGGCTGGACCTACAGCGAGTTGCTACTGCCCCGCACCAAACTTGCCGGCATCGCCGCCTCCGATATTCCTGTCGCTGGACTGCTCGCTCTCGAAGCGTTGCACATCGCCGCGTGGCGTCCACGTTTTGCCACCGAAGTCGATGACAAAACCATTCCCCATGAACTGGATTGGTTACGCACAGCCGTGCACCTGAGCAAAGGCGGTTATCGCGGCCAACAGACGGTGGCCAAAGTCCATAACATCGGCCATCCACCGCGCAGACTCGTCATGCTTTACACGGACGATTTTGATACCGTGCTGCCGGCGCACGGGGACGACGTTGTACTGCCGAACCAGGACGGCCAGGACAAAAGTGTGGGCCAGGTGACCTCGGTTGCCCGGCACTTCGAATTAGGACCGATCGCACTCGCAGTCGTCAAACGCGGTACCGATCCAACCACCGAACTTCTCGTGCGAACCGCTAGCCGTGACATACCAGCGCGGCAGGTAGTGATCGTACCGCCGGATGCGGGCGCCTCATCCTCAGCTACCGTTCCTCGCCTGCCGCGCCGCAGCCCGGCGCGGAGGTAATTCAGTTCCTGTGCTGTCCATGTGAACAGGGCGAGCGCAACAGACGTCCTAACTTCCCCGCTCTGTCTCGATCGTCGTTCTCACCGGCTCTTCGTTCGTGCAGCTAGGCGAGACGGCCACCGACGCGTCGCAACTCGATCTGCCGGGTCGAAAGCTCCTGCCGCACGGCGTACACCACATCGCGGGTCTTGTCGCAAACCAGGATCTCCGTTCCTGCCAATAGATCCCACGGCCATCGCCTCGACACCACGAAAAAACCGCCAGAGACAGCCATTTTGTATGCCGCTCTTCCATTGCAAATATTTCCGAACCTTGACAGCCAGATCAGTCCCAAAAATTGATTCTATCCCAGTTCAAAAATGACGACGGAACTGACCGGGAACTCCCTCTAGCCTCGATAATCGCTGGCTATGCGGTCATTGCGCCCAGGTGCTTCTCCTGATGCATGGTGTTACGACGGTCTTGAACCGACGAGATTCTTCTCCGCCGGGAGGGCCACTGGAAGCGATTTTCTCTGAAGGCACGGTGATCTGGTGCGCAGAGTCAGCCGAGAGGGGGCCGGCCGGCAAACAGCTGGTGAAAGTGATTGATCGGCCCGTTGCCGGAACCGACTTCGAGTTCGTCCGCGTAAGTCAGCGCATCCTGTAGCCAGGCCTTGACCCGCGAGAGCGACGCGGCCCAGTCACCCGTTTGGGCCTGAGCCGTTGCCATGGCCGAGGAAAGCGAACAGCCCGTGCCGTGCGTGTTGCTCGTGTCCACGCGCGGCGAAGTAAACTCGACCACGGTGTCGGCCAGCAATCCCTGGGTGTTGACCAGCGCATCCGGACAGCTGACACCCGTCAGGTGTCCACCCTTGACCAGCACTGTCGCCCCGGAGATCCGGGATAAGCGCTTGCCCTGTTCCACCGCCTCGAGCCAACTGCCGGCGGTCGGCTCCTGCAGCAGCACCGCCAGTTCGGGGATATTAGGGGTGATCAGATCGGCGAGAGACACCAAATCCCGCAAGGCCTGCTCGGCGGATGGCGCCAGGAGACGGTCCCCGCTCGTGGCCACCATGACCGGATCCAGCACCACCAGGGGAGGACGGATGGCTTCCAGCCACGAACGCACCTCCCGGATCACATCGACGTCGGCCAGCATGCCGATCTTGACGGCATCGATCACGACGTCATCGCTGACCGCGTCGAGCTGCTCGCGGAGAAACTTCACCGGCGGGGTGTGCACGGAACGCACCCCGCGCGTATTCTGAGCCACCAGGGCGGTCACCACGGCCATGCCGTAGCCACCGTTGGCCGCGATGCTTTTCAGGTCCGCCTGGATACCTGCGCCGCCGGTGGGGTCGGTGCCGGCGATACTGAGCACTCGGGGGGTCGACCTCAAACCCAGTCTGGTGGCGTGGCTTTTCAAGTGTGGCATCCCACCGTTCGTGCTCGGATACAGGTTCACCGGGTATTCCTCTCTACTCGCTCCGGTGCTTTTCAGGTCCACACGGGGTTCCAGGTGTGGAGGGTAATTGCGGCCGTCATAGCAGCACCGGTGATGATCACGCCGGCCGTCATGACCCACAGGTCGATGACCCTGAAGTTGGATTCGCGCGCCCACGTGCGTTGGCGCCCGCCGAAGCCCCTGGCCTCCATGGTCACGGCCAGTCTGGTTGCCCGCCGGAGGGCCTGCACCAGCAAGGCCAGGCCCTGGCCGACGGATGCCGTGAACCGGCCCAGGAAACCGACGTTCGAGCCCACACCGCGAGCCCGGCGGGCCATGCCGAGGGTCTGCCATTCCTCGACCATGAGCCCCACCAGACGCAGCGCGGCCAACGCCCCGAGCACAAAACGATGCGGCAACCTCAGATTCTGGGCAAGCGAATCGGCCAGGTCCGTCGGATCGGTGCTGGCGAGCAGAATAATGCCCGGCAGGGCGATGGCGATGCCACGCAGCACAATGGCCAGTCCCGACTCCAACGAGCCTTCAGTGAAAACCAGCGGCCCCCAATCGAACAGCACGCCCCCGGTCTTGGGAGCCAGGAGGGCCGTTCCGTAGCCGCCAACCAGTGCGGCAGCCAGAATCGGCCAGCCGCGGACGACCAGAATACGGATGCTGACCCCGGCCAGCGGCAGCACTGCCAGCTCTAAGACCAGTGCCACGGTCGCGGACGCCCAATCGATGGTCAGTAGCAGAGCCAGCGTCAGGAGCAGGGCGGCGGCGAGCTTGGACAACGGGTTGGCGTTGGCCAAAAGCCAGGTGGATCGGGGCACAGCGGTGACGTCGGCGCTCACTCCAGCCCTCATGTCGGCGCTCATGCCAGGGCCTCGAGCGCGACACGGTCAGGTTCAAGGTGTAGTCGGCGCCCGCCTAAAACCTTGGTGAATTCCTCGTCGTGGGTGACGGAGACGACGGCCGTACCGGCATCCAGCAGCTCGGTGAGCAGTCCGGCCAATTCGGCCCAGGTGTTCGAGTCCTGTCCGAAGGTCGGCTCGTCGAGCACCAGAACCTGCGGGCTGGCCGCGAGCACGGTGGCAACGGACAACCGACGCTTTTCGCCCCCCGACAGGGTGAACGGGTTGGCCGCGGTCAGATGCGTGAGGCAGAGCCGCTGCAGAAGGTCGTCCACGCGTTCCTCCCCCCGGCCCAGGCGCCGCGGTCCGAAGTTCAGCTCGTCCAGCACATTGCCGGTGACGAACTGGTGCTCCGGTTCTTGAAAGACCGTGCCGATTCGAGCGATGAGCTCTGACCCGGTCCAGGCAAAGGGATCAGGCCCGGCTTCGCGGCGCAGCACGGTGGATGCGACGACCTCACCCTGGGCGGCGGGCAGGAGCCCGGCCAGAGTCAGGGCGACCGTGGATTTTCCGACGCCGTTGGGGCCGGTGATGCTCAGTGCCTCCCCAGCGAACACCTCAGCCGAAAGTCCTGTTATCACGGGGGTGACCGGATGCCGCCGTCTCAGCCGCCGGCGGGAAACGCCGAGGCCTGACGCACTCAGGAGCACTGAGCGATCGGTTCCGCGCAAGCCTCCGTTCTGGTCGGTCGGCGGATTCACGCGGCTTCGGGTCTCGGGGACGAAACCCGGAACCCACACTCCGGCCTCGATCAGCATCCGGCGGGCCTGGTTCAGCACATTAGCGGGTGAACCATCGATCATGACGCCTCCGCCGGGCTCCAGAACGACAATCCGGGTCGCCACACCCGCCCAAATGGCCACTCGATGCTCGACCACAACCAGGGTCGCCCCGGTGCGGTCAAGGGTTCTCACCACCGCGTCGCGAACCTCGAGCACGCCCGCCGGGTCAAGGTTCGCCGTCGGCTCATCCAGCAGGATCAGGCCCGGCCGCATGGCCAGGATGCCGGCCAGCCCGAGGCGTTGTTTCTGGCCGCCGGACAGCCGCGAGGTCGGGTAGTCCAGCGGAAGGTTCAGTCCGACGGCATCGAGCGATTCGTGCACCCGCCGCCAGATTTCCCCCCGGGGTACCGAGAGATTCTCCGCGCCGAATGCGACGTCGTCACCCAACCGGGAGAGAACCACCTGTGAATCCGGGTCTTGCTGCATCAGCCCGGAACGGTCGCGCTGCTCGACGGCCGGCCGGCCGTCGATCAGCAGGCGGCCGAATTCGGAGGCCTCCTCGTCGCCGCCGAGAACGCCGGCCAAGGCGTGGAGCAGTGTCGACTTACCAGCTCCGGAAGGGCCAAGGAGCAAAACGCGTTCCCCGGGCTCAATCGTCAGGTTCAGGTCGGCGATCGCCTTGCGGGTGCGGCCGGAATGTTGCCAGCCCCAGCCTGCGGCGGACACCATAGCTGGCCGCACCCCGTCGTTGCCGTGGTTCTTCGGGACACCCATTCGTCAGAACACGGATTCCGTCGCGGCCCGGCGGGCGGCCAGGTTGGACAGCGCGCCCGTGCGGCCAAGGCCCCGCACGGCCAGCCAGGACAACAGGCCGGCAATGACGGCCCCAGAGACGGCACCGAGAACCACGTAGACGATCTTCCAACCGAACGCCCACTCGGCGTTGCTGCTGAAGCTGGCATGGATGCCCATCGCCACACCGGCCAGCGCCCCGGCGAGCACGGCGACCGGCAGTGTGAACTTTCGGTAGCCAAACAGCGCGAAGGCCAACTCGGCCCCGACGCCCTGAATCAGGCCCGAGAGAATGACGGTGAGTCCGAAGGCCGAGCCCAGCAGTGCTTCGACGACGGCGGCCAGCAGCTCGCAGTAGAGCGCGGCCCCTCGCTTTCGGATGATCAGACCGCCGATGACGCCGGCAATCAGCCAGCCGCCGCCATAGAGTCCGCCGAGCGGCGGAAAGGCCGCCGTGATGACCGCGATGCCCGCGTATCCGGCCGACCAGGCCCAGAAGATGACACCAACGGCGACGGATACGACGGAGGCGACGACGATATCGACGACGCGCCACTCGCGCGTCTTTTTCTTTACAACTGTGGTTTCGGTGTTGGTCATGATGTCCTCCTGAGGAAACAGGAGGGGAGAGGCATCCATCGAAAGCGGGTCTGGAATCAGGCCCGATGCCGCTGATGTCTCTGAGAACTCGACTCCCTTCGCCGGTACTAACCGGATCAGGTTCGAGGGTCTGCGTGTGAACGCACTCTCAGCGCCCGACTTCGCTCTTTGCGAGCCGGCGCTCCCCTGTCGTTATGTGGTGTTGTGGTGCCGAAAGACTCGGCAGGTCTTGTTTACACGGGGTTTCGGACGAGGTCAAATCCGCGCCGCGGCCAGCTCGCGCGTGGTCGCGAGGCATCGGCTAACTCATTTCTTTAATACGTCGGCTTGGACGGTTCAATTTCTTTCACCCATGCCAGCACTCCGCCCTGCACGTGCTGAACTCGGGTGTAGCCGCGGCGCCGGAGTTCGGCCAGCACGTCGGCCGAACGCGCGCCGGCCTTGCAGTGCAGCACGATGTCCCGATCCTGGCGCAGTTCCGGGATCATCTCTTGGGAGAGGATGTGGCCCTGCGGAATCAGCCGGGAGCCGGGGATGCTGACGATGGCGTGTTCGCCCGGCTCCCTGACGTCGATCAGATCGAAGTCACCCCGGCCGGCCTCCCGCTCGCCGAGCATCGTGGCCAGTTGGTGCACGGTTATGGTGTCTTCGACGCCCGGAACCGGTTCTGGAACCACGCCGCAGAAGAGTTCATAGTCGACCAGTTTCGTGATCGGCAGGCCGGCGGGGTCCTCACGCACGGTGATCTCTCGCCAGGACGCGGCCAGTGCATCGAACAGCAGAACGCGCCCCAGCAGGGTGCGCCCGACGCCGGTGATCAATTTCACGACCTCGGTCACCATCATGGACCCGACGGCTGCGCAAAGCATCCCGAAGACCCCACCCTCCGAGCACGACGGAACGGATCCCGCAGCGGGCGGCTCTGGGTACAGATCCCGGTAGGTCGGTCCGTGTTTCTCCCAGAAGACGCTGACCTGCCCATCGAAGCGCAAGATGGACCCCCAGACACAGGGTTTGCCGAGCAGGGCGGCGGCGTCGTTGACCAGGTAGCGCGTGGCGAAGTTGTCGGTTCCATCCACAATCAGGTCGTAGTCGGCAAACAGCGCGAGGGCGTTGGGCGAATCGAGCCGAGTGTCATGAAGCCGCACCGTGACCAGCGGGTTCAGCTCCGCGACCGCGTCACGGGCCGAATCCAGTTTGGACCGCCCCACATCCGTCACACCGTGAATCACCTGACGCTGCAGGTTACTGAGGTCGACGATGTCGTCGTCGACGATCCCGAGAGTGCCAACACCGGCGGCGGCAAGATAGAGCAGCACCGGCGAGCCAAGGCCGCCGGCGCCGATCACGAGCACCTTGGCGTTCTTCAGCCTTCGCTGGCCGAGCATGCCGATCTCGGGAATCATGATGTGCCGAGAATAGCGTTCCATTTCCAAGGCGGTCAGGGCGGCGGCTGGTTCCGCCACAGGTGGCAGCACACTCACAGGTCTGGGCGTCCTTCCATGGCGGAAGATGCCAGGGCGTGCTGGCGTTTCGGTATTCGCCCGGCCTGGGCGGCGAGCCGACCGGCGATGACGGCATGTTTGAAGGCCGAAGCCATTCGCACCGGATCCTGCGCCCTCGTCACGGCCGTGGCCAGAAGCACGGCGTCACAGCCCAGCTCCATCGCCAGCGCCGCATCCGACGCCGTGCCGATTCCGGCATCGAGTACCACTGGAACATTGGCCCGGGCCACGATCAGCTCAATATTGTGCGGGTTGAGGATGCCGAGGCCCGTGCCGATCGGGGCGCCGAGCGGCATGATAGCGACGGCTCCCAGATTCTCCAACCGCAACGCCAGCACCGGGTCGTCGTTGGTATAGGCGAAGACCTTGAAGCCGCGCGCGACCAGCCCTTCCGTGGCGTCTACCAGCTCGACGGCATCCGGCAGCAACGTGTGCTCCTCGGCAATGACCTCCAACTTGACCCAGTCGGTTTCCAGCGCCTCGCGGGCCAGCTCCGCCGTCAGCACGGCTTCGCGGGCGGTGAAGCAGCCGGCCGTGTTGGGGAGCACACGGATTCCGTTGTCGATGAGCAGGTCAAACAGGGACCCGGCCATGTCGGGGCTGTACCGGCGCATGGCCACGGTCGTCAGCTCAGTACCGGAAGCCAGCAGGGCAGCGCCCAGCCCGTCGAGGCTCGGGGCTCCGCCGGTGCCCATAATCAGACGCGAGGTCAGGTGCACCCCGTCGATCAGCAACGAATCACGACCCGTTTCTTCGCCGACGCTCGCGGATTCATGGAGGCTCGCGCGTTCCTGGAGACGGGCGGATTCATGGAAATTCAGTGTGTCCCGGGTAATCATCGGTCTAGCCTCCCTGCACTGCCGCGATGATTTCGATGTCGTCACCGAGGTTCAGTGCCGTGGTCGACCACTGGCTCCGCGGCACCACGGCGGCATTCAGGGCGACGGCGACGCCGAGCCGCTTCCCATCCGCCGCCTGACCGTCCGGCGCAATCCGGCGTCCGGTTGCCTCCCCGATCAGATCGGTGACGGTCTCGCCCCGCGTGTGCGCACGCGCGGCTCCGTTGAGGGTGATGCCGGGCAGCGTTGCGTCGGTCAGGCGTGTTTCAGCCACGGATATTTCAGCCAATCTGGGCCTCCTTCGAGATGGTGGGTCGTGAAAAACGGTCGGGACGAAAGCGGCTCCACCGTGCGTCGGTCGTGCCGTCAATCAGTTGCCTGCAGAGCTGAGCCGCGATCGGGGTGAGCAGCACACCGTGGCGGAAAAAACCCGTTGCGATGATCAGACCGGCAATGTCTCGACCGCCGAGTCCCGGGGCGCGGGACACGCGTCCGAGCAGCGGCGCATTGTCGGGTGTTCCCGGCCGCGCGCGGGCCGTGGTCTCAATGAGTTCCAACTCGGCGACGGCGGGCACGAGCACCTGGGCATCCCGCAGCAGTTGATGCACACCGCCGGCGGATACCGCCGCAGAACCGTCCTCGCGGGAAGTTGCGCCGATCACGAGCGTGCCGTCGGAACGCGGAACGAGATACACCGGTAGGCCGCGGACCAGTCCGCGAATGGTTGCCGTGAGCAGTGGCTGGAGGCGCTCTGGAATGCGCAGGCGCAGGATGTCTCCGTAAACGGAACGCAGCGGTAATTTCAGCCCGGCGGGCAGCCCGTCGAGCTGGGAAGCGGCCAGGCCGTTGGCGACGATCACCTCGCCCGCGTTCACCGAAGAGCCATCGGCGAGGGTGACGCCGGTGACTCGCGATGTGGTATCCGAATGGTTTTCATGCACCAGCCGGACGGCGTTCTGACGAATCGAGTGATTGTGGGTCCATTTGTCGTTCCTGGCGGTGACCGCGATGGCGGATTCCAGCCGACCGGCCAATAGTCGGGGATCGGCCTGATGATCCTGTTCGACGTTAAAGGCGCTGGACAGTTGGGGACCCAACAGGGGTTCCATGGACCGTGCCTCGCGGATGGTCAGCGGCTGCACCAGTAGTCCATGTCGAAGCTGCACCTCGCGCAGATCGGCCAACGCCTGTCGGTCGGCGGCGTCCGCGCCCACGGTTATCGTTCTGGTCAGCCGGTACCCGGTGGAGGCTTCAGACGTCTCGAGCGGTTTCACAAAGGCTGGATACAACGCCGCGGAGGCCAGCGTCAGCTCCAGGAGGTCTTCTTCCTGATAGTGCAGCTCGCTGACCGGAGCCAGCATGCCTGCTGCCGCATATGTTGCTCCTGAGGCCGGCGCTGGGTCGATGACGGCGACGGTACGGCCGGATTGCGCCGCAGTCCAGGCAATTCCGAGACCGATAATGCCAGCGCCGATCACGGCCACATCTACGTCTGCCAGAACATGTGATTCAGTCAAAAAGCATTCCTTCCCTACGCCGGTACTAGCCGGATCAGGTCTGTTGTTGAACACAACACGGTCGGCCGGTGAATGAGTAACCGGTGCCCTCTCAGCCTGTCTCCCCGATGTGGTGCAGGCTCCCGTAGATCGCCTTTAGTATAGTTCCAATGGCCCACGATCACGCCCAGCTGTACCTGTGCACGGATGCCCGCACCGAGCGCGGTGATTTTTCTGCGTTCCTGGATGCCGCCTTCGAGGGGGGAGTCGACATCATCCAGCTCCGGGATAAAACCCTCGAGGCTGCCGAGGAACTGGAACTCCTGCGCGTGCTCCAGAGCTCAGCCGAACGCCACGGCAAGTTGTGGGCCGTCAACGACCGGGCGGACATCGCATCCGTCAGCCAAGCGCCGGTCTTGCACATCGGCCAGAAAGATCTTCCGCTGGCTTCCGCCCGCTCTCTTCTGGGCCCCAAAACCAGAATCGGACTCTCCAGCCATACGCCGGAGCAGGTGACCGACGCGCTGGCCGCCCCCGGCCTTGACTACTTCTGTGTCGGCCCGGTCTGGGCGACGCCCACCAAACCCGGGCGTGCCGCCGTCGGGTTGGAACTGGTGCGGTACGCCGCGGAACGGGTGCTGGCGGCCGAAAGCGCGCAGCCCTGGTATGCCATTGGGGGCATCGACCTGGAAAACGTCGAGCAGGTCGTCGCGGCCGGAGCGAGTCGTATCGTGGTCGTTCGTGCGATCACCGAGGCGGCGGATCCGACGGAGGCCGCGCGGAAAATCCACGCTTGCCTGCCACCACTGGATTAGGCCTCGGGTGTCGGAGACTCAGGAGCCAGAGCCTCGACTGATACGGGTGACTTTGGCCGGGGCAGGCCGAGGTGTCCGCGCAACGTGCTGGCGGCATACTCGCGGCGGAACAGCCCCCGCCGCTGCAGCACCGGAACCACATGGTCCACGAAATCGTCGATACCTCCCGGCAGGGTTGGCGGCATCAGATTGAAGCCGTCGGCGCCGCCGTGTTCAGACCATCGGGTCATCCTATCCGCAATCTGCTCCGGAGTGCCCACCATCGTGGCGTGCCCGCCGCCGGCCGCCAGGCGGCCCAGCAGCTCGCGCACAGTCGGGCGCGCCTTGGACTCGACGGTGGATTGTTCGGTGGCGATGATGCGCAGGATGGTGGCGTATCGGCCTTGGGGCCCAGTGAATTCGCTCAGCGGTGGCAGGGCCGGAATCGGCGCGTCCAGCTCCCAGTCCATGCAGTCCTGCCCGATGAACTGGCCCAGCTGGCGGAGGGAATCCTCGGCTGGCAGCAGGTCGTCCAGCTCCCGTTGCAGCGCCCTGGCCTCGGCTTCGGTGGAACCCACGTAGGTCACGAGCCCCGGCATGATCGCCACGGCATCCGGGTTGCGACCGGCTGCGCGAATCCGGGCCTTGACCTCGAGGTAGTACTCGCAGGCACTGTCAAGATCGGCGGCGACGGCGTAAATGGCCTCCGCCCGGCGGGCGGCCAGCTCTCGGCCAGGCTCGGAGGATCCGGCCTGAAACAGCACCGGATGCCCCTGCGGCGGGCGCGGCACGTTCAGTGGCCCGTCCACCCGGAAGTGTTCCCCGCAGTGGTTGATCGGGTTCACGCGGCCCGGGTCCGCGTAGTTGCCGGCCCGGTCATAACGCAGCGCGTCATCGGCCCAGGAATCCCACAGTCGCAGAACGACGTCCACAAACTTGTCGGCGCGGGCATAGCGCCCCGCGTGGTCCGGCATCTGCTCCAGCCCGTGATTGCGGGCCTCAGCGTCGAACATGGATGTCACGACATTCCAACCGACTCGGCCACCGGAAATATGGTCCAATGATGCCAGCATCCGCGCGGCGTGGAACGGGGTGTAAAACGTGCTGGAGACGGTGCTGACCAGCCCGATTCGCTTCGTGGCCCGACTCATGGCGGCCAGGGCTGTCAGCGGCTCGAGGAACCCGCGGAGGCCATCGGCGACATTGCCGGCCGACTGACCGTCCGCGAAGAACACCGCATCCAGCAGTCCGCGCTCGGCCGTGCGGGCCAGCTCCTCAAAATAACCGACATCTCCCAGCCGCTCCGCCGACGATTCCGAATGCCGCCACGCCGCTTTGTGGTGCCCGCAGCCCGAGATGAACAAGTTCAGGTGCATGCTGCGCACTGCGCGGGGCATCAGCCCATCACCAGTCCGCCGTCAACCACCAGATTTTGTCCGGCAACCGATCGCGACCAGGGAGAGGCGAAGAAGAGCGCGGCGTCCGCGAACTCCTCCGGCGTGGTGACCCGGCGAAGGGGTGTTCCGGCCGCAATCAGGTCAAAGACCGCTTCCGGCGTGGCCGAGCTGGCATCCGTGGTGCGCAGGAGTCCGCCCGAAACCATGTTTACGGTGATGCCGTCCGGGCCCAGATCGTGCGCGAGGGTGCGGGTCAGCGAAAGCAGAGCAGCCTTGGCCGCGGTGTAGTCGTGGTAAGGGACCACCGGGTTTTGGAAGAGGTTGGTGCCAACATTGATGATCCGCCCAAAGCCGGTCGCACGCATCCCGGGCAGCGCCGACTGCACGGTGTTGAGGGCACCACGAACGGTACCGGAAAATTGCTGATCCAGGTTTTCCCAGGTCAATGCGCCCGCGTGCGGCCGGGCATCCCCATTGAACGAGAAATCGGCAAGGGCATTATTGATGACGGTGTTGATCGGCGAGCCGAAATACGCCGCCGCCTCATCGACCAGGGCAGCGACCTGGGCAGGATCACACACGTCCGCCTGAATGGACACCGCTCGTTTCGGGAATGCGGCGGCGGTTTCTCGGGCGGCGGCGGCACTGCCCACATAGTTAACCACCACTCGGGCGCCTTCGCCTAGGAACGATTGCACCAGGCGGGCCCCGAGCCCACGGGCGCCACCGGTGACCAACACCACCTGGTCACGGATGGGCAGGGCAAGAGAGAGTGTTGCAGAGGTCATGGAACTGCCTTTCAACCGGGGCGAAGGCATGAACCGCGCGGCTAGCGTTCCCGGGTTCGGACATCCCTTCGCCAGTGCTAACTGGATCAGGTTCGACGGGTGTCATCTCAGCTCCGGATCGGCCTTCGCCGGCGGGGCACCCCGTGTCACTGCTACCGACGATAGCCCACCGATGACACCTATTCAGCTCGTCGGCGTGTCGTGCTGATGATTTATCGTTTTGGCGTGAGACTTTTCGAATCCGCTGTCGTGCCCGTTCGTGCGCAACTACTACGCGGGCGATGGTGTCGGTAGATGGAAGACTCGGTACTCCACATTCCTTACTCGATGATTCGCGAACTCACTGACCACCGCGATGACGAACGCTCCGCCGGAATCCTCCGGCGGAGCTTTTTCAAGCCCGACCATCGTCACCGCACATGACACCCCCAGCAGCTCGCCGTAAGCCTCGACGGCAAGGCCAACCAGAAACCATCGACGCCCGCGTCCTCGCGGACGACGACCAGGCGAAGCACCCGCGCGAAGCGATCCGGTCACAGCGCGGGCGTGCACCGAAAGTGCGGCGAGCTGGTAGATCAGCGGTGCAACAACATGAACGTGGCGGACTTTCCGGCTGAGATGCACCCAGGTATCAGATGCAACTCCACCGACAGGCAGGTGGATGATCGTTTACCCGGTCCTGGGAAATGTCCGTCAGGCGCGGGAGGTCAGGACGGGCATGACCTCATGGTGACGAACGCTTTCGATACGTCAGGATTGTAGCACTAGACGCCCCGCCATCGGACTTACTCTCGGGCGGGGCAAACAGCGCGGACCGAGAACCAGCCGAGCTGATTGGCCGAGATATCGCGGAACTGTCCGCTCAAGGTCCGGCGGATTCAACCGGTCGTCGCAACGATGGGCTTTTCTGGCTCTTATAATAGTCGTTGCATGGCTTGAGCGGGTGTGCTGCCGTCGAGTGTTTTGCGGGGCCGATTGCTGCGCGGCCGTGGCCTTCATCAACCGATCCCAGGTGGCGCTATGCTCGACTTCGCGAGCTACCTTCTGGGCCAGAGCCCGGCACCGGTCGAAGGGGAAGAACGATGGGCGCCATAGCCCGACATTTGGCTGCCAAGTAGACCTCGACGACGCACGGGACGCGCTGCGTGAAGCCTGGCTTCGCTCGGAGAAAGGGCGAGTCGAGATCACCTGCGATGGCGGTCATGGGCGCGCGGGCACTGCGCTGGCGTGTATGGCCGTGCTCGACGGCGTGCCGGCCGACAAGGCAGTGAAGTTCGTTCGCGAGTACTGCAACCCACGCTTAGTCGAGACACCGTGGCAACGCCGGCACGTCGCGCGCTTCACCGCGGACTAACCGATTCGCCTAGCGACCCCCACCGGGCGGTAGCGCGTCCAGCCTTCTCGAACGAGGCGCCTGACGATGATGATCGCGTGGGCGAGGGCGAGGAACGCGTCGATCACTCCGATCTTCATCCGGTAACTTTATCGGTCCGCGATCACCGCAGTGGGGTGGATTTCCGGACTGCTTCACCCGTTGCAGTCCGGGGACGTGAATGTTTACTTGCTCTATGTGTTCATCGCGGTGACATCGCTTATGCGGCGGCCGCGGTGCGACCGGGCACCCGTTGTTTGCATCGACCTTCTCAGGACACACAGGTATTCCAATTCCGGGAGCCCAGATCGCAGAGAACTCGTTCTCTTGATTCAATCAAGAAAAAGGAGCAGACTCAATGCATGCTCGAACTCGTGGATGTTCAGAACATGCTGCGAGAAGCAGGGCTGCGTGTGACCCGCCCGCGGGTGGCGGTGCTGCGCGCGGTTCACTCACACCCACACGCGCAGACGGACTCGATCATCGGCGCGACCCGCGCAGAGCTTCCCGACGTGTCGCATCAGGCCGTCTACGACACACTGCACCGATTAACGACGGTCGGGCTGTTGCGGTGCATCCAGCCCGCGGGTTCGCTGGCGCGCTATGAGGCACGGATCGGAGACAACCATCATCACGCGATCTGCCGCACCTGCGGCGCTATCATCGACGTCGACTGCGCGGTCGGCGAGGCACCCTGCCTAATCCCGTCCGATGATCACGGCTTCGTGATCGATGCGGCCGAGGTCGTCTACTGGGGTACCTGCCCCGACTGTTCTTCTGCCAACGTCACTGACCCTGATAACAACCGACCCAGCATGGAAGGATCCTGAATGCCCGAGAACCACGGCGTCGTCGTAACCGACGATGACACGACCGAACCAATTGCCGACGGATGCCCCGTTCCCCACGGACAGCGCACCACGTCGCCGAGCCAGGGTGGCGAAAATCGCGGCTGGTTTCCCGAGAAACTGAACGTGAAGATTCTCGCCAAGGAGGCGGGTGTGACCAACCCGCTCGGTGAAAACTTCGACTACGTGGCAGCGTTCAACTCGCTCGATCTCACCGCCGTCAAGGCGGACATCGAGACGGTACTGACCACATCGCAGGATTGGTGGCCCGCCGACTTCGGCCACTACGGTCCGTTGGTGATCCGGATGGCCTGGCACAGCGCCGGCACCTATCGCGTCTTTGATGGCCGCGGTGGGGCCGGAACCGGCCAGCAGCGGTTTGCACCCATCAACAGCTGGCCGGACAACGTCAACCTAGACAAGGCCCGTCGCCTGCTCTGGCCCATCAAGAAGAAGTACGGCCAGAACATCTCCTGGGCGGACCTGATGATTCTCTCTGGAAACGTTGCCCTCGAATCGATGGGCTTCAAGACATTCGGCTTCGCCGGCGGTCGCATCGACGCCTGGGAGCCCGACGACGACGTCTACTGGGGCCCGGAGACCACCTGGCTCGACGACAAGCGCTACACCGGCGACCGTGACCTGGAAAAGCCGCTGGCCGCCGTGCAAATGGGCCTCATTTACGTGAACCCGGAGGGCCCGAACGGAGAGCCCGACCCGCTGGGCTCGGCCCGCGACATCCGCGAGACGTTCAAGCGCATGGCTATGAACGACGAGGAGACGGTGGCGCTGATCGCCGGCGGACACACGTTCGGCAAAACCCACGGTGCCGCTCCCGACAGCCACCTCGCCCCCAATCCCGAAAGCTCGCCGCTCGAAGCGCAGGGACTGGGCTATGAGAACTCGTTCGGCACCGGCAAGGGTGACGACACCATTACCTCGGGCCTTGAAGTCACCTGGACCTATCACCCGGCGCGGTGGGACAACGAATTCTTCCACATCCTCTTCGCGTACGAGTGGGAGCTCATGGAGTCCCCGGCCGGTGCCAAGCAGTGGCGGCCGAAGAACGGTGCCGGCTCGGATATGGTTCCGCTTGCCCACGACGCCTCGCGGCACCGTGAGCCGCGCATGCTCACCAGCGACATCGCGCTGCGGGTCGACCCCGCCTACGAGGCGATCAGCCGTCACTTCGCCGAGGATCAGGACGCCCTGGCGGATGCCTTCGCCCGCGCCTGGTTCAAGCTCACTCACCGCGACATGGGCCCCAAGGCTCGCTACCTCGGCCCGGAGGTTCCGACCGAGGAACTGATCTGGCAGGACCCGCTGCCCGACGCGATCGGTGACGCCATCGGTGCCACCGAGATCGCCACCATCACGGAACGCCTGCTCGCGTCGGGGCTCACCGTCTCCCAGCTGGTCTCCACCGCGTGGGCGTCCGCATCGACCTTCCGCGGAAGCGACAAGCGGGGCGGCGCAAACGGTGCGCGCATCCGCTTCGAGCCGCAGAAAAGCTGGCCGGTCAACAACCCGGCCCAGCTGACCAAGGTACTGACCGCCCTGGAAAGTATTCGGAAGGATGTCAACGCGTCGTCCACCCGGCAGGTATCGCTGGCCGACCTCATCGTGCTTGCGGGCAATGTCGGAGTCGAGCAGGCGGCGCAAGCTGCCGGCTTCCCGGTCGTGGCCCCGTTCACGCCCGGCCGTGTCGATGCTCTCGAGGAACAAACGGATGCTGAGGCATTCACTTACCTGGAACCGGTTGCCGACGGTTTCCGCAACTACAGCGGTCCCCGCGCCATGCTCCCGGCCGAGTACCACCTCATCGATCGGGCGAACCTGCTCACCGTGAGCGCACCGGAAATGACCGTGCTGGTCGGTGGCCTGCGCGTGCTCGGCGCCAACTACGACAGCTCATCGCACGGCGTGTTCACGATGACTCCGGGCGTTCTCACGAACGACTTCTTCGCGAACCTGCTCGACATCGGCACCAAGTGGAGTGCGCTCGACCCGGGAGAGCACGCGTACAGTGGCACTGATCTGGCAACCGGCGAGCCCAAGTGGGTCGGTACGCGTGCGGACCTCGTGTTCGGCTCGAACTCCGAGCTGCGGGCCGTCGCGGAGGTCTACGGCAGTGACAACGCCAAAAAGAAGTTCGTCGACGACTTTGTCGCGGCCTGGACCAAGGTGATGAACCTGGACCGCTTCGACATTCGCTGACGAATGGCGGGGCCTAGGCCATTACGGCCGGGCCCCGGCTTCGCAACGTGCCGTGGCCGACGCGATTCCTGCGCTTGACCTGCTTCGAATTCGAATACGCGTTGGCGTCGACGCAAACGACCGTTCACGACGAGGCTGCCACGTAGCCGTTCAATGGACGGCAGCGGTGAACTCAGTCATAAGAGTGAGCAGCCGATCACAATCGCTACTTTTCGTTTCCTCGACAGCCACGAGATGTGCTGGTTGGGGAGCCGACTGCCGCTATTCTTGGCTGGCCAGGGGCTGGCGATGATCAGATAACCGGCCCCAGTTCCGGGTGCGACCTCATATCCTGCTCCGTACAGCACGGCTGCTTGCGCTCCGAGAAATGGTCGCAAGCCTGAGCCTGGCTTCAGCATCGGAGCCGAGAAGTGATGATAGACGTGGCGAAGCCTATTGCCGACCCAGCTCTCATACCGGAAAAGGAGACGGCACCGAAGGCAGCCGACGCGACGGCATGGCTTGACTACTTTCTGTCGTAGTACGCCGTGGGACCCGTGTGCCGGGTTGCGGGTGCTCGTGACAGCCGCATGGGACCTCGTCAATAAGGTAACGCGTGGCGACATAAGGCATACGGATACATTCGCCGCGGCCCAGGCTCTCGGGCTCGTCACGAGAGTTGTTCAGCCACTTCGCTCAGAAACGGACGGACAGACACCTTCTTCGCGAGCAGTAAACGCGATTGGGAGACCATCCCCGCGGATGATCTCCTCGAAAACCGTGTGAATCGCGACTAGCTGAAGGAATCTCCACAGGCGCAACTGCTGCCCGCGTTCGGGTTGTCGATGGTGAAGCCCTGCTTCGCAATGGTGTCCTCGAAGTCGATGGACGCCCCCTCAAGATACGGCACACTCATCTTGTCCAAGACGACCCCAACACCGTCAAAGTCGACCAAGGCATCACCGTCGAGCACACGCTCGTCAAAATAGAGCTGGTAGACCAGGCCGGAGCAACCACCGGGCTGAACGGCAACGCGCAGGTGAAGGTCGACGCGGCCCTCCTGAGTGAGCAGGCTACGAATCTTCTGCGCAGCGGCGTCAGTGAGGCCAACACCATGGGATGTGGTGCTGGGGGCAATGGTGTCTGTGATGGTGGCGGTCATGGTGCTCCTTTAGGCTATCTACGCTGGGCTTCACGCTGGTGCGGTCTCGCCTGCACACGGCTTCAGAAATACTCTAGGCTTTTCTTACACTTCCGTGGGTTATTTTCGGCTCGAGAGGGAGAGGTCCCAAGTGGAAGCGAAGTGTTTACAGCCCCGAGTACGAGTGCAGGCCATTGAAGAACACGTTCACGATGCCGAAGTTGAACATGACGGCGGCGAACCCGATGATTGCCAGCCACGCCGACCGTGAACTACGCCATCCGCGGGTCGCTCGTGCGTGGATGTAACCAGCGTAGAGGACCCAGACGATGAAGGTCCAGACTTCCTTCGTGTCCCAACCCCAATAACGTCCCCAGGCTTTTTCAGCCCAGATCGAGCCGGCCATAAGCGTAAAGGTCCAGAGGATAAATCCAAGGATGTTGATCCGGTAGGCGAGGTTTTCGAGGGTCGCGGCTGAGGGCAGCGTGGCCAGGAACCGCAGGCTAACGGTTTTGGCGTCGGCTAAGAGACTTTCGCGCCTGAACTGCAGAAGCTGAACCACGGACAGCGCGAAGCCGAGCGCGAAAAAGCCCGTGCCAAGTGACGCCACGAAAACATGGATGACGAGCCACGCCGACTGCAGTGCTGGCGGTAAGGGTGCGACCTCGACGTAGAACTTGAGGGCCGCAATACCCAGCAGCACCAGAATCAGCCCGATGACGAACGTGCCGAGGAAGCGCAGGTCGGCCTCCGTCAGCACGATCAGAAACACTGTAATGATGAGAAGCGTGCCGGTCATCGCGAACTCGTACATATTCGCCCACGGAACACGACCGGCGGCAACACCGCGCAGCGCATCGGCCATGAGGTGCAAAGCCCAGGCGAGCACGGTAAGCGACACGCCTACGCGCATGCTGGCCGAGCGGTCATACGGGGTGGTCGCGTCATTCGCAATGCGTGCACTGAGGCGAGTGAGGGTGGTCGTGGCGCCACCGGATGCCCCCACACCGGCCTGCGCGGGGTTGGCAGCCACGGCATCCGTCGCCATGCCTACTGCCGACGAACGCTTCGCCAGGTCAATCGCGAAGGCGATGAATGCCAGCGCATACACGGCCATCGCCGAATACAAGCTGAGGATAGAAAGCTCATTGAGCTTCATAATGCAAGCCTAAGCCTGAACCGCCTCAGGTCTCGTGGTGCCCACAACGATCGGGACCCAAACGGCGCTACCCCACTCAACCCAGGAACCGTCATAGGTGCTGACCCTCGCCCTTGAGCAGGGGGGCAGCACGAACCAGGTGCGACTCGAACGCCCGGCAATACGGCAATACGGCATCACACGATGACATTGTCGCCCTCGGTGAGAACGGCCTCGCCCCGATAAATGGCGTCGAGCTCGTCGCGGGCCGTGAACGGATAAACCGACATTGATGTGCACTCACCGCTGCACTCCTCCGAGGACCGCACGTCGAGCAACGGGTTACCAAAGTGGGCGAGCACATCATCCTTGAACGCACGGATGGGTGCGTCACCCGCGGAGCCACCTGGCACTCCGCGGGTGACGACCGTGGCATCCGTTGTGATTTCCCGACCCCGTGATGCAGTTGTCCCAGCCGCCACCGAGCCGATGAACAACTTCGTGGCCAAGAAGGTGAACACCCACAACGCGTATGCGGCCCACCAGTTGCTTTTTCATGTGGGGTTGGTTACGGCGGTCCGTAGGGTGCGGGAAGCATGTGCCCGACGTTCATGTGCAGACGCTCGATTGATTTACGGAGTCTCCGGGTCCCGCGGATAGGCGGGGAGTGGTTTCAACCGGTCGCCCTAGTGGTGGATCTGGGGTGGTGTTGTACGTCTCCCGGGGTGACGACGTAGGCGTCACCCCGGTGACGATGGGTTTTAGCGCGTCCGGATTTGGTTTTGGGTGGTCGGCGGCGTCAAGCTGACAATGATTTGGTGGGTTTTCAGCGGTCGTCCACGGCGACAACTGCCCCTGCTCTATCCATCGAAGTAGCCTTAAGGCTGACTGCGCTGGCGGGCGACAAGAACTGCGCATGGGTCGATTCTGTGTCAGGGTGGTGGACCAATATGATTCGGGGCAGGAGGTCAGGATCATCACTCTCGAATCGAAGGAGAACGTGTGCTTTTTCGCCAACTTGAATATTTTGTAGCTGTCGCAAGGGAGCGACATTTCGCGCACGCGGCTGCCGCGTGTCACGTTTCCCAGCCCGCCCTGTCTGCGGGAATTAGCAAACTAGAGCAAGAGCTCAATGTCTCTCTCATCAACCGTGATCACGCTTTTGAAGGGCTGACTGCGGAGGGTGAATTGTTGGTGATTTGGGCAAAACAAATTGTGGCGGAACGTGACGCGTTCAAGGCGGAGGTTCAGGCTCTCCAATCCGGCGTGACCGGTGTGTTGCGGCATGGCGTCGTGCCGAGCGCATCGACAACGGTCGCATTGCTGGTCGCCGCGTTTTGTGCCGCTCATCCGTTGGCAAAAGTGCAGATAAAATCGGCGCTATCTTCGACCGAAATCGGACGCCGATTACATGACTTCGAGCTGGATGCTGGTGTGACGTACCTCGATGCTAGCGAAGACCCAAGACTCGATGTCGTACCTCTCTATGAGGAGCACTACGTGCTCATTGCCTCCGAGAGGCTCATTCCCGACATATCCACCACGATGACCTGGGCACAAGCGTCCCGGTTACCACTTGCCGTGCTGACGCCGGAAATGCGCAGCAGACAAGTGATCGACGCAGCGTTCTCGCGGAACCACGTGCAGCTGGCACCTCAGGTGGAGACGGATTCGATTGCGTCCCTCCACGCCCAGATGAAGACAGGCCGGTGGGCGAGCATAGTGCCGCATACGTGGGTGCAAACTATCACCCCATCTCCGCGGACACGAGTTATACCGCTGGTCGATCCGATCGCAACCGCACGCGTTGTCGTGGCGATCAGCGCGCCTTCGCCTGGTTCGGTCATTGCTCGTGCGTTCGCGGCGGTTGCAGCGAAGTTGTCGCTGGATGAACTGTTCGACCAGGAGCTTTCGATGGGTTTGTCGGGTACTGCTGCATCCGCAGTGAAGGCGGTTCGATAGCTGACAGCTATCGGCTGGTCGATTTCTGGTCTTGGACAGGCTGGAGAGGTGAGGCAGAAACTGGGTGAAGCGCATCAGCCGGGCGCGACACCTGTCAGACCGGCGTCTCAGGAAGAGGCCACATGGCCAAGATTCTCCTCGTGCTCTACCCGGACTCCGTTACCGGGTACCCACCGCAATACGCGCGCGATACCCTCCCGGTGCTTGACGGTTACCCCGGCGGTCAGACGCTGCCAAGCCCTTCCGCCATTGACTTTACCCCGGGTGAACTACTGGGATCGGTCTCCGGCGAACTTGGCTTGCGCAAATTTCTTGAATCGGCCGGACACGAATTAGTTGTCACCTCGGACAAAGACGGTCCGGATTCGGTGTTCGAGCGGGAACTTGCGACTGCAGACATCGTGATTTCCCAACCGTTCTGGCCGGCCTATTTAACGAAAGAGAGGATCGCGAAGGCACCGAACTTGAAGCTTGCGATCACGGCAGGCATCGGTTCAGATCACGTCGACCTCGACGCAGCAATCAGCCAGGGGATCACCGTGGTCGAGGAGACGTACAGCAACAGCATCAGTGTCGCAGAGCACGCGGTCATGCAAATCCTTGCCCTCGTTCGTAACTACCTCCCGTCCCACGAATGGGTCGTCAATGGTGGCTGGAACATCGCCGACAGCGTCGAGCGCGCGTATGACCTCGAAGGAATGAACGTCGGTGTCATCGCGGCCGGCCGCATCGGCCGTGCCGTCTTGCGCCGACTCGCACCGTTCGACGTCCACTTGCACTACACCGACAAGAACCGGCTGTCCCCCGAGCTTGAGCGTGAACTCGGCCTGACTTTCCACCCGGATGCTGCCTCTCTCGTGCAAGCCGTCGACGTTGTATCGATCCATGCACCGTTGCATCCGGAGACCTATCATCTCTTCGACGACGCTCTGATCGCATCGATGAAACGCGGCTCTTACATCGTCAACACGGCCCGCGCCGAGATCACAGACCGTGACGCGATCGTACGCGCTCTCGAGTCAGGGCAACTCGCCGGATATGCCGGCGACGTCTGGTACCCGCAGCCACCGGCGGCCGACCACCCCTGGCGCACGATGCCGCATAACGGCATGACCCCCCACGTTTCAGGGTCGACTCTTTCCGCTCAGTCTCGTTACGCCGCGGGCACCCGGGAGATTCTCGAAGACTGGTTCGCCGATCGACCTATTCGGGACGAATATCTCATCGTCAACGGCGGGCAACTCGCTGGCGTTGGTGCCGCCTCCTACACGGCCGGCGGTGAATCGAGCCCTGGTAGTGGCGGCCATTAAGACAGCTGAAGTAGTACTGGATGGAGGAGGTTGCCGTGACTGTAATGCCGCTGGCAGCCTGCTCCGCCCCCACCACGCAGCCATGGCTGCTCTGCACATCACAACCATAACAACGGAGTTATCTTATGAGTTGGCTCGATCGAGAACGCACCATCGCCCCTCCCGAGTTCAACCGTTGGCTGATCCCGCCGGCGGCCCTCGCCGTGCACTTGTGCATCGGCCAAGTGTACGCATCCAGCGTCTACAAGACCGCTCTGGTGGAGTATTTTGACGCCAGCCTGACCCAAATCGGCGTGATCTTCTCTATCGCCATCGTTATGCTCGGGCTCTCGGCCGCGACCATGGGAACTTGGGTAGACACGAACGGCCCGCGCAAGGCCATGTTCGTCGCGGCACTGTTCTGGTCTGGTGGGTTCCTGATCGGATCCCTCGGTATTTTCTCCCACCAACTGTGGCTCGTTTATCTCGGGTACGGTTTCATCGGTGGGATTGGCCTGGGTGTCGGTTATATTTCGCCGGTGTCAACGCTGATCAAGTGGTTCCCGGACCGGCCGGGCCTCGCCACCGGTATGGCCATCATGGGCTTCGGCGGTGGCGCCCTGATTGCCAGCCCGATCTCCACGGTCTTACTCGCCCGGTATGACCCCAATTCGGCTGCGGCCGGCTGGGTAGCCAGTGGCGACGCAGTCGGGAAACTGTTCCTCACTCTCGCCGTCATTTACCTGGCTTACATGATGTTCGGCGCGTTCACGATCAAGGTGCCCGCCGCGGGTTGGAAGCCCTCCGGCTACGACCCGGCCAAGGCCAAGGCCAAAACGCTGGTGACCAATAATCATGTGTCGGCATCAAACGCAATCAAGACCAAGCAGTTTTGGCTCGTCTGGATTGCGCTCTTCTGCAACGTGACAGCGGGCATCGGGATCCTCGAACAAGCCGCACCCATGATCCAGGACTTCTTCCGCCATAGCGATGGAACGTCCCTCGTGACGGCCATCGTCGCCAGCGGTTTCGTCGGTCTATTGTCCATTGCCAACATGGGCGGCCGATTCGTCTGGTCTGCGACGTCAGATATCACTGGACGCAAGAACATCTACATGGTTTATCTGGGCGTCGGTACCGTTTTGTACGTACTACTTGCGCTTATCGGATCCAGTACGACGGCCCTGTACGTGATTCTGGCGTTCATCATCATTTCTTTCTACGGCGGTGGATTCTCGGCGGCACCGGCATATCTGCGGGACCTCTTCGGCACTTTCCAAGTCGGCGCCATCCATGGCCGTCTACTGACGGCCTGGTCCGCCGCCGGTATCGCCGGCCCGCTGATCGTCAATGCCTTCCTGGATGCCCAGGGCACCCCGGGCGAGCTCACGGCCCAGGCGTATCAGCCAGCACTATTGACCATGGTCGGGCTGTTAGTGGTCGGCTTCATCGCCAACCTGCTCGTGCGGCCCGTCGGTCCCACATTCCACGAACCCGATCCGCCTCGCTCAGCGGCTCGAGAAATCATCCGAGAGGCCTGACATGAAGAGGGCACAACTCGCACTCGGCTGGATAATCGTCGGGGTCCCATTGATCTTTGGCATCTACCAAACCCTCACCAAGGTTACGGTGCTCTTCAGCTGATCTGGCGGGAAAGAGCACACGTGTAAAGCTCCGCGGAAGCGAGCATCAGTCCCGATCTGACTGTCGTGAAGCCTATAGGCGTTATTCCGGAGGAAATGTGCGCCATGCCCCGCAGCATCTGTGAACGATGTCTCCAGACATGACAATGGTCGGACTGACGGGTAAGGCTAGCCGCTACCTCGTCCGAACTGCGCCACCAGTTGTCTGGACTAGCGCTACGCTACGTGATGCTCCTATAGTTGTCAATTGTTTTTTTGGATGGCTTTTTGCTTGTGGAGCCAGTCCCGAAATTGGTTAGCGA
>NZ_PJJM01000060.1 GCF_002929805.1 Cryobacterium sp. Y50 | reverse complement strand
CCGCGACCACACCCTCTACCAGGAACCAGCCGAGATCCCGATGCTCAAAACCGCTTGACAAAGACATTGAGATTCCCAATGGCTGGGCACGGATCGGTCCTCCACCTCCAGGGGACGATCGCAGATCATGGTCATAGGGTCAACGAATCGTGATCGGCGTGCCTCGCTGCTTCTTCGTGGTTTGCGTCGTGCTCGGCCGGTGCGTAACTTCGCGGCGAGGTCCCGGCGGAGGCCGCTGCGGGCTGGAGAATAGAGGGCTTGATAGATTGTTTCAGGGCTTGCGTGCATGGTGTCAGTCGTCGGATATTCCCTGATCAGGGCCTGGCTGATCTGCTCGGGAGACCAGCGCACACCCAGTTTCTTGGCGACGTATTCGCGCAGCTGCACCTCGGTGCTTAATTTTAGGTCTTTAGGCCTGGGACGACGGCTGGCGGCCATTCGATGCGCGGAGTAGGGCTGATATTCCCCCTGTTCGGGTTGGCGGTTTCGGGCCAGCTCGCGGCTGATCGTGGACGGGGACCGGCTCATCAATGTGGCAATTGTTCGCAGGGAGCCGCCGGCAACATGAAGATCCCGGATCGTTTCTCTCTCAAGTAAAGAGAGGTAGCGGATATTGATCTGCTTCTCAAGAGCGGCTAGCTTTATCGCTTTGGCTGTCGGAGTGCGGTTCACATTTCCTGTGTACTCGATCACGCGGCCGTCTGGGTAAATACGCCGGTTATTCGATTTACGGATCCCTTTGTCCCAGTCGACGGCAGTCCGAATATCGACACCGGCCAAAGCGGCTGCCTCCTGGCGGGGGCTGCCAGCCCCGCGGAGCTCACGAAACATCTCGCGCCCGGGGTGCGGTTTCGAACCTCGAATACCGACACTACGCGCCCAACGGTAGCCAGCGCCTCGGTTGATGCCAAGCTCAGCCGAGGCAGCAGTCACGTCACCAAGTCGCTCCAGCAAAGCCAGAAAAGACGCCTTGTCCTTGCTCAGATTTTTTTCGTCGGTCGAGGGCTCATTTGTCAGGTTTAACATGGTCATGCAAACTCCCAAAAGTCTGGGTGTTGCAACGACCACTAGAACCCAAGGCGAAAGTGGCCCCATTTTCGGTTGGCGTTAACAGCTCATTTCAGAGCGCACCATTGCAGGGCTCGCTGCAGCGCGAGCACGGGGGAGGATGGGCGGGCGGCCGTTCAAGATGACGCCGGCCAAGGTTCGCCTGGCCATGGCCGCGATGGGGCAGCGGGAAGCAATAGTGGGTGCCCTCTGCAAAGAATTGGGGGTCACCCGGCAGAAGTTGTACCGCCATGTCTCCCCATCGGGGGGGTGCCCCTATGTGTTTCGTCAAGTCGAGAGTGGTGTTCTGATCTCGTAGAGGGTGCCGTCGCGGAGCATGGCGTAGAGCACGTCGCAGCGTCGGCGAGCCAAAGCGATGAGGGCTTGGTTGTGGCGCTTGCCTTGGGCGATCTTGTGGTCGTAGTACCTGCGTGAGACGGGGTCGCTGAGGGCGGCGAAAGCGGACAGGAACAGCGTGCGTTTGAGGATCTTGTTGCCGCGCCGCGAGGGATGCTCGCCGCGGATTGAAGTGTCGGAACGCCGGGTGACGGGTGCCAGGCCGGCGAGGAGGCGAGGTGGCCGGCGGTCGCGAACTCTTTGCCAGTGATCTCGGTGATGAAGCGGGCGGCAGTCCTGACGCCAACGCCGGGCATGCTCCTGATGATGGGTTCCAAAGGATTCGCCGCGACGAGCTCGGCGACCTCGACGGCGATCTCCGCGCGTTGGCGACGAAGCGTCCCCAGCTGCTCGGCGAGACGCGGCAGCACGGCCCGAGTCGCGTGCGTGCCGCCAACAACCACCGTCTGCTCGGCCAAAGCTTGGAAGATTTCCTCGGTCAAACGACGCCCCATGCGCGGGGCGAGCTTGATCAGGCGATTGCCGAGCCGGGCTTTGCCGGCGGCTTTCAGCGCGGTCGGGTATTCCTGGAGGAGGTCTAGGACAGCTGGGTGGTCGAGGTGCGGGCCCAGAACCCTCTCCAACGCTGGGTGGATTTGCATCAGCAGCCCCCGGATCCGGTTGCTCGTCGCGGTCATCTGCCCGACGATGTCATCGTCGAATCCGCACAGCATCGACAGCTCCGCGACCTGCTCGTCTTCGAGGTGAATCGGGCGGAGGGCGTGCGGCAGAGTGCGCGCAGCTTCGGCGATGATCGCCGCGTCACGGGCATCCGTCTTCGCTTCGCCGGCGTGCAAGTCGGCGATGCGCCGCATCGCGAGTCCAGGCAGATAGCCCACGAGAATACCTTCGGCATACGCGACAGCCACCGGCAGCGCGCCGACGGTTTCGGGCTGGTCAACGACCAAGAGCACGGTGCCGCGGACCTTGAGCTTCTGGATCACGGCCCGCAATTTGGCCTCGTCGTTGGGGAGCGCTTTGTCGTAAAGTCGCTTCCCGGAGCGGTCGAGAGCGACCGCGTGATGTTCGCTTTTTCCAACGTCAAGACCTATGAACACGTCAACGCTGTCGTAATTCTCAATCATGAGTTTCCCGTCAGCCATGCGGATCGGTTGGCCTGTCCACGGCATCAAGTCTCGGCATCCACGTTACGTTCGGCCAAGAAACTAGTTCCAGTCGAGCCCCTATTAGCGATCACCCAATACCAGTCAGGCCCGGTGACAACACCCCCCGGATCATTAACGACTGGGGGCAGCAACCATGCCGGACCTAACAGGCCAACACCCCTCAGAAGCAAAGCTTCAAGGGCTACCTACAAGGTAACGGGGGCTGCGATCAGACGGCTCGAAGCTTCTCTCCAAAAAGTAATATCCGACCGAGAAGACGGAATTCTGAACCGCGTCAAGATCAGCTCTCGTGGTGGCAGCTAAGGGCGGTGAACGTCCCCAATGAAGTTATTGATTGTCACGACTCGAGCACGTTTAGCGTGCTGTTCTGCGGCTTCGGCTGCTGCTGCGCCGTTGCCTTTTTCTATGGCGACCAGCATGCGTTCGTGTTCCTCGATAATTTCGTGCATACGCTCGGGGCTGTAACTGCGCGAACCGAAGCGTCGTAGCGCACTTTCCACTGTTCCAAGTAAGCGAATGAGGTAAGTGTTTTGAGTGATTGATGCAAGTTCACGGTGAAATTCGATGTTGACGCGCGATACGGCCTGAGTGTCGCCCTGTTCCGCAACGTTCACCATTCGTTCGTGAATTCGACGCAAGTCCGACAACGACGCCGCGTTTCCGCGTTCGGCTGCCGCGCGGGCAGCGAGGGATTCGAGGCTGCCGCGCACCAGATAGACGACGGACATATCCTCAATCGTTAGAGCGGTGACGCGCGCCCCAAACCCCGGGCCACGCTCGATGAGTCCTTCTTCTTCGAGTCGGTTGAGGGCTTCGCGAACGGGAGTGCGCGAGACTCCCAAGTCAGTGGCGAGAGATTCTTCTCTCAGCCACGCTTGGGGATTCAGGACACCGTCGAGGATCGCTTCTCGGATCGCGTGGGTTGTCTCATTGACGGCATTTCCGCGGCCTTTTCGCGGCGCTTTGTAGGAGGACAGGTCGGGAGTTCCTGCCGTCGGGCTGTTTCTGTTTTCTGGCATTGTTCCAATGAGAGTTAGTTCTTGTCTTGAATGAATGAGGTGTGCCCCCATTCCTCCCAAAGTTTAGCGAGGGCTGCGTAATCTTCGCGTGCGTACCCTGCAGCCAAAGCCATCTCATAGACGGAGTGGGCTGCGGGGATGGTAAAGAGGGGGACGGCTGCGTCCTGTGCAAGCTGTTGAGCGAGAACGGAGTCTTTCCGTGCGGCCTCAAGCGACATTCCACCCTCGTAGTCGCCCTGCAGGACACGCTCGCCGATGCGGTGTGTCAGCGGCCGCATGAGGCCGCCATCAGGGCTTGCAAGCAGATCAATCATCTCGGTGATCTCTACTCCAGACGCCTTGGTCATTGCCACCGCTTCACTGAGCAGGACCATCGCCACGTGTGCAACCGCGTTGTTGATGACCTTGGCGGCCATCGCACTGCCCGATTGGCCCAGGATGCGCTGGTTGGGCGTTAACGCGTTGAAGACAGGACTGAGCTGTTCGATCTGGTCGCGGTTACCGGCCAGAACGAGTCCCGCAGTGCCCTTTCGCATCTGCGCCACACCGGAAAGGATGGCAGCGTCGATCAACTCGATCCCGCGGACCTCGAGAACCGCTTTACTGGCGCGAATGTCGGCCGGCGTCACGGTACTCGTTTCAAGCACGCAGTCCACAATTCCAGGGTTTGCAGCAATAGCGCCAACGACCGAAAGAGAGGCCTTTGGATGGGGGAGAGACATGAGCACTGTCGTGCAGCTAGTGGTGATAATGCTGAGGTCGGAGACCTCAAGGCCGAGGGCGCGCGCATCATTTTGGCGATCGGGGGATAGGTCGGTGCCGATGACACGAAATTCTGCATTTAATCGCTGGGCTATAGAGAGTCCCATGTTGCCGAGACCGACAACGCCAATAGGCGTGCGATCGGGGTTTGAGTTCGAACCAGTCATAAGATCCTCTTCCTTGAGTCGGATTGCGAAAACTCTCCGCTTACCCTATCGTGAGCTGCATGCAAGTTGTATACAACGCTGAAGTTGTCCTGACAGAGTTCGGTATTCCCCTTCCCGCTCGAGCACTCATCGACGGTGTTTGGGTTGATGGCGGTGGACGAGAGCGCCCAGTCACCGACCCAGGAACCGGCATGGAACTTGCCGTGGTGCGAGACACCACCCCAGAAGGAGTCGACGCAGCTGTCGTTTCAGCACGGCGTGCCTTTGACGGTTGGTCAGTTCTCAGTGTCGCCCAGAGAAAAGCAACGATGGAGCAGATCGCCGACGTGATCGCCGCCAACGGTGACGCTCTTGCTCGGGTGGAAACTATGGATACAGGTAAGCCATTTGCGCAGTCGTTCAGCGATGTAAAGATCGCCGAGCGTTACTTTCGCTACTACGGGAGCAGCGCAGAGAACTTCTTCGGTGCCTCCATTCCGATCAACCGCAACGTGCAGGTGACCACCCTTCGTGAGCCCTATGGCGTCGTCGCGCACATCACGCCGTGGAATGCACCGATCAGTCAACTTGCTCGCGGGGTGGCGCCGTCACTGGCTGTCGGCAACAGCGTAGTGGTCAAGCCCTCCGAGTTAGCTCCGCTCTCGTCGATCATGTTCGCGGCCCTTGTGAGCAGCGTGACACCTCCCGGCCTCATCAATGTCATCCCTGGTGACGGGGTCGTCACGGGGAATGCGCTCGCGTCGCATCCGGGAATTGATCACATCACGTTCACTGGTTCGGTGTCCACCGGGGTGCTCGTTGCGCAGGCGGCGGCTGGCAATATTGTGGCGAGCAACCTAGAGCTGGGTGGTAAGTCCGCCGCAATCATCTTCGCCGACGGCGATCTTGCTGCGGCCGTAAAGGCTGCTACGGGCGCCCTTATCCGCAATTCAGGACAGTCATGTTCCGCCCTGACTAGGTTTATCGTCCACCGCAGCGTTGTTGCCGAGTTCTCACGCCTCCTAGTGGAAAGCGTGGAACGCTTGAGCGTTGGATACGGGCTCGACGATCCTGATGTCGGACCCCTCATCTCGGAAAATCAGCGCACCCGTGTGTTCGGGTTTATTCGGTCCGCAATTCAGCAAGGAGCGACTCTCCTCACTGGTTCGGCCGAGTTGCCTGATCGAGACGATTTGCACGACGGTTATTATGCTCTACCTACCGTGCTGGGCGCCGTGACGGAAGATATGTCTGTGGCGTACGAGGAAGTCTTCGGGCCCGTGCAGTCCGTCATGGTTTTCGATACAGAAGAGGAAGCCGTGCGTATCGCAAACGGCACCGAGTACGGGCTGGTCGCCGCTGTTTTCACCTCAAACATTGCGGTTGCTGGACGCCTCGGTCGCGCCCTGCAGGCGGGGCAAGTCCAAATCAACGGATACATCGGAGCTGGCGCTGAGATACCTTTCGGGGGATACAAGCGCTCAGGTCACGGCCGTGAGAAGGGGTTCGAAGCCCTATACGGATACACGCAGTTGAAAGCAATCGTGACGCACATTCCTGACAGAGTCGTCTCATGATCAAAACGCAAGGAATGGCTCCACATCGTGCAGACATGCCTGGTGGCGAGCATTTCTACGGCCACGACGACTGTGCTGATGCATCGATGCCCATTGATTATTTTGTTTGGAAGCTCGCAGGCGAACGTGCTGGCCAACAGCCATCCTTTACGGAGACCTGCACGCCCCGGTTCGCGTGCTATAACACCAAACCGTGGCGCGACAGCAAAGTCGCGGCGATCGACGACAGAAATGTGATCGAGACCAAACTGCGGTTGCCAGTAAAAACTCCTCCATGTCGCGTATTCGCGCATCGAATCCGAGCAGGATGCACCTGGCGTGCGCGGTGACTTCACGGTCGACCGCCATGGTCTCCACACTACGCGTCGTGCAGGTGAGCAGGCTCACGTTCAGACACTGCTTCGCGTCGGCCATCCTGCGGCTGGAGGCGAAGTACGCGAATCCGAGCGATTTGACCGCGGGCATGAAGCTGCGGCAAGCGCACCAACGTCGCGGGGGTGCGTGATCATTACATTTTTTTCAAAAGCATGAGCTCACGCCCAACTGATGTTGGTCTGTGTAGCTACTCGTGACGCAAGACTCGAAGCGAATTAAAGGGGATCAATGTTGCTTTCCATCTTAGGCTATGCCACGATAGCCATCATTTTGGCGCTGCTGTTGAAGCAATATGTGGCCGCCGTCATTGCCCTCGCGGTCGTGCCCATTTTGGCCGCCCTCGTGGCTGGCAACTCGCCGCTTGAAATCGCCGGCTTCGTCCAGGAGGGGCTTTCGGGCGTGGTGGGCGTCACCGCTATGTTCGTCTTCGCCATTTTGTTCTTCGGTGTAATGCGGGACGCTGGGTTGTTCGACCCCGTGATCAACCGCATTGTGAAACTCGCCGGTAATGCTCCGGCAACGGTGACCGTAGCCACCACCGCATTGGCGATCGTGGCGCACCTCGATGGGGGCGGTGCCACAACCTTTCTGATCGCGATTCCCGCGATGCTTCCCCTCTATGAACGCCTCGGCATGAGCCGCCTCGTGCTCACCACCTGCGTGGGCCTCGGCGCCGGCGTGATGAACCTCATGCCGTGGGGCGGGCCTACCGCCCGCGCCGCAGCCACCATCAACGCGGACGCCAACGACATCTGGGTGCCGCTCATCCCGGCGCAGATCGCTGGCATCGTCATGTCGCTCGGCGTGGCCTACCTACTCGGCCGGCGAGAAGCGCGCCGGCTGGAACGAGCCACCCTTGGCGACTTCTCCCCTACAACCCGCCACTCCGGATGGTTCGGCAAGCGCGACCAACGAGACGGGGTCGGCATCCGCTCGAACTTTGGCGTATCCACCGACCTGTTCACTGGCCCCACGTCGGGTAACGTTGCGACCCGCCAGGCGGCGACAGCGCAGGCGACCCTGCTGCGCCCGAAGCTGATATGGGTGAATACGATTCTGCTCGTGGCCACGCTTGCGGCGCTCATCTCGGCGGTCGCCTCTCCCGCCATGGTCTTTATGGTGGCCGCGAGCCTCGCGCTGGTGATCAACTATCCCGGGCTGAAAATTCAGACCGCGCGTTTCGACGCGCATGCCAAGGGCGCCATGCTGATGGCGAGCACACTACTCGCCGCCGGAGTCTTGCTCGGAGTACTTGAGGGCAGCGGCATGATCGCGGCGATGACCGAGAGCACGGCCCTGCTCATTCCCGATGCCGTCATGCCCGCCCTGCCGCTGATCGTGGGCATCATGGGCGTTCCTCTCAGCCTCGTGTTCGGGCCCGACGCCTACTACTTCGGTTTTCTGCCGGTGCTCGTGGGCGTGGGCGACCAGTTCGGCATTGACGCGCTGCACCTCGCGCAGGCGTCAGTCATTGGAGAGCAAACTATGGGATTCCCCATCAGCCCACTCACCGGAGCGTTCTACCTGCTGGTGGGCCTCGGCCAGGTCGACATCGGCCGGCATATCCGCCACATGATCGGCTGGGCGTGGCTGGTGAGCCTCGGGATGCTCGCCGTGGCCATTGCCATGGGCGTCATCCCGCTGTGGGCAGCATGAGTACCGCCCGCACTACGTTGCGACTCGGCGCCGGAGCCGGATTCGCGGGCGACCGCATCGACCCCGCGCAGGACCTGGCCGAGCACGGTAAGCTCAACTACCTCATCTTCGAGTGCCTGGGTGAGCGAACTGTCGCTACAGGCCACGCCCGGCGACTGCTGGACTCGACGGCGGGCTACGATCCGCTGCTCGAGAAACGGATGCGCGCGGTGTTTCCCCACACAACGGCCTCCGGCACGACCGTGGTCACCAATGCCGGCGGTGCAAACCCGCTCGCCGCTGCGGAACTCGTGGCGCGCATCGCCGCCGAGGTATCCATTGGTTCGGCGCGTGTGGCTGCCGTCACCGGCGACGACGTGCTCGAACAAGTACTTCGCCACGACCCAGTGGTGTGGGAAACCGGTCGGCCATTATCGGAGCACTCTGAGGAACTCGTGTCGGCGAATGCGTATATCGGTGCGGAAGCGGTGATTCCGGCCCTTGACCTCGGCGCCAACGTGGTAATTACCGGTCGCCTCGCCGACCCTTCACTTTACCTGGCGCCCCTCGCGTTCGAATTTGGGTGGCAGCCCACCGACTATGCGACCTTGGGCGCGGGAACCGCGGTGGGGCATCTGCTCGAATGCGCCGGGCAACTGACCGGCGGCTACTACGCCGATCCCGTCACGAAACCCGTATCTAACCTGGCATTTCTGGGGTTTCCATTCGCGGACGTGCAGGCCGACGGCTCGGCTGTCTTCGGTAAGCTTGACGGCTCGGGCGGCACTCTCACTACGCGCACCTGCGCGGAACAGCTGCTTTATGAGGTGGGCGACCCCGCCGCGTACCTCACGCCCGACGTGGCGGCGGACTTCACCGGGGTGTCGTTCACTCAGGTGGGGCTCAACCGGGTGGCCGTGGACGGCGCGACCGGCGGCATTCGCCCTGATGAGCTCAAAGTGACGCTTGGCTTTCGGGGCGGTTGGCTCGGCGAAGGGCAAATCAGCTACGCGGGTCCTCGGGCGTTGCAGCGTGCCGAGCTCGCTGGAGAAATCGTGAGCGTGCGCTTGCGCGAGGTGCACGGCTTGGACGCCGAGAACATCTTCGTTGAATTCATCGGCGCCGGGGCTGCGTTTCGTGGGCTGGATTTCCGCAGTGACCCCCACGAGGTACGCCTCCGCGTTACGGCCCAGACCAGGAGCTTCGAGGCAGCGGATGCTGTCGGCTGGGAAGTTGAGAGCCTTTACACGAACGGTCCCGCGGCCGGTGGCGGGGCGCGGCGCTCGGTGACTGAGGTGTTGTCAATTCGGTCATGCTTAATTCCTCGGCACCTGGTAACCACCAACGTGCACCTCCTTGAGGGGCGATCATGACCGTGGTCGTGTCACTCGACCTGCTGGCCGACGTGCGAACCGGGGACAAAGGGGACACGCTCATTCTGGCTGTACTCCCCCGGGACGACGCGGCGTATCGGCATCTGTTGTTTCGTTTGACGCCTGCCGTGGTGTCTTCGCACTTCGGGCGCTTGGTGATCGGCGACGTTCGGCGCACGGTCATGCCGCAACTACCCGGCTTCGTGTTCGAGCTGCCCGGCGTGCTCGGCGGCGGCGTCACCGGATCGCCGTCGCTCGACGGCCATGGCAAGACACTGAGCTATCACCTGCTGAGTTTGAAAATTTAGTTTCACTATCGTTCAGCTAAGCGTTTTAGGGTCGATTTCTGGCTCGGTGGGGTTGTGAACAGTGTGAAATGGCGGGGGCGACCATCTCCGGGCTGGCACGCGGCACGATCGAGAGAATGTTGCGTGTTTGGTGGACTCGGCAGCGTTGCCGGCTGGCACCTTGGAGCACGGGCAAATGGCTTTCTTCAGCCCGGTGTGCGCGTCGGAGATGACGAGATACCGTCGAGGCCGCGGGTCTTCAGCGAGCGGAAAAAGCTGGGCCAGAACGCCTCGGTCTCGCTGTCGCCTTCAGGCGCAAGAATTTGCTGGCAATGAAGGGCTACTTCTCTCATAAAACCAGTAAGGGGGCGAAGTTGAGAAATTCTGGCTCGGCTAGACAATTATTGAGAATATCTCATGCATGGAGTCGATCAGGCGTGCGGCTCAGCGCTCCCTCGGGGGTAGCCTCCGAGGGAGACGCCCAATTGGGGTGTACCCCTACTAGGCGTCAGGCGACTCATGCATAGGTGCCTGAATAGGGTTGCTATTGGTTAGCTTTCACAAAGCTTCACGTTGGGTTTTAGAGTTCAACCGGACACAACAGGCAGGAGCCTCATAGCGAGCCAACAACAGAGTTTTCCGTCGGCGCCGACGATGAGGATGTCGAGTTCGGTGTGGTCAGATTGCAGGTCCAGTTGGGGCGTTCCGCGCGACGGCAAGACGATGCGGTGTGGCGACACTGGGCCGTGGCCGAGCCAGCGCCAGCCGCTCGACGAACGCGACCGTCTCGGCCGAGGTTCGGCGGACACCCTTGTCTGTGCGCGCATGAGGGTCAAGGGCTGCGACGCCGCCTACTCGGTAGAGCTGGTTCCAGCGTTGCAAAGTCCGGCTAGAGATCCCGGTTTCCCGGGCGAGGACCGCGAGTGGTATCTACTCTTCGACATGAAGCCGAAGAACACGCCATCGCTTCGCCGAATCCACGAGTCACCTACACGGTGGTGCTCTCGCGCGCCGCGAGGGCCTGCTGGTGGCGATACAAAGTGGCCCGGCTCCACCCGACAAGCTTTGCCGCATCCTCCGCAGTGCGGCCCTTCGCTCGTGCTTCCGTGACGAGCACGGTACCGCCCCATCATTACTCGGACACACTGTTAGGCGCACAGAAAGCACTGAGCGGGGTTCGCCTATTTGGTCAGCCCATTCCGACAGAGAGGTCCGGGTGCAGCAGCAGAGCCGCCGTCAGGGGCGTGTGGACGCCGCGAGCAGCACCAGCACATGCTGGTACTCAGCGCCGGTCGCTCGCGTCATGCCAAGTTCGCAGGTGCGGTTGCAGCTGGCGTGTGCGGTAGCGCCGAATGCGCGCACCTCGGCCGCCTGCACTCGCGTGGCTGACTCAGTGAGTTCTGGGTGCAGCATCCCGCGGTCGCCCGCGAAAGCGCAGCAACCCCAGCTCTCGGGCACGAGTACGGTCGCCGCCACAGCCTCCGCCACTGCCATAAGCTGCGGGTTGATTCCGAGCCGTGTCGAAGAGCAGGTCGGGTGAACGGCCAGCCTCTCGATGCGTTCGTGCGTGGGCAGGGTGGGCAGGATGCGCGAGGCGACGAAGTCGATTACGTCGATCACGCGCATCTGGGGTTCGGCGGTGTCGGCCTGGATCATGTGGAGGAGTCCTTCGGTGCAGGAGGACGCGTCGCAGATGATTGGGAGCTCGCCGTTGCGGGTGGAGATGCGCAGACTAGCGAGTACGCGGTCGTGCATGATCGCAGCCCCGTCGGAGAGGCCTTTCGATGACCATGGTGTTCCGCAGCAGAGCGAGTCGATGTTGGGGGGAACGAGCACGGCTATCCCGGCGCCCTCGCATAGCTCTTCAAAGCTGTTCTGCACGTTGTCCCCAACTTGGCCGAACATGGAGTTGACACAGGCGGGCACGTAGACGGCCTCGGGCTCAGCGGCGGGTGCCGGCCGCGCGCGCCGGCCGCCTCCCTTCGGGAGCTCGGACGACCATAGCGGCAGCACATCGTTGCCTAAGACAGCACGCGCCAGCTTGTTGGGCGCGGTGATGACGGACGTGGGCAACACTGACGCCACTGACAGCACGGTGCTCGCCACTTTAGTCGTCGCACTCCAGTGGGTGGCGGCTGTCTTCCAGACTTTCTTCTCGACTGAGGCTTGTTCATTCGTGCGCAGGCGGCGTACGAGGTCGCCGGTATTGATTAGCACGGGACAAGCGGTTTGGCACATCCCATCGACCGCGCAGGTTTGCAGGCCGTCGTACTCATAGTCGCGTTCGAGCTCGGCGGCGAGTTCAGTGTCGCCGCAGGCGGTGGCCGTGGAGATGGCCCGCTTCACCACGATGCGCTGTCGGGGGGTGAGGGTCAGGTCGCGGCTCGGGCAGACTGGTTCGCAGTAGCCACACTCCACGCAGCGGTCGGCTTCGACCTCGATAGTGGGAGTGCTCTTGATATCTTTTAGGTGAGCCTCGGAGTCCTCGGTGATGATGACGCCGGGGTTGAGCATCCCGGACGGGTCGAACAGGGCCTTGAGTTCACGCATCACCGCGTACAGCTCGTTGCCGTACTGCCGCCGAACGAACGGCGCCATCACGCGGCCGGTTCCGTGCTCGGCCTTCAGCGATCCGCCCTCGCCAAGCACGAGGTCGACCATGTCCTCGGTGAACGCCGCGTACTTCGAGAGCGCCGCTCCCTCGAACAGATCAGTGAGCATGAAGTGGATGTTTCCATCCTTCGCGTGCCCGAAGATGACGCTATTCTCATATTCGTAGGTCTCGAACAAACCGATCAGCTGAGTGCAGGTACGCGCTAGCGCTGGGACGGGTACTACCACGTCCTCGAGCAGCGCCGTTGTGCTGGAAGGACGGGCGCCGGCGACCGTAGCGTAGAGACCCTTGCGGAGGTTCCAGAGCGAGGAGCGAGTCGCGACATCGCTGGAGAACACGGCGGGCGTGCGCAGGTTCAGTACAGAAAGTACCTCAGCGCCAAAGCGCTGTGCGATCGCGAGCTCATTAGCGGTGCCAGCCTGGTACTCCACCAGCAATGCCGCCTGCGAATCGACGATTAGGTCGCGAATGAGCGGATGCGCGTCAGCCTGAGCTTTGCCCACGCGTAGTGACTGCGCGTCCATCAGCTCGACGGTCGAAGGGTTGGTAGCAACAATGCTCGGCAGGGCCTCGTTGGCGGCCAGGAGGCTTTCGAAGATAAGCAGCCCTGTTGCGGCATGGGCGTGATTGGGCAGGGTGCGGAACACCGCTTCGGCCACGAAGCCGAGAGTTCCTTCGCTGCCGATCACGAGGTGCGCGAGCAGCTGCGCGGGGTCGTCATGGTCGAGGAAAGAGTTGAGGCCGTAGCCCATCGTGTTCTTCATCGAGAACTGGTGGGTCAAGATGCGCACCGACTCAGGGTTGCCTCGCACCCGGTCGCGCAAGCGCAGCAGCCCTTCAAAGAGCGCGGGCTCGTCGTGACGGAGGCTAGCATCCGCATTCGGCGCACCCGTGTCGACCACTGTACCGCTGGGCAGTACCACCGTCATCGATTCAAGCGTCTGGTAAGTGTTGCTCGTGGTTCCACAGGCCATGCCGGAAGAGTTGTTCGCAACGACGCCGCCGATGGTGCACGCTGACTCGCTCGCGGGATCGGGGCCGAGCTTACGTCCGAAGCGTGCGAGGCGGGCATTCACTTGGCGCACGGTCGCGCCCGGCTGAACGCGCACCCGGTGACCACTATCGAGCAAATCGATGCGCCGGAAATTGCGCCGCACATCCACCAGCACACTGCCGGTTACACCCTGGCCGCTGAGGCTCGTGCCGCCGGAGCGGAGGGTCAATGGCGTGCCCATGCGTGAGCTGGCGCGGAGCAGTCGGCCGACCTCGGCGGCATCCTTCGCAATGACCACCGCTTCAGGCACAAGTAGGAAGTGCGAGGCGTCATGGGCATTCGCGTGTAGGTCGATCATTCGGGTGCTCACCTGATCGGGATCGAGCACCTCTTTACGGAACGCCTCGGCAATGGATGTGTGTCCCTGCGTCATTACGGTCTCTTTCGGTTGGTTCACCAGCTTGTGCACTTCTTCGCCTTCGGCGACTTTCGTCCTGTCGTCAGATGCGAAGCCCGGTGAGACCGCCATCGATAGTGAAGTTCGTGCCGGTCGTTGATCCTGAGAGTGGGCCAGAGAGTAATACGACAGCTGCGGCGATTTCCTCGGGGCTCACCAGTCTTCCGTGAGGCTGTCGCAGTTCGAGCGCGACTCGCTCGGCGGCCGGGTCTGGTGCAACCGAGATCAGCCGACCAACCCACGGAGTGTCAGCTGTCCCTGGACTGACGCAGTTGACTCGGATTCCTTCGATTAGATAATCCGCCGCCATGCTCAGCGTGAGCGAAAACACGGCGCCCTTGGTGGCACTATAAAGTGCTCGCTGTGGGAGTCCGATATGAGCCACCACTGAGCACATGTTCACTATCGAGGCGCCCATTGAACGCCGCAGATGCGGGAGGGCATGTCGGCTTACTCGCACCACGCCGAGAACGTTGAGGTCGAAGACTCGATGCCAGTCGCTGTCATCGTTATCCTCAATCGTGCCTTGGGCGCCGATTCCCGCGTTATTGACGACGATGTCGACGCCGCCCAGCCGTTCGGCGGCTGCCTCGACCGCAGTTCGCACCGAAACATCGTCGGTGACGTCGCAGTGAAGAGCGAGTATTCCGGGCTCAGCGTCCTGCGGGGCAATATCGAGGATGGCGACCTCCGCACCGAGTTTGATCAACCGCCTGACAACAGCCGCGCCAATACCAGATGATCCACCGGTGACGAGGGCTTTTAGTCCGTCGAGTTCCATGATGATCCTTTCTTTCACGCCTGAACAAAGACCTGGGCCTGGCGACCCAGCCCGCTGATTTCGAGGTCCACAACATCGCCGACCCCGAGGTATGGGAAGCGACCAGAGAGCGCGACGCCCTCCGGTGTGCCAGTGCAGATCAGGTCCCCAGCTTCCAGGACGAGGTACTGGCTGAGAGCGTGGATGATCGTCGGCACATCGAAGATCAGGTCAGCGGTCGACGAATCCTGCCGACGCTCACCATTGACCCAGCTGCGAAGCCTGAGAGTGCCGACATCGACCTCGTCGGGCGTGACGAGATACGGTCCCGTCGGGCAGAAACCGGCACAGCTCTTACCTTTGGACCACTGGCCGCCAGAGATCTCCAGCTGGAACTCCCGCTCGGAAAGGTCGTTCACCACGGTGTACCCAGCCACACAGGCGGCGGCGTCCTCGAGAGACCCGAGATAGGAGGCTTGCCGGCCGATCACTACACCCAGCTCGACCTCCCAATCGGTTTTAGTCGACCCGCGTGGAATCGCAACGACATCGTTTGGACCGACCACCGTGTTTGGCGCTTTGTGGAAAAGAATCGGCACGTTTGGTGGGGCCGATCCTGACTCAGCCGCGTGCGCTGCATAATTCATTCCAATACAAAAAACTGAGGAGGGACGGCTGATTGGCGCGCCGACACGTAGGCCCGTGGCGTCCAGCCTCGGCAATGATCCGGCAGCAAACGCTGCGGCTGCTCGAGCCGGGCCATCGGCCCAGAAGCGGCCATCAAGGTCATCGGTAAGCCCAGTGAGTGAGTAGTACTGGTCGTCGTACAGCAAAGCGGGAACCTCCGCCCCCAGCTGCCCAAGTCTTGCGAATTTCATCGAATGGCTCCCATCCATGCTGAAGGTTTACTAAAACGTTCTGATCGAGACCGCGAACGTAGCCGATCCCGCGCGTGAACTCGTCGCGCTGTATGCGGTGGGGCCTGTTATCCATTTCTCTGGCAGGCGAAACGACTGGCTGCCCAGAAAAATGTGCAGAGCTGATTTCTTTTGCCTTCTGTGGATCCGGCATCAATGAAGGAGCTCCGGCGTGCTGTACAGTGATGCCCCATTCACCCTGATGTCGACCTCCATCAGGTACTCCCGGATCGCGTCGAGATCGAGGTCCATGCCAAGTCCGGGTGCATCGGGGGCGGTGACATGGCCGCTGTTATCGACGTCGATCCGATTGTGGGTGAGAGCCGTCGCTAGCCGTGTCGACTCCATTGGGTATTCGCACAGCCAGTCCCCCGCCACGCCGGCGAATGGTTGAAGCGATGCGCTGAGGGCGAGGTGTGAAGTGAAGGAGTGGTTAACGAACTGTACATTCTTCCGCCGTGCATAGTCGGCGACTCGTTTGGCGTCTCCGATACCTCCGATCCGGCCGGTGTCGATCTGCACGAATCCGGCACCGGAGTGGTCTATAAACTGCTCTGCGACGTAGGCGTTGTGTGACCCCTCACCGCCAGCGATTCGGATGTTCTCACAGCGCCCCGCTAGCTCGCGGTAGGAGCGCAGCGCACCGGCGACGAATGGTTCCTCGAGGAACAGCACTCTTACCTCTTCAAGTGCTGGCAGCCGCAGTGCCGCGGCTTCGACGTCTTCGACCCATACGGTTCCGGCATCGAGCATGAGGGTACCGTCGTCACCGAGACCCTCTCGTGCCGCGTGCAACTGGTCGGCATCATCAGCGGGGGTGTCCCTGCCGAAGCTTCCCCAACCGAACTTCAGCGCCGTAAAACCTTGCGCACGGATCCGGCGTGCCTTAACTAGCGTGTCCTCGGGCGTGTCGCCGAATAGAACCGAGGCATAAGGGGTCTTCGGTTTTGCGACGGGGTATCCCAACAGTTCGTATACTGGTTGCTCGAAACGCTTGCCGAGGAGGTCCCACAAGGCCATTTCGATGCCCGAGAGTGTGTGGTCTGCCTGTAGAAGGTCGAGGCTCTTAGCTCGCACATTGCGCGTGATCCGCGCAATGTCACCAGGGGACTCGAGCGTCTGTCCGAGGACAGAGTATTGAACGGGATGGCACGCGCTGTGGGACATTGGGCCGACGAAGCTCGCGATCGAGGCCAGCGGGGACGCCTCGCATTCGCCCCATCCGGTGTATCCACCGGCGCGCACACGAACGAGGAGCATGTCTTGGCTGCCGTCTCCGATGTCTCGAATCTCCGGCATTGCTAGGTAGAACAGGTCCACCGATTCGATCTTCATGTGCTCGGCATCCCATCGCCCTCTATGGGTGGCGCTTCGTCTTCTCGACCCATCAGACGTGTCGATATACCCACGATGTGCTCTTTCAGGACGGAGTACAGCTTCCCCTCGTCGCCCTCGTGAAGGAGCGACAATAGCTCCTGATGTTCGTCTGCAACATTGTGCAGGTCCGCCTGCCGCGGCGTCAGTTGAGAGAACTGCAGACGGACCCGCGGCGAGATGCTGTGCCACAACTGGACCGCCTGAGCTGATCCAGATGCCTCGACAGCCAGTTCATGAAAGCGTGCATCTGCGCTATTGATGCGGGTCACGTCGCCTGCGTCAGCGGCCTGCTGCATGATCTCGATCTGCTCGTGCAGCCTATGCGCAAGATCGCTTTCCAGCCGGCCGGCGACCTGCTGCAAAGCGTAGTTCTCAATAACGAGGCGGATGGGCAGCAGCAGGTTCAGCACCTCGTCCTCTCTGATGTCTGACACGAACACTCCACGATTGGAAAAGTGCTCGACCAGACCTTCGCTCTCCAATTGACGCAAGGCCTCACGCACGGGGGCAGGACTCACATTGAAGTCGGCCCCAATCACGTCCTGTTTGAGTTGCTGACCAGGCAGCAGAATGCCGCTAACGATCGATTCGCGTAGGGAGCTCGCGATGAATTGGCCGAGGGACACGTGGGGAAGAGGTCTCACGCCGGGAGTCCAGGCCGGACGGGATGCGATCGGCGGAAGGGTAGGCTCGCGCACTGCGTTTCCAGAAGTCTTCATTTCTACTGCTCTCTGTTTCGGAACTGAGTGAGACACTATCACCTGATCGACTATCGTTGACAGATTATCGATAATCTGTCAACATGGCTTCTAGTCGGCCGTTCGATACCTCACACCTCCGTCAATGGCCCTCACACAAGCTCGTTCAAAGGAGAACTGATGCCATTCCATGCACGTAATAAAACGTTAGCGATATTGGCGGGGGCGGGCGCGGCTGCCATGATCCTGGCCGGTTGTACTCCCGGCCAGGCTTCTTCTGGACCGGCGGTCGTGGCGACCCCGGACACGGAGTACCTCGCAAATATGGGTTGGGAGCCGGAACCAGGCGCTGTCCCAAACTTCGCCTGCACTGACGACTCGTACGCTCGGGCGGTCACCGACGGAATCAATCTCGGAATCTACACAGCAGCGCCTTACGAGTACATGGAAAACGGGAAACCGGCAGGACTCGACTGGGAAATCAACATGGCGGTGCTTGCTTATGTGGGTATCGAGAAGTACGAGACGGTTACCCTGCAGTGGGAAGGAATGATCCCAGCCCTCGACTCGAAGCGCATCGACGTCATCACCGGCAACATCCACGAGACCCCGGACCGGCTAAAGAACATTGCGTTCACGTCTCCGGCCTGGTGGTATGGATCCTCCCTGATGATTTCGGAGGGTAACCCGAAGAACATTACGTCGTGGAAGGACCTCACGCGCGAAGACATCACTGTTGGAGTCGTGAACGGTTCGCAGTCGATGACGTACCTGGAAGAAATCGGTGCAGACTTCACGCCTTATCAGGACGCCAACTCCGAGTTCGCGGCGATCGCGGCGGGCCGACACGATGTCATTGTGGATGACGGGCCGAAACAGGCGGAGTACATCTTGGCGCACCCCGAATCCCGCTTGATCATTCTGCAGGCGGATGACATGCCGCCCGCTGATCTTCTTGCGAACTACGCCCGCTACGGAGTCCGCCAGGAGGACTGCACCCTCAACGCCGCATACTCGCGTGCGCTGTCGGAGCTGCGCGCTCACGGAGTGATTGACAAAATCCTCGAGAAGTACGGTCTTGAGGACAACATGTTCCAGCCCGAGTACAAGCCGTAACCGGTCGCGCCAGCGGCGGTCGTGGATGAGACGACCACCCCTGGTGGCATCATCACAAACGCCATGCTGCCGCAGCTGGCTCCGGAGACTTTGCCCGCAGTTTTTCTGTACCCGCTGCCGCTCTATAGGGAAAATTACTAATCGATCGGACAGAAATGTTTTTCAACCCTGAACTTGCACTCGACGCGCTGTCCACACTTTCGTTGGGGCTGCTGGTCACAATCTTGCTCACCCTCGCGTGCGGCTTCACCAGCCTTATTCTCGGCATCTTCGTGGCGTTGGCTCGAATGTCTCGATTCTGGCTGCTGCGCATTGTCGTCAACGGATACGTCCAGTTGATGCGCTCGACTCCTTTGCTGATCCAGTTGATCTACATCTACTTCGCCCTGCCGTTTATCGGTATCAGACTTGATCCGTTCCTAGCCGCCTATGTCGGCCTGAGCTTGCACGTCAGCGCTTACCTCGCAGAGGTGTATCGCGGCGGCATCGAGGCGGTGCCCAAGGGCCAGACGGATGCCTCCGCCGCGCTCGGCATGCGCCCGAGCGTCATCATGGCCAGGGTCGTGTTGCCGCAGGCCATCCGGATAGTTATCCCGTCGCTGGGCAACTATATGGTGTCACTCTTCAAGGACACCTCGCTCGCCGCCGTGATCACTGTTCAGGAATTGCTGTTCCGCGGGCAGATCTTTGCCGCCCGCACGTATGACTACTTCACGATCTACACGCTTGTGTTCGCGATGTACTTCGCGATTGGTTATCCAGCCATCCGACTCGTGATCTATATCGAGAAGAAGCTCAAGCGTGGATATACAGCCAAGCTCGCCGAGAAGCCGGCGCGGGACATCGCAGTAATGGAGGAAACAAAGTGATCGAGGTTCGGGGAATCTATAAGAGGTTCGACGACAACGAGGTGCTCACCGATATCTCTCTGACCATCAACGAAGGTGAGGTTGTCGCAATCATCGGCCCGTCCGGCAGCGGCAAGTCGACCTTGCTGCGCTGCATCAACTACCTGGAGCCGCCGGACAAGGGTGATGTACTCATCGACGGCGAACTGGCCTATCGAGACTTCAAGGGCAAGGAGCTCTCGAAGGCGAAGATCGCGTCGACTAGGAGCACTGTGGGCATGGTCTTCCAACACTTCGACCTTTTCCCCCACATGACTGTGCTCGACAATGTCTGCTCAGGGCCCCGTTTCGTCTCCAAGGTCGACAAGGCTGAATACCAGCAGCGTGCTAAAAAACTGCTGGAGCGGGTCGGCGTGGCTGAGAAACAGGACCAGTACCCAGGGCAGCTCTCCGGAGGCCAGCAGCAGCGGGTCGCCATCGCCCGTTCGCTGGCCATGGAACCAGCCGCGATGCTCTTCGACGAGCCCACCAGCTCCTTGGACCCGGAGCTCGTCGGAGAGGTCCTCAGTGTGATGCGACAGCTCGTCGACGACGGCATGACGATGGCGGTTGTAACCCACGAAATGGGATTCGTCCGGCAGGTAGCCGATCGGGTGATCTTCATGGACTGCGGGAAGATCGTCGAGGAGGGCACCCCGGAGGCGTTGTTCACGAACCCACAACATGAGAGGACGCGGGCCTTCCTATCAGCGATCCTGTCCCACACCGAGAGAACCAAACCAGAGCCGACCTCGGACCCGCAAACTATTGTCGAAGAATCCTCCTATCCGATCGTTCTGCCGTGAGCGGGCCACGCATCGAGCTGGCGATCCGCAACGGCTGGGTCGTTGACGGCACCGGTGCACCGAGGCGGAAAATGGATGTCGGCATCATCGGCAATCGCGTGGTCGAGGTGGGCCAGGTGCCGGAGGCGGAGACTGAGATCGATGCAAGCGGCCTGACCGTCTCTCCGGGCTTCATCGACCCGCACAGCCACACCGACTGGACGGTGCACTCCAATCGCGATGCCGAGAGCACCATTCGACAGGGCGTCACAACCGAAATCGTCGGGAACTGCGGTATCACCAACGCTCCGGTGAGTGAACTCTCCCTGGAGTCGACCCGTATTCGGATGTACGCCTACGGCTACGATGGTCCGATCAGCTGGCGCTCCTTCGGCGACTACTTAGCCGATATCGAGGTAGGCGGAACGGCCCAGAACCTCGCCTTCTTCGTTGGGCACAGCACGATCCGTGATGCCGCTGGCGTCGCAAGCGATCCGCCGTCCGAGCAGCAGCTCGTCAAGATGGAGAATCTCGTCCGCGAGGCGATGGAGGCTGGTGCCCTCGGCATGTCGTCCGGGCTCGAATACAGTCTCGGCGCCTTCGCAAGCACTGCAGAACTTCAGCGCCTGTCCCGGATCGTGGGCCGTTACGGCGGGATCTACGCCAGTCATATCCGCAATCGTGACGCCAAGATTCTGGATTCAGTCGGTGAGTTTCTCGCCATCATGGAGGATGGCGACGCGGCCGGGCAGATTTCCCATCTGAACGTGCGGCACGACACCAATGCTCCAGAGCGCGGCTGGGAACGAGCGGTCGAACTGATGACCGCCGCCCGGGACCGTGGTTTCGACGTCCAGGCAGACACCACCCCCTTCCGGCAGGGGGTCGGGATCATGACTGGCATCCTGCCGAACTGGCTGTTGGCAGAGGGTTACCCCACCGCCGCAACGCGTCTGGGTGACCCGCTCGTGCGCGCGAAGGTCAGGGAGGAATCCGACCGCTACTGGCGCTTTATCCAGAAGGGGCAATGGGATCGGGTCCGGCTGCAGAATAGCCCGGAGTTTCCGGAGCTGAATGGCCGCTACTTCACCGACATCGCCCGTCTTCGCAATCAGGACGTATGGGATTCTTACTTTGACGTCCTCGCCGCTGCAGGCGACAACATGGGCAATCTGATCATGATCGGCGACCTGTTCACTGAGGAACACCTCAAGGAGATGGTCTCCCATCCGCTGTTCAGCCTCGGCGTCGATGCATATTCTAGTGTCGACCACGGGCCGATGAGCGACATCACCGTCAACCCGCTGCCGTACTCGGGTCATGTGCACTATCTGACCCACCATGTGCGGGATACCGGGAACCTGACCCTCGAGGAAGCGGTCCGGAAGATGTCCGGGATGCCAGCGAAGCGTTTTGGGCTGAAAGGACGAGGGTTGGTGCGTGAGGGCTATTTCGCCGACCTGGTCGTTTTCGATTTTGAGGGCCTGCGCACCGAGTCGAGCTTCGAGCATCCGGCTAGATATCCGGAGGGGATCGCGCTGGTCACGGTGAACGGAACCATTGCCGTTGACCGGGACGGCCGCACAGATGCCCGTTCCGGGCGCCTGCTCCGTCGCTGACAACGGGCTGCTACCCATTTTCGTCCACCACAGATATTGCCACAACATAAGAGGAGAACAGTTCATGAAGATACGAGACGTCCGTGCGGTGGGCCTGCGGGGAGCGACGCCGGCCGGTGGGTGGAGCAACGAGCTGAAACGAGACGATTCCGTGCATACTCTGGTCGCCGTGCATACGGATGAGGGTCTGGTTGGGATCGGCAGTGTCTTTACCAGCGAGGCGCTCGTCCGCGCGGCACTGGACGTTTTGCGTCCATTGTTCAGTGGCGAGAGCGCCCTGGAACCCGAACGGGTCAGCGAGAAGCTACACCGTGCTACGTTCTGGCTCGGCCGGGGTGGTGCGATCACGCACGCCATCGGCGGGATCGACGTAGCGCTATGGGACATCCTCGGCCAGGCTACCGGCCAGCCCGTTGGCCGACTGCTTGGCGGCAGGTGGCGGGACCGGGTCAAGCCGTACGCCTCGCTGCTAATGGACGAGCCGGACCAGTTAGCGGCAAACCTGCAGCTGGTGGCCGAACGGGGATTTCAGGCGTTCAAGATCGGCTGGGGCCCGTTCGGCCGGCACAGCAGCCGCAAGGACGAGGAGATCGTTAAGGCGGCACGGGACGCGATCGGCCCAGACGCCATGCTGATGGTGGATGCCGGTGGCAGCGACGGACGCTGGAGCAATAATTTTAAGTGGGCCAGGTACACGGCAGAAATGCTCGCCCAATACGATGTGTCGTGGTTCGAGGAGCCGCTCAAGCCGGACGCCCTTGAGGACTTTATCGCTCTGCGCGCCGCTTCACCGGTGCCGATCTCCGGTGGCGAAGTGTTTACACGCCGGCAGTCGTTCACCCCCTGGATCGAGGCGCGCGCGTTTGATATCGTGCAGCCGGACGTGACCAAGGTAGGCGGGCTCAGCGAGCAGCGCCGTATTGGCTTGTGTGCCGAGGACCATGGCGTTAAGCTTATTCCGCACGGCTGGAACACCGCCGTGGGATTCGCCGCCGATCTGCAGCTGGCATCCGCGCTGCAGGAGACTGATCTGGTCGAATACATATCCGGGTCCGCCTATGTTGATGACGTGGTGCAAAATGAGTGGAAGTTCGATGCGGATGGCATGCTGTCGATTCCATCGACGCCCGGCCTAGGCGTCCAGTTGGATCCGGATGCCCTGTCCAAGTATGCCGACGCTGACTTCCTTCTGAATCCGTGAGCACGCCGATGACGAGGACTGCAGTAGTCACCGGCGGTGCGAGCGGGCTCGGGCGCTCAAGCGCCATCCGATTGGCTGAAGACGGCATCGATGTCATCACCTTGGACGTGGCAGAGGGAGCGGATGTCACGGTCGATATCTCGAACTCGGCCGCTGTGGAGCGGGCGGTTCAGGAGATCGGCCGTGTGGACATTCTGATCAATAGTGCAGGGGTGATCGGCCCGAACAGCCCGATGTGGGAGATCAATGACGCCGATTGGGCGCGGACGTTCTCAGTGAACGTTACCGGCACCTTCAACATGTGCCGCGCCGTCGTTCCCGGGATGCAGGAGCGCGGCTGGGGCCGTATCGTGAACCTCGCGAGCATTGCAGGCAAAGATGGCAACCCCAACCTCTCGGCGTATTCGGCAACAAAGGCGGCGGTAATTGCCCTCACTAAGTCACTCGGCAAGGAGCTGGCCCGCACCGGAATACTGGTGAATGCTATCGCCCCCGCCGTCATCGACACGCCAATGAACGCGGAAACGTCTCCAAGCGTGCTTGAGCACATCACCGGCCTGATCCCGATGGGTCGTGTCGGACGAGTCGAGGAAGTCGCCGAACTCGTTGCCTGGCTCGCCTCCGACAAGGTCAGCTTCTCTACCGGTGCCGTCTACGACATCAGCGGCGGCCGGGCAACCTACTAGCTCGAATGAGTTCGAGATGATCACAATTCTCCTGGATAGTTACGAATCTTTTCCTTCAGATTGCCGTTGAAGATGTCGCTGTGTTTCGCAGTTGCCTCGAAGCCATCCAAAACAGCCTTGGCGACATTCGGATTCGGCGCGGTATAGATCGGCTTCACTTCGCGTTTGAGAGCATCTCATTCTTTCTCTACTCGAGGTGGAAGGTGTTGCAGATCGAATGGATGATGCTCGTCTGCACCGTAGTGAGCCGGTTGGCGCTGCTTACGATGTCAGGGAGCCCCTTTAGATCGGCGCAGACCAGGAAGAACGTGTCCCGGACCTCACCATTCATAAATACTCGAGGCTGTTTTGCGCGGATTGTCTTGTGTTCTCGCGTTTTGTGCAGGAGTTGGTGGCGTCTCCGTTGTCTAGGGTGGCCTGAATTTCGCGCATGTTTATCCAACAATGGTTGCTGTTGTAGGCGCTTCTTCCGTGGACTCACCGTCGGGAGAGGACACGTAGCCCATCTGGTCGTGCTTCCCCAGCGGGAGAGACGTGCCTATATAAGGTCTGCCGTGAGATCCCGAGTTCTTTGCAGAGCTCACCAACGTTAGTCTCGGGTTTCCCCATCGATGCCATTGCAAGTCGCACCTTGGCCGGAGTCATGGTGAAAGGCCGACCTCCAGTGCGTCCGCGTGCCCGGGCGGAGGCGAGGCCGGCCATGGTGCGTTCTGATATCAGTTCGCGTTCGAATTCGGCGAGGGCTGCGAAGATTCCAAAGACGAGCTTGCCGGCGGCAGTGGTTGTGTCGATTGCAGCGCCCTGCCCGGTGAGGACTTTCAAACCGACGCCGCGGGCGGTGAGGTCGTGCACAGTGTTGACGAGGCGGTGCAGGCTTCGTCCGAGGCGGTCAAGCTTCCAGACAAGCAGGGTGTCGCCGTCGCGGAGCGCTTTCATGCACGCAGCTAGGCCTGGCCGCTCGTCCTTCTTTCCTGAGGCATAGTCCTCATAGAGCAAGTCGGGGGAGACGCCGACCTCGAGGAGCGCGTCGCGTTGGAGGTTAGTGCTTTGCGATCCATCCGATTTCGACACACGCATGTACCCGACATGTGAATCGCAGCGGTAAGTGGCGGTGAGACGTCTTATATCGCTAGGGATATAAGACGCTGGCGACCGCTTTGGGCGCTTTGCCGTGAACGACGCTTAGCCTCAATACCGTTCAGTTAAGCATTCTCGTGTTACGTTGTGGTTATGGCGCGTACAGGGTGGGTGAAGCCGGTCT
>NZ_PJJM01000059.1 GCF_002929805.1 Cryobacterium sp. Y50 | reverse complement strand
AGACCGGCTTCACCCACCCTGTACGCGCCATAACCACAACGTAACACGAGAATGCTTAACTGAACGGTATTGAGGCTAAGCCCCAGCAAGCCTTTAGCCTTCGGGTGCCTTCTTGCGCCAGCGGATGCCCGCCGAAATAAATCCGTCCAGGTCACCATCGAAGACGTTGCTCGGGTTGTTGACCTCGTACTCGGTGCGCAGGTCCTTGACCATTTGGTATGGCGCGAGCACGTAGCTGCGCATCTGGTCTCCCCAGCTCGCCGTGATGTTGCCGGCGAGTTCCTTCTTGGTCGCGGCTTCCTTCTCGCGCTCTAGCACCAGCAGCCGGGACTGCAGCACGCGCATGGCGGCTGCCCGGTTCTGAATCTGGCTTTTCTCGTTCTGACAGCTCACCACGGTGCCGGTGGGCAGGTGGGTGATGCGCACGGCGGAGTCGGTAGTGTTGACGGACTGGCCGCCGGGGCCGCTCGACCGGAACACGTCGACGCGAATGTCACCGTCGGGCACCTCGATCGACTCGGTCTGTTCGATCAGCGGCACGACTTCGACGGCGGCGAACGAGGTCTGGCGTTTGCCGGCCGAGTTGAACGGGCTCATTCGCACCAGGCGGTGCGTACCGGCCTCGACGCTGAGCGTGCCGAAGGCGTATGCGGCGTCAACCTCGAAGGTCGCGCTCTTGATGCCTGCCTCTTCGGCGTAGCTGATGTCGAGCACTGTGGTGCGGTAGTCGTGCTGTTCCGCGTAGCGCAGGTACATGCGCAGCAGCATTTCGGCGAAGTCGGCGGCATCCACTCCCCCGGCACCGGCGCGAATGGTGATGACGGCGTTGCGTTCGTCGAATTCGCCGTTGAGCAGGGTCTGCACCTCGAGCTCGCCGAGCAGTTTCTGCAGACTGGCGAGTTCGACGGTGGCCTCGTCGGCCAGTTCCTGGTCGCCCTGGCCGTCATTGGCCATCTCCACGAGCACCTCGAGGTCGTCGAGGCGGGCTCCGATGCTTTCGATGCGGGCCAGTTGCGACTGCCGGTGGCTGAGGTCGCTCGTCACCTTCTGGGCGTGCTCGGTGTCGTCCCATAAATCGGGCATGCCGGCCTCGCCGCTGAGGTCGTCAATCTCCCCGCGCAGTCGATCAATGTCGATTACCGAGCGGATGTCGCCGAACGTGGTCCGCAGCGCGGCGATCTGTACTGAGAAATCCAAGTCAATCATGTTCTGTTCAGCCTACCGGGCGACGGCTCGGTGATGCCTGGCTCGTGGGAGCACCGGGTGAACGGCACGGTCAGGAAAGCACGAACGGGATCGCTCTGCGAGTAGCATCGAAACCGATGAGCAACCACGAGCGCCCCTTCAGCCTGCGCTCGGTCGCCCTGGTCGCGTTTCTGCCGACCCTGCTGTTTTCGATCGGCGAAGGCGCGATCATCCCGCTGATCCCCGTGCTCGCAAGTGACCTTGGAGCTTCCCTGGCCATCGCCGGCGTGATCGCGGCGATGGTTATGCTCGGTGAGCTGGTCGGCGATATTCCCAGCGGCTGGATCGTTTCGCACATCGGGGAACGCAACGCGATGATCTGGGCATCCGCTCTCACAATCGGTGCCGTGGTCGTCTGCATTGTCGCTCCCAATCCGTTCGTGCTCGGTCTCGGCATCTTTCTAGTCGGCCTCGCCACGGCCATTTTTGCACTCGCCCGGCATGCCTTCATGACCAACTATGTGCCGTTGGTCTACCGAGCCCGCGCGCTGTCGACCCTCGGCGGCGTATTTCGCGCCGGCTGGTTTGTCGGCCCCTTTCTCTCGGCCGGCCTGATCCGTCTCACCGGCGGTACGCAGGCCGTATTCTGGGTGTTCATCATCTGCTGCGTCGCCGCATCAGCAACGCTGCTGTTGTTGCCAGACCCGTCAAAAACCTTCGTCACTCCCTCGGGTGATACTGCCATATTCGACGCCACCGACACGAGCACCGGCGCGATCAGCAGCACCGGAACGGCGCGACCGGCCGTGCCGGTGCAGGGATTGTTCCAGACCATTTGGAGTCACCGCGGAGTGCTTGTACGGCTCGGTACCGGAGCCGGCCTGATCGGTGCTATGCGCGCCAGCCGCACGGTGATGCTGCCGCTCTGGGCGGTCAGCATCGGCATCAGCGCCCCCGACACGGCATTGATTATCGGCATCGCCGGCGGCATCGATTTCGCCCTGTTCTATGTCAGCGGCCAGATCATGGACCGGTTCGGCCGCATCTGGAGCGCCCTGCCCTCGATGATCGGTCTCGGCGCCGGCCATCTGGCGCTCGCGTTCACCCACGACCTGCCGAGCAACGTCGAGTGGTTCATCGGCGTGGCCATGTTTCTCTCGCTCGCCAACGGGGTCGGTAGCGGCCTGTTGATGACGCTCGGCGCCGACCTCGCTCCGCGGCCGAATCCCGCACCGTTCCTGGGCGCCTGGCGATTCACGGCCGACTTCGGCAGCGCCGCAGCTCCCTTGGCGGTCGCCGGCATCACCGCTCTGGTCTCACTCTCGGTCGCCAGCGGGATGATGGGGGCGATCGGCCTCTGCGGCGCGGTGCTGCTGCGCCGCTACATCCCGCGCTACGCCCCGCATCGCCCCGGCCGTCTGCTCTAGCCCTACAAACCCGACTGAGTGGAATGTTCACGGGGGCGCGCGTGTTGGGGCAGATATGCCCCTCATCGGAGAATACGAACCAAGCACCGCCCAGTGGGTGCGCGACCAGGTCGACCTGTACGAGAAGTCCGGCGGCACCGAGGGCACCACTCTGCGTGGTATGCCCGTGATCGTACTGACCACCGTCGGCCTCAAGAGCGGCAAGCTGCGCAAGGCGCCGCTCATGCGCGTCGAACACGACGGCCACTATGCGGCCGTCGCCTCGCTCGGTGGCAGCCCCAAGAACCCCGTCTGGTACGCCAACGTCATCGCGCACCCAGAGGTCGAGCTGCAAGACGGGCCACAGAAGTGGGACATGCGCGCCCGCGAGGTCACCGGCGAAGAAAAGGCCATCTGGTGGGAGCGCGCCGTGGCAACATTCCCCGACTACGCCGCCTACCAGGTCAAGACCGAGCGCGAGATTCCTGTTTTCGTGCTCGAACCCATCGAATAAGGGTGGCGAAAGCAACCACCCGCAAGGCGTCGATCGACCGGATCACGCTGCCCGACCTCGACGACGACGACGGGGCGCTGCTGCGCTCGGGTGACGGTCGCGAGGCCGAGCGCTACACCGGCGTGAGCCTCGACGGCCGCGACCTGACCGGCATCTCGTTCGGGAGTGTGAATTTGTGGGAGTCTCCCTGCATGAGACCAAGCTGCGCGGAGCATCCTTCTCGGAATGTCTCGCCACTGACCTGCACGCCCCGGTGTTCAGCGCACCACGCTCGAACTGGCGTGACGTGCCGATCAACCATGCTCGACTGGGCTCGGTCGAGGTCTACGAAGCGACGCTGCGCTCGGTGTACCTTAACGGGTCGAAGCTCGATTTCGTGAACCTGCGCAACGCCACCCTGACCGATGTGCTGCTGAGCAACTGCATTATCGACGAACTCGACCTCGGCAGCGCCACTGTACAGCGCCTCGAACTGCAGAACTGCCGCATCGGCACACTCGACGTCGGCGGCGCCAAGCTCATGGACGTCGACCTGCGTGGGGGCGACTTCGCGGCCATCCGCGGTCTCGAGGGCCTGCATGGCGCCACTATCGACGATGCTCAGCTCAGCTTGCTGGCACCGCTGCTCGCCGCCCACCTCGGCCTGCGCGTCGAATAGGCCCGGCTCGATAAGCGGATGCCCGGCGCCAGCCTCGCAGCACCGTGCCGCGCAGTCAACGGCGCAGGGTCAACGACACGGGTTCAGGTGCTCAGAATCAGGGGATCGCGACCGCGATCAGCTCGAGGTCAGACTTCGGCCGGTCTCGCTGCGTAGCGATCGCGGCCCCGGCGGCCACGCAGACCACGACGATCGCTATCTGCTGCAGCAGCGTGAAGGTCTCGCCGAGCACGAGCGCGCCGAACCCGGCGGCGATCACCGGGCCGAAGCTCGTGATGATCGCGTACAGGCGCGGGCTGATCCGTCGCAGAATGTAGGTGTCGAGCGTATACGGAAAGGCCGAGGAGACGACTCCCACGAGTAGGAGCAACCCGACGACGCCCCAGGTGAATGCCGACAGGTCGAGGGTGAACACGGCGAACGGCACCACGATCACGAGGCTGACCAGGCTGGCGATGGAGATGCCCTCAAGGCCGGAAAATTCGGTCGCCACTCGGCGGGTCAGCAAAATGTAGCAAAACCAGGAGGCCGCTGCGGTCAGGGCGAGCGCGATGCCGAGCAGGTTGAGCGTGCCATCCGACCAGGTCAGCAGAAACACTCCCCCGGCGGCGGCCGCGGCGCAGATGAAGTCTAGGATGCGGCGGCTGGTGACGAGGGCGAGAGCGAACGGGCCGAGAAATTCAATGGTCGCCGCAACGCCCAGCCCGAGCATGCTCACGGCCTGATAAAAGCTGAGATTCATCACGGCGAGCACGACGCCGAGGGCGAGCGGCGGCCAGATGCGGCTCCAGGTCAGGTTTTTGAGCTTGGGCCGGGCCAGCGGCAGCACGACGATCACCATGACGATCTGCCGGGCTGCTACGACGACGGGTGAGCCGACGAGGGGAATGAGCAGTCCGGCCAATGACGACCCGAAATTGATGCTGACTTCGGTGGCGAGCTGAGCTCCCGCACCGCTCAATTGGTCTCGCTGGGTGCGCACTCTGCTCCTGTCGGCGCCGTCGGGGCACCTACCGACAATACCGCGTGCGGCATCCGCTCTCAGAATGCGCGAGCGGGGCGACTTACGGCTGCAGTGGAACGAACTGGTATTCGCTTGTGAGATGTTCGTGCTGGCAGGCACCGCAATAGAGCACTCCGGAGACACGCATCGCGTCGACCCGTGAGGAGCATTGAACGACCTTGGGCCCACAGCATGGCGAAATCACCATGAAACCACCCGATTCGGCCGGATCGTGACCGCTCAATCCGCGGTCATGGTGCATTCCCTCGCAGGGGAGAAGAGACTCGAAGTCGAGCTGCTCCACACTGCGCTCATCAACTTCGTATCGGTCTACTAGTGCATGCATGATTTCACAGCCGTTCTCGGAGGTACTGAGCCGCCATGCTGGGCTACGTCAACCGGTGGCGACCAGCCCGGTTGAACGACGACCCGAGGTCGCCGGCGCTACCAACCGGGGACCGGGGCTGGAACGAGTGTCGACTGCGGTATAAAAATGCGGGGCTTCCTACGGGGAGGAGACCTCTGTGTCGACTACGTGTCTGTGCATAGTACGCTTTCACCCTGAATACGCCAGTGTGATTGTGTGAGGCTCATTTCCCTCGTCGTGCACCGGCTCCGGCAGCTACAAACGCCTAGTGGAACACTGCCCGGGACACCGCAGTCACCTCGAGCGGGACCCCATCGGGAACCACGAGGGTAAGCACGGGTGGGCGCCACCACGACCGCAGGGTCACCGACGCGCTCTGCCCGTCAGCGGATGCCACACTCGTCACGCCGAGCGCCTCGAACGAGGGATGGGGAACGAGGCGCAGGTATTCATCCACCGCGGCTGAGACATCACCCGAGCGCAGCTGCGGACGTGGCCCCACCACGCCGACCTGCACCTCGCTGAGAGTGAAGGCCTCGGACCCGGCGAGCGCGGACCCGGCGGCGAGGGTCAGCAGCCGCTTGTGCTCGAGGTAGAGCGAGGTTGCGGACAGCGCCACCAGCACGAGGCTGAGGGCGAGAAAGCCGTAGAAGATGATGAAGCAGCAGGGTCGACCCGTCCTCGGCCCCGGCGTGCGGCAGACGGCGGGTCATTCGAGGCTGCCAAACCGGGACACGATCTGCGTCGATGCCGCGGTCATCGGTACGCTCGCACTCTGGCTGAGAGCGAGCAGGTTGGGCATGAGCGGCAGGGCGATGCCGATGCGCACGGTGACCGTCACGAGAGCCTGGCGGGTGAGGCATTGGCTCGGCCCACCGGAGCACTCGATCTGCACCTCGGCATCTCCGGCATCCAGTCCGTAGTCTTCGAGCGCGAAGGCCACTGCCCGCCGAGCGCGCTCGGTCGCCGTGGCTTGGTCCGGGGACTGCACGTAGACCCTGGCTGCCTGCCGCGCGGCGCCCTCCACGGCGAGCGCACCGCCCTGCAACGACGACAGGGCGAGCACGAGGTAGACCAGCGGAACCAGCAGGATCATTCCCGCTGTGATGAACTCCAGCGATGCCGAACCGGCCTCGCTCCCGGGCGCCCCGGAGCGACTATTCCAACGTCTCGACCGCGGCATGCGCGACCACCTCCAGTCCGCGCGGGGCACCGAGTAGGCCCATCAGCGGCAGTGGCGCCACCACGCGCACTTCGACGCTCGGGTAGTCAGTACTCAGTCCGTAGCGGGCGACCACGTCGGTGGCATAGGTCGCTCCGATGGCGGTCGTGATCAGATCGCGCGTTCGCGCAGCTCCGGCGGGCAGGCTGCTGTCGGCGAGCGTGGCATAGCGGGCGCCCTCGGCCGCCGCATCGAGCACGGTGTTGCGAATGTGCAGCGCGAGCGCCAGCTGCATGACCATGAGTGTGAGAAAGGTCAGCAACGACACCACCATGACGAACTCGGCCACGGCGGAACCCGCCTCGTCGCGCAACGTGGGAAAGCGCAACCAGGCGAGCCACCGCATTCGCTTGTGCACGGGTCGGTCAGAAACTGCTGACGCGATCCATGGCCTGCTGGAAGACCCCGCTGAGGGCCGGACCGGCAAGACCCCAGATGATCAAAACCAAACCGGCCGTCATCAACGTGATCAGCACCCAGCCGGGCACGTCACCCGTTTCATCGCGGAGCAGACCCTTGAGGCGAAGCATGACTCGGGACATGGCATTCTCTTTTCTGGTGAGCGGGACGGTACAGGGGCAGTGCGTTCAGAATCCGGCCTGTAGAACAACCAGCCCGGGAAAAACAGCGAAAAGTACGGTCATCGGCAAAATCAGAAAAACCAGCGGCACGAGCATGGCTACTTCCTTCTTACCGGCCATCTCGAGCAGCGAGCGTTTGGTCTGGTCGCGGGAATCCTGTGCCTGCGCCCGTAACACCTCGGCGATCGGCGAGCCCCGGTCGAGGGCACCGGTGACCTGATCGACAAACCGGGTCACCTCCGGCAACTGGATACTTCGCGACAGCGCCGAGAGCGCCACCCCGATTGGCACTCCCGAGTGCACCTCGGTGATCACCCCCGCAAATTCTCGCGACAGCTCCCCCGAGCTCGTGCGGGACACCCGCCTGATCGAATCCAGGATGCCTTCCCCCGCCGACAGCGACAGGGTGAGAAATTCGAGAATGGTTGGCAACTCGCTGCGCATGCGGGCTAACCGGGCGGTGGCGGCACGCTGCAGCAGCCAGTCCCGCAGCACGGCACCGCCGATTGCCACTATGAATGGCACCACCACGCGCGCCGGCCATGGAAGTTCCGGAAGGGTGACGATGGTCACCACCGTGCCGGCGGCAAAGGCAAGAAGCGCCCAGACCAGTTGCACCGAGCGAAACTCCAGGGTGGTCTTCGCCGAGCCCGACTGATGGAGGCGTCGCGCGATGGTCTCGCTGCCGCCGAGCAGGTTCGACAACCCGCGGGTGAGCGCCCCGAACAGCGGCGCGAACAGGCTGCCCAGCACCGGAATCGGATTGACGGTTCGCCGGGCGACGATGCTGCGGGCTTCAGCGGAGACGTCAAGAATGTACGGCACGACCCGATCGATCAGACGAGGCCGGGTCAGCCGCGGCGTCAGGCTCACGAGCGACCACAGCCCAACGCCGAGACCACTTCCGCAGAGCACGGCCCAGCCCAGTGCGGCGCTCACCGGCCGCACCCGCCAGCTACGCGAACCATCGGCGTTCCTCCGGCAACCGGCCGAGCGCGAGCATGACGCGGTACGCGACGATCGACAGGGCCAGTCCGCTCGCGATCACGACGACCCCGGCCGGCGAGTTGTAGGCCACGGCGGCTTCCGGGCGGGACGCGAGCAGCACCAGGATGATCCACGGTGCGGCCACCCCCAGTCTGGCCGCGTTGACGACCCAGGACTGGCGCGCCTCCACCTCGAGCCGCACCGCGGCATCCTGCCGCAGCCAGGCTGCGAGGCTGCGCAGCACCACCGTGAGGTCGCTTCCGCCCACCTCCCGGGCCATACGGAGGGTTTCCAAAATGCGATCGGCGACCGGATCGGCTAGGGAGCGTTTGAGTTCGTCGATGCAGTAGCTGAAATTGCCGGTGGCCCGGTACTCCCGCTCAAACTGGGCGAAAGCCGTGCGGGTGGCGACCGGTCCGGCCTGGGCGAGGCTGCTCACACTGTCGGGCAGGGCCAGCCCGGAGCGCAGCGCCGACACCAGATGGTCGACGACATCGGGCCAAACCGTGCGGTTGGCCCGGCGCCGGGCCGTGGCCCGCCAGGAGACGATCAGCCACGGCAGCAGCACTCCGACCAGTCCGGCGACGGCGCTCAGCGCCTGCACGGCGAACAGGCCGTGCATCAGGGCAGCGGATGCCACACCCACGATCGTGGACACCGCCAGGAACGCCGACACCGGCACCGACCGCAGCCCGCCCTGAACCAGGCGCACCCGCATCCGCTCCCTGGCGCCCGCTCGGCCCCCCACGGATGCAGCTCCGGCCGGCCAGAGAAACGGCGCAAGCAGCAGCACGAGCCCACTCCCGAGCAGACACCCCAGCACGAGAGTCATGCGGCACCCTGTCGCAGAACCTGTGCCGGGTCGACGCCGGCCGCACGAAACTTGGCGAGCTTGGTGGGGTGCGAGCCGGTCGGCTCGAGGTGTCCGTGCGGGGACAGAAACAGGGGGCTCGCCTCGATCGTCGAGCCGGCCAATTGACCGCTCGGCGCAATGATCTCGGTGACCCGGCGACGGCCGTGCTGGTCGATCTCACAGTGCACCACGATGTCGATGCAGCCGGCCACCGTCGGCAGCACGAAGGAGGAGTCGATGTTGCGCCCGGCCAGCAGCGGCAGGGTGCAGAGCTTGGCCAGCGCATCCCGCGCGCTGTTGGCGTGAATGGAGCACATTCCGGGAAGTCCGCTATTCAAAGCAATCAGCAGGTCAAGGCTTTCAGCCTCGCGCACCTCGCCGACGACCAGCCGGTCAGGCCGCATGCGCAGGGATTCCTTGATCAGGCGGCGCAGGGTGATCTCGCCGGTGCCCTCAAGGCTTGGCTGCCGGCACTGCATCGCAACGACGTCGCGGGCCGACAGATCGAGTTCGAAGGTCTCTTCAACCGTCACGATGCGCTCACCCGGCCGAGTCGACGAGAGCAAGGCGTTCAGCATCGTGGTCTTACCGGTTTGGGTGGCGCCGGACACCAGAATGTTCTGGCCGCCCAGCACGCAGATCCGCAGAAAATCGGCTGCCTGCTGGGTAAGCGAGCCGAGCCCGACGAGCTGGTTCAAATCGCGAATGCGCCGGGTGAACTTACGAATGTTCACCGCCCAATATTTTCGTGTTATATCCGGGATAACGACGTGCAACCGGGAACCGTCGGGCAACGAGGCGTCGACGAACGGCGACGAGAGGTCGACGCGGCGACCGGAGGCCTGCAGCATCCGCTCAACGAGGTCGCGCACGTCCTGCTCGCCGAGCAGCAGCGTGGTCAGCTCTGGGACCCCGTCGCGGGCGACGAAGACCAGGGTTGGACCATTGATCCAAATCTCTTCGATCTCCGGATCATCCAGAAACGGCTGTAACACTCCGAAACCGGTCAGCGCCGCCACAACTTCGCGGGCGGCCTGGTGCTCGTCGGCGATCATCGGCGCGAGCCCGCTTAGCGCCCGCTCGCTGTACCGGCGCAGTTCGTCGCGCACGTACTGCTCGACCAGCGCGTTATTCGCCGCCAGGTCGACGCCCTCGCAGCGCACTCGCGATCGCACTTGCTCTGTGATGATACGAACGGCTTCGGTCATTCCCGTATGATGGCCCCATTTGCCGTTCTGCGTAAAAGTTATCCACAGGGCTTGTTTTTAGGTGCCTCGAACCCCAAAAATGGTCGCAACGGATGTCGGGCATCCGTTGCGACCATCAGCGATAGACCCAGCGTCAGCGGGCTGACCAGCCGCCATCCATCGTGTAGCTCGACCCAGTGACCATGGCAGCGTCATCGGAGGCGAGCCAGGCCACGAGCGACCCGACCTCGTTCGGTTCAACCAATCGTTTAATGGCGCTTTCGGTGAGCATGATCTTGCTGAGCACCTCGGCCTCCGGGATACCGTGCACCAGGGCCTGGTCGGTGATCTGCTTCTCGACCAGGGGGGTGCGCACGTAGCCGGGGGCCACGCAGTTGCTCGTGACTCCGTGCGCTCCGCCCTCGAGGGCGGTGACCTTGGACAGGCCTTCGAGCCCGTGTTTGGCCGACACATAGGCACTCTTGAACGGCGAGGCGCGAATGCCGTGCACCGAGGTCACATTGATGATACGCCCGAAGTTCGCCGCGTACATCTGCGGCAATACGGCCCGAATCAGCAGGAACGGGGCCTCCAGCATGAGTGTGAGAATGTTGTGAAAATCGGCCGGCTTGAAGTCTTGAATCGGATTGATCCGTTGAATACCGGCGTTATTGACCAGAATGTCGACGCCGTCCAGCGCCCTAGCAAGAGCGTCGTCGGTCAGGGCCTCGGCAGCCATCAGGTTGACGGTCCAGATCGACCCGCCGACCTCCGCGGCCAGGGCGGTCGCCCCCGCCGTGTCGATGTCGGCGACGACGACGTGCGCTCCCCGGGCAGCGAGCGCTCGAACGACAGCCGCCCCGATTCCGCTCGCCCCGCCGGTAACGAGGGCGCGACGACCGGCGAGGGGCTGGCCCGGGGTTTGAGCGAAGAGTGCGCTAGCGCCGACGGCGACGGTGAGATCAGTCATTTGGTTCCTTTTGGTTTCGCGATCGCTGCAGGGTGGGTCGGTCAGAGGCGGTGCACCCACGAAGTCCCGCCTCTGACCGACCCAATGAGTCGAGCCTGGTCAGTTGCCGGTGTCGACGGGCTCGAGACCGTGCTTGCGGGCGTCTACGGCGTCGACCTCGCGCAGCGATGCTCCCTTGGTTTCCTTGAGGGTGACGACGGCAACCACTGTGATCGCGCAGGCGATCATGATGTAGATCGCAACCGGAACCCAGGAGTTGTATTCCTGGAGCAGCGCAGAGGCGATGATCGGTGCCATCGAACCAGCCAGAATCGAGGTGACCTGGTAGCCGAGCGATACCCCCGAGTAGCGCATCCGGGTCGGGAACATTTCGCTCATGATCGCGGGCTGGCCCGCATACATCAGGGCGTGGAAGCAGAGCCCGACCGTGACGGCGAGAATGATGAGCACCGGGTTCAGCGTGTCGAACATGGGGAAGGCAAAGAACGCCCAGCTGGCACCGAGCACGGCACCGGCGAGATAGACGGTCTTGCGGCCGAGACGATCGGAGAGCCGGCCTACCTGCGGGATCACGATGAAGTGCACGACGTGGGCGATGAGCAGGGCAATCAGCAGCTGGCCCGTGTCATACTCGTGCACCGTCTTCAGATACACGATCGAGAAACTCACGATGATGTAATACAGGATGTTCTCGGCGAAGCGCAGACCCATGGCTCCGAGGATTCCCTTGGGGTACTTCTTCACGACCTCGAGCACGCCGTAGTTGACAACCTTCTCGGCTTCGACCTGCGCGCGGGCTTCCAGAAAAATTGGGGCTTCGCTGACCTGGGTGCGAATGTAGTACCCGATCACGACGATGATCGCGGAGAGCCAGAACGCCACGCGCCAGCCCCAGCTGAGGAACTGCTCGGGCGGAAGGACCGCGGTCATGGTCAGCAGCACAAGGGTGGCGAGCAGGTTTCCCACCGGAACGGCGGCCTGCGGCCAGCTCGACCAGAAGCCACGCGACGCGTTCGGGCTGTGCTCGGCGACGAGCAGAACGGCACCGCCCCATTCACCACCGAGCGCGAAGCCCTGGATGAAGCGGAGGGCCACGAGCAGCGCGGGGGCCCAGTAGCCGATAGTGTCGAAACCGGGCAGGCAGCCCATCAGGAAGGTAGCGGCACCAACCATGATGATCGTCACCTGCAGCGTGTGCTTGCGCCCGAGTTTGTCACCGATCTGGCCGAACACGATGCCACCCAGAGGCCGGGCGATGAACCCGACGGCGTAGGTGACGAAGGCGGCGATAATGCCGTCCAGCTCACTGCCGACGTTCGGAAAGAAGACCGTGCCGAAGACCAGGCTCGCGGCCGTGGCGTAGAGGAAGAACTCGTACCATTCCACGACGGTTCCGACCATGGAGGCGGCGACGATCTTCTTGAGGCCGGACTTTTTGGTTTCGCTCCCGGCGGTTGGCGTTGCCGTACCGGAACCGGCAGCCCCAACGCGTTGATTGACACTCATTGTCTGTCTCCTTTGTGTCGTCAATGACACGTACTGTGAGGTGAGAAGTGCGGCGATGTGAACTCGGTCGCCTGGGAGAAGCACGACCTGACCGAGTATTCCCGCAGAATGGCCGGGCAACAAGAGCCAAAATGACAGAGGGCGTGTGCATAATTGCAGATATGACCTTTGAACCGGCTGTCACCGACCCACACCCCGATGATCTGCTGATCTTTCTGGCCGTTGCCCGCACCGGGCGCTTCACGACCGCCGCCGAGGGCCTGGGCATCAATCACACCACGGTAGCCCGGCGGATCGCCGCTCTGGAGAAGGCGCTCGACGGTCGTCTGTTGGCCCGCGCGGCCGGCGGCTGGGAGCTGACCGAGCTCGGCCACCGAGCCCTGACTGCGGCCGAAGGCGTCGAATCGGCGCTCACCCTGCTACGCAGCTCCGAGACGGACTCCCCGCAGCTGTCCGGGGTGGTGCGAATGTCAGCCACCGACGGCTTCAGCGCGTACATCGCCGCGCCGGCCGTGGCAGCGCTGCAGCGACGGCATCCGCTGCTGTGTGTTGAAGTCGTCACCGTGACACGTCGAGCCCTGCAGCACCGCTCCGGACTGGATATCGAGATCGTCGTCGGTGAGCCGCAGGTACACCGGGCCGAATCAATCCTGCTCGGCTACTACCATCTCGGCATGTATGCCTCCCGGCAGTACCTGGCCGAGCACGGCACTCCGACGACGGTGGAGGAGTTGACGCAGCATCCGCTCGTCTATTTTGTGGATTCGATGCTGCAGGTCGACGATCTCGACACGCCGAGGCGGCTGGTACCGCAGATGCGGGAGTCACTCAGCTCGACAAACGTCTTCGTGCATGTCGAGGGCACCAGGGCTGGCGCTGGAATCGGCTTTTTACCCTGTTTCATGGCTGATCAGCACGCTGATCTGGTGCGTGTGCTGCCGCAGATTTTTCAGGAGCGACTGCCGTACTGGATGGTGTTGCGCACCGAATCGCTGCGGCTGCCAGCCGTGGCGGCACTGGTGGGCGCCCTGCGGGCCCAGGTGGAGTCGTATGCCGCGGCGTTGCTCGGTCACGACAACCAACGAGATCCTGCCGCGCAGCTGGCCATCTAGACTAGGAACACACCGGCGGGAGTGGTGGAATTGGCAGACACGCAGGATTTAGGTTCCTGTGCTTTCGAGCGTGGGGGTTCAAGTCCCCTCTCCCGCACACGGTCGTCGGGCGTTGATCCCCCAGAATTCAGGGGCATAGCGGCCGGGCAACTTCTCACGATTGCGCGTTACTCTGAACCCGGTATCCGCTGCACTCACCCGATAATTGCCCGCCGCCAACTGGAGTTCCCTGCATGAATCCCACCGCACTGATTCCCTGGCTCGACCCGACCCAGATCATCGAATTGGCCGGTCCGTGGGCGCTGCTTGTCGTCTGCGCCATCGTCTTCGCGGAGACCGGATTGCTCGTCGGGTTTCTCCTCCCCGGAGACACGCTGTTGATCATCACCGGCCTACTCGCGTTCCCCGCAGCGGGCGTGATTCAGATCGACATCTGGTGGGTCGCACTGGCCATCGGCTTTGCGGCATTTCTCGGCGGCGAGGTCGGCTACCTCATCGGGCACAAGTTCGGCCCGCGCGTCTTCGAACGCAAGGAATCCGGCCTGTTCAGCATCAAGAACGTCGACCGCACTAATGCATTCTTTGTGCGTTTCGGCGGAGTCGCCGTCATCGTGGCCCGGTTTGTACCGATTGTACGCACCTTTGCCCCAGTTGCCGCCGGCGTCGGCCACATGGACTACCGCAAGTACACCCTGTACAACCTGATCGGTGCTCTGCTCTGGGGAACCGGGCTGACCTTTGCCGGCTATTTTCTCGGCTATATCCCGCCGGTCGCCGACTTTGTGACAACCTACATCGACCTGATCCTGATTGGCGCTGTCGTGATCACCCTGATCCCGACGGTCTACCACTACGTGCAGTCGGTCGTGAAGGCCCGCCGTCTGCGTGACCAGCCCACCACGGCCACCGGCAGCCACATGCTCGACCCCGACACGTTCAACACGAACCACTCCGGCCGGCACGAGGTCTGATCAGCGCGGTCTGAACAACTCAGCGGTGCTGTCGGTCTTCGTGCTCGGCGTGCTCGGCCGGTTCCAGTTGGAAGGTGGAGTGTGCGACATCGAAATGCTTCGCCAGACACCCCGACAGCTCATCGAGCAGGGTGTCGGTGCCAGCAGCGAGCACCGTCGGCTCGACGACGACGTGGGCGGTGAACACGTGCGCGCCGCTGGTGATGGCCCAAACGTGCACATCGTGTACGGCGACGACGCCGGTGGTACCGAGCAAATGGAGCCGAATCTCAGACACGTCCGTGTCAGCCGGCGTTGACTGGCTGAACACCCGCACGACGTCGCGCAGCAAGAAGTAGGCGCGCGGCACGATCATTCCGGCTATGACCAGCGAGGCGACAGCATCCGCTTGTACAAAACCGGTCGAGAGGATGACGATGGCCGCGACGATCACAGCCACCGACCCGAGAGCGTCACCAAGCACCTCGAGGTAGGCGCCACGCATGTTGATCGACCCGGCTGCGGCCGGACGCAGCAGCACCATAGCAGCCACGTTCGCGGCGAGACCGATGATCGCGACGACGAGCATGGGAGTGCCGAGCACCTCCGTGTCGCTCGAGTGCACAAGCCGCAGAACTGCCGAAACGGAGACGACAGCGGCCACAACGAGCAGGATCAGACCATTGATGAGCGCGCCGAACACTTCAGCGCGCTGAAAGCCGAAGGTGGCCCGGTCCGTGGCCGGTCGGGCCGCGACCAGAGTGGCGGTCAACGCGACGATGAGCCCGAACAGATCGGAGAGCATGTGCCCGGCGTCGGCCAGCAGGGCGAGCGAGCCGGTCAGCCAGGCGCCCAGCACCTCAAGCACCAGCACGGAGCCCACGATGCCGATGGCGATCGACAAACGCCTCCGGTTCGATCCGGTACCGTGCGCGTGATCGTGATCATGACCCATGGCACAAGGTTAGGGCCGTAGCGGGCTGCTCGCCAGCCGCCCGGTGAGTTGCCGGTTAATCAGCTGCCGAGCACCTCGCGCAATACCGGAACGAGACCCTCGAAGGCGATCGCCCGATGGCTGATCTGGTTCTTCACGTGCGCCGAGAGTTCGGCGGCCGAGATGGCATAGCCATCGGGCAGAAAGATCGGGTCGTAACCGAATCCGTTCTTGCCGGCCGGTTCGAACAGAAGCTGCCCCGGCCATTCGCCGGTCACGGCACGTTCGCTGCCGTCGGGCAGCGCGAGTGCCGCCACGCAGGTGAAGTGGGCGTCGCGGTGCTGCTCGGGAACGTCGCTGAGTTGCCAAAGTAACAGTCGCAGGTTCTCGCCAGCGTCTTTGGCCGGGCCAGACCAGCGCGCAGAGAATATACCGGGCGCTCCGCCGAGAATGTCGACACAGATGCCGGAATCGTCGGCAATGGCCGGCAGCCCGGTGTGCGCCGCAGCAGCACGAGCTTTGATCAAGGCATTCTCGGTGAAACTGACGCCGTCCTCGACCGGTTCGGGGCCGTCGTAGGCGAGCACCTCAACGCCCGGAAGCTGTGGGGCCAGGATGCGCCGCAGCTCTTCGACTTTGTGGGCGTTGTGAGTGGCAAGAACGATCTGCACGCTTCAGTTCCCCAGTGCGCTGGTCTGAAAATCGGTCAAGGTGATGGCGCCCTTCAGGGCAAGATCGAGCAGCGTGTCCAGTTCATTGCGGTCGAACGGTGCCGCCTCGGCGGTGCCCTGCACCTCGACGAACTTGCCTCGACCGGTCACGACCACATTCATGTCCGTGTCGGCGCGCACATCTTCGGTGTAGGCCAGATCGAGCATGGGGACGCCGCCAATGATGCCGACCGACACGGCCGAGACGCTGTCGATGAGCGGCTGCGCCTTCTGCGAGATGAACTTCTTGCTGCGACCCCACTCGAGGGCGTCTGCGAGGGCAACGTAAGCACCCGTGATGGCCGCGGTGCGGGTGCCACCGTCGGCCTGCAGTACGTCACAGTCGAGTACCAGAGTGTTCTCGCCCAGCGCCTTCATATCGACGACAGCGCGTAGGCTGCGGCCGATCAAGCGGCTGATCTCGTGGGTGCGGCCGCCGATCTTGCCCTTGACCGATTCGCGGTCCATGCGACTATTGGTCGAGCGCGGCAGCATCGAATACTCGGCAGTGACCCAGCCCTTGCCCGTGCCGCTCATCCAGCGCGGAACGCCATTGGTGAACGATGCCGTGCACAGCACCTTGGTGCGCCCGAAGGAGATCAGTGCAGACCCTTCGGCTTGGTCGCTCCAGCCGCGCTCGATCGTGATCGGGCGAAGTTCGTCGTTGGTGCGCCCGTCGGCGCGCAGGGTTTCGGTCACGGTGTACTCCTAGTGGTTCGGGTTCAAGACTGAAAAGGGTGGCGATGCGAGTGCGCTTAGGTTGATCGCGCCGGTCTCGATCAGTTCGACTCGGTTGATTTCAGGGCCGATCAGGCGATGGGCGAGGGCCAGAAAATCCTCGGCGCTGTCGCCTGTGGCCTCATAGCGGTAGGTGGGCGGGGTTATGCGGCCGCGTTCGAGCCCCTGGCTGACCAGTACCCGGTAGACGTCGTTGGCGGTTTCGGTGTCGCTGGAGACCAGGGTTACGCCCTCCCCCATGACATAGGAGATCGCGCCCCGCAGGAACGGATAGTGGGTACAGCCGAGCACCAGGGTGTCGACCTCGGCCGCGCGCAGCGGCGCGAGATACTCCTCGGCGACGGCAAGTAATTCGGCACCGGTCGTGACACCGGACTCGACGAACTCCACAAAGCGGGGACAGGCCTGGCTGAACAGGGAGATTTGCGGCGCCGCAGCAAAGGCATCGTTGTAGGCGCGGGAGTTGATGGTGCCGACCGTTCCGATCACCCCGACCCGCTGGTTACGCGTGGTCACGACCGCGCGGCGCACTGCGGGCTGGATGACTTCAATCACCGGCACGCTGTAGCGTTCGCGGGCATCGCGCAGCATGGCCGCCGACGCCGTGTTGCAGGCGATGACGAGCAGTTTCACGTCTTGGGCGACGAGATCATCGAGCACATCGAGTGCGAAACCGCGCACGTCGGCGATCTTCTTCGACCCATAGGGCGAGTGCGCCGTATCGCCGATATAGAGGATAGATTCGTTCGGCAACTGGTCCTTGATCGCCCGGGCGACGGTCAGGCCGCCCACTCCGGAATCGAAAATACCAATCGGTGCATCCTTCACGGAGACTAAGCCTAGCCCGACCGAGCGGATAAGCTGTTTCGGGTGACCCCGTCCCCCACTTTCTCCGTGTCTGCACATGGCGGCCCAGCCGCTCGCACCCCCGCATTCCGCACCGACCGCTATGAACTTACGATGGTCGACGCCGCGATCCAAAGCGGCACCGCCGATCGCGAGTGTATGTTCGAGGCCTTCGCCCGGCGCCTGCCGGCTGGACGCCGCTATGGCATCGTGGCCGGCACCGGCCGTCTGTTGGAACTGATTCGGCAGTGTCGCTTCGAAACCGAAGAACTGACCTGGCTGGAGCAGAACGGGGTCGTGCACACGTCCACCCTCGACTATCTGGCCAATTATTCCTTCAGCGGCAACATTTGGGGGTATCAGGAAGGCGAAGCTTACTTTCCCGGGTCGCCGCTACTGCTGGTGGAAAGCACCTTCACCGAGGGCGTCATTCTGGAGACACTTATTCTGAGTGTGCTCAACTACGACATCGCGGTCGCGAGCGCGGCCGCGCGCATGGTCTCGGTGAGCCTCGGCCGCCCGATCGCCGAAATGGGGTCGCGCCGCACCAATGAACACTCGGCGGTCGCCGCTGCCCGCGCCGCGTTCATCGCCGGCTTCGCATCGACCAGCAACCTCGAAGCCGGCCGCCAATGGGGCCTGCCGACGATGGGCACCGCCGCGCACTCATTTATTTTGCTGCACGACAGCGAAGAAGAAGCATTCCAGGCACAAGTGGATGCCTTCGGTGCGGCCACGACGCTGCTCGTCGACACCTACGATGTGCCAGCCGGCATCGCACTGGCGGTCAAGGTAGCCGGCCCCGACCTCGGCTCGATCCGCATCGACTCCGGCGATCTGCCTACCGTTGTAGCCGCCGCGCGGGCCCAGCTCGACGCGCTCGGCGCCGTGAACACGAAGATCACTGTCACGAGTGACCTCGACGAGTTCGCCATCGCAGCCCTGTCGGCTAGCCCGGTCGACGCCTTCGGAGTTGGTACCTCAGTGGTCACCGGGTCGGGCGAACCGGCCGCCGGCCTGGTCTACAAGCTGGTCGCCCACAAGGGACACGGCGAGGACTGGATTTCCGTCGCCAAGACCTCGACCGCGAAACTCTCCATCGGCGGCCGCAAGAGCGCGCTGCGCCGAGTGGATGGCGCCGGAATCGCTCAGGAAGAAATCGTAGTGCTCGACCACGGGCCCGCTGCCCAGTTCGATTCCCGTAGCGGACTGGAACGAGCACTCCTCGTGCCCCTGATCGAAGGCGGCACCGTCGACGAACGCTACCTGGGATCTGCCGGGACCCTGCGCGCTCGCGCCCACAACGCATCCGTTATGCAGGAATTGCCGATTGAAGCGTTTCGACTCGGGCGCGGTGAGGCTGTTATTCCGACCTCGTATCGCTAGCTGCGGCCGGAATAGCTGTTACTTGGCCTTCATCTTTTCGTAGATAGCCTTACAGGTCGGGCAGACCGGAAATTTCTCCGGATCGCGTCCCGGCAACCACTTCTTGCCGCATAGCGCCTTGACCGGCTTGCCAGAAATGGCCGACTCCATGATCTTGTCCTTGGGGACATAGTGAGAAAACCGTTCATGGTCGCCCGGCTCGAGTTGCTCCTGCGTGATGAGTTCTTCGAGCTCACGGTCGAGCGTGGAAGTTCCGCCGCCGGGCTGGCCGGGTTCTGCAATGCTCGCGCGAAATTCAGTCATGGCACCAGTCTAAGCAATCTCGCGCCGGCTGGGCAGGCGCGTGCTGATCAGGCGCGCTGCGCGGAGGCGAGCATCTCGGGTCCACGACGTTCAAAGGTACGCGAGCCGAGCCAGATTCCCACGATCACGGCGAGCAGGCCGAGTCCGATTCCAATTCCCAGGCTACGCAGATGCCATACCGGATCTTCGGTGACTCCCAGATAGGCGAAAATGAGCGCGGGCAGGGCGAGAACGATTGAGCCGGTGAAGGTCAACGATTGCACGAGAGCGGATGCCGTGTCGGAGGCCTGCGGCTGCGCAAACGGGCTGTCGCCGGGTTTGCTGACCGGGTACGGAAACCTCGTCGAGGTGTAGCTCGAAAAGCCCAGACCGGCCAGGAGAATGCAGGTACTCACTCCCAGCATGGAAGGCAAGACCGTCCAATCGCCGTAGAGCCAGATACTGACGGCCGACCCAATGCCGATAACAGGGACGGCAATGGCCAGTGCGGGAACGAGTCGACCAATTCGGTCCGCTACCCCGCGCGTACCGGAGGCAACGTGCAGCCAGATCGCCGTGCTGTCGTAGGCGACGTCGTTGTGCATGGTCCAACCTAGGAAGACGCACATAAGAGGCACCGGTAGCAGGGCGAGGTAGTGCACGGGCACACCGGCGATGTTGAGTGGCAGGACCGCGATGATCGGAACGATCGGGATCATGATGAGCGATACCCAGTAGCGTGAGTCACGGGCCCAATAGGTGAAGGTGCGGGCGGCGATGGCGCCGACGGCGTTGTGCGGCATACGGTCGAACCAGCCCAGCCCGGAGTACTGCTTCGCTGCCGCTTCGCGACCGGGCGACACGAGCATACGCGCCACGACCAGCTGCCAGATCAACCACAGGGTGTAGACCGACGCCGCCGCGATGACGAGCTTGAGGATCGCCGGGCCCCACGCTCCGGTGGAGGCATCCCCGGGAACAGCCCAGGCTGCGCCGAGCGGAGTCCAGCCCAGAATCGAGGCGAGCGTGCCGAGCAGCGCACGACCGTGACGCGCCCAGTCCGTGCTGATCAGTACCACAACCACCGGGGAGATCATGACTAACACGACGACTCCAATGAGGCCGGTGAATTCTCGCGAACGCCGGGTGGAGAGCAGAAATGCCGCGAGGGATACGCTCACTCGCGACAAAAGAATGCAGGTGGCCAGGATGAGCCCGGCCGAGACGAGCGCGAGCAGCGCCTGGCCCACGCCACGCGACCAAGTGAACACGGTTCCGAGCAGAACAATGCTCAGTGTGACGGCCGGACCACCGATGAGAGCCGACCCCGCCAGGCCCAGCGACAGAGAACGGTTAGGAATGCCCAGGAAGGCAAACTTGCGTGGGTCCATGCTGTCGTCGATTCCGGCGACGATCGGGATGAGCAGAAAGCCCAGCACCACCACCGATCCGGCCACGATGAGCGAATCTCGAATCAGAGCTGGGTCACCGATGAACCGCAGGGAGATCAGGACGACCAGGAATGTCATGGCAACGCCGAGCCCGTAGAGCAGGCCTACGACCAGGCCGACGACCTGCCAGGGACTACGACGAAACAGGTTGGCGAGCAGTCGGAGTTTCAGTCCGAAAAATTGTGCAACCATTCCATGCCCTCCGCCACCTTGCGTCCACCGGCGAGTTCAACGAACCGGTCTTCGAGCGTCTTCTGACCGCGAACCTCGTCAACGGTGCCGGCCGCCAGGACCCGCCCCTGCACGATGATCGCGACGTGATCACAGACCCGCTGAATCAAATCCATACCGTGGCTGGACAGCACGACCGTGCCACCAGCGGCAACGTATTTCTGCAGAATTTCGGTGACGTTGACCGCGGAAACAGGGTCGACCGACTCGAACGGTTCATCGAGCACGAGCACGCGGGGAGAATGGATCATGGCACAGGCCAAGGCGATCTTCTTGGTCATGCCGGCGGAGTAGTCGGCGACCAGCCGGTTGAGTGCGTCCTCGAGGCCGAACGCTGCGGCCAAATCCGCCGAGCGGGTACGCACAGTGTCGTTGTCGATCCCGCGGAGGGTGCCAGCGTAGTAGAGCAGCTGCGCCCCGGTCAGTCGATCGAACAGCCGAAGCCGATCGGGCAGCACCCCGATGACACGTTTGGCGTCGTTGGGTCGCTTCCAGACATCGATACCGTGCACGGTGACGGTTCCTGCTGCCGGCCGCAGCAACCCGGTGATCATGGACAGGGTCGTGGTCTTACCGGCACCGTTCGGTCCGACAATGCCATAGAACGACCCGGCACGAACGGTCAGGTTGAGGTTGGAAACTGCGACGGTCTGTCCGAAGCGTTTGATCAGGCCACGGGCCTCGATCACGATCGTTGCCGGCTTGCCCACAGATTCGGGCACCGACTTCGGCTGTGCCCTGGGCGTCGTTTGAATCTTGGACTGAGCCTCGGACTGGGGCTCTAGCTCGGCCGGCTCCGTGGGCGCAGCGGTGCGGAGCCGATCCTGGAGTGCATCGCGAGTCGCATACGGACGAGTCGTTCCGTCGGTGGAGCTATTGGAAAGCGAGGACGTCGTGGCCCCGGACTGTGCTGGAGTGGCGGTTGAAGCGGGGACGGATGCCTTACGAACCGTCGGCTTGCGCACCGTCGGCTTGCGCACCGTCGGTTTACGTGCGGCCGGCTTGCGTATGGCAGGCTCGGCCGGTGTGGCAGGCTTGGCCGGTGTGGCCGTCGTGTCAGTGGATGTCGATGCATTCGGTTCAGACGCGGTCGGTTTCTCGGCCGTGGCCGCAGCCGGTGCCCTGGCGGCCGGCTTACGCACGGCCGGCTTACGCACGGCAGGCTTACGCACGGCAGGCTTACGCACGGCAGGCTTACGCTCAGCCGGCTTACGCACGGCAGGTTTACGCTCAGCCGGCTTAGAAACGGCAGGGTCATGCTCATTCGGTTTAACGAGGGCTGACTCACTTGCCGCCGGATTCGCGGCGTTGAGTTTCACGATCTTTCGTTCCACGGCGTTCGGCGCTTTCGATTCTGCAGAAGTGTCGGTGACAGATTCGTCGTCAGGTTCAGAGTTGAGCGGCACAAAAGTCACTCAGTTAACCTACCAAGGACCACCGCCCTGAGGGCGCGGACGGCCGGCTGACAGCCATTTCAACCTGTGAGTACGCTCCATGCCGGGTCACGAAATGGACACGTGCCGAGCCGTTTTTGCCCGCGGAACGACCCAACGGGTTATGGTGAGATTGACATAACGGTGTGTCTTTACGTGAACATGTGGGTGAATCCTGAGCAAACTCTTCGCAAGCGAATGGGTTTTCAGTCGTAGCCCCGATCATTCTTGAGGAGATAATCGTGACGACGCAGGCAGCTAAGACGCAGTCGGTCAAGACGCACGTCGTCATCCTGGCGGCCGGCATGGGCAGTCGTCTTGGACGCTCGCTGCCGAAGCCGCTCACCGAACTGAACGATGGCCGCACCATCATGCAGCAGCAGTTCGACAACATCGCGCATGCCTTCGGCAAAGCCGCCGAGGTCACCATCGTCGTCGGCTACAAGCTTGAGCACATCATTGAAGCGTTCCCGCAGGCATCCTTCGTCTATAACGAAGAATACGACCAGACCAACACATCGAAGAGCCTGCTGCGTGCCCTGCAGGCTTCGAAGCCGGGTGGCGTGCTCTGGATGAACGGCGACGTTGTCTTCGACCCGGCCATTCTCGACCGCGCTGCCGCCATGATGGCCCGTGACCAGTCTTTCGTCACAGTGAACACCGACAAGGTATCCGATGAAGAGGTAAAATACACGACCAGCGCCGAGGGCTACATCAAGGAGCTGTCCAAGACCGTCAAAGACGGTCTTGGCGAAGCTGTCGGCATCAACTACGTGTCGAGCGCCGACAAGGCAACCCTCATTCGCCAGCTAATCAAGGTCGCCGACCAGGACTACTTCGAGCGCGGCATCGAGCTTGCGATCGAGCAGAACCGCATGCTGGTGGAGCCGGTGAACATCTCCGACTTCTACGCCGTCGAGGTAGATTTCGCCGAAGACCTCAAGCGCGCGAACCTGTTCGTTTAACCCACATCAACTCGCACGACCAAAACCCCTGCGCCTCGGCGTGGGGGTTTTTGAGCATCGCGACTTCAACCCGCCCTAGCACGGGCCAGCGATTCCGGGATAAAGGTCCCGTCTGCTGAGCACCGAAGGTGTCGGCGTCCCGGGCTGGGCCGTACAGAAGTGGCGTCGCAACCGCTGCATTCGAGTTCATACCTCGGTGCGGTCGCCCCGTCAGTTATAGCGGGATTTGGTCGCAGTCGGGCCTCAGAGTGACAGTACGGGCAAGTTATTCTCATGGAATGAACTCCTTCGTTCGGTCCCGCCCCGGCGAATCTGAAAAATCCAACATCTCACAGGACCATTCGCCTCAGTTTGTTCCCATCCAACTCGCAACCGATACCCCCTCTCTCCTTCTGTCTACCCCCCATTCTGGGGATAGTTCCATGCTTTAGAGGGATGCCCCTCGCTTTCTAGACGCGCCACTCGATCGCGGCCGCAGGCGCACGAATATCCCACCGCTGGCGTAGATTTGAGGTACGAAACTTTCAGAGGGTGGTCAGACGTGGCGCAGGACAGCATGACCGACGAACGGGACATCCTCGAGGTCGAGACCGTGGTGCTCGTTGCCGAGGACGGAACGCCGATCGGCGTGGCCGACAAGGCGCTCGTGCATGACTTCGACACGGCGCTGCACCTAGCATTCTCATGCCACGTCTTCGATGAAAACGACCGCATCCTGGTTACCCGCCGCGCGCTGACCAAGAAGGCCTGGCCGGGTGTGTGGACGAACTCGTTCTGTGGTCATCCTGCGCCCAGAGAGACCCTGGAAAATGCAGCAATTCGCCGCGCGAGCCATGAACTCGGCATCGAACTAACCGAACTCACTCTGGCCCTGCCCGACTTTCGCTATCGTGCACTCGACGCGTCCGGCATCGTGGAAAACGAAATCTGTCCGGTTTTCACAGCGGTCACAAGCTCGACGGTTGCGCCCCGCGCTGACGAGGTCTTGGAATGGCGGTGGGTGCCCCGCGCCGACCTCGTGTCGGCGGTACGGACCACCCCTTGGGCATTCAGCCCCTGGCTGACCCTGCAGCTCCCCCTGCTCTTTCCGCAGGTTTAGATCGCTTCGACACGAATTCAACTAGTGTCCTGCGTCGGAAGTTCGTTGTAGAAGTCGTTTGAGGGATTCGAGGATTTGTTCCGCGGATTTGGTCCAGAT
>NZ_PJJM01000058.1 GCF_002929805.1 Cryobacterium sp. Y50 | reverse complement strand
GTCGATTCGGACTCATGGTCACATTCTATGGGCGAAGACTAGCCCCGCACGGAGACGGTAGGCGATCGTTACGGGGGCTCGACCGCACTTCGAGTTTTGCAAGTTAGCGCTCCAAGCACGTCCCCTGGCTCCCTCCCGGCTCGCCCCGCAGGGGTTCGGCTTACGGGCTGAGTCGGGCCCCTTCCATTTTATGAAGTCAGCGCCATGAACGTGCGGACGTATGACATTCCTACCCGCCGTTGTTCGCGTGCGATTGAATTGGTGTAGTTAGGCACGACTGCTTGGGTTGCCTTGTTCGACATTCAGGGCGTAACTGCGAATGCCTTCGACTACGTTCGTGTATCAATACACGAATAGTGTGGCGCTGTTGGGCGTGGTTGGTGGATCATGAGTGCATGAAGCAGAAATGCACTGCTGGTCGGTTAATCGGAGCGATCGCTGTCGCGTTACTTCTGGCTGGATGTCAGCAGACCGGGCCCGAAAATGGGAAGGGTGCAGACCAGCCTGATGCTGTCCAGATTGGTGAGACCGCGACCTGGCGAATTAGTAATCCCACTAATTTGGGTAGGGACAGCACTAATATCGAGGTCGTCGTTACCCGACTCGGCTGCTCATCCGGTGTTACCGGCGAGACCTTATCCCCTGTCGTGACGTACAAGTCAGAACAAATCACGATCCGGATTGACGTTGAACCCTTTGGCGGCGGCGCGGCTGATTGCCCAGGGAATAATGCCGTCCCTGTAACCGTCCAACTCGACCAACCACTCGGGGAACGCACACTGATCGACGGCGGATGCCAACGCATCGATGCCGCCGATACCGCCGCTTGCGAATCCGATCTGCGTTGGCCAGCGTGACTCCGATCCAGCGCGGCGGTTCAATCATGTAGCAATACGCTCCATAACCTCGGAACATCGAATTCCTCTGGATCACAGACCTAACGCTGCGCCCACAGAAGCAGTTTCACGTCCACCACGTAGATCTGGCGTCCCGTAGAGGGTTCGTCCAACGGGACTGACCGTGGTTGCATCGTCTGTGAGTGGGGCTCGAGGACACGGTGGTGGTCGGAGAATGCTTTTCCGGACGGGGAAATCATCGAATACTGGCTGCGGTGCTGAGTCGTTGCAGGAGTTCCGCGAGCAATGTCTGCTCCGCGAGGCTGAGGACGGCGGTGATGGCGCGCTCGGTTTCGAGGTGATCTGGCAATGCCGTCTCGATGAGATCTCTTCCAACATCGGTGAGCGCGACGAGTGTGCCACGGCCGTCGTCGGGGTTTGCTTGGCGCACGACAAACCCCCGACTCTCCAATTTGTTCAGTCGCTGGGCCACTGCGCTTGTTGAAATCATGGCCTCACGAGCCAACTCCAGCGGGGCGATCCGATAGGGGGCACCGCTTCGCAGGAGGGTCGCGAGCACGTCAAAGGAAGCAGCATCCAAACCGTGCTGGGCAAACGTACTGGCCAGTCGCGATTCCACGACGAGGGCGGTGCGACTAATTCGACCGATGACGGCCATGGGTGAGACATCAAGGTCGGGCTTTTCTGTATTCCACTGTTCAATGATTCGATCAACATGGTCCGGCATAGGGTCATAGTACCAATTGCTAAGCACTTAAGTATAATGACTAAGTGCTTAGCAATCGAACTTTCTTGTTGGCGACAACAGCCTTGGCCCCGGCGCTTTGGGGCACGACCTACCTGACAACCACGATGCTGCTGCCGGAGGATCGACCGCTGCTCGCGGCTACGTTGCGCGCACTTCCTGCGGGAATCCTCCTACTCATGCTCTGCCGAAGGTTGCCACGCGGCGCATGGTGGTGGAAATCCTGGGTCCTTGGCATTCTCAACATCGGAGCGTTCTTTGCGTTGCTCTTCATCGCGGCCTACCGGCTCCCTGGCGGTGTGGCCGCAATCATGGGCGGGATTCAGCCACTCGTCATCGCCCTTCTTGCCAGCCGCGTGCTCCACGAGCGATTGACAGGCCGGGTGGTCATCGCCGGCGCTACCGGCCTACTCGGCGTGTGCCTCATCGTGCTCCAAGCCCAAGCCCGCCTCGATGCCATCGGTCTCGTAGCCGCTATCGGCGGAACACTCTCCATGGCATCCGGGATCGTGCTCACCAAGAAGTGGGGGCAGCCAGCGCCCCCACTCACGACCACTGCCTGGCAGCTCATCGCAGGAGGCCTCTCCCTCCTGGTCCTTATGCTCGTGATCGAAGGCCTTCCCATCGCTCCGCTGACAACGCCGAACATCATTGGGTACACCTATCTCTCGGTCATCGGCACCGCGTTCGCCTACGTCATGTGGTTTCGCGGAATCGCACGGCTTGCCGCAAGCACCACGGCTTTCCTTGGCTTACTCAGCCCCGTCGTAGCCATCCTCCTCGGCTGGCTAATCGCCAGCGAGAACCTCACCCCAATGCAGATAGCCGGGATCGTCATCGTCCTGGGTTCAATCTCCGCCGCCATCATTTCCAAACCCGCACAAGCTGCCCGTGCTTCAAAGACACTTACCGAGGAGCCTGCCCGTTAGGGGTTCCCCAAACGGGAACGGATGAAAGTCGCCGATCGACCGTTTGCGTGTCCCACTCGCCGTCCGGCTTGCGGAGAAAATCGGCGAGCAGCTCGTCACGCCTCAAGCGCGGCATTGATCGCGTGGGTCGCCGCGACGAGCTGCTCGACGGTCTGGTCCGGCGCTTTCACGTAGCGGTACACGAACGACGGAGCGAAGTGCCCGAAGCCGTCGCGCGGCATGACTTGCCCAGCCGGCGATGTGAGGACCTCGTAGAGCGGCGCGAAATCGAACAGCTCCGGGTGCAATGTGGCGAATTCCTCGCGAGCGTCTCTGTCCTCTCCGGAGCGACCCTCGAGGTGTGGCAACACGACACACAACCGAAACTGTCCTTCCTGGTACTGCCACCCCGCTTGGATTTCGACGCCACCAACCCGAACTTGACGCCGCCAGCCGACTAGAGGCTGGCCGTGGCTGATGGCGGCCTCCGTCCTTCCCACCGCCGGGCCTTCCGCCGCGATCACAGCCTGCACCCGCCGCGCACGGAGCTTTCGGAGCGCGGTACGGGTTTGGGTTGAGTCGATCTCTGCGAGTTGCGAACTGTCCAGCCACGCAGACTCCTCCACGGAGTGCACGACCGTGGTGTCGAGTAGCGCGCTCAGGAGCCTCACGACTCGCGAGTATCGTCTGACCGTTTCGACCTCGTAGCTGCTGTCGTCATTGTCAGGGAGGGCGAGATCGATGCGTTCAGCGAGTTCCTGATAGCTCAGGTAGGTCCAGCCCTCGACCGGCTCACGCGGTGGGGACATGCTCAGCAGGATTAGCTGCGCGGGCTCACCCTTCCACCGCCCAGTCATGCCGCGATATTCGTCGAGCTGGGCTCGCTCGGGAAGCGAGAACACCTTGTTCTCGATGACCAACGGCGCCGCGTCCGGCCAATGGAGCACAAGGTCGAGGTTCTCTCGTTCTCGTTCAACGTGCCGCACTGTGGTTAAGCTTGTGACGTCGTCGGTCGTGAGATCGCGGAACACAGCATCGGCCAGCTTCGGCAGAGCGTCGAAGAACCACGCGAGGAAGTTGCTGTGGAACAACTCGCGTTGGCCGTACATGATCCGCGCGAGCGGCTCCACGTTCAGTTCCCGGGCGATCGCCTGCACCGGCTTCTCATCGCTCGTTGGGATGCCGTCGAGGTAACGACGCACAGGGTTCGCCGCGCCCCTGGGCGGTGCAAGCCGTTCGACGCTCGTCCCTACGGCGCCGAGTTCTGGCGCAGGCACTCCATCGAAGCCCCACCGCCCCTCTTCGTCACCGGAATGCCAGGATTGGAGTCGATATGCGCCTCGGACAACACCGCCTGCGACACCGAGCGCGTAGACCGCGCGTTGCCGAGTGTCCGCCCCCACGCGCCAGTACATGCGGGTCGCATCGTACGTCGCTCTCGCGTTTGCCTCGGGGAACCATTCCCGGTTGATCACGAAGATCACCGTGGGCTCGGCGACTGCGGGGATCGAGTCAGGTGCTTGCACGAACGCAACCTAGCAGTGGCGCGACGCCTCCCGCTACCTGCAACGAGACGGTGGGGGACGTCGTCGGGAGGCGCTCGCCGGAAAATACGGTCAGCTCAGTAGGCGGGCCGTCATCGGACGTCCGCAAGCGCACCGGCTTTCGTGCGGCCATGAGGTCCTCTCGAAGAACGACGTCGTAGGAGTGTTGCCGCGGATCGGGACGGCGCACCACGGCGCGCATGAAGCGACCAAGGCACGCCATTGCGAACTTTGAAGATTCGAACGACACTGAACCACCCGCCGTTCTGCTGGAATGTCGGCAGCCAGTCACTGATGCGTTTGGAGAATCATGTCGCCCCTTCCCAAAGCCCGAGTCATTGCCACGATCTACAGTTGCGACTGTGCTAAAGAGACTCCCTTGGGTGCTGGCTACTTCAACTTATACGGTATCAGCGAGGATCAATCAGTAGCGGGCAGCAGCCTTTATCAAAAAAATATCAGCGAGGCCGTGCGCTCAGTTGGACCTGACGGTCGGCTCGCGGTGGTGCTTGTTCCGGAACCGTTGAATGCGCACGATAAGACGGCCGTCCGAGTCGACGTGCTCGCAGAGGGCAGACAACTGAAGGCTGGCTATTTGCCACGCGAGGATGCTCGAAAGTACTTCGAAGTTCTCAGCCCGCTGGCCGAGTCCGGTATGTTCGGCGTGACGCGGGCGCGACCGTTCAAGGGGGAGCTGGGTTTTCGCCTCTATCTAAGGCTTGAGAGCCCCGATTGGTGCCTTCCTCGATCAGCGCCAACAGGGGGTGATGTCGTTCTTGTCGCCGAGCGCGAGACTGTCGTGACGGGCGTTGCGCAGTACCAGCCAGCGCTAAGACGTTTCCATGGACGCCGAAAAGTCGTGCAGAAAACGTTTCGGCTCGGCATCGGGCCTCAGCCATCCGGGAGGCATGCTGGTGAGGTCGTGATTTTCGTATATGCGGGTGATGACCTGGTCGGTAGGCTAACTATCGGCAAGTCGATGGAATACATGGCACCAGTAAAACTTGCCTTAGCCTGCAGCCTGGTCCCTTATGCAATCGGCGAGATTAGCTGGACTGCTGAGAAGGGTCATGAAGTTAGTCTCCTTCTGCCGATTTCCAAATACCGTGTGGAGGTCACCGAGTACTTTTATCGGGACGTCTCCGGGAAAGACGCGCTTGCCGGGTTAAGTCCAGTCCCTGAAAAAAGCGCATGAGTCATTCATCTCCCGTTGGAAGGCTTGCCTGTTCGGTCTCCCTATCTGCCAGGTTGAAAGCCATACGAGCAGGTCGCTCCTGATCTGAGTGGTGAGTTTCTCACCGACGCCAAAGCCAGGGGCAGACGCTGCCGAAGGTTCTCAGCTGGTTCGGGCTGACGACGCGATGGCCTACAAATGCCGATACTGGTCCTATTTTTGGACGGCGCTAAAATCATCGTGATTATGGCCGCCGCCGCTCCCCGCCAGCGCGAGTTCCAAGGCGTGGCGAGCTTCTGTGAGGTCGGCACCATAGGTCGACAGTTCCACAAACAGCCGGGCGCCCGCGGAATCTGGAACCGCAACGAAAGTGATCCCCGCGTCTGAATTAGATTTCACATCACCGCCACTTCACACGTCGGCTCGAGGACGCGCCTTCCTCGGGAAGGCTTGCGATAGACCGACGCCCCCAGCATGTTCAGCTCGGACATCGGCCATTGTTCGTTGAAATCCGGGATCGACACACCAGAAGTGCCAGCCGGCCACTGTCCCTCCGCCCTGGAGATGACGTGCCGCCCCACTGACGGTCGCGTAGATCACTCCATTCATGAGCAGGCTTCCATCTTCATTTACAGTCGCGATTTCACCACGGTGAGCTGCTGGCTTGGCATACAGAATCGACCCAGGGTTCAAAAGACCCGCGCGCACGAGATCGACCACTTCCGTGCGATATTGGGCACGTCCGACGGCCTCATCACTTATCCCCCGGTGACCTGTGGGAACGGACCAAATTTCACTTATAGCCTCAACGAGATCGTCGGTGCGCGAAAGTATCTCGGCATCGGACCAGGCATCAGTGTGGACCACATCTCGCGTGAGGAGGAGTGTGTCATGCCGGACCAGTGCGGCGCGCTTGCCATTTGAGGCAATCCACGCAGCGTTCGACAACCGTGCGTTCAGGCTCTGCGTCACCAGAGTGAGATTGCCGAGAGTGTGCACAATGCTGTCCCGCCGATTCTCGGCTTCAACCTCGGTTAGGTCGTTCCAGTTTGAGCGCCACTCTTGGGGCATGATGTGCTCGATCGTACATACCCCGCGCGATACCGGCGACACGGAGAAGGAGCGCCCACCAGGAAAGCCTCGAAGCTGGTCTTCGACTGCTTCGAGGACCATTCGCAGTCGTCCCTTGCGAAACTTCTTATAGGCTTGCAGGTCAACCAACTCCCTTCGGAGCTCAGCATCATCCGGCCAATACCCAAAGCTCGAAGTCTGGACCGCGAGGTATTCTCGCGCAGCGTCATCAATGGCCGTTGTCGCAGGGCGCTTAGCCAGATGCGTGAGCAGGTCCAACATGAAGCGATTGGTACCCTGCGACTGCGCTCGAACGAGAGCACGCCGCACGAACCAACTTTCCAGGGTGTCCAAAAGTCGCTCACGTTCGAGTTCGTCAAGAGCTGCCTGCTCCGGCTCACCCAGCCAGATGAGGAGCGGTTTCGTGATCTCTGAGTCGAGCGTGCTCATTCGATACACAAAAAGGTTCAGCCGACTGAGCGCCCCGTCACGGACAGCGGCACCCTCTGTAAAAGCACGGTACCGATCGGCGGCTGACCTCAGGGCACGGAGAAGAGTCAGAATGTTCGTTCCAGAAGCCCCGACGTACCGTTTGAACTGCATAAAGACCTCGCGCGCGGGGATTTCCTTCAGCGTCTTGGCCGTAAGCCACTGTGTCAGGAACAGTGAGCTCCGGGCGTACTTGATGCGACCAGTAGCGACCTCGGCCTCCCAAAATGGAGTTTCGAAATCGGCCCAGTAGTCCTGGTAGGCGCTTTCAGTGGCTGCTGCATCCTTTTCCAGCCGCTGGAAGAGGTAGTTCTTGATCAGATCGGCGGCGGTCAATGGAGTACCACGAGCGTTCAGCGTTTCAAATATTTCCTGCGCATCTTCATGCGAGAGCAGTTGGATCGTCACGATCTGAAGCCGCGTCGTAATCGCCGGCACGAGCAATCCAGCACGTCTTTCAACGGTGGCCCGTTCCACGTCCAACCACTCTCCGATCGCCTCAAAGAAGTACTGGTGAGCGTCCACCAGCCGACCGACCGGCAAGGACGAGTGATCAATGGGAGCCGTGGCCGACATCGCTGCGGAGAAGGCTAGCCGATCGCGGTTAGTCGGCCACACCTTGAAACGATCGTCCGGGTGCTGGCGAAATGACTCCGGGTTCTGAACCAGCGTGAGCACTTGGGCAGCAAGGTGAGCCAGCCCGCGCGACTCCAGCTGGGCATGTAGGGCGTCCAGCAGGATCTGGAGGGTCGTCAGGCGTTGCTGTCCATCGATGACGGTGTACTGCGGCAAGTCACCCAGGGCTGTTGCCTGCGCCTGCAAAACGACCGCGCCCAGAAAATGGGTCGCCTGCCCGTCACCCTCCGCAATCACGTCGATCAACCGAGTCACGTCATTCCACAGTGGCTCCCACTGAACTTCCCGCGACCAGACATAGGGCCGTTGGAATAGGGGAACGACCAACCGCTGCGGCGCGAAGAAGACTTGCTGGGGAGAAGTGACTTGCGTGAGCATCGAAATTCATTCCTTGAATCGAACTGAGAATGAGCTAAAACAACTCATCGCTACATCCAACGATAGATGCGCCGGCTATCAATTCCGACGGATGCCGCTGTTGCCGTCCTCCGGTGCCGACTGTCGAAAGAATTGAAAGCCGTCGCGAACTGGGGTTGGTGACGGAGCGCTAAATTGGTGGCGCCAGCCGCTGCATTACCTCCGCCGGCTCCGACTTCACGGTACGGTCGGGCTCGGCATAGTGCGCCTTGGTCGTCGACGTGGAGGTGTGTCCGAGCATATCGGCCGCCGCCTGCATGCCGAGCTCATTGGCGAGCAACGTCGCCCCGGTGCGGCGAAAAGAGTGCGGAGTGATGTTCAGGCCCTCGAGGCCGGCGTTCCGGAGGACCTCCCGAAATGTGCGCCTGACGTTGTATGGCGCGAGTGGAGTGCCCACCCTTGAGTAGAACAGCAGGTGCTCCGTCTCATCCGGATCGAGCCGTGCCAAGCGCTGGCGGATAACCTCGACCGCGAATGGCGGCATGCCAATGACCCGGTTCGACTCGTGGGTCTTGGGAGGCTCCTGACGGTGAACGCCGGCTTTGTTGTGCACGACGAGTGTGCCGCTGATATTCACCCGCGGCGGGTCGGCGTCCAGATCGACGTCGCACTGCCGGATGGCGAGCACTTCTCCGATGCGCGTGGCGGTGCCGAGCATCACCTCGATGATGTCCCGCACCTGGCCGTCGGATCGCGGGCCCATCCGGCCCTCTTCCGTGCGCCATTCGCTGGCTGCGAGGCGGATCGCAGCGATCTGGTCCGGCGTGAGGGCCTTCGGGGTATGCGGAGGCTTCTTCATGCGCGACGTCTCCTTCATTGGATTGCGCGGAATGATCTCCCGCCGCACCGCGAACGCCAGGATCATTCCGAGAATCGTGCGAGAGTGCTTTGCTCGCGTATACGACGTCGCTCGCTGCTGCCTCAGGAAGAGCTCGATGCGGCCAACGGTCACTTCGCGAATGGTGAAGTTCTCGAAGAAGGGCAAGACCAGTACCCGCAGTTCGCGTTGGTAAGTGTCTTTCGTGCCTTGGGACCGGTCGACATCGAGCATCACGTCCTCCATCCATGACGCGGCGAGCACAGGAAAGGGCGAGCTGGCATCGAGAGAGTCGCCGACGCCACCAGAACGCATGCGTGCAGCCAGATCCACTTTGAGCGCTGACTGCGCCGCGTTGCGGCTCTCACGCGCCGCCCCGACCTGTCGAGACTGTCCGTCCCAGTCACGGAAAACTGTCGTCGCCCTGAACCGTCCTGGGCCAAGCTTGACGGTTGTGATAGATCCGAACGTGCTGATCGGCAGGCGTGGTCGCCCTGCCACTAGCGATCGCCCCCAAGATCGCCCAGAGCCGGTTCAGGCTCGTGCAGGCTGTCGAGCCATCGCCGAACATCGGATACACGGTAGCGGATCTCTCGCCCGACTCGAATGCCGGAGGGTCCGCGACCGTCGGTGCGCAGGTCATAGATGGCCTGCACCTGCACGCCGACATATTCGGCGAGCTCGCTTGTCGTCAAAACGGGCTCGAGACCGAGCCCCAAGAGTTTTTCAGTGTCCATAACCCGTAGGTGTTCGAGGTCATCCCAGATGACTCGAACCGGGTCGTGCACCTTCTCTATGGGAACCCCCGAAGGACGGAAATTTTGGAATAAACAATGGATAAACAATGGGTGTATCAAGTCTTGCCCTTTCGGTACAGACAAGAAACCCTGATCAGATCGAATTTACAGTAGGGCGGCCGGGACTTGAACCCGGGACCGACGGATTATGAGTCCGCTGCTCTAACCAGCTGAGCTACCGCCCCAAAAAGCGCGACCAAATAGTCACACCAGAATTACGTGACTATTCCGGCAGATGCGCCGAGGCCCCGTTGGTGACCAAATTGTTCACCGGCTCCCCACGATACAGGCATTCGAATGTGATCAACGTTCGCTTGATGTCGTGCGCGGCAATGAGCTTGAGCGACTCACGTTTGAGCGCCTCCAGCTGCTCCGGTGGCGCCGTGAGCACGAGGGTGAGTTTATCGGCGAGATCTTGCGCATCGCTCGGCTTGAACAGGTACCCGTTCGCCTGGTCGTGCACGAGGTGTGGCAACGCCATAGCATCAGCCGCGACGATCGGCAATCCGGAGGCCATGGCCTCCATAGTGGCAATGCTCTGCAGCTCAGCGATCGACGGCATCGCGAAAACCGTCGCCCGCGAGTACGCCGCGCGCAGCTCCTCATCCGTCACGTAGCCAGCAAACGTGACCCGTGAGCGGATGCCGAGGGTGTCAGCCAGGTGCTCCAGGTTGCGTTTCTGGTCTCCTCCGCCGACAATTTCGACCTGCACATCGAGGTCGGGATTTAACTTTGCCACGGCTTTCAGCAGCACGTCGATCTGCTTCTCGCCGGTGACCCGCCCCACAAACAGAATGCGGTTCTCCGTGCGTGAATCAAAGTTCGGCGAGTAGTTATCGGCGTTAATGCCGCAGGAGATGGCGTGGATACCGGTCAGTCCGGTGTACTTCTCCAGGAACTGTGCGGCCCGCCGGGTGGGCGTGGTCACCGCTGAGGCACGTCCGAACGTGCGCCGGGCCGCTCGCCAGGCTGCCATGATCACGCGATCTTGAAAACCCAACGGAACCAGGGAAAATTTCACCATGTTCTCGGGCATGAAATGGTTCGTACCAACCAAACGAATTCCCCGCTTCGCCGCCTCGATCGACACGCCACGCCCGACGTTGATGTGTGATTGAAAATGCACGACGTCGGGACGGTAGGCATCGAGAATGCGACGGCTCTGGCCGCGAATCAGCCACGGCAGCGCGAACCGCAGCCAGTCGTGCGGGTACCAGCGCCAGCTGTGCAGGCGGTGCACCACCATGGACTGACCCTCGTGCATCTCTGTCCAGCTGCCGTGCTTGCGTGATGCAGCGGGAGCCATGATCTGCACCTCGTGGCCCCGTTCCACCAGACCAGCGGCGAGCCGCTCAGCGAAACGTGCAGCACCGTTGACGTCGGGAGCAAACGTGTCCGCGGCGATGAGCACCCGAATCGGCGGTTTTTTCGCCGAAGCATTCGAGCCACGCTGTGGCGTAACACCCGGAGTCGGGCTGCTCTGCAAGTCGGTCACATCTGACAAGTGGAGTGGTCCCTACGTTGGTTGGCCAGGAACATCGTCCGGCAGAAATTCTCGGGCGCGCTCGGTCGTTGACGCGGCGTACACGACCCTATTCTAAACCGAGCACCGAGAGACGCGCCCGCACCGTAGAACACCAAAATTCTTCCCGTTTCAGCGATCCAACTGGGGATGATACCGGGCGAGCAGAAAGACACCCCAAATGGCGATGGCGCCCGCCACGACGAAGGCGACAGCCGCTGCCGGTGGTGCCTGACTGGCTTCGCCGAGCACAATGATGCCGATTCCCACCGCAACTAGGGGATCGACGACGGTCAGCCCCGCGATGACGAGATCCGGCGGCCCGGAGGCATAGGCGTTCTGCACGAAATAGGCCCCGAGCCCGGCGGCGAGCAGCAACCCAAGCACACAAGTCAAGGTCAGCCACTCGAAATTTCCGTTCTGGGTGCGGTTGATGACGACCTTGGCGAGAGTCGCGACAAATCCGTACAGCACTCCGGCACCGAGAATATAGAAGACTGCCTGCGACCGGTGACGTCGAAAACCGAACGCCAGGGCGAAGACCAGCAGGACGACCGCGAGCACGACGAGAATCGTGGTCAAATTGCGATCGGTGACCGGTTTGTCTATGGCGGTGAACGCAGCAACGGTCACAAACAGCCCGACACCCCCCACGCACATCGAGATCGCTATGATGCTTGCTCGGTTGAGGCTGACCCGGCTGACCCGGGCATTGAGAATTGCCGTGATCACGAGGGCAACAGCACCGAGCGGCTGCACGACGATGATGGGCGCAAACGCGAGGCTCGTGAGCTGAAACACGATCGCCAGGCCGAGCATGAGCGATCCGAACACCCAGGAAGGTCTCGAAAGCAGCAGCGTCAACTGGCGAACGGTCAGCCCACCCATGACCTCATTGGTGTGCGCTTCGACCTTGGTGACCCCACGATGTTGAAACTGGGCACCGAGGGAGAGAAAAACCGCGCCGACTAGGGCCAGCGGAATTCCGATGGCCTGCCTGGGATCAATAGCGATTTCAGTCGCCAGATCGGTTAGGTCAGAAGTCACTTCATGACCCTATCCACAAGCTTCCCGATATTCTGGAGAAATGCCCGTACGCGCGATAGTAATTTCTGGTGACCCCGTTCTCCACTCCCCCGCAGCTTCCGTCGTCGATTTCGACGACAATCTGCGCGAATTGGTTCGAGACATGTTCGAGACGATGGATGCTGCGCCGGGGGTGGGCTTGGCCGCCACGCAGGTGGGTGTCGGGCTGCGAATCTTCACTTACAGCTTTCAGGACGACGACGAAGTGACTTGGCGTGGAGTGGCGATCAACCCGGAGCTCTGGATCACTCCGGTCTCTGCCAAACCGGTCGACGATGAGGATGTCGACGAGGATGAGGGCTGTCTATCGTTCCCCGGTGAACGCTTTCCGCTCAAGCGAGCCGAATCGGCCATTCTGCGGGCTGTCGACGCGGAACAACAGCCTTTTGAGATTCGAGCGGATGGCTGGCTCGCCCGCATCTTCCAGCACGAGTTCGATCACCTCGACGGTACGCTCTACGTCGACCGTTTGGAGCACGTCTACGCCAAGATGGCCGCCAAGGTCGCGCGCAAGAAGAGCTGGGGCGTTCCGGGCCTGAGTTGGATTCCCGGCGTCGACAACCTCGAAGGCTAGGTCAGCGCGCGCAACCCGGCGGCGACCAGGGCTGCCACGAGCACCACCACGATGAACGGCGTCTTGATTGCAAACAGACCAGCCGCCACAATAACCGCCGGAATGCGGGCATCCAGGACCAGCGCCTGACCGTTTCCGAGCGTCTGTACCGCGATCAACGCCGCCAGCAGCGCCACAGTCAACAGGTCGGCGATGCGGGCCGGCGTCGGCTTGTGCAGCAGGGCTGGGGGCACCAGGTACCCCGCGAGTTTCAGCGCGAGCACGGCGATCGATGCGGCAATGATGATCTGCCAGAGCGTCAAGAGTCCCGCCCCGATCCATCGCTCGGTCGGCGAGTGGATGCTCCGCCCGGTACGCCGGGCGTTCCCAGCCAGTTGAACAGGCCGACTACGACCGCGACGAGAGCAGCGATCAGCACGGGCAAGCCCGGTATGAGCACTGGAGTGAGTGTCGCGGCGACGACCGCAGCAGCGACGGCCACCGCGGCCGCCTGCATCCGCTTCAATCGTGGCCAGAGCAGGCCGACGAAGGCTGCTGCGGCAGCCGCATCAAGACCGTAGGCTCGAGTGTCGCCGAGAGCGTCCCCAATCAGGGCGCCGAGCAGAGTTGTGATGTTCCAGCCAATGAAAACGGCGAGACCGGTGACCCAAAAGCCGACCCGCCGACTATGCGGGGTCGGCTGGGCCAGGGCTACCGCGGTCGATTCGTCGATGGTGATCCAGGCAGCAGCAAACCGTTTCCAGAGCCCGCTACCGACGATCGGTGCGGTACGCATGCCGTAGATGCCGTTGCGCACGCCGAGGAGGGTCGCGCTCGCGATCGCAGCCGGGCCAGCCACGACACCACCGGCGGCGAGCACACCGACCAGGGCGAACTGGGACCCGCCGGAGAACATCACAATGCTGATAAAGCAGGTTTGCCAGATATCGAGCCCAGCGGCGATCGAGAGCGCGCCGAAGGACACTCCGTAGGCGGCCGTCGCAAGCCCCACAGCGATGCCTTCACGAGTCGCCAATCGTTGCTGATGCTGTTCACCAATCTTTTCGGCCAGAATTTCGCTCATGCCGCTGATCTACCGGGACAAGTCGACGCCGTGCACGCCGTTGTGAAAGCGCAGCGATGGGAACACGGCCGACACGGAGAACCCCAGGCCGGGAACGGTTCCGGCATTGAACACGCCGCCGAACAGCTGGGCGCGCTCCCGCATCTGGGTGATACCGGGGCCCGCAATGCTCTCGCTGAGGGCCTTGAGATCATCTTCGATCGAATACGGGGTACGCGCCGCTTGTTCGCCGGTCTCCTTACCGTCGCGACGGGCGGCGGCCCGTATGCCGTCATCATCGACGAGCAGCTGCAGGCCGTCCTGCGTCCAGGTGAACGATACGCGGGCCTCGGTGCCGACCCCACCATGCTTGAGCGCGTTCGACAGGGCGCTCTGCAGGATGCGGAAAATGGCCAGTTCAGCGCCCGCTTTGAGGGCGAAGCGCTCGCCAGATTCGCTGAAACTAATCACGAGGCCCGCATCGCGCATGACCCGAAACAGGTCGCGGGTGGACTGCGGGCCGGGTTGAAGTGCACCGACGGTTTCGCCTTCGCGCACGATCGTCAGCACCCGGCGCATGTCAGCGAGGGCTACTCGGCCGTCGTCGACGAGCGCGGTGGCGGCACGTACGGCCGTGGATGGATCACTTTCGGCGGTATATCGCGCGCCTTCGGCCCGGGTGATCAGGCGGGCAATGGTGAGCACGGCACCGTCCTGCAGCTCGCGAATGATGGCCAGACGCCCCTGCTGCTCGGCGAGGGACAGTTCCAACTCGATGCGCACGCGCTCGGCGGCGTTGCGGTCAAAGACGATCCGGCGTGAACGCAGCAGACCGATTATCCAAAGCACCAACAGCGCACCGCACAGTGCACCGAGCGCCGGTACCAGAAGTTGCGCGAACTCCACTACTGACCGCCGTCTCTTGTGCCGAAGCCGTGACGCAGGTTGAAAACTGAGGTAGACCTTTTTTGTCGGCAGGAATGTCCCGACAAAAAAGGCCACCCGGGGTGGAGCCCTGAGTGGCCTTTCGCTCCCCGACTTGGACTCGAACCAAGAACCTGCGCATTAACAGTGCGCTGCTCTGCCAATTGAGCTATCGAGGAATGCTTGAGCAGCGTTGCTACATTACCAAGTTTTCCCGCGGAGCCCAAACCACAAGGAGTTCTGTTCGCCTCCGCAGGCACCATTCGAAGCGTTCAGAACCCGTTCAGCCCCGTAAAGTCGGGTCGGCACAACAATTGTGCAGTCTCACGCGCTAAAGTACGGTCGGGCGTGTCGGCGCGAGCACCGACTGCCCCGGTCTGAAATCGGGTTGGAAGGGCTGGGGAATGGTCTCAGAAGCTGACTGCGGCATCCGGTTCATCGTCGCTATCGGCACCATCGGCGGCATCGAGCGCGGGCGCGCCAGCCCTGTCAACAGCGGCTTGAACGTTCGGTTCGACTTTGTCGGGTTGCAGAGCGGCGGCGAGTCCCCTGACATAGGGGTGCCACGGGTCCTGAAAAACCTCCTCGATGGTGCCAAGGCCGACCAGCACACCCTGATGCATGACACCGATGCGGTTGGCGACCTGCCTCAGCACGGCCAGGTCGTGGCTGATCACGAGCGCCGAAAAGGAACGCTCCCGTTGCAGTTCGCTGATCAGGTCGATGATGGCGCCCCGCACCGTGACGTCAACGCCCGCTGTGGGCTCGTCAGCGATCAATAGTGACGGACCGAACACGAGGGAGCGGGCCAGCGCCACGCGCTGACGCTGGCCGCTGGAGAGCTCATACGGGTACTGACCGAGAACGGCCAGAGGCAACCGCACCGCATCGATCATGGTGGCGGCCCGTGCCCCGAGGGCACGACGGTTGTAGCGTCGATCGCGTTCAAGTACCGGTTCGGCGACAATCTCGGCGACCGTCATGGTCGACGGCAGGGTGTCAGCCGCGTCCTGGGCTAGCAAGCCGACGCCGAACGTGAGCCGCGCGAGCTTGCGTTTGCTGATGCGGCGCAGGCCGAAGCCGAGCACGGTCGCTTCGCCGCCGGTGATTTGGGGACGGATGCCGGTGCTCTCGCTGACAAACGCTGCACCGGAGAGCACCCGGGCCAGGGTGCTCTTGCCGGACCCACTTTCGCCGAGCAACCCCACGACCTCACCCGGAGCGATGCTCAGGGTGAAGCCGTGCACCGCGACAAACGCCGGGCTCGCCCCGTGCGGCGGATATTCGATGGTGAGATCACTCGAATTGATCGGGGAAACGGATGCCGCGCCTTGCTTCATAGTGTCTATCCTGCCGCACGCAGAAGGCGGAGCTCATCCCGGCGCAAGGCCTGCCTGGCCGGATCGGGAACCGGAAGCGAGGCGAGCAGTCGCTGCGTGTATGGGTCTTTCGGAGCCCCGAGCACCTCGGAACCGGTGCCTTCCTCGACCACTTTTCCCTTGTACAGCACGGCGATGCGGTCAGCGAGAATGTCGACTACAGCGAGGTCGTGGCTGATGAACAAGGCCGCGAACCCGAATTCCGCCTGGATCTCGGCGAAGAGTTCGAGCACCTTCGCCTGCACGGACACGTCGAGGGCGCTGGTCGGCTCATCGGCGATGAGCAAGCTCGGCTCGAGCGCGAGTCCCCTGGCGAGGCTTGCTCGTTGACGCTGGCCACCGCTGAGTTCGTGCGGGTAGCGATCGCCGTAGGCGCGCGGCAATTGCACCGCCTCGAGCAGTTCGTTCACGCGCTTGCGCGCGGCGCGGGTATTTGCTGCTCGCCCGTGCACGACAAGCGGCTCGGCGACGCACTCGGCAATGGTGAGCAAGGGGTTGAAGCTCGAAGCCGGGTCTTGGAAAACGAATCCGATCTCGCTGCGTACCTTTTTGAAAGCGCGTTCCCTAAAACCGTTCATTTCGTGGCCGAGCACCGTCAGCGAGCCGCCGGTAACTCGCGTGAGCCCGCCCATTGCGCGACCGATGGTGGTCTTGCCGGAACCGCTCTCGCCGACCAGACCCAGTACCTCGCCCGGTCGGATGATAAAGTTCACTCCGTCGACAGCGGTGAAGCCGGGTTTGCCGAGTCGGCCCGGGTATTGGATCTTCAGGTTATCGGCGACGACGACCGGAGATTGCTCAGCCCAGTCCGGCTGACGCGCTGCGGCCCGGGCTTGAGCCCGGATGGTGCCATGACCAACGCGAGGCACCGAACCGAGCAGTCGTTTGGTGTAGTCGTGCCGCGGGTTGGAGAACAGCTCCTGGGCGGGGGCCTCTTCAACCACCTTGCCCTCGTACATGACGACCACGCGGTCGGCGAGGTCAGCGACAACGCCCATGTTATGAGTGATCAGCACGATCGCGGTACCGAAATCGTCGCGGCAGCGCCGCAGCAGGTCGAGAATCTCGGCCTGCACTGTCACGTCGAGCGCAGTCGTTGGCTCGTCGGCGACGATCAGCCCAGGGTCGAGCACGAGCGCCATGGCAATGACCACGCGCTGCTTTTGGCCGCCGGAGAACTGGTGCGGGTAGTAGTCGACGCGGCTTTCGGGATCGGGGATGCCGACCCGGCCGAGAATCTCGATCGCCTTCGCACGGGCTTCCTTGCGGCTGAACTCACCGTGGGCACGGATCCCCTCGGCGATTTGCCAACCGACGGTGTACACCGGGTTCAGAGCCGTTGACGGCTCCTGGAACACCATGGAAACATCCGTTCCCCGTAGCTGACGCAGCTTCTGCTTGCTGACGGAGAGCACATCGTTGGACTGGGAGCCGTCCTTGTTGCTCAGGATGACCGCGCCGTGGGCGGTCGCCGTTTCCGGGAGCAGGCCCAGGATGGTTTTGGCGGTGACGGTCTTGCCGCTGCCGCTCTCCCCCACGATGGCGAGAATCTCGCCGGGAGCGACGCGCAGCGTTACTCCGTCGACGGCTTTGACCGCACCCCCATCGGTGGCAAAGGTCACATTGAGGTTGTCGATGCGTACGACGTCGGGCAGGGAGTTCATTATTTGGCCTCGAATGGGTCGTCGTTCGGATGTGGGTCGGGAGCCGACAGACCGGCCTCAAGCCCCTCGATGCCGCCCGGGCCGGCCGCCAGGGTTCCGCCGGGAACTACGCTGGTCGCGGCGACGACGCCGGTGGTCTTGCCTGGAGCACGCCGGCTGCGCAGCCGCGGGTCAGCAAGGTCATTGAGGCTTTCGCCGACCAGAGTGATGCCCAGCACTACAAGCACGATGGCGAGCCCGGGGAACAGGCTGGTCCACCAGATACCACTCGTGACGTCGGAGAGCGACTTGTTCAGGTCGTAGCCCCATTCGGCGGCCGACGAGGGTTCAATGCCGAAGCCAATGAAGCCAAGGCCAGCCAAGGTGAGCAGCGCCTCGGAGGCGTTGAGCGTGAAGATGAGGGGAAGGGTGCGCGTGGCATTGCGCAACACATGACGGAACATGATGCGTCCGCTGCTGGCCCCGAGCACTCGCGCCGACTCGACGTAAGCCTCGGCCTTGATGCGCACGGTCTCCGCGCGAATCACGCGGAAGTATTGCGGAATGAAAACCACGGTGATGGAGATCGCCGCAGCGAAGATTCCGCCCCACAGACCGGAACGTCCACCCGAAATGACGATACCCATCACGATGGCCAGCAGCAGCGCCGGAAAGGCATAAACGGCGTCGCAGATTACGACAAGTACCCGGTCGAGCCACCCACCGAAGTAGCCGGAGACAAGACCGAGGGCTACGCCGGCGAAAATCGACAGCACAACGGCGATAACCATGACCGCAATCGCGGTCTGCGAACCCCAGATGACCCGCGACAGCACGTCGTAGCCACCGACGGTGGTGCCCAGAAGGTGTTCACCGCTCGGTGCCTGCTGAGCACCGAAGGGGTCGCCGTCGCCGCGCAGCTGACTGAAGCCGTAGGGCGCCAGCAGAGGGGCAAAAATGGCGGTGAGGATGAAAATACCGGTAATAACAAGGCCGATCAGGAGCATTCCCCGTTGCAAGCCAACGCTTTGACGGAACTGGTGAACGACGGGCAGTCGGGTCCACAGCGGAGCCTTGGCTGCGTGCGTGGTTTCAGTGAACGTTGTCATGATCAGTACCGCACTCTCGGGTCGATGAGCGCGGCAATAATGTCCACGATGAAGTTGGACAGGGCCACGATCACGGCAAGGAGCGCCACAATTCCCTGCACGGCCACGAAGTCGCGGGCCTTGATGAATTCAATGAGCATGAAGCCCAGACCCTTCCACTCGAAGGTGGTCTCCGTCAGTACGGCGCCACCGAGCAGCAAGGCGATTTGCAATCCGATGACGGTGATGATGGGGATCAGCGCCGGACGATAAGCGTGCTTGCTGACCAGCCGAAACTCGTTCACCCCACGCGAGCGGGCCGCATCCACGTAATCGGTGCCAAGGGTACCGATGACGTTGGTGCGCACCAGCCGGAGGAAAACGCCGGCGGTGAGCAGCCCAAGGGCCAACGCGGGAAGCACGGCGTGCAGCAGCACGTCGCCGAAGAGGGCAGGATTGCCCGTCTTCAGCGCGTCGATGAAGTAGATGCCGGTCTTGTCGGGCAGAAACTGCATCTCCAGTTCGGAACCGACAGTGGCGCGGCCGGCAACCGGCAGGACCTTGAGCCAAACCGCGAAGACGAGCTTGAGCAGGAGTCCCGCGAAAAACACCGGGGTGGCGTAGCACAGAATGGCGAAGACGCGCAGAAAAGCGTCCGGAGCCTTGTCTCGCCAGTACGCGGCGACCATTCCGAGCGGGATACCGACGATGAACGCCACGATGAGCGCGTAGAAGACGAGCTCGGCCGTCGCGGAGCCGTAGGTGAGCAGAACCTCGGATACGGGGCGGCTGGTGCTGATGGTCGTGCCAAAGTTACCGGTGAAGACCTGGCCGAGGTACTCGAAATACTGGATGATGATGGGGCGGTCGTAGCCGGCCTCGCTGATGAGTACGGCGAGCTGGTCCGGCCCGAGCTTTCCGCCGAGCGCAGCGGTGATCGGGTCTCCCGTGGTGCGCATCAGCCAGAACACCATCGACACCAGAATAAAAATGGTGGGGAAGATGAGTAGGAACCGAATGAGAAGATAGCGGCCTATTCCACCGCCCGGGCTGGTTCTCTTCTTCGAACGACGCCCGGCCGCCGGTGCTGGCGGCTTCATGGCCACAGTGCTCATCGCTACCTCACAATTGCAAAAAGAAACGGGGGTATCCAGCGATTGCATCGCTGGATACCCCCGGTGATCAAACTAGAAAAGGCTCTAGTCGAAGTGCTGCCTAGCCCTTGGCCAGCGCGCCGTAACGGAACTTGAAGGACGCGTCGAGTGTGTCCTGGGTTCCGGTGACATCAGTACCCGTGATGGCGACCTGGGCGCCCTGAAGCAGCGGCACAGTGGAGAGTGCAGCCGCAACCTTGTCCTGGATTTCCTCGATGAGCGCGGTGCGCTCTGAAGGGTCATTGGTGACGGCCTGCTTCTGAATCAGGGCAGTAACGTCGGCGTCGTCGTAGTGGTTCTTGAGGAAGTTTCCCTCGGCGAAGAACGGGGCCAGGTAGTTGTCAGCGTCGGAGTAGTCCGGGAACCAGCCGAGCTGGTATGCGGGATACACGTCGGCGACGCGGTCCTTGGAGTACTGGACCCACTCGGTCGACTGCAAGCTGACGGTGAACAGGCCGGAGGCATCCAGCTGATCCTTGATCAGCGCGTATTCGTCGCTCGAGCCGGGGCCGTAGTGGTCGGCGTTGTACTGCAGGTTCAGCGCGATCGGCGTTGTCACGCCTGCAGCAGCGAGGTCCGCAGCGGCCTTCTCAACGTCCGGTCCGCCTTCGCCGTCGCCGTAGAGGCCCTTGAGCGACTCGGTGGCACCGGTCATGCCCGCAGGAACATAAGAGTACAGCGGTGTGTAGGTACCCTTGTAGACCTGATCGGCGAGCTCGGCGCGATCAACAACGTCGGCAACTGCTGTACGAACGGCGAGGGCCTTGGCCGGGTCGGCCTCAGCGGTCGTCGTGCCGAAGGGCTGCGTGTTGAAGTTGAAGGTGATGTAGCGAATTTCTCCACCGGGGCCGTCAACGACCTTGACCGCGTCGTTGCCGCGCAGGTCGTCAATGTCCGTCGCGGAGAGGCTGCGCCACGCGACGTCGATGTTGCCTTCCTGCACGTCGAGCTTCAGGTTCGAGGCGTCGGTGTAGTACTTGACGTTGATGACATCCGTCTTGGGTGCGCCGAGCAAACCCTGGTATCCCTCGTACGCCTTGTAAGAGAGGAGATTGTTGAAGCCGTAGCTCGTCAGCACGTACTGGCCGGCGAAGGCCTCAGCTGCAACGATGTCATCGTCTGACGTGACCTCGGTCGCGGAGAAGGAATCTTCATCCACGATCACTCCAGCGGGGCTGGACAGAATTTGTGGGAAGATCTGGTCGTTCCCGGCCTTGAGCGTGAAGACAACCGTGGTGTCATCCACGGAAGCCGTGCTGTCGAGGTTGTAGAGCAGGGACGACGGGCCGGTATCGGCCGCGATCACGAGCTGGCGGTCGAAGCTGAACTTGACGTCAGATGCGGTGAGGGCGTTGCCATTGGCCCATTTGAGGTCGGGCTTGAGCACAACGGTGTACTCCGTCGGGGAGGTGAACTCGGCGCTGACCGCAATGTCTGGCTCGACATCCGCTGTGCCATAGGCGCTGTTCATGAGGAACGGAAAAACCTGCGTCTGCACCGAGAACGATCCGGAGTCGTACGAGCCAGCCGGGTCAAGGGTGGTGACCTTATCAGTGGTGCCGATGAGGAGCGGGCCACCGCCTGCCGCATCGGGGGTGGTGCTCCCGCCCGAGGCGCAACCGGACAGAACCAGTGCTGCGACCGCGAAGCCGGCTGTGGCAGCGAGAGCACGCTTGCCGGTGGTGAATGCGGATGTCATATCCGTCGTCCTCTTCCTGTAGAAGTCTCATGACCAGGAGCGCCCCAAAAAGGCACAGCCGTTCATTGCTGTAAGAAAAGAATTAGCACAGAATTCGCACATGACCACGATCAGACGCAGCTTCTTTACATATCTGCAACAATCCACGACTCATATCTTGCAGTTTGGCGGGGAAATGCTCAAATGTTGCGCATGCGCTAATCGTCGCGGAGGGCCCGCCGCTCGGCCTCGACGCGCACTAGTTCGCGCTGGAGGGTGCGGTACATCTCGGTATCGCCAGCATCCGCTCGTTGCAGTCGACCAAGCAATTCGGCTTTGAGGCGCAGCAGGTCTTTATCGATGAGCACGATCGTGATCTCGCGCACGTAGCGGGTGACGTCCTTCTCAGTGCGCTCGGGCAGATTGGCCATGGCGAGCTCCTGAACAAGGTTCTTCAGGGTGTCCGGAACCTCAGCGACAACGCGATCGAGCCAGTCGGGTGCATCGAAGTGCGGCAAGCTCGAGGCGATCGCGTCGCGCACCACCGCGAGCGAGCTATTCACAAAGGACGTCTGCACCGCGCTGTCGAGGATGTCCCGGCCGATCAGCGTTGGCCGCTGCAGCATGGCCATGAGGCCGTCGCGTTCAAGTCGGGTGACCGGGTCGCCGGGCAATTCGACCAACGAGAACGGGCGCTCCGGCAGCACTTCGACCGCGCCGGCATGCCGGGGAGCGTTCGGCCCGCCGCTCGCCGAGGAGCGCGATCCGGACTGGGCGTTGGTGACCGCCTTGGCAACCTCGCCCATATCGACGCCGAGCATGCGCGAGAGTTCCCGGGTGTAGCCGGGGCGCAGCACCGGGTCGCGAATATCCCCGACCACAGGGGCCGCGGCACGCAGGGCAGCCGTTCGGCCTTCAACGGTGTCGAGATTGTACTGGGAGAGAATCTGCCGAATCATGAACTCGAACATCGGCTTCTTCGAGTCGACCATGCGGCGTACTGCGTCGTCGCCGCGCTGCAACCGCAGGTCGCAGGGGTCGAGTCCTTCCGGGCCGACCGCTACATAGGTCTGAGCGGAGAATCGCTGCTCCTCGCTGAAGGCGCGCATGGCGGCCTTCTGACCGGCGGCGTCAGGGTCGAAGGTGAAGACGACCTCACCGACGCCGGAATCATCGCCGAGCACGCGGCGCAGCACCTTGATGTGGTCGACGCCGAACGAGGTGCCGCAGGTAGCGACGGCCGTGGTGATGCCGGCCAGGTGGCACGCCATTACGTCGGTGTAACCCTCGACCACGACGACCTGGTGACTGCGGGAGATGTCACGTTTGGCGAGGTCGAGGCCGTAGAGCACCTGAGCTTTGTGGTAGACCGGGGACTCGGGGGTGTTGAGGTATTTCGGGCCCTTGTCGTCGTCGAGCAGCTTGCGCGCTCCGAAGCCAATGGTCTGCCCGGTGATGTCGCGAATCGGCCAGACCAGGCGGCCACGAAAACGATCATAGATGCCGCGATCGCCGCTCGAGACCAGACCGGACAAGGTGAGTTCCTCGGTGGTGAATCCGCGACCGCGCAGGTGGTTGGTCAGTTCGTCCCAGCTCTTGGGCGCAAACCCGACGCCGAACCGGGTCGCCGCGTTGGCGTCAAATCCGCGCTGCCCCAGGAACGTCCGGCCGACCTCAGCGCCCGCGCTGCCGAGCTGGTCGCTGAAGAAATCGGATGCCGCCTGGTTGGCCGCGAGCAGGCGGGCGCGATTGCCGTGGTCGGGGGCCGCTCCGGAGCCGTCTTCGTAGTGTAAGTCGAGGCCGACCCGACCCGCGAGCCGTTCAACGGCCTCGCTGAAGCTGACATGGTCCATGTTCTGTAGAAAGGAATACACGTCGCCGCTCTCGCCACAGCCGAAGCAGTGATAGAAGCCGACCTGCGGGCGCACGTGAAAGCTGGGACTACGTTCGTCATGGAAGGGGCAAAGTCCCTTCATCGAGCCGACACCGGCGGACTTCAGGGTGACATAATCACCGATGATGTCCGCGATATTAGTACGGGCCTTGACCTCTTCGATGTCACTTTGTCGAATCAGTCCAGCCATGAATTAATTCTATCGGTGCGCACCGACAGAGTCGCTCACGGCCGACACTGTCTTCCTGCGAAGCACGGGCACACTGTCGAGCCCGCACACCCACGACGCGACCTGCTCGAAACCCCACCATTTCCGCCGCTCTCGAAATCGTCATTATTGCGATGTTCGAGGCGCAATTTTAGGAACGTCACCATCACGCTGGTCGAGCTGGTCGAGCTGGTCGAGCTGGTCGGGATGGTCGGAGGCACGGTGTGGCCCGGTGGTGGTGTCTTGGTCTGTGGTGGGACTATTTGTTC
>NZ_PJJM01000053.1 GCF_002929805.1 Cryobacterium sp. Y50 | reverse complement strand
GGGCAACAATCATGCCGGACCCGACAGGCCAACTCCCTCAGATACTCACACCATCCGAGGTTACAAACAAGGTAACGGGGCTTGAGCGCGCAAGTTATGCCAGCCCATCGTACTTGCCCTGCCGGCTGGGCCTGCTCGCCAAGACATTCTCGGCATGCGCACGATGCGTTGTCTCCTGCATTTTTTCCGTCACGGCGATTACCAGGTCCGCTGACTTGAGAAGGCGATCCTCGAGAAATTTCACAACAGGGGTGTGCCAGGCGGGCAACCAAAGCAGTCGAGTCCCGTGTTGCGCCTCCCCAGGTGTCGAAGAGGTAGTACACGTGTTTTGCCGAGGCCTTGCGGGCAAGAACCCATGCCCCGACGGCAGCCGTCGGCGGAGGACCGGTTACGACCACCGACAATGTCAGGCCTCGCCCGATCCGAGCGATCTCGCGCCCGATTCTAAGCAGTTCCAAACTCTGCCAACGCTTACCCCCGAGGCCTTCGTTCTTGGCGAGTAGTGAACCGTCTCCCCGTACGGCCCAAGGCTGGCCCCTGCGCCGCTGTCTCGTGGACGATTCGACTATGTGATTACATCGACTGCGACGTTGCGGCTGCGTCATGCGGAATCGATAGCGCCCAAGCGCTGACTCGTCGGCACCGGTTCCGGCCAGTATTGATGGGCAACAATGAGTACGCATCTTTCCAAGTTCTTGCGTCCGTTCCCTTATGTGCGCTGTTCCTCGCGCGGGTTTCGCAGTCTGGTCGATGATTCCTGAATTCACAGCTGCCATCCGAGAACAAATTCACTCAAATCCACGGCCAACTATCCGAGACGGGTTAACTCGCAGTTGCCCAGTGTACAGAGAGGTTCGTTCCACGCAGTTTAGGGCTCCATCACTTCCCATCAAATTGCCGTTTTTGTGTCGTCGGTGCCTCGGTAGTTCACGAGCACAAGGGAAACGACACCCGGTCGGAGCTTGGGCATGCTGGCCTCTCTGAGAGGGGACAATAGTCTTCGACACTCTGCCAACCGCCCCTTGAGCGGATGTTACCTCTGCGTAGTCGTTGCCACGGATCTCGTCGCCCGATGCACGGGCGCGGTCCGGTAAACTTAGCCAATGCGAATATTGAGCGTTGTTGGCGCGCGTCCCCAGTTTGTGAAGTTGGCGCCCGTGAACGACGCCCTCGCCGGGCGCGCAGAGCACGTGATCGTGCACACAGGTCAGCACTACGACGAGGTGATGTCAGACGTCTTTTTCCGGGATCTCAACATCCCAACCCCCAACCTAAACCTTGCTATCGGTTCGTCAAGCCACGGCGTTCAAACAGGGGCTATGCTCGGGTCGCTGGAGCGGGCCTTCGAAGAGTACGTTCCAGACTGGGTACTCGTTTATGGGGATACCAACTCGACACTCGCGGCTGCCATTGCCGGCGTGAAGATGCATATCCCGGTGGCTCATCTCGAAGCGGGTCTGCGGTCGTTCAATCGACGGATGCCTGAAGAGCACAATCGAGTGCTGACGGACCATGCTGCGGACCTATTGCTCGCGCCGACGCGAATTGCAATGGATCATCTGGAGCGCGAGGGTCTGGCCGATCGGAGCGAACTTGTCGGGGATGTCATGACAGACGTTTTATTTCGCGTCCGCGACGGCCTCGTTAAGAACCCCGTTGCGCTTTTCGCCGATTTCGAACCCGGCAGCTACTACGTAAGTACGATACACAGGCCGGACAATACCGATTTTCGCGGGCAGTTGAGCGCGATTATGCACGGGCTTTCGCGCTTGGATCGTCCCGTATTGCTCTTGGCTCACCCTAGATTGCGCGCAAGCGCACGAGATCTCGGCGTCGATCTAGAGCAGGGAGCGATTCGAGTCGTCGATCCACTGCCCTATCCGGATCTCGTCAGCGCCGTCGCCAAGAGCGCCGGCGTAATAACAGATTCCGGCGGTCTGCAAAAGGAAGCATTCCTGCTCAGAGTGCCGTGCACGACAATCCGAACTGAGACCGAATGGGTTGAGACAGTTGACCTTGGTTGGAACGTACTCGTAAGCACGAGCGTGGACGAACTCGCCTCTCTCGTTCAGCGGGATGCGCCTGAACCAACGAATGCCACCCCCTATGGCGACGGGCACGCCGCATCGCGCGTTGTGAGCAGGTTGCTAGAACAGGCGTGACGGGCTTGTCTAACAAATCTCCACGCGACTGGCGCCTAGGTGCGACAGTCGACCCCGGCCGTCAGACGGCGGTTGACTCGTCGATCAGGGGCGAACGAACTCAGAAGGTGCTGAGTTGGGTCGGGCCGCTGTCTCTCGCCATCCTCATCAACGCGGGTCAACTCAAGGCAAACCCCTTGTTAGCCTGGCTCCCAGTGGACCTGACTCTCGTCGCTGCGTTGGTTGTTCTCGCCAGCGCTATCGTCAGCGCACTCACTACACGCCTTCCGTTTCCCCACCTTTTGCCGCCACTCGTCCTACTAGTCGTCTTCACCTTCGGTTTGATTGCCGCCAGTTTCGACGCGTATTCGGCCGCGAAAGTCGCGGTGATGTTTTCCGTGACGCTATTCGGCCTAATCCTCGCGCCGGTTCTCGTTCTTACAGAAAAGCGCCGCCAATTTCGCTTCATCATCGCGCTCCTCGTAGTCGGCTTTACGGCGAGTCTGTACACGCTAGTTTTTCCAGAGACTGCGTCGGCGGAGAGCAATCGACTCGTTTTTGAGGGGACAAACACGATTGGAACAGCCCGCATCGCCGGGGCCGCGCTATTGATCTGCATCGTCTTGGTTCTCGCGAGGGCCAGACGCCCACAACCCACAATGGGATTCCTCGCCTTGGCAGCCCCATTGATGGTCGTCCTGGTGATGACTGGGAGCAGGGGGCCCCAGCTCGCACTCGCACTCGCACTCGGCCTCGCAATTATCGCGAGCCCCCAGCTGCGACGGCATCTCAGGAATCTCCTACCGCTCGCGCTATTAGGACTCGCGGTTATCGCTGCGGCCTTATCGCGCGGGAGCGACGGGCTGCAAAAGACGATTGCATTCGTGGCAGGAGGCGAAGACAACTCAACACTCACCCGTGTGAGCCTCTGGTCGGAGTCACTCACAGCAATCCCCCAGCTCCCGTGGGGACACGGTTGGGGGGACTTCAACGCTCTTGCCCAGCTCACCACATCTGAACTCAGCGAAGACATGTTCTACCCCCACAACCTCATTTTGGAAATCTTTGTTGAAGGGGGCTGGCTCACCGGAATCGTCGTCGTTGCACTAGTTGCGGCCACCCTTTTAAAGGGCGCATTGTCGGCCGTGGACCCGGTTCGAGCAATCATCTTCGGGCTTGCTGTGTTTTCCCTCACAAACGCCATGGTATCCGGCGACATCAACGACAACCGGCTGCTCTGGGTTACGCTCGCAATCATTTGGACTTTTCCACCGGTCAACGGACGATTCCCGGCGGCCAGACGACCCACTCATTTCACTCGTTGGGGGAGTGGGCCGAGGCATTGGCTCCGGCCAGGGCGCGAATTACGGGAGGGGCAAGCCCTAGCGGACCATATGGCTCCCCATGGAATCGAAATTTCTAGGACCTCCAAGGCCGCCGAGCAGGCGTAAAGTCCAGTTTGCGCTGAGCACGGCTACCGACTGGACACGCGGCGATACACGGCTTGGAGTGTTGGCTCCTCGCTGGCCCAATTCAACATCTCGACGGCCACACGTCGGGCGTTGGTGGAATGGCGCTGCAGCAGCTCCGGATCGTTTGCATATCGTGCAACCGCGGAAGCGATGGCCGATGGGGAAGTTTGGTCGACTGTGACGCCGCAATCGAATTCTTCAATGAGCGTGTTCCAGAGCGGGAAGTCGGATGCGATAACAGGTACACCCGCGGCGAAGTATTCAAACATCTTGGTCGGGAGAGATTCTCTATAGGCTTCTGTGTCTTGTAGGACGACGAGCCCAACGCGAGCGGCCAGCAGTAGGTCCCGGGCTCGATCAGGGGGAAGTTGACCGTGAAATCTCACCCGCCCCCAACCTTCCGAAGCCTTTAGACGCGTCTGCAGCGACTCTGGCATCGTCCCCGCAAGATCGAGCGCCCATCCATCGGGGAACTCTTCCTTCCCGAGCGCGTCTACCATTTGCACGGCTCCCCTCAGCTCCGCAATTCCTCCGATATAGACCAAGGAGTTACCTCGATCCAAGACGGAAACGGCGGCCGCCTCGGCGTCACGAAGAGGCGGATAGTTATGCACGACTGAGACCCTCTCGCTGGGGAACCGAGCCGCTATGGTCTCTGTTGCCGAGACCACATGCGTGCTCAATCTGGCCAGCGAAATGACCAACTGCGCGACGCATCTCATGATGGGGCGTGCAGAGGCGCGAACATATGGCTTGTTCAGTATCTGGACGGGTAAATCCTCATGGGCGTCATAGATGACTCGCTTACCCATCAACCTCAGAAGAGGAATGGCCCAAACCAATTCAGGATCGTGAAGGTGAAAGATCGTTGCTCGAGTTTTCAACGCCGTTCGAATAGCTCGGACGGAGCCGATAGTCACTCGGCGCAGCCGAGAAAGTCTAGGAAGCTGGATGACGCTGACGTCCGTGCTTTGGCCCTCCACATCGCTCGCAACGGCGACCAGGAAGACGCGGTAGCCCATCTTGCTCAGGCTCACACATTCTCTGTAGTGAATGCGATTGTCCGTCCACGGGTGGACGGAACTAACGTGCACGATTTTCGTCGGGGCCAGCTCTCGATTCGCCATACCACTCACTGTTCGCGCACGTTGCTTCGCGACCCCGCGACGACACCGTCAAGCCCGCGAGCAAGCTTCGCCGCCAAACTTGAATATGTGTAGTTCTCTAAAACATGACGGCGCCCGTTCTCCCCCCATGCGATTCGGGTCGCCTGCGGCGTCAGAATCATCTTGCTCATGGCGGCCGCAACGCCCGCCACGCTGTCGGCAGAGACGGTGATTCCAGCTTTTGCCTCGCTAACAGGATTGTTCATTGCCGTCGTAGCGAAAATCACGGGTCGCGCTGACAACAGATAGTCAAAGACCTTGTTTGGGCTGATCCCATACTTATAGACGTCATGGTCGTGCAAATAGACTACAAGGCAATCTGCCTCGCTGGCCAAATTGAGAACCTCGTCTCTCGGAACTCGACTCGAGAAATGGATTCTGTCGTGAGACGCGAGCGTCGCTGCTTGGCTCATGACTTCTTGCTTCTTCGGCCCATCGCCGACAAGCCTTAGCCTGCAATCGAGATCGGGATGGGATTGTGTGAATGAATCGAAGGCAGCGAGAATTCGATCAAGCGCGTTCGCGTTGCCGTGTGAACCCAGGTACATGAAGGTGAAGGGCTCTCCTGCCGAGCGGTTTACGAGCGGGAGCGTTTGATCACCTGCAATTCCATTGGATACCCAAAGGAAAGGCTTGTCACCGAGACCAATCTCCTTCAAGTACCGGTCTATTCCTGGCAACGGCGCCAGGACGAGGTCCGCATCCCGCGCCACCCCGACCATGAGCTTTCGCATAGCCCTCGCTGGAACGCCGTTCTCCCCGAGCTGCCCAAGGTGCACAAGAGCGTCAGGCCACACATCGCGGATTTCAAATACGAATGGAACACGGTACCTCCGAGCGAGACGCTTTCCCGCCCACGCTGCTAAAGGATGGACCGTACTTCCGATAATCACGTCAGGTGCCGGTAGCCCCCTCAGCATTCCTGGCCACAGTGCCAAAAGGGAAAAGCTGAAAATGTTGAGAATCCGAGCAAAACCGTTCCCCTGATACGCGGTCGCGCGGATCATCAGGTGAAGCACGCCGAAGTCCGACCCCAGCTTTCGCATCCGCCAACCACGCATCTGCTGTCGACCCACAGGATGGCCCGTGCTAGCGGCAACGATTACACCCTGCCAGCCTGACTCGGGCAACGCTGCCGCGAGCGCTTGGTGTCGCCCGGTCCAACCATCCTTAGAGGGGAGCGCTGCATAGTGATTGATCATCCAAACGGTCTTCATTGCATCAACGACTTTCGGTTGCAGGTTCACTTATTTCTAAGCCTTCTTCGTTGGCGCTTCGCGGGCGGGTACACCGACCACGGTCGTTCCCTGGTCAATATTCCGCGTAACACAGGCCGCAGCGCCTACGATGACATTACGGGCGACGAATATCCCTTGGAGCACAACGGACCCAGCGCCCAAGAGGGAACTCATGCCGATCTGGACATCACCTGAAACGATGGCACCGGGGTTGACACTTGCGAAGTCTCCGATGCTGGAGTCGTGGCCAACTGTCGCATTCGCATTCAGATGGACATGCTCGCCGAGCGTCACGTTTGTCGACACTTGAACTCCGGCACATATGACAGACCCAGCCCCGATGTTCAGATCGCTGCCGAGGCCCGATGATGGGTGAACGAGCGTTGCTGCCGGCACCCCGAGCGTCGCGAAGCGGGCCGCGATAAGCCGGCGCGCCGAAGGCGATCCCACACCGACAACGAACTGAAGGCCCCGCACCATGTGACGCGCGTCAAGCTCCGATCCAAGAAAGCGAATCCCACGGTTGGCGAGACGATTCAGATTGGTTTCACTCGGCCCGGAATCGATCACACCCAGTATCTCGTAGACGGGCACATCGTCGGCGCAATTTATCGCATCAATGACATCGAGCACTTCCCGGCCGAATCCGCCGGCACCCACGATTACAAGAGGTACCGTCATGATTCCTCTGTTCCGACGCCGTCAAACTCCGGCATCGTGACACTGTCGACCGCGGAAATACCGTCGCGCCGAATCACTGCTCCAATGGTTCGTCCAATGATCGACAGGTCCAACAAAAACGAGCAGCGCTCCACATACTGCACGTCCAGCTCGAGGCGATCCTCCCAGCTCAGTGCGTTTCGTCCCGACACTTGGGCAAGACCGGTGATGCCCGGGCGAACTTCGTGCCGACGCGCTTGATTCGCGGAGTACTTCTGCAAGTAAGAGACGAGCAGTGGTCGAGGGCCGACGAGGCTCATGTCTCCGCGAAGTACGTTAACGAGCGTCGGCAGCTCATCCAAGCTCGTCGATCTAAGCGATTTCCCGAAGTGCGTCAGCCGCTGCTCATCGGTAATAAGGCCGCGATGCGGATCCGCAGTCGTCATCGTCCGGAATTTGTACAACGTGAATACTCGACCGTTCAGCCCAGGGCGTAACTGTTTGAACAGAACGGGCCGGCCAAGTTTCACTGCGACTGCCACGGCCACGCCCGCCTGGATGGGCAGCGAAACAATAAGTGCACCAGCCGCGAGCCCTAAATCGGTCGCGCGCTTGACGAGAGCGTAGGAAAGAAAAACCGGGCGGCTCATTTCGAACCAAGATATGCGCGAATCCGAACGCTGATCCGGTCAAGATCTGCGTCACTCAGCACGGAACCACTCGGCAAGGTGATACCCGTTTCGAATAGGCGTTGCGACACGCCGTTGACGAGCGCCCGATCGTGAGTGTATACCGGCTGTAGATGCATGGGCTTCCACAACGGCCGGCTCTCGATGTTGTCGGCGGCCAGTGCCTCCGACAGCTCACTGGCCGGCCATCCAGAGACCGTCGGGTCTACCAGAATGGAGGTCAACCAGAAATTGTCTTCTGCATCGGTGGTGCCACCGAAGATCTCGACGCCCGCGACGTCCGCGAACAGCGAACGGTAGAGCTCACGAATCTCCCGACGGCGGGCGATCATGCCCGGGAGTCGTTCCAGCTGGGCGCGACCGAGTGCGGCCAAGATGTTACTCAAGCGGTAGTTGTAACCGACTTCGGTGTGTTCGTAGTGTGGCACAGGCTGGCGTGCTTGCGTCGCCAAATAGCGCACCCGACCGGCGACGTCGGCATTGTCCATGAGGAGCATCCCGCCGCCCGACGTTGTCATGATCTTGTTTCCGTTAAATGAAATCGCCGCAGCGGACCCGAACGATCCGGCGGGGCGACCGAGATGGCTGGCCCCGAGCGACTCTGCCGCATCGGAAATCATTGAAACTTCAAAACGTGCGGCAAGCGCAGAAATCTTCGGGTAATCCGCGACTTTGCCGAGCAAGTCCACAGGCAAGAGCGCGGCGGGCCGTTCACCGCGATCGGCCATACCGGTGAGGGCTTCTTCCAGAAGTGCTGGGTCGATATTCCCAGTCGCTTCCAGCGAGTCGATGAAATAGGGGTGAGCGCCCACGTACCGGATTGCGTTGGCCGTTGCTGCGAAGGTCATTGTCGATGTCAGCACGGTATCCCCCGGGCGAACGCCGTGCGCGAGCAAAGCCAGATGGAGTGCGGCGGTTCCCGAGCTCAAGGCGACGGCGTGGGAGCGCCCGGTGAGCTCAGCCAATGATCGCTCGAAAGCATCAACGTCCGGTCCCAAGGGCGCGATCCAGCCCGAGCGTATGGCGTCGAGGACATACCGTTCTTCGAGTTCTCCCACGTCGGGCGCGGACATATACAGGCGGCGACTCATGCTGTTTGGGACTCCGTTGCGCTGCGGTAGGGGGCGACAGCGCCGCACCGTCGGTCCCATTCGGGCTTGTCAAGGCGCTCGGGGTCGAGGGCATCAACCACAGCATGGGAGATCTTTGGGTGCACCGGGCGGGAATCCGATTCGCTGTCACCGAGCAGGTCCTCGTGAATCTTCTCGCCCTGTCGCAGACCGGTGTACACAATGTCAATGTGCTTTCCCGACATCGCGATCATGCGCTCTGCGATGTCGAGGATCCGAACTGGCAGCCCCATGTCGAGAATAAGCACCTCCCCCGCGCGTCCGATTCCGCCCGCCTGCACCACGAGCTGACAGGCTTCCGGGATTGTCATGAAGAAGCGCGTCACGTCTGGGTGAGTGATCGTCACAGGGCCGCCCGATTCGATCAGGGCCGTGAATGTGGGAAGCATCGAACCGCGGCTGCCGATAACGTTACCGAAGCGTACCGACAGGTAGGTGCGTCCTGTGACCATAGCCGCCCACGAGGTTAGCTTCTCGGCAACCCGCTTGGAATGGCCCAAAATGCTCGTGGGATTCGCCGCCTTGTCGGTCGAGATGTTGATGAACGTTCCGACATCAACAGACCGGGCGGCCTGCAGCACATTGAGAGTGCCAATTACGTTGGTCTTCCAGGCCTCGTCGGGGTACTGCTCGAGCATCGGGAGGTGCTTCAGAGCAGCCGCATGGAACACGACCTCGGGCCTACGTTCGGCGAAGATCTTACCGAGCGCGTCCGGGTCCCGAATATCCGCGAGGATCACGTCCCTCGTGTCCAGAAGACCATTCCCGTCGATGGCGATCTGGGTGGCTTGCAGCCCGGATTCGTCCCGGTCGAGCATCATGAGTTCCGCCGGGTCGAACTTGGCGATTTGGCGGGATAGGACCGAGCCGATGGACCCTCCGGCACCGGTGACCAGCACCCTCTTGCCGGTGAGGTAGTCGGCAATCGATTCAATTTCGGTGTCCACCGGGTTGCGACCAATAAGGTCTTCGATCGACACGTCCTTGAGATCACCGAGCCCGAACCCCCCCTCGAGCAGTTCCTCCATGAGTGGGAGTACAAGTACGCGCAGGTTCGCATGGCTCGCCGCGTCAGTAATATCGCGAATCAGGGCGGCGTTTGCGCGCGCGATGCAGACAATGAGCATAGTGGCTTCGGTGCGCCTGGCAATGTTGCTCAGATTGTCGCGAGTACCCATGACGTGAATCCCGTGAACCGAAAAGTTCCGCTTGGTAGGGCTGTCGTCAACGAGCGCCACAGGTAGATACTTCGAGTGCCGGTCGGTCAGCATTTGCGGCACGAGGTAGCCAGCCAGGTATCCCGCGCCGTAAATGATTGTGCGCTCGGCGGACTCGCCCGGTTTGGCTTTGATCTCAGCTCGTAGTCGCCGCAGGTAGCGTGCGCCGCCCATGAGCACCAAGGCGATCGGGTAGGCGACAAGAATGGCACTGCGCGGAATGTGGATAACCGTCCCGAAGATTAGGACAGGAAGTCCGATGACCACAGCGACAAGTGCAGACGTGAGTGCGAGAGTCTGCACTTCGTGAAAGGTACCAACCTTGAATCGACCACGATAGAGATTGAGCAGCCGACCTACGAAGCATTGCAGCACAATGGCAATCGCGCACAAGACGAAGAGCGGCGCCCAGGACACTTGCCGAACTGCGAACTCGTATCGGAAGATCGTCGCGAGAACGATAGCGATCGTCCACGCCGCGGAGTCGAAAACGACCTGCCCGCCGATAGTGCGCCGCACGGCGGCTCCGCGGGACCTCACGGCTCGCTTTATCGTTGGGGTCCTCATCGCTACAATCCTTCCATGTTTTGTCGAGAGCGCGGATCAGCTGGCAGGCGCCCCTGGCGCGCTACTTCTAGAATACGGCGGCGATCCCGACGGGCACGGTCTCCACCAACTCAAGCGTGCGGAAAGTCTCCGCGAGGTCTCGCCGGCGTGTCACGCCGATCCCCGCTACCACGAGGGCGCCATCCGCCAGCCGCGCCGCGGTGATTCCAGCCGCGGTGGACAACATTGGTGCGGCATCGAGCACGACGAAGTCAAAGTGGTCCAGCAACTCGACAACGACTGCGTCAAGCTTGGGGGCGGCAAGCAGTGAGGCGGCTTCACTCGTCCCAGAACCCGCAGGCAGGATGTGCAGCGTCGACCCATCCACTTGATGAAGCGCCTCATGAACGCTCAGCCCCCCAGCCAGGATGCCGACCAACCCCGTTGCCGGCATTTCGGGCGCCTCATGGAGTCCATCGACGAGCTTTAAATCGACCAGCGCGACCCGCTTGCCAGACTCTGCCATCGAGGTCGCTAGACCTAGGGCGACGCCCCACGACTCTTCACGGTCGCTGGGAGAGATGACGAGGAGCGAGCGCACGTTTCCTGACTCCGCGCGTACGCAGACCGCGGAACGTAAGCGACGGTACGAGTCGAGATTTTCGACCGAGAGCGAATCGAAAGTCGTCGACGATTTCCTCAGGAGCAACTCGCCCACCACGTCGAGCCCGCTCAGTGTCTCGGCGTCCTCACGACTGCGGAGCCGAGGATCAGCGAAGTAGGCCAGAAAGGCGATGCCCAATCCTGCTACAAGGCCAAATAGAGATGCGAGCACGATAATTCTCGTGTCGCCGTTCACAGGGGCAGCGGCCGGGGCCGCCTCGCTGACGATTATGAAGTCGACCGTCGTGATTCCCGACTCGAAATCATCGATAGACCCGCGGGCATATTCGATCAAGGCCTGCCCAACGGCGTTTGCCATGTCTGCGGCCTCCTCGGGGTCGCTCCCCGTCGCATTCACCTCAATAAGGGGGGAGCGCAGAACTTGCGTGACTGAAACTTGGGTGGACAGGGACTTCAGCGTCGAGACGCCGTCCGTAAGGTCCATTGCCCGCCGCAGCACTGGCACGCTACCACCAGCCTCGCTATAGATCCCCGCCCGCTGGACGGCATAACTCATTCCGCCCACTGGATCGCAAGCGGGGGTGAACTCGGCGACAACGCAGGCGGATACGGCAAGTGTGCTGGAGGCCCGATACTCGGGCGCTTCCGAAATGAGCACTAGGCCAGCAACGACAGCGCCCAAGAGACCGCTCGCGACGATGATGATCCACCCCTTGCGCAAAACCATGAGGTAGTCGCGTGCAGTCATAGAATTCCTCAGATCAATTGGAAAGTTTGGCGCAAAGCCTCAGTCTAGGTGACGCGTCGGCGCATCCTGCGGCACAACAGCGCGCCTGTTCTCCGACGGCACCGGACATGCCGTCTCGGAAGTCCCCGAGTGCGCCTGCGCCGTGAAGGGTATGCACAGTGCGATCCACTTTGAAATAGGGTGTGCCGTTGCGCTCGGGAGGTACTTGACGCTCGCGGCGACAAGAATCACGAGTACAAACCACCCCTGCGGGAGGGTCTCACTAATTTCGCTGAGGCCCCTTAGGAGGAGGACAAGCCCACCAAGAGAAATCCAGGCAGCCGCGACGAGATCAGTGTGGCGTACGATCTCCAGGCCCGCCCACAACACGAGCCCGTAAATGGCGAGGATGAGCAGCGCACCTAGAGCCCCGGTGGTGACCAACCAGTTCATTACCTCATTGTGGGCGTGGTACAGCACGATGCCGTTCACGCTCTCTTGGATGGCAACGCTCGGCGGGGCTCCAACGGGCAAGGACAGCGACCACCCGTATCCAGTAAGCGGACGCATCGCCACCAGCGGAACGAGAGCCGCCCACATGGGAATGCGGCCGCTAATCGTGTCACTCTTGCCGAGAATTCCGAGCAGCGACTCAAAATTCAGCGCGGCGACGACAACGACCAGGGCCACACATACGGCCCAGATAAAACCATAGGTACGGCGCCAACGCAGCAGCAAGAATCCAACGCCGACCGTTATTACCACGGCGAGCACGAGTAAGGAGGTCTTGGACCCGGTCGCGACGATCCCCGCCGCCAAAGCGATCACGATCAACCACTTCAGGACGAATCCGAGCCGGACGCGCAATCGCATCGCCAGGGCAGCTGGCACACTCTGGAGGAGCGCATACGCAAGGCCATTGCGGTTGCCGTAAGGCCCAAGCAGGTCCCCCGCAACCGTAAACGCGCTTTCTGCCCCGGACACAATGAGTATCCCGCACCAAATGAGAAGAATGACTCCGCTGAGGGCTACACCGATGGCGAGAGAGTTCAAACTCACGATTTGGACCAAGACGATCGCCGCCAAGGCTATGACCACAAAAGTCAACACGTCCCGCACGGTTTCGGCGCGCGAATAGCTCCACAGTGTCGATGCAGCCATTACGGCCAGGAGTGCAACGACAAAAGTTGGAATCGGCACTCGCGTCCGTGTCAGAGGCTGTAACAGGGCCAGGACGAGAACAACACCGAGTGTGACAAGAGCAAATTCGAGGTTGGACATGCGGCCGTAGAAGGCCACTGGAGGCACGAACGCAATGCAGGAAACGGCAACTGTTAGGATCGCGGCAACGCGCAACCAAGGCTGCTGAGTTCTGGCGTGTGACGACTCCAAAAGTGCGCGAGTGTCCACGTTACTCTCCCAAATTCTCGCCCATTCAGGCGTACCACGCCTAACTATAGTTCGCGGGTATGAGCGCCCGGCCTTAGCGCGCACTCGAGGTACGCGAACGGATCGAGGGCTTGAAGGCACCATGCGAAATCACCACCTATTTACTGCGCGCACGTCGTACCAATCGTCGGACACCTCGTTTGAGGAGCCTGGCTGGTGCGAGCGCATACGTGCCGAGCCGCCAGGAGGCGGACGTCAACACAGCCGTGTTACGGGCATGGAGAGCTCGACCGGTGCCCTCGACCGCGGCCGGCAAATCGAGCCACAGGTTGAGTGCGTTCGGCAGGTGCACCATCGGGCCCGCACCCCGAGCAACGAGTTGCTCAATTCGGGCAACAACGCTACTGAGCGGGTAGACAGTGGAAATCTCGGAAACAGATTGTTGAGCTTGCTCCCCCATGGCGGCAAGTTGACTTCGATGATCATGTGCGTAGCGCAGCGCGCGCTTGAAATCATCAGGGATCTCGGGATCGAAGAGCATCCCCGTGATCCCATCGCTCACCAATTCTGCACCCGCCCCGCTGCGACCCGCAATGACAGATTTGCCCAGTGCCATGTATTCCACAGTCACTCGACCAAATGCCTCGCTGTTCGACGCGGTAATTCCCAGGTCACCGCGTTTGATATACCAGAACGGATTGTCGGTCTCCCCCACCAGAACGATCTGCCCGCCGAGGTCGAGATCACGGATACGCCTTTTCACTTCTTCAGCGTCGGCGCCCTGATCGCCGCCAACCAAAATTGCCGCAATGATCGTTCCCTCATCGCGCAGCTGAGCCACGGCATCCACCAGACGCCATTGCCCCTTCGAGGGCGCCAGCCGTCCGACCATCACGACGGTGAGCTCGGCCCCGGCGTCGGGCAGGATCGCCTCAAGCGGTACCTGGCTGGCCAGATCTCGGGCCCGATCGAGGTCGATGACCGGATAGGCGATGGCCAGCTTCTCGGCCGGAATCCACTGGCCGATGTGCTCATGAACCGCCCGCGAATTCGCGACAACCAGATCCGAGAGAATGCCAACGTCTTCAAAGGTCGACCCGCGCGATATCTCGAACTGAAGGCCGTGATCCAGGTCACCAAACTCGTGCACAAACCAAACGTGAGGAATGCCGAGGTAACGCGCCGCGAGTGCGGCCCACGGTGAAATTATCGTGTTGGTAATGACGACATCGGGGGCCTCGAGCCGCAGGAGCTCGACGATAGCCAACACCGCTTCGGAGTTTCGACGCGCCGTGTCGAGAATGTCTGCAGGGTCTGTGCGCACGAGAGGCAGCACCCAGGCATCGAAGTTCAGTGTGTGAGTGGGTACGCCGCGAGCCGCCAATTCTGGTTGCAGCAGTCCCGCCGGTCCGCGCGTCACGACCGTAAATTCCACCTCAGCATCGTCTGCGGTCCAGGCATCGATCAGGTGCAGCAGAGACAGCTCGGCGCCGCCGAGATTTTCAATTGCCGAACTATGCGACAGGCAAAAGACTTTCATGCGCGCCATCCGTTTCGAATACTGCGAGGAACAACGCGTCGAACAATTCGACCGGCAGTTCGGCGGCCAACCCGCAGCGGTCGAGCCAGGGCATTGCCCACGGTCCAGGTGACCGAATCGTGCGGATCGACCAGCGCTCCGACATCGCCGAACATCTGTTGCGCCGTCGCGGGCAGGGTCATCCACGATACAACCAGGTGGGGCATCCGCTCGATGGGAGCAGACCCTGCTGCGATGCAGCCCTCGATCTGCCGCACAATCGCGGGCAGGGTGTTGCGGTTCACGATCTCATCGACCCCGGCGAGTGCGGCCGCGCCGTGTGCGGCCAGCGACGCTGGGTCTCGATGATAGGTGAGCAGGGCTTCTACGAGGGCAGAATCGTCAGCGGGGTCGTAGAGAATACCCGTGCGGCCGTCAGCGACCAGCTCAGGGGTTGCTCCGACCCGCGCTGCGACTACGGGTTTTCCGGCCGCGAGGTACTCGACCGTGACACGTCCGAACCCTTCACTGACCGAAACGACAACGCCGATGTCGGCGGCGGCAATGTACGAAAAAGGATTAGCGGTCTCACCGGTCAGTACGATGCGGTCACCCACATCCAATTCATCAATCAGTCGACGGATGCTCGCCAGATCACGATCCCGCGCGCTCCCCACCAGGGCCGCTTCCACGCGAACGTTTTGCTTTTTGAGCTCGGCGATAGCGCGCACTAGCCGCGTCTGACCTTTAGAACGCGCGATTCGCCCGACACACACCACCCGCAAGGTCTCCGGCAGGGTAGAGAAAGGATTCGACCACTCGGGCGGCGTATCTTTCACTCGGTGCGCAATATCGGAGAAGTCGAGCGCCGGATACAGTACGGCCATTTTATCGTCGGCAATCCAGCGCGACAGGTAGGTCTTCAACGCGGCCGAGTTCGTCACGACCAGGTCAGACAGGGCCCCGAGGTCTTCAAAGGTGTGGTCAACTCCGATCGCGAACTCGTGATCGTCGCCGTATTCGCTGGGAAACCAGACGTGGGGAACTCCCACCATTTTTGCCGCGAGCGCCGCCCACGGAGCCACAATGGTGTTGGTAGCAACGATATCCGGTCGAAATTCCTGAATCAGCCGCACCAGCGCTTTCGTCGCCAAAAAATCGTGTCGCGCCGTTCGGTACACGTCCTCCGGCGCAACGATCAGTTGCGGGAGCACCCACGATCCAAATTCCAGATTCATCCAGGGCACGGCGCGACGTTCAAGTTCTGGCTGCAGCAGCCCTACCGGGCTGCGTGACACGACCATGATTTCTACCGAGGGATCATACGTCCTCCAGTTGTCGATCATCTGCAGCATCGAGAGTTCTGCACCGCCCAGATTTTCGACGGCGGAACTATGCGACAACAGGAGTACTCTCACTCCGTGAGCTTAGCCTGCACTACTTCCGCGTTTTCTTTGAGGGCTTAGCGGGTTTCGGCCAGTGCCGCCGCGATGACTTCTGCAAGCTTCGAACTGAGCTGCTCCGAATAAGTCGCCGTGAGATGCGCCGAATCACGGTACATTACAAAATTGCTGGTGATCATCGGGCAAACGTCTTCCGAACACAACAGCTGGGTCGGATCGAAATAGGACACGTGCTGTTCCATGGCGATGCTCTCGTTAAGCTGCCGCAAATCCTGAGGGACAGCTTTTTCCGCTGGAGTGGAACACGCGCTGACATCGAGAATGTTCTCCGACAAGCATGTCGCTGGATCCCCGATGACCGTGGGAGTTTCTCCCATCAGGAGCACAGCGCTGCCTGTTGCCAGTTCCTGGACTGTTGCCGAAACGCCATCCGTCCATTTTTCGATGAATCCCACTTCAAGGCTCACTTTGCTGGTGCGGTATCCCTGCGCGTAATTTGCATAAACGACAAGATCCGGGTCGAGAGCGAGAATCGCACCCGACGCATCCCTCTGCCAGGTTGCGCATTGAGGCCATTCTTCATTAGTCTCACCCAGGCTAACGTCGACCTCGGCGAGCGCGCAGCCATTCTTGCCAACGATAAATAACTTCCAATTGTTATCCCGAGCTGCCTTATCAACGGCTGGCCACCACTGGCCGGCGTGGGAGTCCCCCGCGAGTATGATTCCCAATTTGCCGTCTGGGGCACCACCTTCGCAAACGGTGACCTCACCCGCGTAGCAACCATTCGTGAACACCTCCGCGAGGTCATTGGCGACCTCATCAAGAGGGGTCTGGAGGTTGGCAGGCACACCATCAGGCGTTGACCCTGGCCCCTGAACAACAAAGGCAATCGGGCTTATTGCAGACGAAAGAGCGGTGTCCGGGGGCCCCGCGTCGGCAACGATTTCACCCGACGATTGGGCAATGAATGTAGTGGCAACAAACGGAATCAATGACGCGACCATGGTGACGGCGATCCCGAGTGCGATCACCCGCAAGGAACGCGCGGCAGCCTTGATCCGACCAAGTTGCCGTTCAACAAGGTAGTAGCTCGCAATCGCCAGGAGTATAGCAACCACGACCAGGCCGAGTAACTTCGTCCGCCCGGGCTCTCCTCCAAAATGCGCCGAACCAAGCATAAGTACCGGCCAGTGCCACAAATACAAGGAGTACGAAATATTGCCGATGAACTGAGCCGGTCGAAGGCTCAGGAGTCGATAGACGATGCCACTTTCGCCGGAGGATCCAGCCCACAGCACCAGCGCAGCACCGAGCGCGGGAACAGCTGCAGTCCATCCTGGAAAAGGAGTTGAATCAGTATAAAAGGTGGCCGACCCTGCAATCGCCAATATGCCGGCCCAGCTCGCGCCGGTACGAACGGCCCCGGAGAGTAACCATCGACGGTGGAAAACGATGTATGCGAGTACACCCCCGATCGCGAGTTCCCATGCACGTGTACCCAGCGAGTAATACGCCCCTAGAGCTCCAGCATTTGTAAGCGCAATGGAGGTGCTGAGAGAACAGACGATGATTGCTAGGAGCACCCCCACGAAGAACGATCTGCGCCTCCTAGCTAGTGTCCTGCGTCGGAAGTTCGTTGTAGAAGTCGTTTGAGGGATTCGAGGATTTGTTCCGCGGATTTGGTCCAGAT
>NZ_PJJM01000052.1 GCF_002929805.1 Cryobacterium sp. Y50 | reverse complement strand
CGACCACCGGTGGGCGTCGTCGTCACAGGGTTTCGGCACACGCCGAATCTTGACCCTACTTCGGGTGCTACCCATTTGCCCACTTCTGCACTACTGGGATTTTTTACTGCGCGGCCAACCAGCGAAACGCGACGGCGGAACCAGCATCACTGTGTTGGGCTCGAACGCACGGAAACGCTTGCGCACCCCCCGCGCCAGCCTCGACCGCGTCATCATCAACAATTTCGACGCGCTCAACCAGAGCCTTAGGGAAAAGACCATCGTCGTCAGTGGTAAAAACCACACCCAATTATCTCATAATCAACCGTTAAAGTCCTGGTCAAACCCTAAAAAACAGCGAGAAATTCACCGAAAACTACTACTAACCCACACTCCTAGAGGACGACGTGCATCGCCCGGGCGGCATCCGTTATGGAACCGGTGAGTGAAGGGTAGACCGGGAAGGTGCGAGCAACCTCGTCGACCGTGAGCCGGTGCTCGACGGCGAGGGCCAGTGGGAAGATGAGCTCGCTGGCCTTGGGTGCCACGATGACGCCGCCGATGACAGTTCCACTGCCGGTACGGGCGAAGAGCTTCACGAAGCCGTCCTTGATTCCCATCATTTTTGCCCGCGGGTTCACGGCAAGTGGCAACTTGTAGATGTCGCCCTGGGCGAGGCCGTCTTCGATCTGCTTCTGGGTGTAGCCGACGGTCGCGATTTCAGGCTGGGTGAAGATGTTCGCGGCGACGTTGCGGATCTCGATCGGGTTGACGATGTCACCCATCGCGTGGAACACCGCGGTGCGGCCCATCATCGATGCAACGGATGCCAGCGGGATCTCCGTCGTGCAGTCCCCGGCCGCGTAGATGTTCGGAATGGAGGTGCGGGCGACCCTGTTGACCTGGATATGCCCGGACTCGGTGATCTGCACGCCAGCCTGCTCGAGGCCAATATTCGCGGTATTCGGAATAGACCCGACGGCGATGAGGCAGTGGCTGCCCTCGACCGTGCGTCCGTCTTCGAGGGTCGCGACGACACCGGTCTTGGAGCGCTTGACCGAGGCGGCGCGCGACTTCGACAACACGGTCATGCCGTTGCGCTTGAACACGTTCTCGATCACGTTGGCGGCATCGGCGTCTTCACCAGGCAGCACCTGATCACGGCTGGAGATCAGGGTGACCTTCGCACCGAGGGCGCGGTAGGCGGAGGCGAACTCCGCTCCAGTGACGCCGGAACCGACGACAATGAGGTGTTCGGGAAATGCCTTGAGGTTGTAGAGCTGGGTCCAGGTGAGAATGTGCTCGCCGTCCGGCAGCGCCGAGGACAGCACGCGCGGGCTGGCTCCCACCGATACGACGATGGTGTCGGCCTCGATGCGGTCGAAGTCCGTTGCGGTATCGTCGCCGGAAGTGGCCACGACGATGGCGTTGGTACCGTCGAGGCGCCCGTGACCCTGCACGTAGCGCACACCAGCCCGGATGAGCGTGGCCTTCATGTCTTCGGACTGCTGACGCGCCAGGGCGAGGAGGCGCTTGTTCACGGCGGCCAGGTTGATCGCGACCTCGGGTCGCAGCGGCTTGCCGGTTTCCCCGCGCACGAAGAACTGCACACCGAGGTCGGTGGCTTCTCCGATGGAGTTCGACGCCTCGGCGGTGGCGATGAGGGATTTGGAGGGGACAACATCCGTTATCACGGCCGAACCGCCGACACCGACGCTTTCGATGAGGGTGACGTCTGCACCCTGCTGTGCTCCGGCGATGGCCGCTTCGTATCCGCCGGGCCCTCCACCTAATACTGCGATGCGTTGCTTGCGTTCGAACTCATAGGCCATGTACTCCATTCTCGTGGCCCGCGCACCCCCCGCCAAACCGCGGGTACGCTCTTATCGCCCAAATTCTCCCTAGAAACGGCTAATTCGAGCCGTATTGTCGCCAGAGTGCCGGTTCGGCGCGCCGATGAGCAGAATTCGTGCAAAATCTCCGCATGGTTGGCGGGGGTTCTAGAGTAGTGAAATGTTCACGAACGAGATCAACCCGTTAGACCTGCCCGAAACTGACCCGTTTGAGGCAGCTCGGTCGGCCGCAGCGGAGATCGCCGGCATCACGGGAGTGCCTCGACACGACATCGCCCTGACACTCGGCAGCGGCTGGGCCAAGGCGGCCGACCTCATCGGCGAGACGACGCACACCGTGGCCGCAGCCGACATCACCGGGTTCAGCGCCCCCGCGCTGGCTGGCCACGCCGGCACCCTGCGCTCGATTCTGCTGCCCGGCGGCAAGCGCGCGCTCGTGATCGGTGCCCGCACGCACTACTACGAGGGTCACGGCGTGCGCCGGGTCGTGCACAGTGTGCGCACGGCAGCGGCGACCGGAGCGACGACGATGATCCTGACCAACGGGGCCGGCGGCATCCGTGAATCGTGGAAGCCGGGAACGCCGGTACTGATCAGCGATCACATCAACCTGACCTTCGATTCGCCGATCGAGGGCGCAAATTTCGTTGACCTGACCGATCTGTACTCGAAGCGGTTGCGTGATGTCGCGCGTGGCATCGACCCTTCCATCGACGAGGGCGTGTACTGCCAGTTTCGCGGGCCGCACTACGAGACGCCCGCCGAGGTGCAGATGGCCAAGGCGATCGGCGGCCACATCGTGGGCATGTCGACCGCGCTTGAGGCCATCGCAGCCCGGCAGGCCGGCATGGAGGTGCTGGGTCTTTCGCTCATTACCAACCTCGCCGCCGGCATTCAGTCGACGCCGCTCAGCCATGGCGAGGTCATCGAGGCCGGTGCCCTGGCCGAACCGGTGATCAGCGCGCTCCTCGCGCGGATCGTAGCTGCGCTGTGAGCGGCCCGGATCGCGTCAACGCCCGGCAGCCGGTCGAACGTAGCGGCGGTCGCCACTCCGGCCCGCCAGCGGATGCGACTGCTCACGTCACCGCCGCCGACCCGGCCGACGAGACCGAGACTCCCACCCGCGCCCTCCCGATCGTGCAGGACAGCGACTACGCCGGCTCAGAACCGACGGTCGCCATTCCGACCATCACAAGCGACGACGCTGATATCGACGACCTTGCGACCGCGCCGGTTGCCCACGAGACCCCGGAGACCCCGACCGACCGCACCGCAGCGCTGTTGCAGGCCGCGCGGGCATGGCTCAACCAGGACCCAGATCCGGAGACGCAGGCGCAGTTGCGCGCTCTCATCAATGCCGGCGGAGACGGCGACACCGCAGCGCTGTCCGATCTGCATTCCCGTTTCGATACCCGGCTCGCCTTCGGCACGGCCGGGCTGCGCGGTGAAATTTCCGCAGGACCGAACCGCATGAACCGCGTACTCGTCTCGCAGGCCGCCGCCGGCCTGGCCACCTACCTGCTGCGACACGCTGCGCCCGGGGTGACCCCGTCGGTCGTCATCGGCTACGACGGACGCAAGAATTCACACGTCTTCGCGACCGACACCGCGGCGCTGATGGCGGGCGCGGGAGTGCGCGCCATCCTCTTGCCGCGGCTGCTGCCCACGCCCGTGCTCGCCTTCGCCGTGCGGCATCTCGACGCAAGCTGCGGCGTGATGGTTACGGCCTCGCACAACCCGCCGAACGACAACGGCTACAAGGTGTATCTGGGCGGCGTGAACAATGGCGCGCAGATCGTCTCCCCTGATGACAAAGCCATCTCGGACGAGATTCTGCGCGTCGCCGCCGACGAGCACGTGCCGCACCTGCCGCGCGCCAGCTACGAGACCGCCGAAGAAACCGTTGTCCAGGCATACATCGCCGAAACGGCAAGCATTGCCCACACGCCGCGGGCGCAGGTGAACTCGGTGTACACCGCCATGCACGGCGTCGGCTGGGACACCACCCGCCGCGTGCTCGAAAAATCCGGTTTCGACCTGCCGACCCTGGTCGACGCGCAGATCGCGCCCGACGCGGCCTTTCCCACCGTCGCCTTTCCGAACCCTGAAGAGCCCGGCGCGATGGACCTCGCCTACGAGACCGCACGTGAGGTGAATGCCGAGCTCATTATCGCCAACGATCCCGACGCCGACCGGCTGGCCGTCGCCATCCCCGACATCTCAAGCGCGAGCGGTTACCGCCGGCTCAGCGGCAACGAGGTCGGAGCGATTCTGGGCTGGCGCGCCGCGGCCCTGGCTACTTCTGACGTCTCAGACCCGGGCGCTCTCGCTTGCTCGATCGTGTCATCGCCGGCTCTGCACGCGGTAGCGGATGCCTACGGCCTGCGTTTCGTCGAAACCCTCACCGGGTTCAAATGGGTATCGCGGGTTCCGGGCTTGGTTTACGGTTTCGAAGAGGCGCTCGGCTACCTGGTCAACCCGGATAGCGTGCGCGACAAGGACGGTATCTCGGCAGCCGTCGCCCTGCTGTCGCTGGTCAGCGACCTCAAGTCGGAAGGAACGACCCTCGCTGGCTACCTTGACCGGTTCAGCGAGAAGTTCGGACACTACGCCTCTGGGCAGATCTCGGTGCGGGTCTCCGAAGTCTCCACGATCGCCCTGGTCATGACACGCCTGCGGGAATCTCCGCCGACCCATGTCGGACGCATTCGTGTCGACGAGATCGACGACTTTCGGTGGGGGCTGGGTGACCTGCCGCCGAGTGACGTGTTGCGCATCCGTTTGACCGACGGATCGCGCGTCATGGTGCGCCCGAGCGGTACCGAACCCAAGCTCAAGGTGTATATCGACACCCGCAGCACGGTCGGCACGCTGGTCGAGCGCCGTGCCGCGGCGCAAGCGGCCCTCGATGAGCTCGACCGCGGGATGCGCGCGCTGATCGAGTAGGTGGGGCATCCACTCGCCGGGCCCACGTTAGGGTTCTAGGCCCGGGCTCGGAAGCAATGGTGACGGTTAGCCGAGCAGGGACACCGCCCGGGCGATGACGAGGGCCAGCAGCACGAAACCTCCGAAAGACTCTAGCCCCATAAGCGCTTTGGCGCGCAACGACAGCGGCATCGTGTCGGTCGGACTAAACGCCATGGAATTCGACAGCGAGAAGTAGACATAGTCGAAGAACGACGCGACCCAGCCGGTGCGCTGCGACGATCTCGCGGCTACCTCCTCGATGGCGTCGTGGTCTTCGTCCTGCGGAAAGCGAAAGTCGGCCGGGGGAAAGTCTGCCCGATCGGCGTGACGCCTCGAGACCGGGCCGCCGCGGTCGAGTTCCCAGTAGACCAGGGCGAACGCGATGACGTTGGTCACCCACACTTGCAGGGCCGCGAGCAGCAGGGTCGGCCCGTCATTCTTGTCGCCCGAGGTGAGCTGGATTACGAGCTGAACGAGTGCGACCTCGTTGGCCGCGACCAGCAGCACGGCCTGACCGGTCGCGAGGTATTTCGACCAGCGAGTTTCACGGTGTAGTCGGTACGGGTTGAGGGCGAGGAGCGGTATCAGCATGGCAAGTCCGATGGCGACGACCGTGTACCGCAGGCCGGGCAGGAATGTGCTCGGCAAGGTGGCATACAGCGTGAGTGCAACAAACAACCCCAGTACGGCCGGCCACCGGTGCTCGGCCCGTGCGCCCTGTTTCACACTGTCGCTCATGCGCTGAGCATAGGCCCGTGGCGCGTTATGCACCGCACCAGGCGAACTTCAATGCGCTGGCGACAACCGGCGCCCGGCCCCGAACGCGGAGGTGACGGTAGGCGTCGTCGACGTCGCGGCCGCCGGTGATTTGCCGGATCTTCGCGACCGGATCGGGGCTAGGAACCCAGCGCGATGGCGAGCTTAGCGACGAGTTCGTCGACGTCGAAATAGTTGTTGATGACGATCACGTCGGCATTGGTCTTGCCGATCGCGCCGACGAGCTCCGACGAACTCAGGATGACCTGGGCATCAGCGGCAACAGAGCGCACGCCGGCAACATCGGTTGCCTGCACGCTCGCCTCGATCTCGAGCCGCTCGAGCGCGCGCTCGGCGTTGACCTTGAGAATGGCCGAAGTGCCGAGGCCGATGCCGCACATCACGACGATCTTCACGCGAAGACGCTCTGCACGAATTCAGCGGTGGTCGCGCCGGCCAGCGCCGGAATCACCGCGGGGTCATTGAACACGTTGGCGAGTTCGGCGACGAACTGCAGGTGGTCGTCGGCGCCGGTCACGGCCAGGCCGACGATCACGCTGACCGGGTCGTTGTGCGGGTGCCCGAAGTCGACCGGCTCGGCCAGCGTGACGACGCAGAGACCGTCGGTGAGAACATCCGCTCCCGGACGGGCATGCGCGAGCGCGAGCCCAGGCGCGATCACGATGTAGGCACCGAATTCATGAATCACCGCGATCATGCGATCGGTATAAGCGGATGTGGCGGCTCCGGAACGCACGAGGGCGTCGCCGGCGGCCGTGATGGCCGCCGTCCAGTCGTCAACGTGCGCGCCGATCGTGATGGCGTCAAGCGGAAGGTGCGGGAGTGACATGGTTACTTTCGGTTGTGGGGCGGTGCTGGGCGAGCCAGCCGGCCCTCCAGGGCGGTGCTAGGCGTCGCCGAAGCCCGCTTCGATGGCTTCGACGAGTTCTTCGCGGTCTTCCAACGGCAGGAAAGCCGCGTGGGCAGCGTTGAGCTGGAAGATCTCGAGGTCGCCGAGGTCGTAACCGAAGGCATCCGAGAGCAGAGCGAGTTCCTGGGACAGGGTGGTGTCGCTCATCAGACGGTTGTCGGTGTTGACGGTGACCTTGAAACCGAGCTGATACAGCAGGTCGAAGGGGTGGTCAAAGAGCTCCTCGCCCCAGGCGGCGACCGCTCCGGTCTGCAGGTTCGAGGACGGGCTCAACTCGAGCGTGATCTCGCGGTCGCGCACCCACTGGGCGACCGGTCCGAGGGTGACGAAAGTGTTGTCGTCGTCTTGGCGTTCGATGGTGACGTCTTCGGCGAGGCGAACGCCGTGGCCGAGGCGCAGCGCGCGGCCGTCGAACAGGGCACCCCGGATGCTGTCCAGCCCGTCGGCCTCGCCGGCGTGCACGGTGACCGGCATGAACTCGCGGGCCAGCAGGTCGAAGGCGCCACGGTGATTGCCGGCCGGAAAGCCGGCCTCGGCGCCGGCGATGTCGAAGCCGACGACGCCGTCGAAGCGATAGCGCACGGCGAGTTCGGCGATTTCGAGGCTGCGGTTGGCGTGACGCATCGCCGTGATGAGCTGGCCGATACGGATGCTGCGGCCCGACTGCTCGACGTTTTCGATGCCGGCTTCGATGCCGTCCTGCACGGCTTCGACGACCTCGTTCAGGGTAAGGCCGCGAGCCAGGTGCTGCTCGGGAGCCCAGCGAATTTCACCGTAGATGACGCCGTCATCGGCGAGGTCCTCGACGAATTCGCGGGCGACCCGGCTGAGGCCCTCGCGGGTCTGCATCACTGCGGTGGTGACGTCGAAGGTCTTGAGGTAATCCACGAGCGAGCCGGCGTTGGACTGATCGGAGAACCACTCGCCGAGCGCGTCGGCATCCGTTGTGGGAAGCACGAAGCCGATGGAGTCGGCTAGTTCGATGATCGACTGCGGACGCAGCCCGCCGTCGAGGTGGTCGTGCAGGGAGATCTTGGGCAGGGTATTGATGCTCGTGCCGCCGCCGGGCATGAGGAATTCCTCGATCAAAGTCATACGGACAAGCTCCTCGGTACGGGGACGGGTGTGAACTACAACCGCTCGCCCAGCTTATCGGAGCGCCTCTGCACGGACCATGAGAAATACGGCGAGTGAATGCCGCGGGTGAGTGTTGCAGCGGTTTGGCGTTTGGCGTTTGGTGTTTGGTTGACGGGCAGGCCTTCTCGTTGCCGATTATGGGGTGTGCTGGAACCCTCTTCGGGCGCTGAGCTCAAAGTGTGGTGAGCGGGCAGCACTGCGGCGCCTGTCGCATCACGCCGCGCGGGAGCTGCGCCAGTGCGCGGGCGTCGCGCGAAGCGGCTCGACACCCGCGTCACGTCGAATCGTCGTCGCAGCCGGCACTGTCGGCCACCCGTGAATACGCCCGGGGCCGCGGCCCGCCGCGTGACTTCCCCTGGTCGACCGGGTTGGATGGAACACACGACGACCCGGAGATTCATGACGAAGACAACGCACCCGAACGACATCACCGTTCCCGACCTGCACGGCAAGCTCGCCGTAGTCACCGGCGCCAACAGCGGCCTCGGATTCGGCCTCACCGGGCGCCTCGCGCAGGCCGGGGCCGAGGTCATCCTCGCCGTGCGTAACGAAGAGAGAGGTACCGCGGCCGCAAACAGCATTCGCGAGCAGACCCCGGAGGCGACCCTGAGCATCCGTCATCTGGATCTGGCCTCGCTCTCGAGCATCGCCGGTTTCGGTGCGGAACTCACAAAAGAGGGACGCCCGATCGACCTGCTGCTCAACAACGCCGGCCTCATGATGCCGCCGGTGCGCGACGAGACCGAAGACGGATTCGAGCTGCAGTTCGGTACCAATCACCTCGGCCATTTCGCGCTCACCGCACACCTTCTGCCCCTGCTGCGGGCGGCCGGGACCAGCCGGGTCGTGAGCCTCTCGAGTTTGATTGCCCGCACCGGTCGCCTCGATTTCAACGACCTGCAGGGCCTGCACTACCGGGCACACCGGGCCTACGGACTCTCCAAACTCGCCACGCTCATGTTCGCCCGCGAGCTGAACCGACGCAGCGTCGTCGACGGCTGGGGCGTGCGCAGCGTTGCCGCGCACCCGGGTGCGACCGTGACCAACCTGCAGATCTCCGGTCCCACCCACAACGGGGCGTCGGCCCGGCTCTTGCTCGCCGCCAACTCGGCCTCGCACCGAATCGGCTGGCTGTGGCAGCAGATCGACCAGGGCATCCTCCCTGCCCTGTACGCGGCGACCAGCCCGGCGGCGGCCGGCGGCGGCTACTACGGCCCTGGCGGGTTCGGCGAGCTCACCGGCGCCCCCGCACCCGCCAAGCTGCCCCCGCAATCACTCAGAGAAGCGGATGCCCGCCTCCTCTGGTCGATCTCGGAGGAACTCACCGGAGTGACCTACCCAACCGCCTAGTAAAGCCACCCCTGCGCCCGACAGAACCCAAATCAGCCCCCCACCGAGCGCCTACCAACCGACCACGAGCCGCACCACACCCACGGTTCAGCTGTCAATCACGTTCACCAGCACCCGGGCCAGGCGCCGGCGGATGATGTGGTCGTTGGCCTCGACCCTGTGCATGGTGACGTGGCGCATCCGCTCAATGATGGTCATGCTGCCGTGCGCGATGAACGCGTCTAGCGCGCCGTAGATCACGTCGACCGGTACCTCGAGGCTCGCGATATCGCTCACCACGGTTTGCGATTCGATGCAGTGCTCCATCGACTTGATGAACGGCGTCCAGGTCTTCTCGGTCAGCTCGAAGGTGCCCTTGGGCAGCAGCCGTGTGATGATCGACGCGTTGGCGAGCGTGAAGTCCTTGTTGGCGCGCAGAAAATCGTAGGCCCGAAGGTAGGCGCTGACCCGCGCCTTGACCCGCGGATCCCCAATATCGCTCGGCGAAACGTAGACCGGCGGACCGACCAGCACCATGCGCGACACCGTGCCGCTGCCGGTCAGCCTCCGCCAGGCGCTCGCCCCCAGGCCCTGCCCCTGCATCGCGGCGTAGCGGGTGCTGATCAGGCTGCCGAGAGAGTGGCCGACCAGCACGAACGGCTCGCGCAGTTTCAATGAGCGGATGGTCGCGGCCAGGGCCCCGACATGATCCTCCAGCCGGTACTCGCAGCCATCCGGTGCCGGTGACTGCCCGAAGCCCAGAATGTCCACCGCGATCACCCGATGATTCGGGGTGAGCAGCGGGATCACCTCGTAGAAGGTAATCGAGGACGACGCGATGCCGTGCACAAGAATGACAACCGGGCCGGTACCGGCATCCGTTGCCACGTGCAACAGCGGTGGGCGGGACCGACGCACTCTGCGCATCCGTTTTGCCCACCAGGTCATGTGCTAATTATCGTCGCGCAGCGTGGCCTTGAAGTCGTTCTTGGACTCGGTGGCAGTGCGCTCGGCCTCGGCGTGCTTGACCTCACCCTCGGCCTTCTTCACCTTGGCGTCGGCCTTGGCCTCGTCGACCCGGTCTTCGATGCGGTCCTTGGCGTCATCTGCCGCCCGGCCGATTTTTTTGCCGGTGGCATCGAGCGCATCCTTGGCATCATCTACGAATCCCATGTTGTCCTCCTGGTCGAGTTTGCAGTCGGGCTGAACCGCCGACTCCCTGACCATACTTCGGGGGGTAGGCACCGAGTCCCAATTGTGATCCGACTCCCAGACTGCCCCCAGACAGCGCGCCCACCCCGCTCGGTACGGTGAATCATGAGACGAACCTGGGGTGTGATCGCGGTCCTGCTGGCGACCGTGTTGTTGGCGGGATGCACGGCGAATAGTGGTTCGGTGAGCACGGACTCATCGGAGGGCACGGGCTCGTCGAATGGCGTCGTCGGCGGGGCCGCGCCGGAACAGGGCTTTTCGAACGACAAGGCCGCCGCCGAAAGCGTCGTTACCGGCAGCACCGGCGACGTGAACACGTCCAACCGCGATGTCATAACCACCGGGTCCGTATCGATCACGGCCACCGACCCGGTCGCGGCGAGCGAATCCGCCGTCACCATCACCGAACAGGCCGGCGGACGCGTCGACAGTCGCAGCGAAAACCCGGGCACCCCCAGTCAGCCGGCAAGCGCTAACCTCACCCTGCGCATTCCGTCGGACGAACTCGACCGTACCCTGGCCGAGCTCAAGAAACTCGGTCGGCTCAACTTCGTCTCGCTCAACGCCCAGGATGTGACACAGCAGAGCCAGGACCTCGACGCCCGGATCACGGCTCTGACCACCTCGGTCGACCGGTTACTGGCGCTGATGGCCTCGGCGACGAGCACAACCGACCTGATCAGCATCGAAGACGCTTTGTCGAGTCGGCAGGGTGAGCTCGAAAGTCTGCAGTCTCAGCGCGACTTTCTCGCCGATCAGATCGATTATTCGACCGTCCAGCTCGAATTGGTAACGGAGGGCACCGTGGCCTCCGGCGGCCCCGACAACTTCTGGACCGGCATCATCGCCGGTTGGACGGCCCTTGTCGCCGCCCTCGGCGGCCTGCTGATCGGCCTCGGAGTGGCCCTGCCCTGGCTCATCATGCTGGCAATTTTCGGGGCAATTGTGCTGCTGATCGCGCGGGTGTTCGCGCGGCGGCGCAAGGCTGCATAGGCTTGTCTCTGTGACCGAGTTTTTCCCTGCTAGGGCCCTGCCCGAAACCTCTCCGGCAGCGCCCGTTTTTGTACCCGCGACCCAGCCGGTGCTGTCTGACCAACTGCTGGCCAGAATCCGCTCAAGGGCCGCCGGGTATGACCGGGCCAACGCCTTCTTCACCGAAGATCTCGAGGTGCTCGTCGCTGCCGGCTACCTGCGCGCCCTCGTGCCGGTGCAGTTCGGCGGACTCGGCCGCACCCTGCAGCAGAGCGTGCGCGAGCAGACCCGGCTCGCCGCCCACGCCCCGGCCACCGCCCTCGCTGTGAATATGCACCTGATTTGGACCGGTGTTGCTGCCAGCCTGCACGCACAGGGCGACCACTCGCTCGATTTTCTGCTCGAGGAAGCCGGCCACGGCGAGATCTTCGGCTTCGGCGTGAGCGAACCCGGCAACGACCTGGTGCTGTTCAGCTCGCAAACGGATGCCCTCCCCCAGGCCGATGGTGGTTACCGGTTCACCGGCACCAAGGTGTTCACCTCACTCTCCCCCGCCTGGACCCGACTCGGCACCCTCGGCCTGGATTCCTCCGACGCGACTGACCCCGCGATCGTCTGGGCGTTTCTCGATCGAGCGGATGCCGGCATCCGCTCGAAAGACGACTGGGATACCCTCGGAATGCGCGCCAGCCAGAGCCAGAGCACCGTGCTCGATGGCGCTCTGGCCCGCCCCGACCGGGTCGTGCGCCGGCTGCCGGTCGGCCCGAACGGCGACCCGCTCGTCGCTGGCATCTTCGCCAACTTTGAAATTCTGCTCAGCGCCGTGTACACCGGAATCGGCCAGCGCGCGCTCGAACTCGCCGTCGCGGGCGCACACCGGCGCACCTCGCTGAAGAACGACGGGCGCACGCACGCCCAGGATCCGGTCGCGCGGTGGCGGGTCGGGGACCTCGTCATTGCGATGGATGGCATCTATCCGCAGATCGACGCCCTCGCCCGGGCGGTCGACGAGCGTTCGTTCACGGTCGGACCGGCCTGGTTCGCGCAGCTCTCCGGGCTCAAATACCGGGCCACCCAAAACGCCAAGTTCGTCGTCGATACCGCAGTGCAGGTTGCCGGCGGCTCCGCCTACGCCGCATCCTCCGAATTGGCCCGGCTCTACCGCGACGTGCTCGCGGGTTTCTTCCACCCCTCCGACGCGGACTCCGCGCACGGCACCGCCGCAGCTTCCGTTCTCGGACCCCTCGATTTGCCCACCTCATGAGTTTCAGTAAAACCACCGCCATCACCCTCGACCACTCCGGCTATACCCGGGCCGTGCTCGACCTCACCATGCGTCTCGCCGAGGTTATCTTCACCGCCGGCGCCGGCGCCGAAGACGCGACCGCCGCGATGATCGCACTCACCCGGGCCTACGGGCTCAAGGGCACCGACGCGAACATCACGCACACCATCATCACGCTCACGCAGGAAGACCCGGCGACGCACGAGTCGATCACCCGCAGCCGCAACGTGAAGTACCGCTCCCTCGACTATTCCAAGCTCACCGCCACCTCGGAGCTGATCGCGGACATCATCGAGAAGCCGATCGAGGTCGCCGAGGCCCGCAAGATCCTCGCCACCATCGTCAGCTCCAAGCCGCAGGTACCCAAACAATGGCGCCGCATCGGCTGGAGCTTGGTCGGCGCCGGCGCCGCCGTGCTGATCGGCGGCGGTCCGACGGTGATCGTGGCCGCGTTCATCGCGACCTGGATCATCGACTGGGCCACCTCGGCGCTCGACCACCACCAGGTTCCGCTGTTCTACCAAACCGTGGTCGGCGGTGCGGTCGGCCCGCTCGTCGCCGCGATCGTGCGGGTGATCGACCCAACGGCCAACCCCTCGCTCGTGGTCGTTGCCACCATCATTATGCTGCTGGCCGGTGTCACCACCTTCGGTGCCGTGCATGACACACTGTCGGGGTTTTACCTGACCGGCACCGCCCGGCTGGTCGAAGCGCTGCTGATCACGGCGGGCCTGGTCACCGGAGTCTCGGGCTCTGCGCTGTTCCTGGCCCGGTTCGGTCTGCTGCTCGAGATCGACTCGAACCCGATCGTGACGATCGGCGTACTGCCGGTGCTGCTCGTGGCGGCCCTGGTCATCGTGATCGGCTTCGCGCTGGCCGTGCAGGTGCCCTGGCGGGCGATCTGGGTGGTCTGCGTGCTCGGCGCGCTCGCCGAATTTCTGTTCGTGGCTGCGATGGCCGGCGGATTCGGCCTGGTCTGGGCCTCGGCGGCGAGCGCCCTCGGCGTCGGCCTGCTCGCGGCGGTCGCGGCGCGCATGGTGCGCACGCCTCCGCTCGTGATCATGGTGACGGCGCTCGTGCCGCTCGTGCCCGGACTCACCCTGTTTCGCGGGCTGCTCCAGCTCTCCGAGGGCGATATCAATGGTCTGCTCGCGCTGCTCACCGCTGCCGGCATCGCGATGGCCCTCGCCGCCGGCGCACTGCTGTCCCAGTACATTGTGCAGATCGTCTGGGGCCCGGCTCGCCGACTGCAGCGCCGCTTCGTCGGACCGCTCATGGCTCTGCCGGTGCGACGCGGCCGCGACGCAACCAAGCGCATTTAGCGCGTGCGGCAGCATCCGCTGTCAAACGGATGCCGCAGCACGCGTCAGTTGGGAACGTCCGCCTCGTCCGCTTCGATGTGGTCTTCCTCGACGAATCGATACGGGATGGGCTCGTCAGTTTCGCGGCCACGCTTATAGGTGCGCGTGATCGTTTCGGTGTCTTCGACCGCTTCGAGCACCAGCACGTTCTGATACTCACCGTCGATGTATTCCAGTTCAACCTCGGTTCCGGCGGCAATCGGGTTGGGTCCAAAGAGAACTGCCCGGTAAGTGGCGCTGTGGCTCATGACGTTACCTTTCGACGAACGGGTTCACTGTAGCGCCAGCATACGACACACCGACAGCCGTGCACAGGGCTCCGACCGGGTTCGACGGTTCCGGTAACGCGGTCGGCTGCGAAGATGACGGATGCCGCAAACCCGCGTATTCTCGAGGAGACGGAGCCCCACGGCTCGGCGCGAAGGAGTACACAATGGCTGACAAATCACCGAAAAAGGACGCAACCAAGAAGGTTGCCGACAAGTCCCTCAAGGAAAAGAGGGCCGACAAGAAGGCGAAGTCTGAAGAGACCGCTTCTCGGGCCCGCAAGAGCTAGGTTCTGCATCTTCTCGGTGCTTCTGGTACGACGTACCCTGGCACCACGCGCTGCATCTGGCGCTCGAGGTGCCGCCACGATAGTGGCGGCACCTTTTTTCGTCGGCATGACCGACAGCATCCGCTTGTGAAAGGACCAGCCATGACCCTGCCCACCGAAGACACCCGCGTGCTCTACCCGAGCGGCGCCGTCGACGCGCAGGCGACAGTGCTGCACTCCGAGCCGCTGCCGGACGGACGCTCAGCCGTGCTGCTCGATGCGACCTGCGTGCATCCGGTCGATGCTGGCTGGCCCGATCAGGGCCCTGACCAAGCCTTGCTGCATCACGGCGCCGCGTTCTGGCCGGTCGAGGACTGCATCGTCGGAGCGACCGATGGGTCGGCGCTGTATATCGGTGCGGATATTCCGGTAGCCAAAGGCACCCCGGGCTGGTCCTTCGTCGTGGTGCACGTCGTCGACGCGGCCGGATTGAACGCCGGCGACAGCGTCACGGTCGAGGTTGACGAGGGCCTGCGCGACGCCACGAGCGCCGGACACACCATCTGCCATCTGGCCTCCCTCGCCCTGAATGACGCTCTCGTCGAGCGGTGGAAAAAAGAGGTACGCCTCGACGCGCTTGGCCACCCCGACTTCGACGGCCTCGCCATCGACGAATCACTGATCGGCCAGAACGCGTCGGTTGATACCTATCGGCTCGGCAAATCGCTACGCAAGAAAGGCTTCTCAGTCGACGGCTTCGCCGAGTCGCTCGCGTCAATTGAAGCAGCTATCAACACGACCCTCCTCGCGTGGACCGTGACGGATGCCGCAGTGCGCATCGACCGCGACGGTGATCTGTTGACGGATCGCCGCTACTGGGCCTGCGAACTGCCCGGCGCGACCGTGCGCATCCCCTGCGGTGGCACCCATGTCGAGTCGCTCGGCACGCTCGGTGTCGTGACCGTGACGCTCGGCCTGCACGACCAAGACGGCACCGACGTGCTCACCATGAACACTTCCGCCACGCGTTAGTTTTCACGCATCCGGGGCAATTTGCGGGGACGATCGGGGCATCCATCACGCACCCTGCACGGTCAATCTGCGAGAGATTGCGCATTTCCGCCTCTACGGGCACAATTCAGGGGTACCCGGTCAGAGAGGACCAGCCATGAGCATTGTCGTTGAGAGCCCGAAGATCGGCGGTATCGAAATGGAGGCGCCCAGCCGCGAATTTTACACCGGCTCCACCACCGATTTCTTTTCCTACCAGGATTTCCTTACCGCTGACGAGCGGCATCTGGTAGCCACAGCCCGCGCGGTGTTCGAACGCGAGATTCGACCCGTCGTCGCCGAGCACTGGAACAACGAGACGTTCCCGTTTGAAATCATCCCCGCCCTTTCCACCCTGAACCTCGTCGACCTGTGTGCGCGCGGCGACAATTTCTTGCTCCACGGGTTCATGACTGTCGAGCTCTCCCGCGTCGATGCCTCTATCTCGACCTTCGTCGGCGTGCACAGCGGCCTGTTCGCAGCGGCTATCGCCCAGCTCGGTACCGACGACCAGCGCGACCGCTACCTCGCTGATGCTGTCTCCCTGCGCAAGATCGGCGCGTTCGCGCTCACCGAACCGAACCACGGCTCCGATGTCTCGCGCAATATGGAGACAACCGCCACCCGCACCGGCGACTCTTGGACCCTGAACGGCGTCAAACGCTGGATCGGCAGCGGAACCTTCGCGGCCAATGTGCTGGTCTGGGCGCGCGACACCGCCGACGACCAGATCAAGGGCTTCATCGTCGACGCGACCTTAGACGGGTTCACTGCCGAGAAGATCGAAAACAAGATAGCCCTGCGCATTGTGCAGAACGCCACGATCACCCTACAGAACGTTGTGGTCGCCGAACGCGACCGACTGCCCGGTGCAACGAGCTTTCGCGATACCAACCGGTTACTCACCAATTCGCGGGTCTGGGTCGGCTGGCAGTCAGTAGGCCTGCAATTCGCCGCTTATGACTATGCGCTGCGCTACGCGCTCGAACGCCGACAGTTCGGCAAGCCAATCGCCTCGTTCCAGCTCGTGCAAGAGAAGCTGGTGCGCATTCTCGAGAATGCGACCACATCGCTCGGCCTGATGGTGCGCATCGCCCAGCTGCAACAGGCTGGAACGCTGCGGCCGGAGCACGCCGCGATGGCCAAGGCTTCCGCCAGCGCGCGCATGCGCGAATCCGTGGCGCTGGGCCGTTCGGTGTTCGGCGGCAATGGCATCTCCACCGACTACGGCATGGCCCGCGTCTTCGCCGACGCCGAAGCCCTGTACACCTACGAGGGCAGCTACGAGGTCAATACCCTCGTGGTCGGCCGCGCGATCACGGGCATCTCCGCGTTTCAATAACAGGCCCCAAGGCATTCGCCCGCCGAGCTGTGACATTGCACTGCCGGCGGGGTGTACTCCGGGTTCAAGAGTGCGTCCACCGGCAGCCGGAGCGCTGGCTTGGGCGCGACGATTCCGAGGCGACGCCCGATGATGATGGCACCTATCTGCGCGCGGCCCAGATCGCTGACGCCAACGGGATAGTGCAGTTCACCACCGTCTGGCCTGGCTGGTATCGGGGCGGGACCGTGCACATCCGTTTGAAGGTGCACGTGAACAAGCTTTTGACGATCGAGACCACCACAGCGGGTTACCTGGGTTACATCAACCTGGATGTGGGCGCGGTCTGAAGTTTTGGCGGCCATCCGGTTAACGAGGTGTGAGTTTAGAACCATTTCAAGCGAATTTCTGGCTAAAACTCACACCTCGGCGAAGCGGATGCTGTTAGACGCGTTCGAAGATGGCGGCGAGTCCTTGCCCGCCTCCGATGCACATGGTTTCGAGGAGGTAGCGGCCTTCGGTGCGCTGCAGGTGGCGGGCGGCGGTGGCGAGGATGCGGGCGCCGGTGGCGCCGACCGGGTGGCCGAGGGAGATGCCCGAGCCGTTGACGTTGGTGCGGGCCCAGTCCTCCGGGGTGAAGTTCCACTCGCGGCTGACGGCGAGCACCTGCGCGGCGAAAGCCTCGTTGAGCTCGATCAAGTCCATGTCGGCGAGAACGAGCCCGGCACGCTCCAATGCCAGCTTCGTCGCGGGGACCGGGCCGAGGCCCATGCGCGAGGGCTCGACACCGGCTCGACCCCAGGCGGCGAGCCGCACGATCGGGGTCAGGCCGAGCTCGGCGGCGCGTTCCGGGGTAGTGACGATGCACGCGGCGGCGGCGTCGTTCT
>NZ_PJJM01000048.1 GCF_002929805.1 Cryobacterium sp. Y50 | reverse complement strand
GCTAACCAATTTCGGGACTGGCTCCACAAGCAAAAAGCCATCCAAAAAAACAATTGACAACTATAGGAGCATCACGTAGGGAGGGGACGCTTCAGCTCAAGCGCGTGAGAGTGCTCTCGTCGAGCCGGATGCTCTTATTGCTGTGCCAGTTTTTCCGTCACCTCGGCTGCTGTCAGCAGGCGCCACGGGCCGGTCTCGCTGTTGAGGGCTGTGGCGCTCGGGCTGGCGGCTTGGTTCCACCATTTTGACTGGTAGGGCACGCCTGCGAGTAGTACGCGCTCGGTAGCCTCGTAGATTTCGGTCGGCGACCAGTTAGCGTAGCTTCCCTCTGGTAGAAGGATCTGCACCTGTGGCGTGTCGGTGGCCATCACGGGGCCTACGAGCTCCCAGGGAGTTTCGAATGCTTGGAGTGCAGCGTTGTCGGGGATATCGCCCTGGCTCCACCATTTGGTCTCGTATACGTTGCTGTTGCGCACAACCTTGGTGTTTTTGGCATATGTCGTGTCGGCTGACCAGATCGGATACGGGCTGGTCAGCGGGTTGTCTTTGATGATGGCCACTGGCACCGTCGTTGTCTGAGGCTTGAGCGCTGCGTCTGCTGATCCTGTGAGGGGCGGGGCACTTCCGGGAATGGCTGTGAACTTCGCGCCGAGAATGTCGGAGAAGCTCTGGTCGTTCTGGTCGACTCCGCTGCAGGCGTCAGACACTTGCTTAATGTCTACATAGTTTGGGCTGCAGGCGCGATCCCGGTTGAGCGACCACATCGACATCCGGCCGAGTTGCTTGTCTTGTGCGAAAGCATTCAGCGTGCGCGCATCGGCCAGGCCGAAGACCTCGTCAACCGTTCCATTCTGTCCGATCATCGGTGTCGCACCGATACGTGACCAGAGATCGGCATCGGTCATGGTGATGCCAGCGGCCGAGTTCAGTACGGCGAGCTGAGCGTGAGTGGCGTTAAGAGCGTCGATCGACGCATCCGCCATCGACGCAGTTGGTTTCTTGCTTTCGCCATATTCCATGGTCATGACGTTGACACCCGCGAGGTCGACGCCGGCGGTCAGAAGTTGCTCGACGGCCCGCTTACCATCGTCGGTGAGTCCGTGTGGAGCCACGGGAAGGGTCAGCCAGACCACCAGGGGTTTGCCGGCAGCTGCCTGCTCATCCTGCACTGTCTTGATTGCGGCGGCGCGTCGTTCACCGGCGGCCGAATCCGACAAGGCTGTGTTTTCAATGTCGAGGTCAATGTGCGACGTCTGGTACCGGTCAATAACTGTGGTGTATGCCTGGGCAAGTTTGGCGGTATTGGTGCACCCGGTGGCTAGCTCGTCGTTGATGGCGCCACCGAACGAGATCGTGGCATGGCCCCCTAGCTGGCTGAGGCGTGCAAGTCGACGATCTAGATCGAGGGATGCGGATGCCTCGTCCAGCGAATACGCCGTTCCCCACGTCGGCTCGCAGGGGTCATCCGTGGCGGCAACGATGAAGGAGAGTACAACGTTTTTTCGTGCGGTTGTGGTTGGCGCCTCGAAGGCGTAGCTCGGGGTCGCGGTCACGTCAACATAGCTGGCGAACCACGGATCGTAGGAGGCGACGGCGCGGGTGGCCGTCCACCACTGCCAGCCAGCGAAGCTGCCGGCGGTGAGGCCGAGCACGATGAAGGTGGCCAATGTCATCCGCCAGAATCCTAGCCGTCGGGTCGGTCGAACGTAAGTGGGCGCGGCGACACTCTGCCCGGTCATGAAAGTTCTTCGACGCGCGAGTGCAATTCGCGACTGGTTGATGACATGGGAAAGTCCCTTTCGTTGGACCAGCGAACTACTTCGCTACTTTTTGGCACGGGTGTGGTGAGTTGTGGGTGGTCAGATATTCCACCGTGATAGAGCACGGAACGCCAATTGAGCGACGGGCTCGGCGGTGTCGCCTGCGCTGGAACGAAATAGCGATTGCGTTTCTTCTCGATCCACAGCCAGTTGGTAAGACCGAGCCAGACGTCAACGATCGAGTTCCAAATTCCGATGGTGGTAAGAATGGTGGCAAGAGCAAGCACCGTGTTGACGGCGGCGAAGAGAGCGTTGCCCCAGTTCTCCGACGAGATATTGCGCCACGCGGTGAAAGCGGAGAACGCGACGATCGCGTAGGGCGCGACAACGAACAGGAGGGGTGCTGACGTGCGGCTCTTGACCTTCGGAGTGCGGGCGAAAGGAATCTTCTTTCCGGTGATCGCTTGTTGCAGAGATTTGAGTACTCCGGCGAGGTTCACCGGTAAGAGAATGAGGTTGAGGCCGTATATGCGCAGAACGTCTGAGAATTTGTAGCCGTTGTAGCGCAGGTCGCTGCCCATGAGCAGAAAATACGGTAGCGATGCCAGCAGCACGGTTGGGCTGAGCAGGCGGCTGTCATAGGGGTAAACGAGCAGGAACAGCAGCCCGACGTTGGCCCAGGCGATCGAGCTGATGTAGTTCAGCCGAAGGCACAGCTCCAGAAGTGTCACCGGGTTGTCGGTTCCATGCCGGGCACGCACTTGCTTGAGAAATTTTGGAAGGATGAGCAGACCGCCGTTGGCCCACCGCCGGCGTTGCACGATGAGTGATCCGAAGTCCGGGGGAGTGGCACTGTAGCTGAGGCGTTCCGGGTAGTTGACCAGACTCCAGCCGTGCACGCCGAGGTCGATGCTCGATTCGGTGTCTTCAATTACAGTGCGGTCCTGCACGTAGCGTCGTACCTCAAAGCCGCCGACTGTTTCGACTTCAACAATGTCTTCCAGGGCGCGTTTGCGAATGACGGCATTAGCCCCGACCCAGAAGGCCGCTCCGAAGTGCGACATTCCCTGATGCAAAATGTGCTGAATGTCGGTAGTGGCGCCAGCCAACCGTTCGAGTCGGGTCGGTGCACCCCTAAATGATGAGTAGGGCGTTTGGGTGACGGCCACACGAGAGTTTTCAGACTGTTCCAGAAAGTAGACAAGCCGCAGGCAGTAATCGCGCAGCAGTACCGAGTCGGCATCGAGCGTGAGCAGGTAGACAGCATCGGGCACAATGAAGTTGGACTTGGTTGCGTCGAGTACCGGCCAGAGAATACTGCCGTTTGGGCCTTCTTCGCGCTGATAACAGCCGCCCATGAGGCCGATATAGGCGTTAAGGTTCATAGCTTTGTTGGCCTCATGCGAGAGCGATGAAAACTGCTTGCGCTCAAAGGTATCGACGGTAGCCGTGAACGTCCAGACGAGACGACGATGAAGCTCCATCATGCGTTTCGGTGACGGCGCCAAGTCTTCCCACGCGGCAGCGTCAAGCGCCGAACTGATGAGACCAAAATCGCTAGCGAGTCCGCCCAACACCTCGTCGACGAAGAACTTTTCAACGTGATCCCGGGTATCGTCTGTGTTGGTGTGGGTTTTGAGCCAGCGTGCAGCCCAGCGATAGTGGGCGGACAGTCGTCTGACGGCGTCGCCGGTCACCTCGGGCGAGTCGTTGAGTTCGAGTGTGTACAGATGCAGAGCTTCGGTAAAACGACGACTTGGTTCCGCCAATGCGTCATTGATCTCGTTGGCGATTCCGCGTGTCTCGTCCAGCCGACGCTGCACTGCAGGGTCGGCTGGATTGGGGTCATCGTCAATGAGTAGTACGAGTCGAATCGTGGGGTATTCCTGGAGTGCCGCCGACCAGAGAGTTGCACGAATGACTGACGGTTCCTCGGCATACGACGGTACGAGAACGGTCAGTGCACTGTGGTTTTCGGTGAAATGGTTGTCGAGAACGCTGCGTGGCACTCGTTGGTGATGTCGAAACCGTTGCAGAGCACCCTGGCGTGAGATGAGATACATGAGCGCCGAGAACATAAGAACGGTCACGATCACTACGTAAGCGAGGGCCTCGGTGGTGAAGCGAAAACCGGCCGTGCCCGAGTTGAGAAACTCGCGCACCACTGTGTAGATGACGTAAACCACCCAGAAAATGATCGTGGCGACAATGCCCAGGCGCCCTCGGAGTAGCTTTCCGTCGCTGGGGCGCGGATGCACGCTGGGTAGCGGGGTTGTTGATTTTTCTGACCCAAGTTGGTGTTTTCGGTTATCAAAATTGTTGAGTTTACGCAAGGACACTCCAGATATGCGATCGGGCAGCGGCGTGAGGTCCACTCAGAAAGGTGGATCCGTGAAATGTTCCCAGACGGGGAAACTTACCAATCGTGGCCAGAAAAGAAGTTATTTCAACTCCGACCGCGTAGGTAGTCCCTGTCGTGGGGTAATGCTCATGAAACGTGCCAACTCGCCCCGCTGAGAAAGACGGCGTCGCCTGGAAGGCGTCAGCTGTGCTGCTGCTCGTCGAGCAGAAGCTGCTTCGAACGTCACAACATGACGCAAATAAACAACGTGTTGTGCTTCGCGTGGGCGAACCCAACCTGCAGGGGGAGAAGAAGGTCATGACGGCTGCGAAGCGACGGCGGGTGGGGGAAATCGTCATCGCAAGAATTCCTGACTGTTTGCAGCACCAAGTCGACGCCGCCATCTGAGCGTGTCAGATCAGACTCAGGATTTGCGGCAGATCGCAGCCTGCGAATCGCAGGATTAACATAATTTAATGCACCCCTCATCTGGGGTAAAACCTTAGAATCGGTTGCTGTAAACCGTAGGCTGAGCCCCAGGGGACAGGTCAGCTAAGGAATCACATAGGCCGTTCCCCTTGGGAATGTCAGAGTGTTGTATTCGGGGCTCTGGTGATTGTGGGAACTAGGGTGCTGCTCACCTCTGTCTCGACTCACGACACGGGCGCAGCCGTTACCGTTGCCGTCGATCGTGCGTTTGGCGACGTAGTCTCGGGTGCGTTGGTCCTTGGTATCCGCACGAGCACGATGCGGTGGATCGAGGCGTGCGCGGCCCGGTCTTTCTCGCGGGACAGTCTGTGGCGACTGGACTTTCTTGACGATGCGGGGATCGGGGTGACGCCTGCCAGAGCCGCAAATTGAGTCTCTGTAGTTATGCGTGGTGTCACCGATGGTGACGAGTAGTTGCGATGCGACCGCGGCGGCGCCGTCCTTGATCAGGATCAATTCCGGGGTCTACCCTGCGGTGTTCGCGGAGGCGTTCCGGCCAGGCGTGAACTCTCCTGTATTAGCGCACCTCCTGCGCGGTGTGTGCGTCGTCAGAAGGGGCCATCGGCGAGCCGATATCCGACCCCGCGCACCGTTTCAATGCGATCGGCGGGTCCGATCTTCTTGCGTAGGTTGGCCACATGCACCTCAAGCGAGCGCTTGTCGGAGTGCGTCAGGAATCCGCTCACGTAACTGTCGCCGCGCATCTCGAGAATCAGCTCGGCCTTGCTGTGCACCTGGTCTGCGGGCTGCAACAGCCGCGCGAGCAGGTCAAATTCACTGCGGGTCAGCACAACGGCTGCCCCATCCACCTTTACTACGCGCCGCGCCTTATCGAGGCGCAGGCCATCGTGGTGCAGGCATTCGCTTGGCTCAAGCCCCGCCGCGCCCTGGAACGACGTCGACTCGACCGGGCCGAGCCCGGCCACGGCCGACGCTCGCCGCGGCACCGCGTCGATGCGGGCGCGCAGTTCGCCGATGCGAAACGGTTTGGCGACGAAGTCGTCGGCGCCGGCGTTGAGACCACGGACGACGTCGATCTCATCGAATCGGGCCGAGATCATAATGATGCTGCTCGTGGTGATCTGGCGGATGCGTTTGAGGGTCTCGAAGCCGTCCATGCCGGGCATGTTCACGTCGAGGGTCGTGAGCGTCGGGGCATGAACCCGTACGAGCTCGACGCCTTCAGCCCCCGTGCTGGCGAGCTTGACCTCGAAGCCGGCCTCGATGAGGATCGTCTCGATCACCTCGCCTACATCAGCGTCATCCTCGATGACCACTGCGATGCGTTCAGTATTCACGCTAGCCCCCGGTTCGTTCTGTCCTCTAATTTTGCCCAAGCCGCCTCAGCACATGAAAGCAAGAAAATTGTTGCTTCACGGGTGCTCAAGCAACAATTTGCTCATTCTCGTGACCAGACTGCGCCACTGCGTCCTCGTGACCGGAAAATGCCAGCGGTAGGATCAGCTCGAACCTGCTGCCGCGTGCTGATGATTCGACTAGGCGCAGGTCGCCGCCGTGCCGCCGCGCAATGTCACGGCTGATGCCCAGGCCTAGCCCCGAGCCCTCCTGCGACGAGTGCCGCGCCGATTCGGTGCGATAGTACGGCTCGAATACCCGTGCGCGGTCGGCGGGGGCTATGCCGCATCCGCTGTCGGTGACGGCGAAGGTCACAGTGTTGACCGTGCGGGTTTCGCTTATGACTACCGTGCCGCCGACCTGATTGTATTTGATGGCGTTGGTCAGCAGGTTGTCGAACACCTGCCGAATGCGATTGGGGTCGATCTCGGTCCAGAGCGTGTCGGACGCGCTCACGTCGATCGACACCCCGCGCGCATCGGCTGCTGTGCGACTTGCCGCGAGGCAGTTCTCGATGAGCCCGCGCACGTCGGTGGCCGTGATGTGCAGTCCCAGCAGCGCAGTGCCGGTGCTGCGCGCGAGCAGCAGGTCCGCGAGAATCGTGTCCATCTGCTCGGCGTTGTGCACGATGACCCCGGCCCGACGCTCAATCGCCTGCGCATCATTCGTGTGCAGCACCAGCTCGGCATTGCCCAGAATTGACGTGAGTGGAGTGCGTAGCTCGTGCGTGACCGCTTCGATCAGGTCGTCGCGGGCCCGTACCGCTTGCTCGGTGAGGGCGGTCTGCGCCGCGAGTTGCACCTTTTTTCGACGGATGCGCGCACCCGACACCCCCGCAGCCCCCGCCAAAATCAGCAGCGTCAGCGGATAGGCCACGATACGGGTGAAATTGCCAGGTTCCATGTCTCCGCCGTAGGCCTGCAAGAGTCCCACCGGAGTTGTGATCACGAGAAGGGCAACGCCAGCCAGTATGCCCCGCCCGCCGAAAGAGTACGCGATCCAGATCATGGGCAGAATCAGCAGCAGGGCACCGCCCGAGAGTGTCGCGCCTTCCGCGTGCGCGGTGAATCGAATGCCGAGCAGGTCAACGAGCGGCAGCAGCACCGCAAACCGTTGCAGGACCGGCCGGTTATGGCAGATCAGGGTGATCAGGGTCGCCACGGTGATGACTCCGGCGCCGACGGCATAGAGAAGCGGGTCGAGGGCATCTGGTTGGCTGAGCAGTACCGCCGTGCCGACGATCACCAGGGCACCGAACACGGCGCCCTGAAACTCCAGCAGGGCTCGACCCATGTCGCGGTGTGCCTGATCTGTCCCCATGGACTCAGACTAGGGTTTCACGCGGCTATTACGGGGGTAAAGCCCCCTATGGGGGCCAAAGAAACTGGGGTAATCCTGTGGTTGGCGGGCCGAAATCTGCCGTGAATCCTGAGCCTGCTTTGGCATCACGATACGTACATGCATCTGCGTGGCGTTGCAAACAGTAAGAAACCGCTGTATAAGACCCTGTTCACCCCGTTACTTTTAGTGGTTCTCGCTGTTTCCCGCGACGAGGTGTGCCAGCAGGCGGATGAGCTCTCGACTTTCCTTCGGTGACAGATGGGAAGTCACCTCGGCCTCCGCCTCATGGATCAAAGGGAGCAGCTCTCGCACGACGGAGCGTCCGCGCTTGGAGAGATAAGCCAGCACTCGGCGCCGATCCGCAGGGTCGACGTTGCGATAGGAGAGCGCCGAGTCGATGAGTTGATCGACTACGCGCGTCAGCGTTGGTCCCGTGATATTCGTCGCGGCCGCCAGCTCGGCCATCGGCGAAGCCGTGTGGTCGAAGAGATAGGACAGTACGCGCCACTGGTCGAGGCTGATCCCGTGTTCTCGGAGTCGACGTTCGATGTGCCGCGCAAACAGATGGTTTGCTTGAGAAACCAGCTGGATGTTCGGTCCGTCCACGGGCAGGGTCGCGCCGTCGGAGAGTGACGCTTGCACTTTCGTCCTTTCCTCGCCGGAACTATCAACAATAGAATGCTGTTAATCAATCCTAAATCGAAATAATCCATTTGCATGCGAACGAGGGTGTTCTCTTGGCAAACCATAAGCGTCGACACCGACACCGACACAGCGCTCCGGTCCCCGACGACACGATACGAATCGGATTGGCCGTTCCACTGCAGGGTCCGGCAGGAATATTCGGGCCGTCCTGCGAGGCGGTAGCCGAGTTGTGTGTTTCCAAACTGAACGAGACGGGGCTACTCGGCCGTCGAGTAGAGATCGAGACCATCGATGCTGGAGCGGCGCCCCCGGAGATCGCCCAGACGGTAGCGAAGCTGATCGATCGTGGGCGTATCCAAGCGCTGACGGGTTGGCACATCTCATCCGTGAGAAGTCATCTCGTTCCGGTTGTAGCGGGCCGTATCCCCTACGTCTACACCTCCTTGTACGAGGGCGGGGAGCGTCATCCCGGAGTCTTCTTCTCGGGGGAGACTCCTACGATGCAGATCGCCCCCGCGCTGTCCTGGTTGCGCGACCAGCTCGGAGTCCGTCGCTGGTTCATCGTGGGTGATGACTATGTGTGGCCGCGTCGTTCAGCGACCGCCGCGATGAGCTTTGCGAGGGCGCTGGGGTTGCAGGTGGTCGGCTCGCAGTTCGTTCAATTCGGTACAGAGGACTTCTCGTCCCTGGTCAGGCGGCTTAGCCGTTCCGGAGCAGACGGCGTGCTCATGTTTCTCGTAGGGCAGGATGCCGTTGCTTTCAATCGCGCCTTCGCGCGCGAAAACATGGAGCACCGCGTCATCCGCTTTTCACCCCTCATGGAGGAGAATATGCTGATCGCTTCGGGCCCGGGTGCGATCGACGAGATGTATGTCTCTGCTGGCTACTTCCGCTCGCTGTCGACGGCAGGTTCGCTCGATCTCGTCGGTGAGTACACCGACAACTTCGGTGCGGATGCGCCTCCGCTGAACAACCAGGCGGAGTCCTGCTACGAGGGCATCACAGTCCTGGGGAACCTGATTCGTGCCGCGCAGTGTCTGGACGTGTACTGCCTGACCGCGGTGTCGGAAGGGGTCGGTTACGACGGTCCACGGGGAGTCGTCGAGTTGAGGCGCGGCCACCTTCAGCAGAAGGTGCATTTGGCGAGGGCCACCGTGGCTGACTTCGACGTGATCACGACCCTCTGAGAGGGCCGCGATCGCATCGAGCAAACGATATCGCACCGATCCGCCTTGTCTTGTACGGAATCGGTCTCCCACGGATTCGTTCAGGAGGAGGCGACGGCCACCTGTCCGCGGTCGGTGTAAATCGGTCCGTCACCGTGCGGGCGCACATCGAAATCGAAGATCTCGGTTGGCAGGAATACCGAACAGGCCGCATTCGGTATGTCCACGACACCGCCGATGCGACCCTCGATAGGGGAGGTTCCGAGAATCAGGTATGCCTGCTCTCCTGTGTAACCCCACTTGGTCAGGTATTCGATCGCGTTCAGACAAGCATTGCGGTACGCCTCGGTGGCGTCCATATACAGGTTCGTGTTGTTGCGGTGATCAACCGAGATCCCCACGAATGTCAGCCACTCGGAGTACAGCGGCGCGACGCGCCCCGGCATGAAAACGGGGTTCCTGTGGATGCCGTACTTCTCCATTCCTCCCTTGATTAGGTCGACGCGCATATCGATATAACCACCCATTTCGATGGCACCGCAGAAATTGATCTCGCCGTCGCCCTGGCTGAAGTGCAGGTCGCCGCCTGAGAGCAGTGCACCGTCAACGAAGACCGGGTAGAAGATCCTGCTGCCGCGCGAGAGGTTCTTGATGTCCATATTGCCGCCGTGCTCTCGGGGAGGAACGGTGCGCGCGCCCTCTCTGGCGATGCGGTTGGCCACATCTCCGCTCGCCGTGCCTGCGAGGGTTCCGCGGACTGTGGGTGGCAGTGCGAGTGCGGGAACACGGTGCGGGTCGGTGTCAATCAGCGCCTGCTCGCGACGGTTCCAGCTCGCTAGCAGATCGGGCGAGGGGGCCGTGCCGAAGAGGCCCGGGTGCGCGATGCCGGTGTACTTCACCCCGGGAACGTGACGCGATGTGCAGGTTTGGCCACTGAAATCCCAGATGGCCTTGTAAGCCTCGGGGTAATAGTCGGTTAGAAACCCGCCACCGTTGACCTTCGCGAAGATACCCGAGTAGCCCCATCCTTCGCCACAGTTTTCGCCGATAGTCTGCGGAACAGGACCGATATCGAGGATGTCGACCACGAGTAGATCGCCCGGCTCGGCCCCCTCGATTCTGATTGGCCCGGAGAGCATGTGGCAGGGGTCGAGGTCGACATGGCGAACATCGTCCGCTGAGTCGTTGTTGCCGATCTGGCCGTCCGTCCACTCCTTGCACTCGATGCGGAACTCAGCACCGGGTTTAACGGTCGCCGCCGCAGGAATGTCGGGATGCCAACGGTTGTGGCCGGGAACGGCTTGCTGTGCCATGGGAAGGTTCTGATCAACGCTGAAAATGACTTCTGGCATGAATATTCCTTAGCTGAGTATCGAGTGAATGTGCTGGTAAAGTGCCGTCAGTTCGTGGGGAGTCGTGGATAGCGTGGGTCACGAACCTGACCGACCGACGCACGTCTCGCGGACGGTACCGAGCGGACGACCTCGGGTACTTCGCTGCTTCGTCCGGCCTGGGTGAAGGCGTAGTCCAGTGCGCGTGAGCGAGACCCGAAGTGAGGCGCTGTGAATACCCGAGCCGCCGTCTGCCTGCAGTTCGGGCAGGAGGTTTCGGAGGTATTTTCGGTGAGGGAGAGATCGGCGTCGAACTCGCCGCAATCGTGACAGCGAAACAAGTAGAGGGGGATGAGCAACTCCTTTCTTTTTATTTAGTTTATATTCATTCGAAAGTAAATGTCCATCATGATGCACAACTGGATGAAACCGGGTCGGTGGACGAACGAGAGCTGGTTCGATGCAGCTAAGGAGCGATCCCGGGGCGCTCGGGTCTTGGAAATAATATAAATTGTTTCCATATGAAAGTACTTTGCGTATTAACCGAGTCTCAATGTAGAGTCTCGCTCGATCCGCGCCAATGTCCCCAACCACCCGGATCTCACGGAGAGCAGGTAGTAGGCGCGCCCGAGGAACTCCGCCATCGGAATGAAGCGGGCGCCGATTATGAATACCATCAATGGCAAAAACCAAGCAATCCTACCCAACGAACGATCACCGGGTGTTTTCTACCCAACGCCGTATTACTCGATCGAAAGGGGCTAAACCGGGCTGGACTTCGCTTCGCCATGATGGCCGAGGTCGATCAGGGTTATGCGACCGCCGTGGTCCGGCCGCGCCGCTTCCAGAACACAAGGGCACCCACCCAGGTGACCGTGAAGATCGCAGCGATACCGTAGCCGAAGAACTCGAAGTTCTCGTTCAACGAGGCGTAGCCGGACAGGAACGTCAGGCCGGCGTGCTCGGCCAGGAGGTCGGCGATGTAGACCGAGGCGATGAAGCCGGCGATGAACACCGTCATCGCCGTGGTGGCAATGTTGAAGAATAGCGTCCGGCTGGGGTCGCGGTAGCTCCAGGAATATAGGCGTGTCATGATCAAAGAATCGGCCGTGTCGAACGTGGACATGCCCGCGGCGAAGAGCAGTGGCAGGCTAAGAACGGCGAGCACGGACAGACCGCCACCGGCCGCAGAGGACGCGGACAGAGCGAGGAGCGTTACCTCACTGGCTGTTTCGAGACCCAGGCCCATGAGCAGCCCTACGGGGTACATGTGCCACGAGTGCTTGATCATCGAACGGAGCCTGCCGCCGGCGATGCGGTTGATGAACCCACGGGAGAGCAGGGCGTCCTCCACCTCTTGGGAGGTGTCGGCTCCCGACTTCAGCCTCCGCCATAGGCCGACGAGATTTCGCAGGACTGCTCCGTTGAGGGTGGCAACTAAGACGAGAAACAACATCGCCACGACGATCGCGATGGTGCCTCCTGTTGATCGCATCGAGTCAACCTGGGTTTGGGTGATCCGTCCAGCGGCGGCGGCCACGAGTAGCGCCAAAATGACAACGACCGTTGAGTGCCCCATTGCGAAGAAGAAGCCGGCACCGATGGGGCGTCGGCCGCGCATCAACATCACTCGGGTGGTGTCGTCGATAGCGGCGATGTGGTCGGCGTCGAAGGCATGGCGCATGCCCAGCACGTAGGCCAGTGCGCCGGATCCTGCCAGCCCGCCGGCTGCAGCCGCATCGCCACGATGAGCCAGATAGAGGGCAACTCCAGCGACGTGCAGCATCGCGATGATCCCGATGATCCCGGACAGTCTCACGCGTTCGGACTGGGTCCATTGCCCGGACAACACGCTGGTTTGGCTCATACTCATGAAGACTCTTGCTCGCTTGTACCAAGTACTGTCATCACGCGACCTCAGCAGCGGGGGAGACGAATCGGGTTGCCACTGCGGGGTAGGTGGCCCAATGCACATGCAGGTATGACGCGTGAACCGCACCCGCTCCTGCCAGACTCTCGGTCACCAACCGGCTGGCCCCGTTTTTCCAGGCCCAAGCGGCCAGCGCAGGGCCGCCAGCATTAAGGCCAATCTGCGTGCGGTGGAACTCGTGACCGTTCACCCGCCACCCCTCTATCCACACAGCACGTGGTCGGAGCGCAACCGTGGTTCGATAGCCAAGGGTCAGATGGGGGCTCAGCCGTGCGGTCAGGGGCAGTACTCCACACATGGGTGCGCCATCGAGCTCACGACTGGGATGGAGCGGCTCGTCGCACTCGGCTGAAATGACTGACTCTTCCATCATTTGCAAATTTCCTAATCACGCGTCGCAGAGGTGTGTTCGCGGCGATGCCGCTCGCATGGATATACAGGAAACCTTCGCCGATAAGCAGGCCGGAGACCCAGGAAGCAGCGACTTGTCGTGCAGGGGATCAAACTCCACCACCTCGGCTCCTGCGGCCGCGAGCAGCCCGCTGGTCTGGGCATACCCGAAACTAAAAGTAGCGCCACCGGCGACAGCGATCCCGGGGGCTTGCACCGGCCGCGCGTCCGACTCACCCATTTCAACTACCAGATCCTGGCGTGGGCTGCTTGTAATTGTCATTTGTGTCCTCGTGAATAGGGGTGGGACTGCGGGCGAGTTTGCGGTCTCAAACGGTGGGGACATAGGGCTCCCAGACGTCGAGGTACACGGATCCATTGGCATCACTCCCGTCTCTTGTCCCCACCGGTCGACCCTTGCGAATACACCGTGTACAAGCGCTGCCGGGGTAGATATAGGCGTCGCACCCAATTTTGCTTACCTCGGATGTAACGCGCTTGTCGAGTGTGGCCCAAGGGGTATTCATCAGCAATACACATCGTCTCGCCCTTGCTGAACACCGGTTTCTTCCACTCCGCATGCCACACCGGTTTATCCACCACATGGACCACCGGGCCGACGCCGTCGGTCCCGCCGACCAGCTATAACCATTACAGAGATCATGGACACCATTCATTCCATTGTCTGGCAGTACTACAGAGTTGCCGGAGTGGATGTTCAAGGCAGACAAATGTGGGTTGTGCTGTCGGGAAGCCGCCAGCGAGCGATTCGAAAGTGTGCGCGACACGCAGGCAGATGATGTCGTCGAAGCGCTTGCTGATAATCAGCATTTCCACAGGCATACCGTTGGCCAGACCGACCGGAACCGAGGTGGCCACTATAGGAGTGGAGCGCGGCGAGTGCTGCTCGCCCGTCAGTAGCGTGTGACGCACGAGCAGCGGATTACATTAGGTGTGGCTTTAGTGAGGATGCCGCAGTTCGGCTGCCAGTTCCTCGATTTCGTCCTCGGGGAGGAGGCGAGCATTGATAACACTCGCATGCAGAGCTTTCGACCAGCTTTCGTAGTAAGCTTCGCAACCATTTGATGCTTCGATGGCCTTGATCAGTTGCTGACGGAAACTTTCCCACGTAAACGATCCTTGGTTCGTCAAGGTCACCGCGACACCGAACGCTGTCGCTTCCCATGGCTCATTAAAAATGATCTCGCCATTGTCGCGAGGAATAGCAGCAATCCCGTCCAACGGGACGATTCCTAAGTCGCTGCGAATCATCGGATTTCCGCCGGTGTGAGCGCATTACCAACGCCAATCATACTGTCCCGAGAAACGAGATCGGCGAGTTGCTCTTCTGTCCATCCCTCGGTTCCGGATGGGCGTTCCGGAATCACAATGTAACGAATTTCCGAACTACTGTCCCATACTTGAACGTCGACATTCGGGACTGCTGAAGGTTTAGTTGACACCTGACTTGCTGGAATTCGGTTCCGGCAGTGGAAGGATCAACACCATGACCCGAAA
>NZ_PJJM01000044.1 GCF_002929805.1 Cryobacterium sp. Y50 | reverse complement strand
GAACAGATGGGGACGCGTTCGACGACAGTCATACTGCCAGCATCGATGAACCACAACGATCCGCAGCTAAGCGACACTCCGGCCTGTCGGGCCGCCTCAGACCCCGACAGGCCCTGTCGAATCAATACGAAGTAACGACGCTTAACCGCTGCCGGCATCTTGTTCCGTGCAAATCTGACCATTGCGTTCTCCTTACTCGGGATTCGCAACGACCAGTAGAAACGGCCCGCCGTCCAACGGGCGGGACTGCCACGTCTGCATCTCCTCGATCACCTTGACCGTGATGCGGGAAATGGTCTCTTTGGAGACCTGCGCGCCGTGGATCTGGTTGAAGCGTGCACTGATCTCCCCGGTCGTAAGACCGCGAGCATACAACGACAGCACAACCTCATCGACCCCGGTCAAACAGCGATGTCGTTTCGGTACGATCACCGGAGTGAACGTGGCGTCCCGGTCACGGGACACTTGAATGGTCACCGGCCCCGTCGACGGGCTGATCACCGTTTTGGGCCGGTTCCCGTTGCGCACGTTGCTGTCGTCGCGCTCGTCCGGGGCACGGTTCTTTTCATGGCCGAGGTGATCGGTCTTTTCCTCGTTCAGCGCGGTCTCCAGGAATGTTTTCGTGAACTAGCCCAGCAGACCATCAGGACCGTCCAAGGCCAAGCCTTGCTCCTGAGCCAGGCGCACCCATTCCTTCGCCGCCACCGTCTCACGGGTCGGCTCAGATTTCGTCTTCTTCGTCACAGCATCAAGTGTCGTCATCACGGCACCTTTACCGCCAGACCAAAGTGCAGCGCGTCAGGCCGAAAACATCGTTTAAGAGACAGTCCCGGTCAGGCGGCTAGCTCCACGTCGATATCAGCTCGGTGAAGGCTCGGCTGGCTGCGCTCATGTACCCACCCTGTCTTCTGAGCAGGGCTGCGGTGCGGTGCGGAATGGCAGGCAGTACAGCAACAGGGTTGAGCCCATGCTGTTCGCGGGCAATGGCTTCGGGCAGCATGGTGGCGAGCTGGCCGCGACGAACGATTTCCATGATCGCGCTGACGGAGTCAACTTCGATCGCGATGCGCGGGGCAACGCCGTGATCCCGGAAGTGCAGGTCGATGTGGCGCCGAGTCGCAAAGTCGCTTCTGAGCAGCACAAGCTGCTCCTGTTCCAACTCTCGCAGGGTCATGGGTGCCTGCTTCCCGGCATGGGGGTGGTTGTTGCCGACAACCAAGCCGAGGGTTTCGACGAACAAAGCCTGGGCCTCGATCTCGGACGAACGCACCTCGGCAAATGCGATACCGAGATCGAGGGTGTCCTCGGCCAGCGCCACCTCGATGCGGTCCTGAGTCATCTCCTGCAGACTCAAGGTAATGCCGGAATAGCGGGTGCGGAAGCGTTCGACCAGTGGACCGATCAGGTATGCGGTGAACGTGGGGGTCATCGCTAACCGGAGCGATCCACGGCTCAAGTCCTGCACGTCGTGGATGGCCCGGGTTCCGGCGTCAAGTTCCCGCAGGGCGCGGCGGGTATAGCGCAGGAAGGTCTCGCCAGCGTCTGTCAGCCGCACGGTCCGTCCGGACCGGTCCAAAAGCTGGACGTGCAACGAGTTCTCCAATTGCTTGATCTGTTGTGACAGCGTCGGTTGGGAGACGTGGAGCGCCTCGGCCGCGCGAGTGAAGTTTTGGTGTTCCGCGACCGCGGCCAGGTAACGAATGTGTCGCAACGTCACGATTCTCCAACTATAGAAATTACTTATTGACTCCATCATAAAGAGGTCTTGGACACTATAGATAGTTTCCGTCATCCTTGAGTTATCCCCCCTCCCCCAACATCGAGGACACAGCCCATGCAAGACATCATTAAGGGCTTTCTGAAAGTCCAACGGGAGGCCTTTCCTGCGCGTTCTGAACTGTTCAAGGAGCTGGCCACCGCCCAGAACCCCGAGGCCCTGTTCATTGCTTGCTCGGATAGCCGGGTCGTGCCAGAGTTGCTGACTCAGCAAGAACCGGGTGACCTGTTTGTGATCCGCAATGCTGGCAACATCGTGCCCGCCTACGGCCCGGAGCCCGGCGGTGTCTCCGCGACAGTCGAGTACGCGGTCGCCGTCCTGGGCGTTACGGACATCATCATCTGTGGCCATTCCGATTGCGGAGCGATGACTGCTGTCTCGACCGACATGAACCTGGACCACCTGCCGGCCGTGGCCAGCTGGCTTGCCCACGCCGACGCGGCGAAGGCTGTCAACGCCGCCCGCACCGACGGATCGGCCCAGGAGTCGTTGGAAGCAATGGTCCGTGGGAACGTCATCGCCCAGCTGACCAACATCAGGACCCACCCCTCCGTCGCCTTGGCCCTGGATCAGAACCGGCTGAACCTCCACGGCTGGGTCTACGACATCGAAACCGGCTCCATCGACACCCTGGACTGTGGCACCGGCCGTTTTGTCCCACTCGCGGACAATCCGCAATACTTTGCCACGCTGGCCGCATCCGACCTGGCCGCCTAACCCCCTCATATCACCAAAAGACAAGGAAAACACCATGATTCATTCCCAGAACACCCAGGCTCCGCGCGAGGAACTGACCGCCGCTATCATCGACGCCAAGATGCGCAAGGACCTCTCCTGGCAGGAACTGACCGATGGCACTGGTCTGAGCGTTGTCTTCGTCACCGCCGCTCTGCTCGGTCAGCACCCGTTGCCTGAAACCGCTGCGGAAATCGTCGCTGAGCGGCTGGGGTTGGACAAGGACGCCGCAATGCTGCTGCAGACCATTCCGCTGCGTGGCAGCATCCCCAGCGGCATCCCGACCGACCCCACCGTTTACCGGTTTTACGAAATAATGCAGGTCTACGGCTCCACTTTGAAGGCCTTGGTCCACGAACAGTTCGGTGACGGCATCATCAGCGCCATCAATTTCAAGCTAGACATCAAGAAAGTTGAAGACCCCGACGGCGGCTCACGTGCCGTGATCACCCTCGACGGAAAATACTTGCCCACCAAACCCTTCTGAACCCGGCCTGGCGGCGGCCTCGCGATCGGGGCTGCCGCCTATCCCATGAAACAATCTCGCAGGCAAGGACAACCATGGACTTCGTCCAACGCACCTGCCGTAGGGCCCGCGTCCGTCGGTGCGCAGATCGCCTGCGCCTGCACGCCGAGATACTCGGTGAGCTTACTCGCCGTCAATACGGGCTCAAGACCCAGCCCGAAGAGTTTTCAGTGTCCATAATTCGAAGGTGATCGAGGTTATCCCAGATGACTCGAACGGGGTCGTACACCTTCTCTACGAGCACCTAAAATACGCGGATATTCGGCTCTCCTGACATAACCGTGGGTGCATCAAGTCTTGCCCTTTCGGTACAGACAAGAAACCCTGATCAGATCTAATATACAGTAGGGCGGCCGGGACTTGAACCCGGGACCGACGGTTTGCGCCGGGGGCTTTCTGGGCGCGGCTTGGTCTGGCCCGATACCTCGATTGATCTCGACTTATCTGGACCTGATCAGGAGGTTCTTGTGTGAGATGTCGTTACCATTACCTCAACACCTCGTCTTGTTTCGGTCGGTCTCGGGCAATAAGCGTTGAATAAACGTGTGTGCGTCAAGTCTTCACGTGCTGAGGTAGCTACCCGTGGGACGTCCATTGAGAAGATTCTTCGTGAACCGCAAAATGTCGTCCTGCAGTCCGGCGTAGGCCTGCTCGACGGGGCTCTCTGAGCGGAGCAGAGCGTCCACGGCCTCGAGCGCTGAGGTAATGATCGACCGGGGAGCGCGCACGTTCCACACCTCGGCTTCGACGATGAGGTCTTCGATAGTGATGGCCGCGTGGCTGTATTTTCGGTTGATGGCCAAGGCCATTTTGCCGTCGCTGTCGAGGTGCGTCTGCGGAACAACATCGTAGGCCGGGGTGATCCTCGTGCTGCCATCCGGGAGGTGGAGCATGCTGATGTTTTTGGCGTGCATATCGAGATTACCAACGGCCTGCGAGACGGTCAGGAGTCGGAGGAGCTGCTCGATGGAAGCGCGGTCGCCGTCGCGACCGAGAACATCCGCTATCCGCTTGAGGGAGACCTTGCCGCCGAACTCTTGATACTTCTCGTTCTTTGATGCGCCGAGAGCTTGGTTCATGTCTTCCTGGTGAATGCGCCCCTGCGGGGCGTGCCGTGATCGGTCGTAGCGCTCGATCACGAGGCCTGGGACTCCACCGAAGTTCTCGATCCAGGTGTCGAGCGTGGTGAGGCCGGCAGCTTTGGCCGCTCGGAAGCCGTATTCCTCGTCGAAGGTGATGGTCGGGTAGCGCACGGACGGCGGCTTGATGATGTGGGTCGACGGGTACCCCTCGAGGACTTGAAACCAGTGATCGTCCTGTCGTGCGAGCACGATCTTGTCTTGGACGCCGGCCAAGGATGTGCGGCCGAACTTCGGCCGGTTGCCAAGCGGAGCGGTTTGAGTATTGGTGAGCATCAGCCCAACTTCAGCCGCGTCAACTAGCGCGACCGCAGGCGTACGCGGCTCCCCCGGCGCCTCTGGGTCGTATATCTGAATGGCGCCGGCTACGTCGCGGCCGAACCGTGCCAACAGTGCAATGGTGTCGTCGGTTGAAACTCTGATCTCGGCGGCGAGGTTGTCGAGAGCACTGCCTTCCGGCAAAAGTTCGGCGAAGAAGTTGCGTCGACGCGCCGCCCGGCTGCGGTTGCTGACCAAGTCGAACGGCACCGACGCGGAGAGAATCGTGCTGCCGAGCCCAAAAGTCTCGATCGCATTCTTCTCCGTGACGAAATCGAACGAGCGACGATCCATTCCGACCAGATGCCCGACCAGCTCGCCGTACAGCTCGACGCACAAGTCACCCACGGGGTTCGTCCACAACGTCGTCTTGTGGCTCGTCGGTGCCTGGATCAACCTCCATGTACATGCGAACACCGGTCTCGCGCATGATCGCAAAGATGCGCCCGAGCACGATGGTGTTCTTGCCGGACTCTAAGCCCCAGATGTACTTCTGGTCGGTGTCCAACCTCTCCGCGAGATCGCGCTGCGTCAAACCGCTCACGAGACGGCCCTGCTGCAGCATCCGGCCAAGTCCCTCAGGGCCCTTCACTTCTCCACGTGCAGCCATGACACTCTCCTGACGACGGTCTTATTACCTTCAGTTTACTTGATGGTAATATCACCGTCAAGAGAGGCGAAGGTTGTATCACCGTCACGGTGAGGAGTGCTGAACCCGGCAACTTTTGGAGCGCACAACCACGGCGGTCGGTGATTGCCTGAGCTTCGGCGATTCCCGGTGGACTTGCCCGCCAATCGGATCAACGCTTGTGAGACCAGTACCCGCGACACCACGATTATCGTGGACCAGCCTCAGCGGAATCACGGAGACCTCATACAGTCGTCCGCATGACCATCGGGCAAACGCAGAACAGCGCCTTCATGCACTGATATTCGCGGTCCAGGGCAACTGCTCCCGACGCGAATGATTATGAGCCATCGAGCCGCAAGTAGCTTCCAGCGTCCAGTGCGACGCCTGGGTCAACAACTCCCGCATCGTCCCGTATGACCAACCTCCTGTGGGACAGGGACGCGATCCCGTCTCTTAGCGATGCTGCACTGCGGCCCCAAGATTGGTGGTCCGCTTCGAAGAAGCGGTCGGAGCACGATTTTGTGCATTGGATCTAGCTACTACAGTGCGAGCCAAGCGGCAACGCGAGGGTTGAACCAGTCTGGGGATTCCAGTGGTATTCCATGGCCACGGCCAGGGACAATTTCCATGTCGCTGCTAGGCAGGGCCGCGTAAATGTTCACAGCGGAGTCACGCATCAGGGCGCGTTCCCGACTGCCGACCATTACGAGTGTTTGACCGCGAAACTCTGACCACGTTGCCGGCAACACGAATCGCATGTTGTCACCGACTGCGGCGAGCAACGTGGTTTTGGTGATGTGGGCACTCGTGTCGATGTACTCTTCCATCAACTCTGCCGGAACGAACAGCGCCCGGGCCTGAAGTCGGGCGAACCTGCGATTTCGCGCCAAGGGTGCTGCGGCCCCGAGTGCGCGAAGGGTGAGTCCGGCAAAGGGCATCGCTTTTGCCTGGGCGCTGACTACCATCACGCGATCTACGAGTTCGGGGTACTGAGACGCGAGTTCGATGGCGAGCTGTGCGCCCAAGGAGAATCCGATGACTGCCGTGGGATTCGAACTGCCACGCACCAGTATCTGGCTGAGAGCGTCTACCGTCTCGGTGTGTGATTGATACGGCTCATCGGCACTGTGACCATGGCCCGGAAGATCGGGAACGACTACTTTGTACGTCGCTTCGAGGGTTCGTCGAAGGGAGGTCCACATCCACCCTGCTACTCCACCGCCGTGTAACAGAAGCACTGGAGGGCCGTCTGAGGGGCCGAATGCACTTACATGCATAGTGTGCCTGGTCGTATGAAGGCGATTGAAACGATCAACCCGAAACTTCGGGACGATCGTTCAAGTCTCGCGGTCTGGTGCGCTCCTGACCGTGTTCTGCTCGGCGCTGCAAACGATCGAGCCTCAGACCTGGCACAGTCCGAAAGGCGCCGGCAAGCAAGCGAAAGATGGCGCCGCTGTGAGTGATGGCGTGGGTAACCTCAGTCTTGTGTTCGCCAACCGAAACGAGTTTCCAAGCGCCTGTTTCATGCGCTTGTAATCCGTCCAGACGCCAGACAACGTAATCCTTGGATACCTGTTCGTAGGTGATCGTGGGGGAACCCGGTAGTTTGGCTCGAATCGGGTATGGCTTGCCAATCAGCGCAACCGGATCGACCGCTGTGACAGAAAGAATCGCGGGATTCCATTCCGGCAGGCGGCGAATATCGGCGAGAATGTTAGCAATCGTCACCCTCGATGCGTTGATGACGCGACTTCCGATGTATTCCATGATTCGCTCCGTGCTCTTGCCCGTAGAAATTCTTCAAGAACGGATGCTCGCGTCCCCCAGTCACAGCCTAGGGGTAGGGCACACGGGGCCAGGCTTACCCTCACCAAGTCCGACGCCGAAGGCGCCCGGAGAGCTACGCCTAACCGAACGACTGCACGCAGTATCCGCACAACGATTGGGCTCTCTGGTCACTCGGTCGACACTTCCCGCTCTAATGCCGAATGCGAAACCCCTTAGGGGACTCCAGATTCGATTCGCCAGAGCATATCCAAGAGAGTACTTGTACTGTCTTTGGATTGCGGCATTGATTTACGCCGTCGGAGGCACCCCCGCCGCGATGGCCTGCAGAGCGGCGATATGGATTTGCATGGCCGTGGACCCAGCTGGTGTCGCAGTCAGCCAAGTACGCGGCCGGTTGCCCACGTAACCCTTGCGCACCATTAGATAGCCTGCGGTTTTTAGCGTGCTGATCGCTTTGCTCAGGGCTGAGTCATCGGTTTCGAGTAGATCGCGTAGGGAAGAGAAGTCAATTTCGACATCTGATCGCAGAGCGGCCATCACTGAGAAGCGCAGCGGTGTGAGCAAAGCATCGTCGAGATCGTGCCGAGGATGGCCGGCCATTCAGGCCTCCCAGATTGGGGCTGGCCTGAACGACGCAACTGCCAATGAAGCTGCAACGCAAATGCCACCAACGAAGCCAACGATGGTTAGATCCCAGTGCGTGCGTGCAAGCACGGCGGCGAGGCCATTCATTAGGAGGAAAGAACAACCAAAGGCGATCCACTGGGTGCGGCCCCACTCTTGGGCGAGACGAGATAGACCCCACCGGCTATCTCGCGTGGACAAGATCACAAGGATCAGTGCCGCGCTGGCTATCGACCAAGGAATGGACGAGGACAATCCTGCTGCTGCGCCGAGCACTCCTAGCCAGGTACCAAGTACAAGTGTCACGACTCGGGCGTTCAGGCTCAACGGCGCCAGCGTTGTGGCGGCCGAGCGGCGAACACCGGCTGCCCGGGCCAGTAGAGCCGAGCGGAGCGCGAGGGTACTGAGCGGCAAAGCGGCGAGTGCGACGATCCCGAACAGAATTGGCAACGAGATCGGACCGGCAAATAGGGAAAGACAGAGAAGCACTATCAGCGCGAATGCAGACGCAGTCGAGACCAGCCGTCCGTGACGGCGGGTTTCTCGAGCATGCACCGCGGGCAGCTGATCACGTAGTCCCATCTCGAGCATGGACGCTACAAAAAAGGGAACTAAGAATAGATGAAGAATGTTGAGCCCGGATATTTCGAAACCGGGACTCACGGCCCAACCTTCGGCCGCCAGGCTTGCACTACTCAAAACAAACGTCAGGGCGTAGGTGAGGGTTGCCACAGCCATCCAGGTTTCAGCAACTGCACGAGTGCGGGCGTCGATGGCCTCCCCAACCCGGACACCGACGTCATCCCCGGTTTTCAACAGTAATCGAGCATGAGCTGCGGCTCCGGAATCTGTCATTCCATCGCGAGTGCTTTCAAATCGGTCGCTCATCCTGTATCCCCCAATTGGTGAAGCCTCCCTGCAATACTGTCAACATAGCATCTAGTTTCCATCTGGCAAGTTACAGAACAAATATATGATCATCAGGCAGTTAGATTCTAACGAGGGCCCTGGCGGCGTCCGGAAGCCGAACCCTTTACGGGACGCCAAATCTTCGTGGTGGACGTGGAACTGCGTCTGTGGGCGCAGCGTTAGGTCTGTGATCCACAGAAATTCGATGATCCGAGGTTACGGGGCGTATTGCTACATGATTGACCCGCCGCGCTGGATCGGCGTCACGCTGGCCAACGCAGATCAGATTCGCAAACGGCGGTATTGGCGGCATCAATGCGTAGGCATCCGCCGTCGATCAGTGTGCGTTCCCCGAGCGGTTGGTCGAGTTGGACGATTACAGGGACGGCATCATTCCATTGGCAATCAGCCGCGTCGCCGCCGAAAGGTTCAACGTCAATCCGGATCGTGATTTGTTCTGACTTGTACGTCACGACAGGGGCTAGGGTCTCGCCGGTAACACCGGAGGAGCAGCCGAGTCGGGTAACGACGACCTCAATATTAGTGCTGTCCCGACCCAGATTAGTAGGCTTACTAATTCGCCAGGTCGCGGTCTCACCAGTCTGAACAGCATCAGGCTGGTCTGCACCCTTCCCATTTTCGGGTCCGGTCTGCTGACATCCAGCCAGAAGTATCGCGACAGCGATCGCTGTGACTAAGCGAGCAGCAGTGCATTTCTGCTTCATGCACTCATGGTCTACCATCCACGCCTGACAATTCCATCCTAATCTTGTATCGATACACGAACGTAGTCGGAGGCATTCGCTGTTACGCCCTGAATGTCAAACAAGGCGACCCATGCAGTCGTGCTTGATTACACCAGTTCAATCGCACGCGAACAACGGCGGGGAGGAATGTCATCCGTCCGCACGTTCATCGCGCTGACTTAATAAAATGGAAGGGTCCGACTCAGCCCGTAAGTCGATCGTCCGATGAAACTCATGCCGCGCGTCTGAAGTCGGTCTTCGGTGTGTTCGCACTGCGCCTCACTTCACTGATATAGCTTTAGTCGAGATCAACGCCAATAGAGTGCTTCTCGCGGCCCGATCCGGTTTCGTCTCCGCACGCAGGAAATGCGGTGGGCGCTTTAGTTGGCCGCCCACAGGTGGTCGGCCACCTTGGTCCAGTTCGCCGAGCTGTCGGGGAGGTTATCGGCCAGCATCATTGTGATGCTACCGACGCCTTGCACCATGACGGGCACGTCACTCGAGCATCCGCTCACCGCTTCTAGCTCGTTGACAATGACCAGGCAATGGTCGCCTTCGCCCGATAGGGCCGCGTAGTAGCTGAGACCGGCGTCAGTCCAGAGCAGTCGGGTGGTGCCGGCGTCGAGGCTCTCGAGGACATTGGGCGTCGTGCCTGCCGGCATGGTGTCGGCCTCAGACTGCGGCTGGTCGAACACCGCGAGGGTATTCGGCGCCGAGCACGAGGTGAGAGAGGATGCCGCGAGAACGCATCCGATGAATGTCACGATCCTTCGTTGGTGCAACTTCATATTCCCGCCTCAGTTACTGATCCACAGGTGGTCGGCGACCTCGGTCCAGTTCTGTTCGCTGTTGGACGGTCCGTCGGCAAGCCGCATTTCGGGGCCGTCCTTGAACGCGAAGCCAACGGGCAGCTCGGTCGAGCACGCGCTGGCCGCTTCCACCTCGTCCAAGATGATGAGGCAGGGATCACCGTCGGAGAGGGCAGCGAAGTAGCTGACGTTGTCATCAGTCCAGAGCAGTCGGGTGGTGTCTGCTTCGATGCTTGTAATCACCGAGAATGCGTCGCCAGGCGGGAGCATGTCGACTGGAGATTGCGGTGCGTCGAAGACGGTAAATGCGTCCGGCGCCGAGCACGAGGTGAGAGCGGATGCCGCGAGAACGCATCCGCTGAATGTAGCGATTCTTCGTCGAATTAACTTCATACTCCCTCACCGTAACGCCACAGCAACCACGTGCATAAACATCCCGCAAGGGGAAGGCGAATTCAGCTGGTCTACGGGACACCGTTCACTTGATAACTGAACACGCTCTGCTGCGCGTGATTGGCGGTTTCATAGACGGAACCGGCCACTGCTCAGGTCGTGTCGCCTTGGCTAGTTCGTGGACCGCCTCCAGGGGCTCACGCTTTCCAACTGGACGTTGACGATGCTGGGACCAGCGAGAAGAGTACCAACAGCCGTGAAGTCTTCCTGAGGAAGGATGCTGTCGGTCGGATTGATGCCATTGAACTGTCGAACGTTGACCCGCCCCGAGTTTGTGGAAGAGAAGACGACCGGTTGCTCAGCGCCCGCATACAGATAGGCGTCGTAGCCGCCGGTCTCGGGCAGTGCGGGAAGCGCCGAAATCGGCGACACAGTAATGGACCAGCCACCCGCACCGGCCTCAACACCTATCCAGCCCGCCGGGCCATCGGTGGGGTCCAAACCATAGGCCACGCTGGCGGCATCGCCCTGGTAATCCGTCGTTCCGGCCTCGTGGAAGGTACCGTCTTCCCCATAAACCTGCGCATAAGAGTCTTCATTGACCCAGTGGCCGGGTGCCCACGTGATCGTGTAGAAGCCAGATTTAGCGTCGTCGGGAAAGACAATTTCATCCGCCCCGTTACCGGTGACCGTGAAAGCCTCGAACGTCCCGAATGTCTCGTCGGCCCACGCCTGAGCAGATTCCTGCGCAGTGGGTTCATCCGTCTTGGCGGGTGCCGGAGAGGCCGAGGTTGGAGGTAAAGGAGCGACCGTTTCCTCTGCTTGGCATCCCGACAGCGCCACCGCGACTACGACGCCCGCGACCAGTATCGATGGCAAACGTTTCATAAGATCCCCCTGAGTTTCCGTCGCCCCTCGGCATTGAGATGGCGTGATCGGGCTGCATCTTGGCAGCCCCCGGCTTGGAACGAGTCTTGCACTGACCTCGTCCGTTGGACAACTCGACAGTTGCGGTCGTGAGTGCCAGATCTACGCGTGGGCTGTGGCTCGGACGCAGGTACTTCTACTTGCGCCGTGACCTGTGGTCGCGGTCCGGACGAACAGAGAGGCCCGCGAAAGAAACGTCATACGGACTGGAGTTCCTGAGGCGCGCGTTTTTCCTCTTTCATAAATGAGAACTCGTAGGGGCGATCAGTCCAGACCGAGAGCAAATACGACATCCGTGTAGGTGTTTGTCACCTCGTCTAGGTCGGACCGCCTAATCAGGCCACCTTTGAGTGCAGTCCTTTGCGAGGGGAGATTCGCGGCCGTCGTGTAAGCGACGAGCGGGAGGAACTCGCCGAGCTCATGCCATCGCTCGACAGCAGCCTTGACTAACTCGCTGGCCAATCCTTTGCCCCATGCTGCCGGCGCCAGTCGGTAGTACAGGTTGTAGACCTGGCGCCCGCGCCAATTTGTCGCCCGAATGCCCCCAAAACCGATGACCACCCCAGGCACCTGAGATTCTTCGAGAGCCCAGTACCCGTGTCCGTCAGTCACCCAGTTCGCTGCCTACTCTCGTGCTTGCTCCCCAGCCTGTGAACGGTCGGTCATCGGGCCGGCTGGGTTGTATATGTTCGTGCGCGCATCTGAGTGCAGGAGCCACACCGAGTCGGCATCCTCTTCGATGACGGGCCGTAGACGGAGGTGTTCGGTTTCTCCGGTTCCGATGGTGATCATGCATACATATTAAATGGGCGGCATGGCCGGTTACAGAACCCGACTGCCGGCTATGACGTGAGCATCGATCCGCCTGGGCTGCCCGGACTGGCTCGCATTTTCGTCCGTAAGCCGAAGGCTCAACGGGTTCGCTGACGCCTGAACCGCCGACATCCGGTCGGGCGATCCGTCACTGGCCACCTCAGATGATTGCCCGGTTTGGCTCCCGAACGTAGGGTTGAATCATGGCTGAGCATGAAGAGTTGGCAGTTTTTCTGGGTGACTGGCATGCCGAGGGCACCTCTTATGGTGGTGACGAGCAGTCGCTGGATAATCCGCACGCGGGAGCGAGTCCGTGGAACAGCGTCCACTCCGCCCGGTGGCATTCGGGCAACTACTTCATCGTGCAAGAGGAGCGCGCGAACGGTCCGTTCGACACGCTTAGTCTGATGGGCTGGGACGCTGAAGCTGGCCGCTATTTCGCCCGAACGGTCGAGAATCACGGTTTCGCACGCGATTACACTCTGACTGTCGACGGTCATACTTGGACGTTGACGGGTGAGCACGAGCGAGCAACGTATCGTTTTGGCGAAGACGGTCGCAGCCAGGAGATCGCCTGGGAGTGGAAACCCGCTGAAGTATGGCTACCGCTTTGCGACCGCACCGCTAATCGCATCAACTGATCGAGCACCAACGGGACTGCTGAAGGTTTAGTTGACACTTCATTTAGGCCGCGAGTGAGGCCGGTTGGTCCATTATTTCAAACTCGATCGGCG
>NZ_PJJM01000043.1 GCF_002929805.1 Cryobacterium sp. Y50 | reverse complement strand
TGATTCCTTGCCTCATGAGCCGAGCATATTCAACACGTGTCTCGGCCATCGGCAGCGCGCCGGTGCCCTTTTTCCGGGTTCGTGAATTGTCTTCCATCGCTATTCCTAAACGTTAGGTGTTGCGACGTTGACTGGAATACGCCATGCAACAAACTTCAAAACTGGGGCCATTTCAGAATGCCACATCCAGACGACCGTGACGACTCGAACGTGCGCAACGGAACCCGGTCCAAAACGGTGATCAGCTCGTCGACGGGGCCGGTGACCATTCAAGTGCCTCGTGACCGGGACGCCACGTTCACTCCCGTGATCGTACCAAACGACGACGCTGTTTGACCGGGGTCGATGAGATTGTGCTGTCGTTGTATGCCCGCGGCCTCACGACCGGGGAGATCAGCGCACACTTCAACCAGATCTACGGCGCGCAGATCTCCAAAGAGACCATCTCCCGCATCACAGACAAGGTGATCGAAGAGATGCAGACGTGCATCATTCGGAACACGTTCAAGCTCTCTTCCAAGAAGGATTGGGATGCGATGAAACGAGCGGTGAAACCGATCTATACCGCTCCGACCGTTGACGCGGCGCGGGCGGCGTTGGATGATCTGACCGAGATCTGGGGGAAGAAATACGGCGCGATCATCCGGTTATGGGAGTCGGCGTGGGAAGAGTTCACCCCGTTCTTGTCCTACGACCCCGAGACTCGCCAGGTGATCTGCTCCACAAATTCCATCGAGTCGCTCAACGCCCGATACCGGCGGGCGGTGCGTGCTCGAGGACATTTCCCCACCGAGCAGACCGCTCTAAAACGCTTGTATCTGGTCACTCGAAGTCTCGACCCCACCGGTGAGGGCCGAGCTCGTTGGACGATGCGTTGGAAACCAGCTCTCAACGCCTTCGCCATCACCTTCCACGACCGCTGGCCGAACGCAGAATCCTACTAATGAAAAACGCCGGAAACACCATTACCAAGACACACCCGTGGGTCACGCCGCCCCGACAATTGCCGGTCCTCCGTAGCGCGGCGAGCTTTCTGGTTCAATGAAGAGCTCGTAGAGGTCACCGCGATAGAGCGACACGGTGCTCTCGGCGATGTTCTCATCGTCGGTCCGGCTCCGTGAGGCCACTCGGATGCAGGGCATCGTCGCAGGGATTTTGAGGAGTGCGGCGTCTTCCGCGTTGGGAAGAACTGCGGAGATCCGAGATTCCGCCCGGGAGAGTTCGATGCCATAGCGTTTGAGCATCAATTCGTAGAGGGAGCCGGTGAGATCGCTCCCAAGTAGGCCCGGAAAATTTGAGGCGCGTAGCGACGTCCGGTCGATACATAGCGCGGTGTTATCGCCATACCGCAGGCGTGCGATCTTAAGCACCTGCTCCCCGGCTGGCATCCCAAGTAACGCCATCACCTCTGGGGTGGCCAATTCGAGGCTCGCTGTAATGACCTCGGCGCGGGCGACCATCCCCGCGGCTTTCATAGAATCCGTAAAAGAAGTGAGTATCATCCTCTTCGTCACCGTCGGCTGGGCGACATATGTCCCTTTGCCGCGGATGCCGACGATTCTTTTCGCAGACGTGAGTACCTGAAGTGCTCGGCGCACGGTCATTCCTGAGACGGAGTAATTGTCGGCGAGCTGCTGCTCACTCGGGAGCTTCTCACCAGGGCTCATCTCGGCGATGGTGACGGACAGGTCCTTGAGGATTTCCTCATATTTTGCGGCCACTCTTGTTCCTCTCGGTTAAAGGATGAGCCATCTGCAGTATCCCCGTTCGCCAGAGCCTAATCGGACTCTGTGTTGGACGCCGCGACAAGGTCCTTGGTGAGTGCATAGACATCGGTCACTGCCTTGCCGACCACGACCGTACCAGCCCCGGCGGTAAAGGCGAGCGTCACGTCGTCGGCGGTCGCGAATCTTCCCTCTGCGACGATCACGGACTCGGGGTGCTCCGTGGCAATGCGCTGGATCACGGAAATGTTCGGCCCTCCCAGGCGTACGTCGTCTCGGCTTGCCTCGACGAGAGTTGTTCCAAGATAGTCGACGCCTGCGTTGAGTGCGCCCGTCGCGTCAGCAGCCGAGGATAGGTCCGCCATGACTTGGAGACCTCGTTGGTGCGCATGGGCGACGACCTCGGTGAGGGTTTCTCCACCGGGGCGATGCGTGCTCGTGGCATCCAAAGCGACGATGGTCGCGCCAGCGTCGGCAACTAGGTCGACGTCAGCCTTGGTGGCCGTGATGTAGATATCGCTGCCGGGATACCGGTGCTTGCGTATACCGATGACCGGCAGGGCACATACGGCGATTATCGCCGCAATGTCGTCGAAGCCCTCGGCGCGGATGGCGACGGCGCCCGCCTTTTCGGCGGCAACAGCCATGGCGGCCATGATGCTGGGAATACGGAGAGGGCTCTCTTTCGGAGCCTGGCAGGAAATCGCTACTCCGCGCGGAAGTATGACGCTAGCGGGAGTGGTCATGCTGTACCTCGTTCGTTACTGAATTCGCCGATCATCGACGAGAAGCGGGTGGTGGGATCGGGAAGGTCTAAGAGCAATGCGGCTCCATCCAGGGGTTCTGAGTGTGCGGTTACCCTGGTCGCTCCTCGCGACTGCGCCTGGACGGCGTCATCGAGGAACGGTTCGAGAAGATCGAGAGATTCGGCGATGCGCCCGGTGATGCACCAGCGCAGCCCGGATCTCAGTCCCGAACGGTGGGCAGCGGCCGTCACCGCGGCCGCAATGTAATGCGCGGCATCCTGCCAGATGGCAGCGGCGACCTGATCACCAGCGCGCGCGGCAAGTGCGACGTCTTCAGCGAAGGCCGCTACTCGGGCGATCGGGGAAGGATCTGCGGCAAGTGCGCGAGGGAAGTCGCTGGCCGAGCCATACCGAGATTCCAATGCGCCGAGCAGGACACGGGAACCGCCACTCCGACCATCCCAATGGCTGAGTCCGGCGATGATGCCGGCCCGGCCGATCCACCATCCGGCACCATTGTCGCCGATGAGAGAACCGACGCCGTCGACTCGGGCCGCTCCGTCCGGTCCCGAGCCGAGGGCGACCAAGCCAGTGCCCACAGCGACGATAACGCCCGGGTCATAGCCGAATACAGCAAGGTACGCAATGACCCCATCGTCCGCGACGACAAGTCTCCGAACTCCGTGTCGTTCGGCCAATCGCTGGGCTGTCGTCGTGAAGTCGGGCACATTCCCATAGATGCCCGTGCACCCGCCCGCAACCTGATCGAACGTGGAAACTCTGAACACTTTCGTGGCAGCTTCGACTATGCCCTCAACGAGGGCGGGCAGGTTCGAACCGTAGGCAAAGCCTTCCAACTTGTGCTCGCCCAACGGTCTGTGGGGTTCCATGAGCCGAAGCCGAGTGCCCGATTGGCCGATGTCGAATACTAAGTTCGGCACGTTTGTCTCTCTTCTGCCTGGGCGATGGTCAATGTAACGGTCGCGTTACCGATCTTGCGAGGGGCTGGCCTCGGTGATAGCGTAGCCGCAATCCTAGGGAACTTCAATAACACTAGGTTTGTCGTTCACATCAATCAATCTTTCACTTCACAAGCTTCAAAGGAGAATTTTATGGACAGGAACCGGGCACACACCCGAACGTTGATGCGGGTTGGCGCGATGGTGGGAGCCACCGCTTTGGCAGCAACCCTTGCTGCCTGCAGCAGCGGAGATAGCACGACAGCTGGGGGCGGGACGGTCACCTTCTTTGCCGAGGACATTTCGTATACCGACAACATCAAGGCGATGCTGCCGGAGTTTGAGAAGGAAACTGGAATCGACGTCAAGGTCGAGACCGTCCCTTACAGCAACCAGGCGGCGAAGATCCTGCTCAACTTCAGCCAGAAGTCCGACGCCTATGACGTCGTGTTTACCGACAACACCTACGGCAGCGGATATTACGAGTCCGGCTTTGTCGAGGACCTCTCGCAGTATGAGGACAGCGCCAGCGACTTCAACTCGTTCGATCAGTTCTACGAGCCCTACATCGCGCCGATGACGACCGATGATGGTGCCACTTTCGGCCTCCCGATGTACGGCGAGAGCACCTGGCTGATGTACCGTACCGACCTTTTCGAACAATACGGCATCGACGGTCCGCCCACGACCATGGACGAGCTCATGGCCAACGCGAAAACTATTGAGGAACAGTCCAACGGCGAGATCGCCGGCATTACTTTGCGTGGTGCTCCCGGCATCCAGAGCGTCTATCCCTGGTCCGGCTTCCTCCGCGCCTTCGGCGGCGACTACTACGACAAAGACGGCAATATCGCCGTCAACGCCCCCGAGGCCGTTGAAGCCGCCGCGTTCTGGGCTGATCTGCTTAATGATTACGGCCCCGCAGGCGTCGGTAATTTCGGCTGGGAGCAGAACCGCATCGCCTTCACTCAAGGCACAGCTGCAATGACCATCGACGCGACCGCCAACGGCCCATACAACGAAGACGCGTCCGCCTCCACTATCGCCGGCAAGGTCGGCTATGCCGCGATCCCCTACGCGATTTCCGACCCTCCCACGTCGGGCAACACCGACAATTCGCTCAACGTACACGCCCTCTACTTGAGCAAGTTCAGCAAGAATAAGGAAGCCGCTTACAAATTCATGGCGTGGGCTACAAGCGAGGCCGTGCAGAAGAACGCCGTCGAGACGAGCGAAGCCGTGGGAGTGACCCTCACCGACGTGCTCAACAGCGACGAATATGCCGCCAAGTACGCGCCGTTCCAAGAGGCAGTGCTTTCCCAGCTCAAAACGGGCAACCTCGAGTACCTCCCCGCCGGGCAGGACGCCAACACCATCATCACGACCGTCGGACAGTCTCTTTCGCAGATCCTGGCAGGAGAGAAGACGGCGCAGGAGGCGATGGACGCGGCTCAGGAAGCTCTCGAATCGCAGCTGCAGTAACCCGCCCGTCGTCGTAATGCCGAACTGAAAGCAACTATGTCGTCACCAACCTCGACGTCGTCGAGCACCGACTCCTTTGGGAACAGCCGGCGTCACAACGTCAAGAAGCGCGGCACACGGCGGCGAAACACGAAAACGCTGCTGGCACGAGGTTCCCTCCTTGTGCCAGCAGCCGTGATCATCGTGCCGCTCGTGCTCATCATTCTTATCCAGGGTTTCCAGCTCGTTACCCACAGCGAGAACCTTCTCCGGCCGGGGAGCGCCGACATTTTCGTCGGTCTCGACAACTTCACCCGCGCGTTCGCCGACGCAAACTTTTTCGGCTCGATCAGAGTCACGCTGACCTATGTCATCGTCGGCGTCGGATTCGAGATGGTCATCGGTGTCGCGATAGCTCTGCTTATCAACGGGAGGATGCCCGGCAAGGGAGTAATTCGAGCATTAATCCTCATACCTATGGTGCTCACCCCAGTGGTCGCCGGCCTCATGTGGCGACTCATGCTCGACCCCACCTCGGGAATCGTTAACTATGTCCTCGGCGTGCTCGGACTCGGGAGTGATCACGCGTTCCTCTCCGACCCCGCGACCGCTCTGCCGGCGATCATCCTCGTCGAGATCTGGCAGAACACCCCGTTCGTGATCATCATTGTCCTCGCGGGTCTCGAGTCACTTGACCCGGCACCTTTCGAGGCAGCCTCGCTCGACGGAGCCCACGGTTGGCGGCTCATCCGGCACATCACTCTGCCGATGCTCGCCCCCGTACTCTCGATCGTGATGCTGTTGCGCTTGATCGACTCGGTGAAAACCTTTGCACTCGTCGACACTATGACCAAGGGCGGCCCTGGGACATCCACTCTCGCAATCAGTAATTACGTTTACCAGCTCGGCTTCGAGACCTTTGATATTGGATACGCGACCACCGTCGGGTTGATCGTTTCGGTGGCAATTCTCATGCTCCTCTTCCCCGCAGCGACACGGCTCATGGGGCTGCGCATCCGAAAGGCACGTCCATGAAGCTGCGCAACTCAATAAGCCAGGCCATCAAGGTTGGCATTGTCTATATCTTCACAATCTGGTGCATCGCCCCCATCTTTTGGCTGGTTAGTACATCGCTCAAGAGCGACGTCGACGCCTTTAGCCCCACGCCGGTCTGGTTCTTCGTACCGCAATTCGACGCCTATCTCAACGCCTGGGTCGACGGCGGCATGGGCGAGGCCATGCTCACGAGCACGATGGTTGCGATTATTAGCAGCATCGTTGGGATCGCAGCAGGCTTGCCTTTGGCGTACTTGACCACTCAGGTCTGGCCGCCGGAGGCAACAGGATCCGCCCGACTCACTCTCGGTGTACTCCTTCTCACTACTATCCCGCCCGTCCTGAGCCTGACACCGTTCTATCGGACGTTCTTCGGCGTGGGGCTCACGGGCAATGTGCTGGGTCTGACGATCGTGCACACGTTCTACGCCATCCTGCTTGCGGTTCTCATTCTCCGGTCGTTCCTCACCAACTTCCCCCGCGACATCCGGGAGGCGGCGATGATCGACGGCCTCGGTGAATGGCGAACGCTCTTCCACACGATCGTGCCGAATGTTTGGGGCGGCATGTTCGCAACTTTCGTGCTCGCGCTCATCCAATCGTGGAACGAGTTCCTCTACGCGCTCGTCCTCACGAGCGGCGACAACCAAACCGTCCCCGTCACCATCTCGGGATTCCTGAGCTTCTACGGCACCAACTGGGCACGCCTTACAGCAGCCGGAGTCATCGGCGCCCTCCCCATCATCATCTTCGCCATCGTCGTCCGCAAGCACATGGCTCGCGGTTTGTCGTTCGGCGGCGTCAAATGAATATTAAATCTAAGGAGAAACCACCATGGTTCGTGTAGGCATCATCGGGCTTGGCGCCATTGGCCGCGAGCACCTCGACATTTACCGCAATATCCCCGGCGTCGAAGTGACAGCAGTGGCCGATTTTGCCCGCCGTGTCGCCGACGGCGTCGCAACCGAGATCGGCTGCGCTGCATTCAGCAGCGCGACTGAACTGCTTGAGGCCGGCGTCGTCGACGCGGTCACGCTTAGCACTCCAGACCACTTGCATCACGACGACGCCGTGAAGATCATGCAGGCTGGCGTGCATCTGCTACTCGAAAAGCCGATCGCGACCAACGTGAAAGAGTCCGACAATCTGGTGCGCGTCGCGGAGGAATCCAAAGTCGTCGCGATGCCCGGTCACACACTCCGGTTCGCGAACCAATACATTACCGCCAAAAACCTAGTTTCCTCCGGTTCGATCGGCTCCGTCATCCACGGAAACGTTCGGCGCAATAATAAGGTCAGCGTCGCCCGTCGTGTCAACGGACGCACTTCCGTGACCTTCTTCCTCGGCATCCACGACATCGATGCTCTGACCTGGATCGCAGGTGAACGCGTCATTGCAGTGCAGGCGTTCGAGTCCGAACAGCGCACTCCGGACGGCGGGCAGGCCGTAGCGGTCACCGGGAACCTTCGCCTCGCCGGCGGCGGGGTTGTGGCACTCGAAGCAGCTTGGGGCCTCCCCGACGAGTACCCCACCGACATCGACGCCCGGCTGCGCCTGATCGGCGACAGCGGCGAAGTGCGAATCGACGCCCATGACTTCGGGATGAGCTGTTACAGCAACGTTCTCACCTACCCAGTCCCGACCGCCGGATCGGTATATGGAGCGCCGCAGGGAATGCTCTATGAAGAGCTCAATGCGTTCTTACGCGCCGTGCGCGGGGAAATCGAGACCCCGGTCACAATGCGAGAAGCTGCAGATGCTGTGCGCGTGGCCACCGCGATCGACAGAGCAATCATCTCCGGCAACACGGAGCACGTCGTCTATGCGTCGTAAAACCTATTCCTTAGGAATTACATGGGAACCGATATCCCTGAACGTCCCGAGCCCATAGGCTGACTGGGGAATTGACAGGGAAGTGAATTCCGTGCATGTCCCTGCTCGTCCTTCTTCGGCCCCATTTGTCTCCACGTTTACGGATAGTAATATGGGGGTTTGAGCAGTACGCGCCAAAAATGGAATTTCCCGACCGACGGCATAGTTTCATATAAACACGGATGCTGTCTTCCATATTTTTATGAAATCTGCGATGATGGTGCGATGAAGAACGTAGAGATCGTCTGGCGCACGTTGGCCGACGCAGCCCTGGACGATCGACGGGAATGGGCCAGCATCGGCGCTATCGCCGACGCAGCGTCCGTCGCGCCGTCCACCACTCATCAGGCGCTGGGACGACTTCTCGACATCGGAGCCGTTCGTGCCAACTCGCGTCGCGGCTACACCGTCGTCTCTCCCGAAAAACTTCTCGAAGCCTTCGCCGCCCACCGCAACCTACGTGCCGACACGATGGTGTCAACAACCCTTCCCGCTACCCAAGAATTACTGGACGACATGGCGGTCGACTACGCGCTCAGTGGCAGCACCGCAGCCATACACTACCTCGGTGGCCGCAACACGGTCGCCGATCTCGGCCGCCGTATCGTTTACACCCCCCGTACCCTGTCTCAGAATGCCTTCCCGGTGGGCGATGAGGTCATCATCCTCACCGAAGATCCGGTCGCGGCACGCACCTGGCGCTCCGGATACGCCAGCCTCGCGCAAACCTACGCCGACCTGTGGGCGAGCCCAGGATGGCAAGCCGCCGAGTTCACCCGTGCGCTGAAAGCACAACTATTCGCCGACGCCGATTGGGAGCAGCGCGCCCGTGCCTAACCTCTACGAAGACGAGCACGGAGTCATCCGCGCACTCGTCGACCGGCTGGGTCACGACCTCGAGCCATCGATTCTCATCGGCGGGTGGGCAACGTTCGTTCGAGTCGGAGGCGAAATCAGCCTCGACATCGACCTCATCACCTCCCAGGAGAGCCGCCACAAACTCGAACAGCTGATGACCGACCTCTCGCCCAGCAACAACCACCAAGGACGAAAGCTCCGGGCAACGATCGACAACGTTCACCTCGACATCTACCTGCCCTACGAATCTCAACTCGGTGGCAAACTGCGCCTGAAGGTTGAAGTGCTCGCCGAATACCCTGATGAGCTCTCGTTCGAGAAGTGGACCCTCCTGCGCCTCGAGGCCCACATCGCGACCAAGATGGCAGCACTCCTCGACCGGCACTTCTCCGAGAAGGGCCAGAAGGATGCTCGCGAGATTCTCGCGCTGATGAAGCTGGAAGGTGTCGAGCCAGCGGTCGCCTCCGAGATCCTCCATCGAGCCTCCACCGTGGACATTGAAGATCTGCCCACCATGATCGGTGGCGCCTTCGACTTGATAGGCAATGTCATCCGGTTGTCAAAGGCAGACCAGAAACTCGTCGCCGCAGCAAAGAAGTCCTGGGTGCACGAACTGCAACTTCGCGCCTTGTCCCCTCAGTCAGAGCGCCCCCGGCTGTGAACGTTAGCCGTCGAAAGCGAGGGGTTCTGAACCGTTCCTGATTTCCTGCCGTTTTCTTTCTGGTGAAAGCATGGAACGAAAACCCCAAACCATGCATCTGGACCAAATCCGCAAAACAAATCTTCGAATCCCACAAACGACTTCTATAACGAAGTGAGCTGCTGCTGATCTCTACTTTCAGTAACGCCCCATTTTACGAGGCCCCATTGTCCGAGATATCCGCAGCAGCTCACACCAAAAGAACGCGTGAGGTGACCATGCCCGACGGGTTCGCCCACTGAACTGCAGTTATGTAAACATCCGGCAGGATTCCCCGCCTGTATGTGCGTCGAGGAAATCCTGCCGGATGGTGTTCTAACGCGCGGTGAAGCCGCCGTCGACGACCAGGTTGGATCCGGTCACCCACGCAGATTCGTCCCCGGCAAGAAACGATACGGCTTTGGCGACGTCGCTTGCCGTGCCGAGATTCGGCCAGGGAGACTGGGCGTGGAGACCTGCGTTGAGATCGGGGTCATCCAGGAACGGTCTGACCAGGGCGGTCTCGAGGAACCCGGGGCAAACAGCGTTCACATGGATCTTCTTGTCGGCGAAGTCGACCGCGAGCTGACGGGTCAAGTTGACGACTCCGCCCTTGGAGGCGCAGTAGCCAGGCTCTTGCGCCAGCCCGACCAGGCCTCCGATCGAGGCGATGTTGACGACGGTTCCGCGCGAATTACCATTCACCTCCTGCTGGAGGAATTGCGTAATCGCAAGCTTCGAGCCAATCCAGACGCCCTTCAGGTTGACAGCGATGGTTTTGTCGAAGTCCTCTTCACTCTCGTCGACGATTGTCGCAAGACCCGTGAAGATGCCCGCGTTGTTGACCATCACATCGAGGTGTCCGTACTGGCTCACAGCGGCCTCAACGACCTCACTCATCTCCCCCATCGAGGTGGCGTTTGCAACGACAAACGTGGCCGCACCACCACGCGTCTCGATCAATTCGTGGGTCGGGACATCAGGCTCCTCGTCATACCCTCCGGGTCGGGCGTTGGGCTGGAGGTCGGAGCAGACCACGATGAGGCCGTCGGTGGCTAAGCGCAGCGCGATGGCGCGACCATTCCCCGAACTCGCTCCGGTAACGACGGCGACTTTCTGTTCAGACATGCGTGTGTTCCCTTTCGTGAGGTGTTAGCTAGACGGAATAGCGAGACAGGGTCTCGCCGCCATCGATCCGGATCAGGTCACCATGAATATAGCTGGACTCGTCGCTTGCGAGGAAGACGGCGAGGTTCGCCACATCTTCCACTTCGCCCCAACGTTTCAGCGGGACGCTCTCTGCGAAGGTACGAACGAAGTCCATATCGTCGTAGAGCGCGCGGGTGAGGGCTGTTTTCGCATAGGTTGGGCAGATACCGTTAACCCTGATTCCTTGTTCGCCGTACTCGATCGCGAGGCAGCGCACAAGGTTGGCTTGGGCGCCCTTCGAGATGTTGTATACGGATTGTTTGGGGTGCCCGCCGAGGCCCGCCGTCGACACAAGATTCAAGATGTTACCGAGCGTTCCCTTTTCGTCGCGCTCTTGCCGGTGAAACTGCGCGATGGCGGACTGTGCTCCGTGAAAGCTTCCCTTCACGTTCACTGCAAAGCATGCGTCGAGGTCGGCATCCGTGAACTCTTCGATGAGTTTGCCGCCTCGGTAGATGCCAGCGTTATTGAACATAATGTCCAGTCGCCCGAACTCCTCGACAGCTACCGCTACGGCCGCATCCGTGTCGGCTTTCTTGGTCACATCGCAGGTTGCGAAAACGGCGCGGCCACCGCGTTCACGAATAAGCTCAGCGGTCGACGTGTTCAAATCAGCTTCGAATCCCCCCGCGAGAGGCTTCTCCGTGATGTCGGCGACGACGATCGATGCGCCTTCTTGAGCAAAGCGCAGTGCGCTCTCGCGGCCAAAGCCAGAGCTCGCGCCCGTAATTACAGCTACTTTTCCTTCAAGTCTCATGCTTCTCAGGCCCCCAGATGTTCGGTGAAGAAAGCGAGCTGGACGCCCGCCGAAATTTGAAATCCGCCAACATAGGCATCGAAGTGACCGCCAGGAAGGATCACGAGCTTCTTGGGCTCGTTCGCTTCCTCATAACCGGCCAAGGCAGTCCGTGTGGACGTCAATACGTCGTTGTCGGCAACACACATCAGCAGCGGGGTTGGCGCGATCAAGCGCAGGTAGGCGCCGGGCTGGTAGGTGGAGAACGACTCAACACTGCGCAACGTGCACGAGTTGACATAGCTCGGCGCGCGGAGTTTATGGGTACCGTCGAACCACCGCCAAGAGTCCGGGGTCGGCAATGCGCTCGGAGCCATCGGATCCTCGTTGACAATGTCGATCATCGCCGGATCACCGCCGGTGAACCGGTTACGGCGGTCCTCGTCGAATCCCGTACGGGCAGCGTCGATGAAATCGGCACGGACGAGTTGGCGAAAGTTCGCGTCGCCGTCAACGACAGGCACCTGACTGCTCACGGCCTTGACCCGGCGGTCGATGGCGGAGACGACGAGGACATGGCCCCCGGAATAGCTCGAGCCCCAGATACCGATTCGCTTCTGGTCAGTGCCAGGTAGCGTCTCGGCAAACGTGATTGCGTTGCGGTAGTCCTCAATCTGGCGCCATGGGTCGATCTCGCCGCGCGGAGTCCCCTCGGACGCACCGAGGTTCCGGTTGTCGTACACAAGGACGTTCAGACCATTGGCAGAGAAGTATTCCGCGTACCGGTCTAAGTACATCTCTTTCACTGCACCATAGCCGTGGGCCATGACGATGGTGGGGCCAAGATGCGAGCCAGATTCGGCACGGTAGTACCAGCCGCGGAGGGTGACCCCGTCTGAGTCGAATTCGATGTCGGTCCTGTTGGCCGCGTCCATTACCGCAGTCTCAGGCGATAGATGTTCAGTGATCGTCATAGGTTTACTCCATTCACTTCGTTGTGACACTCGTGCCAACGTATCTCCGCAGCCGGAGCGACTTCATGAACGCCGGTGCCAACTTCCGGAATGATCGCGCCACCAACCAGAACATGCCCTTCCACATCGCACACCCTTGATCTAGTGTCCTGCGTCGGAAGTTCGTTGTAGAAGTCGTTTGAGGGATTCGAGGATTTGTTCCGCGGATTTGGTCCAGATGAA
>NZ_PJJM01000042.1 GCF_002929805.1 Cryobacterium sp. Y50 | reverse complement strand
TCCTGATGATCCACCCCCATGAATTGCTTCTTCGAGGCTTCTAACCTATCAGCACGTCGGATCATATAACGGGCGATATGATGGGCGATATGACGGGCGATATGACCGATAATAATGATTATGACAAGTAATAACGTAGCCATATGCGCATTCTGCGCATAGCCGGGAATCGTGTATTCATACGCCCGCGGCCTCGCAGGCCACCTGATCAAGTATCATGTCACCCAAGCTCTGCGATCACACCTGCGTAATGGCAGCAGCGACGTGCCTAGCTGCGACCCAACAAAAAATGGACCTGACCAGCACATTTCTCTTGCTATACGCATATCATGCTGATAGTCTGCAAATTATGCAGGCAGTTCGGGCGGCGTGACGGCCGACCTTGTGCCCATCGCTGGGGTGGAGGCGGCAGATTGAAAGATTTTCGACTGGGTAGGCGGAGTTTTGCTCGGCCTAATGGCCTATTACTCGCTGAGCTTGGCCTCGGCGCTCTGGATCGCACAGCTCAGACCCAATGACTACGCTTGGGCTTCTCTGATTAGCGTCGTCATTGCCATCGGGCTTGGGGTGGTTATTGCCCAGCGCGCTGGAATGGCCATAGTCATTGCGAGCGTGATGCTGCTCGTCGTAGTCGTGGGTTTCATCGCCGATTCCGACAACGACCGGTGGGCGGCGCCACTGCCTTTGGATATCTCTTCGTTGTTCTTCCACGGTGCGCGCACACCGCTAGTAATCCTGGCATTTGCTCTAGTGGCCACCTCGGGCGTTGCGCGGAAGATACAAGAATCCCTCCAGGAAGCATCCAAAGTCCCGACGCCCCTCACAGAAGCGCAGGAAGCCGAGAGATAGCGTGACCTGGGCACTCACCCGCCCCTGCTCCATCGGAGCGCGCACCACCAGGTCCCATAGATGACTATGGTTACTCAGTTCAAGAACTTGCGATATTTGCGCGAGAGGGCGTTCCCCTCGTCAGCGGCCACCGGGCACTCGCCATAATCACTTGCGGGGTGCCGGCAACCGCCTGACGATCGAGGAGCACACCAGCACGACCCCCACAATCGACGGGTAACCGCTTGCAGCGCCGTGCCCCAGAACTCCAGGCACGTCCTCCCACAACGACGCCGGAGGCCCCGAGCTGATCCCAGTGAGTCCGGCGAACAACACAAACATGAGGATGAAAATACCGGCAGTCAGACCAACAATCGACCAGCGCCACCCGACAAAGACGGTCAGCCCCGCGAGGATAGAGACCGTGATCGTCGACAAAAGACCGGTACCAAAGCCGCCCACCGTCAGAACCGCCCATGCGACCGCAGCGGCGTAGTAGATCAGCGCACCCGCAGCGAGGCCAAGAAACGCCTGCACTCCTCGCGTGTTGCGACGTTGGCTAGAAAACACCCAGTTTCGCATGGCCGCTAACATCCACGAATGCTCGGCGAATTTAGCCAAGTACCGCGGAAGCGCCCTTTATATGCCGCAGTGGAGTCTGCAGGGATTCCAATACCTGCATGAGTGCCGCACGTGTAACACCGTCCAGAGCGCCGGCGGGAAGCCGAACGGTCGCATGGTCGATGATTCCGCGACGCACGAGGACTTCCTTGTGGACTGCCCAGGCGAGCCCTGGCTGTACGCCGAAGAGAAGAAGAGGGAGAAGTGCGGCAAATTCCTGACGCGCATCGTCTTGATTTCCAGAATTCCACTTGTCGAGAATGACGCTGAGCGCATCGGTAAATTCGCACGCGGGCATCGTTCCAATGGCTCCGCGGGCGTACTCCTCCAGACACAATTGAGCGTTGTTGCCGCCGAGCACCGCGAACTGGCCGCTCTGTACTGCGGCGACAACGGCCCCCACCTTCTGAGCTGTAGGCGGCGCCTCAACCTTCAGGGAGGTGATCCCGCGTATTTCACTCAACTCGACCACAGTCGCTACAGCCATTTGCACTCCAGTTGGGCCTGGAGCATCCTGCACCATGATCTCCAAATCCACCGCCTCGGCGACACCTTGATAGAAGTCGACCAACTGGGCGGCAGAAGGCTTGACCATAAACGGCGGAAGCACCATAAGGCAGGTTGCGCCTCCGGCTTCCGCTTCGCGGGCCTGTTCAATTGCCGTGACAGTGGACGTGCCGTTAACGCCGGCGACGACAGGCAATGCACCGTCAGCGATCCGCACCACCTCGGTCAAGATAGTCTGGCGCTCTTTCGCCGTAAGTGCGAAAGCTTCGCTTGCCATGCCGGAAACTGCCAGGCCATCAGCATGGCCGGAGATGTTGAATTCGGTAAGACGCCGAAGGCTCGCCATGTCGAGGGAACCGTCGACATGGAAGGGCGTTGCGAGAATGGGGACGAGCCCATGGATTGTGTGTGTCATTAGTACTGCGACTCCTTATGAAGGTTGCGCACGATTTCTTCATTGACTTCGATCCCGAGGCCGGGGCCGCTCGGCAGTTCAAAGTGGTCTGCTTGAGTGACGATCGTTGAGCTGAGAATCTGACTGCCGACCGCGGTCGAAGTTGGCTGATACTCGAATAGGCTGAAGCCCTGCAGCGATGCACTGACATGCAGGCCCGCCGCTAGAACGATGCCGAGGCCCACGGAGTGATGCGGGGCTACGGGGACGTGATGCGCAACGCACAGCTCGCCGATCGCCATCGCTTCAGTAATGCCGGTGCGACCAACATCGGGCTGTGCGATGTGCAACGCGCGAGTGGAGAGCCACCGAGAGAACTCGTATCGGTTCCGAAGCATTTCTCCGATCGCAATAGGCAGGCGAGCTTGAGCGCATAGCTGCGCGTGAGAGTCTTCGTCCTCAGGAGCGAGCGGCGCTTCGAGAAAGGACACGCCTCGAGCCGCCAGGCCGTCCGCGAGCACGCGTGCCTCGCTAAAGGAGTAGGCCCAGTGCGCGTCGACGGCGATCTGCAAAGCGGGTGCCGCGACCTGGATGGCGGCCACGGTTTCGAGATCTGCCTCCACGCCATGGCCGAGGTGGAGCTTGACGATCTTGGCTCCTCGTTGCTGCCATTCGGCGGCGAGCTCGCCTCGCTCGTGGTCGCTGGGGCGGGGCAAACCCGACACGTAGGTTGGAATCCGCGTTCGGAATGCCCCTCCAAGTAGCTCCGCAACCGAGCGTCCACTCAATTTGCCGAAAAGGTCCCACAGAGCAATGTCGACGGCTGCCAGCGCGTCCGCCTGGTGTCCTACCAAGTGGCCCCTTTCGCGCATCAGGTTGCTGAGGGCCACCCAATTCGGCCGGGGCTTGAGCGCGTCCGACCCAAGGAGGACGGGGCGGAGTAGACGATCGATAATTGCGGCCGGTACCTCTGGCGCGACTGGCGCAAGCGCCTCCCCCCATCCAGAAACACCATTCGCCGCCGTGATTTTCACGAGCACCGTTTCGTACTTCTCGGAATACAGGCTCCGCCACGGAGGCCGCACCGTATAGCCGGTTGGCAGCTTTGACCCGTCGGGTAGGCGACCAAGGTAGGCCTCTTCCGCCGGGACCTTCAGAACAAAGGTCTCCACGTCAATAATTTGCATGCGATTCCCACTCACTGATCATTGATACCCAATATGAGGTTTACATTATCCCATTTCTCAATGTAATATCCATGTAAATGGATGCAGGCATGAGGAGAGTGGGCATGACAATGGATGCGGGTAACAATCAGAGCGTGCAGCGAGCGGCTGCGGTTCTTGCCGCCTTGTCGCATGGCCGCTCAATGCGCGCATCCGAGGTGGCGCGCCACATTGGCCTCGGACAGTCAACGACTTCTCGTTTACTCTCGACGCTCGAGTCCCTCGAGCTTGTCGAGCGAGATCAGGAGAGCACCCTCTACCGGCTCGGCCTGGCCCTACTGCCACTCGCCGGGGCCGCGCTGAACGAGAATCCCGTGCACCGGAGCGCCCGTCAACCAGCTCAGGAGCTCGCCGGAAAATTGGGACTCGGAGCGAATGTCGCTATCCGTCGAGGAGACGAGCTCTTCTACCTGTGCAATTTTGAGGGCAAGGATGCCCCGAAATTCTTCACCCTTATGGGCCAGCGCAATCCATTGCATGCCACAGCCTTGGGCAAATGTTTGCTGCTCGACTTCTCCCCCGCATCGCGAAGAAGCCTCCTGCCGTTCCTCAAGCGGTTCACCCCGAACACCGCAAAGACGCACGAGGAGCTTGACCTCATGATCGACGAACTGAGCCTGCGCGGGTATTCGACCGAACGAGAGGAGCTGGCATTCGGCAGGACCTGTTTGGCCGCTCCGATTAGGGACGCCAATGGCGCGGTTGTGGCCGCACTGTCGATCTCTGGCGGTTTATCGGCGATGGACCTCCCGATGCGGGAAGTGGAAATTTCCCGCATCGCGATAGAGACTGCGGATTCGATTAGCACTGCGCTCGGCTACACGGTCCCCCTAGGTTCCGAAATCCCGATTTCCTAGAACGCTCCATTACTTGATCGGGCCACTCTGGCCCGGCCGCCACCGTAAGAAGAGAAGGACGACCAATCATGCTCAAGAAAGTTCCTTTGGCCCTGGGGGCGGCCTTTGCCGCTTCCGTACTGATGTTGACCTCGTGCAGCGCTTCGACAGGAGAAGCGAGCGGTCAGATCACTTTGGAGTTCCCCACCTGGCAAGGAGAGGACCCCGCTTTCGCGCCTTGGTGGAATGAACTCATAGCCGCTTACGAAGAAGAGCATGATGGCGTCTCCATCGACTTCTATCAGGTCCCCTTCAATAGCTACGTCGACCAAATGACAACGCGATTTTCAGCAAGCGACTATCCCGACATTGTTCAGTTGCCTGCACGGAACGCTTCGGAATTCGCTAGCCGCGGTTGGCTGGAGCCGCTCGATGACCGCCTGGCGGACACCGATATCGTCGAATCCTGGACTCCGTTGCAGGAGGAAATGGCTCTTGAGGGAAAGACCTATGGGGTACTACTGCTCGGTTACGGCTACACGATGTACTACAACCAAGGCCTATTGGATGACGCCGGGGTGAAGGTGCCCACCACAGCGGACGAGCTCGTCGAGGCTGCGAGAGCCGTCACGGACGGCGAGGTTTACGGATTCGGTGCGACAACACAGCAGGGTCCCGACAACTACACCGAGTTGATGTCCTTCATCGTTGGAAACGGAACCACGCTTGCGGATGAGGATGGCAACTTCCAAGCCGATTCCCCGAGTGTGGTCGAGGCGCTGCAGCAATACCGTGACGCACTTTCCAACGCGCCAGCCGGCATTCAGTCTCAGCAGCGAAACGAACTTTTCCTGAGCGGGAAAATTGCAATGCTGCTTGACGGGCCATTTTTCCTTCCTGAGCTTGACTCTGCTGCCGCCGGTGTAAAGGAGAACTTGAAAGTTACTGCTCCCCCCTTCGGCGCGGTTCCGGGAGGCGTGAGTAACAGCATCCACATGCCCGCGGGATTGGATGACGCCAAGGAGGAAGCGGTGTGGGACTTCATCGAACTAGCAGCCAGCCCGGAATGGCAGGAGCGGTATGCGACCCTCACAGCCGTTCCAGCGCCTCGAGAAGGGTCCGTGACGGCGGAAGCGCTTACCCAGCATCCGCAACTTGAACTCTTTCAGACCCTCGTTGAGGACGCTCACACCATTTACCCGACCGATCCGGAGCAGCGGAAGTCTTTCAGCCGCCTAAGCGAGATCGTCTCACAAGCCGCGATCAAATTGATTTCGTCTGACAAGCCTACGTCGGAGGTCGCGGCGGAACTTCAGCAGGATCTCGAGAGCGGGCTCGGCTCCTAATGACTCCGACCACCGCCACCGCCACTGGCTCTGGCTCTGGCATCCAGAAGGAGTCCGCCGCTAAGCGTGTCGGGCCCCCGAGATTCCGTAGCCCAAGGAGGCGCCGCTCCGCTCGGACTCGCGATCGGCTCTTCGGCTACGTCACGCTTGGGCCAGTCCTGGCGGTGGTCGGCCTCCTTATGGCCTATCCGTTCTACGTCGCGATCAACCTCAGCCTGCGGGGCGGTGAGATAACGAATCTGGAGAGGCTGAATGATCTCCCGCTCACCTTTGACAACTACATATTCGTGCTCACCGACCCTGGGCTGCTCGACGACATCTGGCGATCCGCTGTATACACGCTGGGTGTGCTCCTACCCGCGTTTGCTATCGGGCTCGCGCTCGCCCTACTCCTTAACCGGAAGTTCCCGGGCCGCCGAATATTCAGACCGCTGGTCCTGCTGCCGTGGGCGATTCCCGGCGTCGCAGTCAGCGCCGCATTTAGCTGGATGCTCGATGCATCGTATGGAGTCATTAACTTCCTTCTCCGGAGCGTCGGTCTAATTGAAACGAACATCGCATGGTTGGCAGACAGTGACACTGCGATGACGGCCGTCATCATCCCGACCGTCTGGAAGTACTACCCGTTCTTCACGCTCGTGCTTCTAGCGGCCTTGCAGGCCATTCCGGGGGAGCAGTACGAAGCAGCTCAAATGGACGGCGCTAACTCACGGAAACAGTTCAAGCATGTGACGTGGCCAGCCGTCAGGAGCGCGTCCGCTTTGGCAGTCATCATCACCGGGATCGGTATTTTCCGTGAGTTCGACTTCATCTTTCCGCTTACCAGGGGCGGGCCCAATGAAGCAACTCAGACTCTCGCCATACGCATCTACACCGAAGCATTCCAATACTTCGAGCTCGGCGTCGCGGCCGCTCTCGGCGTTGTCACGATGGTGATAGCGGGAACCGTCCTGATAGCCGCAGGCCGATCTATCCGACGCGAATCTGCGTAGAGAGATGAATTAATGAGAGAGCTTTCAAAGACGCGCCAATACGGACTCCTGGCGATCGCTCTAGCAGCCGTCGCGGTACTTCTGTTCCCGGTGTATTGGATGGTGATGACCTCGATCGTTCCATCCAGCCTGTTGTTGACGTCGTCCCCGCCTCTGGTCCCTCCTCTCGGATCCACATCGATGGACGCCTACACGGAGGTCATCGAGGGACGTCCAGTACTTCAATGGCTTGGCAACTCCGCATTGTCCACATTGGGTGCAGCGGTGATATCCACATTCATCAGCACCCTTGGCGGGTATAGCCTCTCTCGCTTCCGATCACGCGGCCAGGAGGCGATGGGTTTCACCTTGCTGTTCAGCCGTATGCTACCCGGGACCCTTCTGATCATTCCCATCTTCGTGCTCTTCTCCACGACGGGATTGACCAACAATCTTTGGTCGGTCATCCTCGTAAACATTGCGGCGACAGTCCCATTCACGACGTGGCTCATGAAGGGATTCATCGACTCCGTGCCCGTGGAAATCGAGCAGGCTGCCATGATCGACGGCTGTTCTCGACTGAAAGCACTTTGGCATGTGGTCACCCCATTGCTACTACCGGGGCTCGCTGCCACCTTCACGTACGCGTCAATCTTGACGTGGGGGGACTTTCTCTTCGCCCGCACACTCATGAGCAACCCGCAGGGATGGACAGTAACTGTGGGCATTGCATCATTCATCGGCGAATACAGCGTGGACTGGTCCGGCCTGATGGCGGTAAGCCTCATGTCGACCGCCCCGATGGTCATATTGTTCATATTACTCGAGCCCTTCCTGTCACGCGGAATGACAGCCGGAGCGGTGAAGGGATAGACGTGCAGGCAGCACAGCTCGTAGCGCCGTCGCTCATCACTAATGTGACTGTGACGCCACCTGACGGGAGCTCGCTGGTCAACGGCGAGGTTCTTGTTCGGGTGGCGGCAGCATCTATCTGTGGAAGCGACGTACCGCATTTTCGGCGCGGTGGACAGACGGCCGACAGCATTCCAGCTGCCGTTGGATACCCGCTACACGAGATCATGGGCGATGTAGTCGCAACCCGCAGTGGCGATTTCGAGGTCGGACAGCGGGTTGTGGGCTGGGCTTCAGAAATGAATGGTCTCGCGGAGCTTGTCATCACCAGCGCTGAGCAACTAGCCCTTTGCGATGTCGAGCTGCCCCCCTGGGAGGCTGTCATCGCCCAGCCCCTCGCCTGCGTCCTTTTCGCTGCGTCGCGCCTCGGGAATGTAGCGGGCAAAGACGTCGCGGTGATTGGCCTCGGCGCCATCGGACTCATGCTCTGTCATGTCCTAAAACGCGCTGGCGCCCGAAGCGTCACAGGCGTCGACCCGATCAACAGGGTAGAACTGAAGTCCAGTTTCGGGATTAACCATCTTGTACACGCGTCCAGCACCGAATGGGTCCAAAACATTGATGAGCGGAGCCGCGCAGACGTCGTCATCGAAGCAGTAGGCCACCAGATCGCGACCCTGCGGGACGCTATCGACGCAACCGCAGTCGGCGGAATTGTCTACTGCTTTGGCATCCCTGCCCTCACCGCCTACCCGATCGACCTGACCACGGTCGTTCGCAACAATTTGACCGTCTCGGGCGGGGTGACCCTCAACCACAGACGCTACCTGCGCGAAGCCTGTGGATACCTGGCGGCGAATCCGCTCCTCGCGCGCGCGCTCGTCACACACATCCTTCCCATGCATGAGGCACAGCGCGCATACGACCTCGCGTCCAGCCCGGCACCCGGACGACTCAAAGTCGTCCTCGTGCCCACAACCAGCGAGCTAGATGAAAGAGGTTCAAATGAGTGAAGCGACGCAACTCACTGGCATCGTCGCGATCGTGCGTCTTCGAGACCAGGCCGCTAAGGATGAGGTCCTCAACTCTCTCTCGCTTGGTGGGATCACAAACATCGAAATCACACTCGGAACGCCTGAGTGCCTAGAAACGGTGGCTCGCTGGCGCGGCTCGACGGCAGCACAGATCGGTGTTGGAACGGTCCGCACGGACGACGACGCTCGCCGCGCGATATCGAACGGCGCACAGTTTCTGGTTACGCCGACAACGGTCCCCTCGGTCCTCGCCATCGCAAATGACGCCGAAATCCCGGTGATCTGCGGTGCTCTCACACCGACCGAGATAGACCTCGCGTGGAGCCTCGGGGCTGCCGCGATCAAGGTCTTCCCAGCGAATTCTGTCGGCGGACCCGAATATCTCAAGTCGATCATGGCGCCGATGCCGGACGTCTCATTCATGCCGACGGGGGGTGTCGACGTTGCGACCGCCCAGCTCTACGCGGAACTTGGCTGCACTGGTGTTGGCGTCGGGAGCGCATTGGTCGCCGAAGACCTAGTTGCCACAAACCGTTGGGATGCGCTGGCGAGCCGGGCAAAGGAATTCGTCCATGGCTGGGGCGATGGATTACCTGCAAGAGGCCGGCGAATCACGTGACCTGGCCACCCTCAGCTTCCCCGCTTGGCAAGCAGCTTGATGTAGTTGGGGTGGGCGAAGCCATGCTGCTGCTGCAAGCCCCTCCACCCGAATCTCTAACCGAGGCGAAACACCTTCTGGTCGACATAGCGGGCGCCGAGTTCAACGCGGTTGCGGCGATCGCCCGGGCGGGCGGGCGCACGGCGTTGCTCAGCCGGGTTGGCGACGACGAACCTGGGCAGCGCGTGCGACTGGCGATGGCAGCCCTGAACGTCGAGCGGAACCTGATCGCCACTGACCCCCTTCATCCGACTGGCCTTTTCCTTCGAGCGACACCACCCGACGGTAGCCGACGGGTCGTCTACTACCGGACAGGCTCTGCCGCGTCAACAATGGACGTCTCGGACGCGGACCGGCTGTGGGCTGCTGAACCCCCGCGTGCCGTCATACTGTCCGGCCTAACGGCGGCGCTTGGCGACGGACCGCGCCGACTCATCGATGCAATCGCCACGAATGCTGCCTCCTACGGAACCGCCGTTGTAGTTGATGTCAACGCTCGACCGGCGCTAGGAAACAGTTTGGAAGTCGTCTCCTCCATTCGGCGAATTCTGGCATTCACGGACCTCCTCGTGCTGGGAGACGACGAATCCGAGGCGATATTCGGCACCACATCTCCCCCCGAAGTGTTCGCCGCTGCCAGAAGGGCCGGAGTCAAAGAGACCGTCCTGAAGGGCGGCGAACGCGGATGCTGGTTTGCCAGTGGCCAGGGTGAGCCGGTTCACATGCCATCCTCGGCAGCGACTGTAGTTGATTCAGTCGGAGCCGGAGACGCCTTCCTCGGCGGTTACCTTTCCGCGCGCCTTGTCGGCGCCTCCGCCCGCGCGGCTGCTGCCCTGGGGTCGGACTTCGCAGCAGGGGTGGTCGCGACCGTCGGTGACACAACAGGTCTTCCCTCGAAGGAAGCTGCTTCAATCGCGCTAAGCAATGCCTCGCTCGAACGAGACGAACGAATCCAGCACCGGAGTTGACTGATGAATTACGTAATCGGGGCATACGCGGCTGCGCCGTCAACCCAACGCGAACACAAGGCCGACGAAGAGCGTTATTACTCCGAAGTCGCGGCGCTCCCAGGATTCGGCGGACTGGAACTCGCCTTTGACACATCGCTTCATCCGTTCGACGAAGAATGGCTGCTTCAGCAAATCAAGCCGAACTGGACTGTCGTCATCACCCTCATACCAGGAACGGTCAACCGGCTCGCCCTCGATGCCAACTTCGGGCTTGCTTCGGAATCAGCCGAGGGGCGGCAGGCGGCCATCGACTTCTGCGAACAGGCGCGGCAAGCAGTAGCGCGAGTTAACGACGCAGCAGGTGCCGCCGTCGTCGCCGCCGTCGAAGTGCACTCCGCCCCGAGGGCAATCTCGGGAAGCGTCACCTCGAGTGGGGAGAGATTTGCAGAATCGTTGACCGTGTTGGGCCGTCGGGACTGGTCAGGCGCGAAATTGGTGGTCGAGCACTGCGATGCGCCCGTTCCGGGCCAGACGCCCTCCAAGGGATTCCTCAGCCAAAGCGCTGAGCTTGAGGCGGTGGGCACCGCTCTCCGCAACTCGTCAACTGAATTCGGAGTATCCGTAAACTGGGCGCGGTCGGTGATCGAGGCGAGACAAGTTGACGGCGCAGTAGATCACGTTCGAGCAGCGCAAGCCGCTGGATTGCTCGCGGGTGTGATGTTCTCCGGATGCGCGGCTGAGGCGACCGCTTACGGCGAGGGGTGGGCGGACGCGCATCTCCCGCCGGCGAAAACCGTCGGCGTCACGGGCACCGCTCACTACACAGCCCAAACGTCGCTACTGACGCACGGGGAAATGCGACGTACATTGCAGGCACTGGATCCTCTGGATCCATTGGACTTCTGCGGGCTGAAGGTTTCGGCCCCGCGTCGGCTCCACCCTGACGCTCGTGAGCGGATCGCCATCGTGAGAGATGCTTTAGCCGTATTGTCGGCTGCAATCCCCACCACAGCTCCAATCGACATCGAAGGGTCCGAAGCTGTGCCGTGAGGCGTGAGGAACCGTGATGGAGCGGCCCCCAGGGCGGAGGTGACGCGGGCCACAGACCTTGCGTCCTTGTCGCGTGGTTCGCCCTGCGAACGATGCCGGCCAGGGCGATTGGGTCATCTTCATCCTGTCGGCCGCCAGCCTTCGGGGTCGCGGTCCGGGGCGAGTCAATTCGCTTCAGGACTCGGCAGTGCGGTGGGTGCCATTTCGAGGGCTCGCAGCATTTTGCGGATTGCGCGCAGGGAGCTGACCGCATGGGTTGCATCACCGACGCTGACGTATTGAGTCAGTGGCTCGGCCGGTTGGTGGGCGGCGCCGTGTTCGCTGGGCCCGACTTCGTAGTCGACCACGGCGACAACTACCCCTGTCGGTCGACCGTCCTGGCATGCTGACGGGTCTCACTTAGATTGCCCTGGTGGGTCCGAATAACGCTGCCATAGTCAACGGTGATTCCTCAGACTGCGCCTGAGTTATCTCGCGGCAAGGTGAGTACCTGATTGAAGGCTTCGGTCATAGTGTCGAGGGCAGGTTTGCCTACCATGCTGTCCGTCCCCCAGGCGGTGAAGCGATTATCACCAGCTATTTCGGGGGGCGCATCCCAGATGAGTGCACCATACAAGTTGGTGAACGTGTCGATGAAGACATCAGCGGGTTCGGCTACCCGCGTGACTTCATGGGTGTTCTTGTGCCTGAAGAGAAGGATTGCGAGAGCTGTGCTGGCGGAAGGTTCGCATTTCAGGATCTCCACGCCGCCTTTCAGCTCAACGAGCCGAAAGAACTGGTGCAGCATGTGGCCGAGTTCGTCGCGTTGGACATCGAAGCTGTCAGCTTCAGCTAGTCGCCAACGAGCGGCGTCGAACGGCCGGCAAATGGACTCTTCTCTCGTTTCCACGTCATCAGGCTAAGCGCAATACCGTTCAGTTAGGCGCGTGAATGGTGATTTCTGGTTCGTGGGCGGGTTGTGGCCAGTGGGCGTGCTGGAAGCGTTT
>NZ_PJJM01000041.1 GCF_002929805.1 Cryobacterium sp. Y50 | reverse complement strand
CGCCGACTATCAGACGCTGTTCCGCGAATTTGGAATCACCACCGAAGCCGTCGTCGCCGCTGCCAAGGAATCAATCAGCGCGCGCTGAACCAAGAGATCAGCAGTGAAAAAACCATCATCGGCACTAAGTACGGTCGGAAGGAACACACTCATGACAACACGCATCGTCATTCTCGGCGGCGGAGCCGCCGGGCTGACTACCGCCCTCCAACTACAGAAGAAGCACGCGACCCGTTGGGCCAGCATCACCCTGATCGATGAATTGCCGTATTACACCTATCAGCCGTTTCTACCCGAAGTTGCTGGCGGCCACATCCGGGCCCGCGACGTGACCGTACCTCTGCACAAGACGCTCCGACACTCAAATGTCGTGCAGGCGTCCGTCACCGGCCTGGACAGCACAGGCAAGAGCGTCACGGTGATGACGCCAGACGGCGAAGGTCGAAACTTTCCCTACGATCACCTTGTGGTTGCGCTCGGAGCCGTCACTCGCACCTTTCCCACGCCTGGACTCGCCGAGAACGGTGTGGGGTTCAAGTCTGTTGAGGAAGCACAGTACGTGCGCGATCGCATTCTCGGAAACATTGCCCGCGCGGCCAGCGTTCAGGACTCGGCAGAGCGCAGAAAGCTCCTCACTACCGTGTTCATCGGCGGTGGCTACACCGGGGTTGAGGCCATGGCAGAGCTTGATGATGCCGCGAAGGCTGCGATGAAGAGCTACCGTGGACTCTCCCGTGAGGAGTTGCATTTCGTATTGGTGGAGGCGCTCGACCGGGTTGCACCCGAAGTTGGGCCCGAACTCTCGCAGTGGACTCTCGGTCAGCTCCGTGCCCGAGGCATCGACATTCGCTTAAACACGACGATGCCGTCCTGCATTGACGGCAACGTCGTCCTCAGCGACGGAGAGACGATTCCGGCTGGCGCGATCGTCTGGACCGCCGGGGTGAAGCCGAACCCCGTTCTGGCTGGCTTGGATTTGCCCCTGGGACCCAAAGGGCACGTCAATGTCAACGCCGCGCTGCAAGTGGAGACCGGCGACGGGGAGAAGCTTGAGGGCGTGTGGGCTCTTGGGGATGGAGCGCAGGTTCCCAACCTGCTGGCCGAGACGCAGCCGGCCTACTATCCACCGAACGCGCAGAATGCTGTGCGCCAGGCGGTGACCGTGTCCGCCAATATCGTCGCCATGGTGAACGGACGACCGATCGTGGAATATCGACACGAATCGCTCGGAACGGTCGCCAGCTTTGGCATCGGCAAGGGTGCCGGCATCATGAAGGGCCTCAAGCTCAAGAACATGCCGGCGTGGCTCGCTCACCGCGCATATCACCTCTACGCGATGCCGACTATGAAGCGCAAGTTGCGCATCCTGGCTGGGTGGACGACGAACCTGGTTGCCGGCGGGGATACGACTCCCGTCGTGGGCCACGGCAACCCGCGCGCCAGCTTTCTCAGGGTCACACCCGTGGTCGCCGCAAAAAAGTAGGTCATCGGTGTAGCTTGCGGGCATGCTCACCGGGGCCGCGACTCCAAGAGGACCTACGGATTTCGACGCGGGGGTTGTTCCTGCGGGTCTTCCCATTCGGCCGCGGCTGCAAACTTGATGCTGCCGCGTCTCGGTGGCTGCAGAACCTCACCGTCGGTCGAGGCACCCTTTTTGACCTGTTTCGTTGCCACGCGTTCTTAACTTCCAGCCCCATCGATACCGGCAACGCCGACAATACCCACCGCCAGTATGCGATCATCGAACTTGAACGCCGACATGAAAGTGTTGGAGATGGCGCGCTTTTCGTCCAGCGTATTCACTACCAACGCGGCCTGGCTCGTGCAGGCGTGCATCGCGTTTAATCTCACCGTGTCGCTGGCCCCTCGCCATCGTCACCCTCAGACGAGCCGTCACCGCATCCGTCCACCGGACACTCATCAACGTCGCCGCCAGAGTTTCCACCTCCGCCGGTGGGTTGAGGCTAAGAAACGAATACTGGCGGGTCGTATTCTTCCGGTAGCTGCAATCCAATGCTCCCCGGGTATACCACGGCCACGATGATCTGCAGCCGGGTGATGATCGCGCGAGTCGAGATCAGTGCGATAGCGGGAACATCGGGCCAGTAGGGTAAATTGTTGAATTCTTCCCACACGGCTTCGGCAGCTGAGGCATCCTGGCGGTCGATGGCCGACAGGAATCGATCGGTGAACCGCTCGTTGGCTGATACGAAGTCCCGACCGGCTGCACCCCGACCGTGTTGCGCGTTCCGCGCGCTGCGGGCAGAGTGCAGGAACCGGCCCAGAGTGAAGTCGAACAGGAACCCGTTTCGTCGCTCCCATTGGCCGTCGGACAGTCCAATCTCGGTAGCCACCTCGCGCTCCCAATCGCGGGTAGTGGTCGACGTGACGAGAAGTGCGAGGACACGGGAGGCCATGTATTCCTGAATGAGGTGGTAGTCGTCTTCGGCCAACGGGTGAATGTCGATGCTCATTCAGAGTCCGTGATGGCGATGTCGGGAAGAAATTTCCACAGGTTGCGGACATAATGAATCCGGCCATCAATAGGAAGGTTGTCCAGCATCATCACAAGAGGCCGCGGGGCATCGGATTGCCTGGCCGCTGTGACGAGATCCTCACGGAAGACCGGGTGTGTGTCGAAGACATGTCCGACGGCAGCGAGGATTGTCTCTCTCGTAGCCTCGGCCGTGGATTGTTCAGTCGTCATTGTGGTGTCTCCTGTCTGGTAGATTACGACAGTAATACTACTCTCACGTAAGAGGAGAGTTGTTAGCAGATCGGTACCTGGTGTCCGCGGCCGGTGGATACAGTGCATGACCTGTCACAATACGCATGGTATGCAATTGTGACGTTGCTCGTTGGATGCCGGTCAGCCTTGGGGAGACAAAACGATCAAACGGTTTGAAGAGCTCGATTTTCAGCCTACGGAGTTGGGCGACCTCACGCTGAGACGACGCCGCGAACCGACCCTGGACGTCGACGTCTATGAGGTGAAGCTGGGCGAAGCGTTTTTGATGTCGAGCCTGTTCACCGTCGCGGAAGAAGAACTCGCAACGCTGGGCCTCGCGGCGGTCGCCGGCGACCGGCTCGACGTACTGGTTGGCGGGCTGGGCCTGGGCTACACCGCGGTCGCCGCGCTGGCAGATGACCGGGTGGCGTCGATGACCGTCGTCGACACCTTGTCCCCAGTTATCGGCTGGCATCAGCGAGGGCTCCTCCCCGTCTCAGAGGCACTTACCGGTGACCCCAGAACCCATCTCAAGCTGGATGATTTCTTTGCCTTGATGCGGAGCACGGCAACCGCGAATTCGCCGCATTACGATGCAATCCTCGTGGACATCGACCATTCGCCGCGCTATCGCCTCGATGCCAGCCACTTCGATCTGTACACCGTTGCCGGACTGCGATCTCTTGTTGGACATCTCGCGGAGGGCGGAGTATTCGCCCTCTGGTCAGACGACCCACCGGACGCCGAGTTCACTGACATCCTCGCCGGCGTCTTTGGCCGTTGGCACGCCCACGTCGTCAGCTTCCCCAACCGGCTCACTGGTGGAACCTCCGCCAACACCGTCTACGTCGCACAATACTGATCAGCCGGCGGGTACCTGAGCGCCGCGACCGCGTACTGATCGCGGTGTGCAACTATCGTGCTGCATCGACCCGACCCGACCGGACAGCGACCGCTGGGCCAACGAAAGAAGGGCGCGCTCGACACGCTTTCGACATCTTTTCGACGGCGACTGTTCGTCGGACGCTAATCAAGCCAGAACTAGTTACACCGAAATTTTGACAGACCTCGCAAGCTCGGGTGCCGACGGTAAAAACGTCGATGCGGTGCCGGTGTGGGTGAGGTGGAGCTGGTGCATGGCCCGGGTGCAGGCGATGTAGAGCATGCTGCGGTCGATGTCGGTAGTGTAGGTGGCGTCATCGACGTGGGGAACAATGACGACGTCGAACTCGAGGCCTTTAGCAATATGAGCTGAGGTGATGATAATCCCACCGGTGAAGGTCTTGCTGTCATAGTCGAGCAGGGTAAGTTCGATGCCTTCCGCGGCGACGGCGCGATAGAGGCGTTCCGCCTGGTCGAGAGTTTTGCACACGATTCCCAACGATCTGTATTCGCTTCGCTTGTGCGTGGCAATTATCTCGAGAACCCGAGCAGTCTCGTCCTGCGGGGTTTCGCATGCCAGTAATTGCGGCGGCGGGCCGTGGCGTTCGATGGGGATGAGTTTGTCGTTGCGAGAGATGTTTTGTGCGAATTCGGTTATTTCGGTTGTTGAGCGGTAGCTCTTGCAGAGCTCAAGGCAGTCGGCTTCGGGGAAGATGCTGAAGATCGTCTCGAGGTTCGAGGAGCTGAACGGGTTCACCGACTGGTTCGAATCGCCGAGGATCGTCATGTTGCAGGCGAATAGTTTTCGTAGAACCGCGTATTGGATAGGGGTGTAGTCCTGCATTTCGTCGACGAGAAGGTGGTGGATGTCTTCGAAGCCGTCATGTCGTGCGGTCGTGATGAGCGTGTAAATCAGCGGTGCGACGTCTGAGTGTTCGATGCGCTTGTGGTCCAGCATCGTGAAGTGTGCTCGACGCGACGGTTCATTGTAGAAGGCTCGGTAGAGCGCGAACGCGTCCTTGAAGGGGAACATTGCCCGTACCTGCTTGCGCACACTGGTCGAGTCAACCGCGCTCCACTTGCCATGCCTGTCAAGAACACGCTGCTTCATCAGGTGGATCGCGCTGTCGGCTACTTGGTCGAGCCGGGTATAGATGGGTGAGGTGTGACCGCTCGCGAATGCGTCCGCCACCCAGTCGGCGCTCACCCGCTCTGAATGCTGCACAACCTTATCGGGCGTGAAGTCGTCTGCCCGGACTGCTATCCACTCGTGCAATTCCCCGACGAACTCCGGGGTCGCTTTGGCGCGCATGCGATCGGCGGCATCATGGTCAACGTTGTCAAGGACGCCGCTGACCTGCTCGCTGAAAGTCTGGTGCTGAACAACTTTGCTGAGGAAGCGCTCGGCGATGCGGTCCAGATCGATCTCCGCGACCTGCTCCTCGCCGAGCTCCGGCAGCACATCGGCGATGTAGTCGGCGAACACCTTGTTCGGAGACAGGATCATGACGTTGCTGGATGACAGCGTGTCCTTGAACCGGTAAAGCAGAAATGCCAACCGGTGCAGCGCGATAGAGGTCTTTCCTGAACCGGCAACGCCTTGCAAGATGAGCACCTTGGCCGTCTCGTTACGGATCACCGCGTTTTGCTCACGCTGGATCGTCGCGACGATGTTGCGCATCTTGTCGTCGGCAGACTCGCTGAGTTCGCGCTGCAGAACCTCATCGCCGATGTTGATCGAGCTCTCGAGCGAATACTGCAGGTGTCCAGCCTCAATCTTGTACTGGCGCTTGCCTACGATCTCGCCCTCGGCGACCCCTTCGGGCGCGTCGAACGTTGCCGGGCCGGCCTCGTAGTCGTAATAGAGACTCGAAACCGGCGCGCGCCAGTCGTGCACACGGAGGTCTTGGGTCTCGGGATCCCAGAAGCCGCGCACACCGATGTAATAGGACTTTGCCGAAGCAGTGTCAGCGTGTTGGAAGTCGACTCGCCCAAAATAGGGTGAGTTTCTGAGCCGCTCGAGAGAATCGCGGGATTTGACCGCAGAATCACCGATCGCTACGGATGTCGCCATCTGCATGCGTGCATTCGCTTTCTCGGCGTGATCCATATCGCGCTGGTGCTCCCACATCTCGCGCTTTTGTTCGTCCATCGCAAGTTCCGAACGGTCGATCGAATCGATTAAGTTCGCGTGGGCCGATTCCACAAGCTCGAGCGTTTTCGCGAGGTAGCGATGTTCGCCCGTTTTATCTGTGGCGGTGGCGTCTGTCATGAGTTTCTCCTGCGGCGGGGCACCCGACATGCACGCACCGCGTCAGAGGTGATTGCGGCGGCATGGGGCGTTCAAGGTGGTGGGGGAAACACACCAGAACTCAACCCTAACGTTTATGTTAAGTTGAGGTCTTGCTGGACCTCAGTTGCGCTATCGAACGCGGTCGAGTGACGGCAAGCTGGGGGTCACGGTGACCCGCGTGCCAGCTTTCTTAGGGTTACACCGTTTTAGCTGCACAGGAATAGGAGTTCGGCGTAGCTTCGGGGCTAGCAAACTGGTACCCGCAAGCTGAATCGTCGCTAGTTCACGGTCGCGCTTAGCTTTCTGGGTCCGGCTGTTGGCGTCGGAATGCCCACCGAGCGGGGCCGTGAAGGCCGAGAGACAGGCCGGCAATCGTGAAGTATCCCAACGCCGTCCGCCACGATTCGGCTGGCGCGCTTGCGGAAGTAAATGCGGTTGTCAGCCCCACGCACCCTGTGTAGCTTGCGATCATCAGCGATCCCGAATACACAGGACGGGATCGCCACGCTTCCGGGGTAAATGCCCACAGAATCCTGGCGCGCTCGGGTGACCGTGTAACGTCACTGTCGGCCTGCTGCTTACGCGGAAGATAAAAGTAAAAGTGCACACGGAGCAACCAATGCGGCGGCGCAGATGACCCCCTCACCAAACTTCCAAAAACGAGCACGCTCGGCGCAGCCAGATACGCACTTGCGAGCGCAACTACCGCGGTGCGATGAAGCCACCGTTCATCCGAGTCTCGAGCGGGTAATTCCAATGCCGTGCTCCCTACGAGCTTGACCTGCAAAACTTGACGTAGACTCCAGCCCAAATCAAACCTCACGTAAGGGTTGATTGATAAAGCAGGAATACATCCCTTAGGGCGCATGCCGAGTGGGCCCCTTTGACGTTGCACCTCGGTCTGTTTTTTGCCAGAGCGCGCATCGGAAGGGATTGTGGTCGTGCGGCGCGATCGATTTAAAACAACTCTTACGTCAGGGTAGAGTTGACCGTCTGCCATGGATGCAGACAGGAACGGGAGAAATGAATTCATACGTTACGCACGTACCGCGCCGCCAAGAGCAGGCAACTGGATACGTCACGCTTGAAACGCGTCGAGTCGTTGGCCCGACCGGCTATGTAACTCGCTCCACCGCCGAATCGATTCCCGGCCGTTACGTTTCACCCGTTGCAGACGAAGCGAAGCTACGGGCGCCGCGCCACTGACCTCGGCCGGCACCGAACTCGGTGTTCCACTGAGTCATTGTCGAGCGCAGACGGCCGAGGGGTGAGCTGAGCAGCGTTTAGTCAAGGTCGAGCGTGCCGCGATCAGCCTCGACCTACTCTTTTGAATCGCCAACTATCGCGAGGTCCGCCGGTGCCGCCGCGCGCAAGAGAAGGCCTTTTTCTTGCCCACGGCCAATAGATCCGTCCCGCAAGAGGCTTCCCTTACGGGGGCGTTTTCTGAGATTGACTATCTATCTATAGATAGTTCTATACCCATGTAATAGATTGGTCTATAGGAGGTGGTTTGCATGACCACGATTAGTTATCGCCCTGAGGTTCAGAGGGCGCGGACGTTGCGCCAGCGGCTTAGCCTTAACCGTCTCGATTACCTTCGGGAGTTGCGGCGTTTGGCTGCGATCATGAGCCAGGCAGAGCTTGCGTCGCAGTTGGGGGTGAAGCAGCCGACGATTCATTCTGCGTTGCGAACTGCGGCAAAAATGGCGGATCCGGTACCGGGTTTTTCTGGTGCGTCTCCGTATGAGATTACTCAGCGGTATGCCACGGGGGAGTTGACGCGGGCTCAGCTCGTTGACGAGCTGAGCCGGTGGGCCTACCCGTCGGAGGCGCCGACAGGCGGTTTTGACCCGCTCCTGGTATCGACCTCCGGGTCATTCGACGAGGTAGGGCGCGCACGGAGTGAGGGGCTCATTGACGGTGCGATTTACGATGCGATCTTGGATCGTGCTGTGGATTCCTCTCAATAATCGTGGGCGGCATGCGGTGATGGTCGTTTCCTAAAATAATGCCTCTGATCAAGTATTACTTGACATAATCATTAGTATCGGCCGCAGTGCCCTGTGGGGACGCGGGAGGGTGATGAACTGAGGGGCTTTCTGATGGACCCAGCTTTGTTGTTGTGGATGACAACACACGTGTGGGACTTGAACGGTTTAGAGCCGTCGACTGATCCCGCTGAGCGTTTCCGTCGGGGGTACTTCGCTGGAGGATACACCGGTGCCGCGTAACGGCTGCGACGCTGGCAAGGTAACGCGTGACGCTTCGCAAACGTGCCCACAATTTGCCCACACTTGAAAAAACTTTGAGTGAATCTGGATGCCTCATTGTGACTCAAAAACGTTGAATCCACGCGGCTCTTGACGCCATCGATGACACCGTGCGGACGGTTATTGGAGTTCGAATCCCTCCAGGGGCACTATAAGCAAAGGGATGCAGGGTGCGGATTGCTCCGGATTATCCCTGCATCCAACGCTTACCTGTCGTAAATGCTTCAAGAGCACTTACTACGAGGCCTTCTCACCAAGCCGCAGGCCAGGCTTCGGGGCCAGGTCGGTAAACGCAACACGAACATCGGTCCCGCAGCGATGACCTTCTCGACGTAGTGACGCTTCGTCACCTCGGTCCCCTTGCGGTCAGCGACTTTTAACGCCGTTTCCAGGTCAAAAAACTTGCGAAATCTTCGATAGCGCCGTTTTTCGTATGTGATGCGGCGTCATCCCGCCGAGCCTGGCGGCTTCTTGTATGTGTCGCCAAGACTCACGCATGGTGTGCGGGTCGAGTAGCTCATCGTTCCTCGAAGCGAAGAGCAATCCGCTCTGACCCGCGAGTAGTGCGCGGTTCCTCAGGATTAGGACAAGCCACTCGTGGATGATGACCGTGCGCGGGCCATCTACACCGTCTTGGGTGTGCAGTTGCCGGCTGTGCTTCTCGCCGACTGGTTTAATTACGGTGGCGGTGATGTTGACGCGCGGACTGACGTGGTTGTCTAAGTCGAGGTCCTCGACTTTGAGCGCAGCGATTTCACCGATACGGCCAGCTACGCCGAGCTGCGTTTCGAGGCAGCGGCTAGCCAGGTGTTCTGACGCATTCCACGAACCGCTTCGCGGAGCGTTACAAGCTCTTCGGTGGTCAGAGCGCGCGGCTTTGGCTTGTCCTTGACGGGCTTGGAGGCGTTGGCGACCGGGTTGCCGGTCACAGCGTCGCGCTGGGCGGCGAAAGCAAACGCTTGGTTTAGGAGGGTGCGGGCAATCTCCGCCTACCCGACACGCCTTCGCCGTTCCTTTCCAAGCCAGCGGTCCATGCGGCCGGTCGTTGCCTCGCGTAGCTTTACCGCGCCGAGTCCAAGAATGATGATTCGTTCAATGACATCGGTGTAGTTTCCTTTACTGCCCTCGTTCAGCTTGGAGGTTTCCATTTTCCAAGGCCACGGAACCTGCATCAACATCTCTATAGTCGAGTCGTTGTTAAGGTCTGCATCGCCGGAGTTAGCTCTGGCTTTGACTGCCGCCTCGAGCAATACCTTGGCAGTGGCCTTCGTCTTTCCTGTGCGTTCCATCGGCACTGTTTCTCGTGACCGCCGCGGTAGCGACAGCGTGCACGGATTTTTGGTCTGACGCTCCACCAACGTAGCGATCGCCGACCGGCAGTGTGACCCCACGATTAGATCTCCTTCCTTACGTTGTTGTGGTGGGTGATTTCGGGATCTTGCCCGAGTTCTTCGTAGCAGGCCGCCTCGGACGCCGGATGGTTGAACTTGCTGGCCTGGGGACGGCGACCGCGAAGCTCGGCCTACTACTGCGCCGCATAAGGGGCGTACCTCGTTCGTGCCTGCGGACCAGTCTTGGACCTGCCTCGAGCCAGCTCTCGACTGATCGTGGCAGCAGACCGGCCTACCAGAGCAGCGATCGCCCGCACGCCGGCGCCACCCAGGTGCAAGTCCGCGATCTGCAGTCGTTCCTCCAAAGACAAGTACCAGCCCGACCGCTCAGCCTCTGGAAGAGCGATCCGCCGTTCCCCTAAAGGCCATCGGGCGAGCCAACCCCTGACACTTCACTTTGTCCTCAATCTCCACAGATTAAGGTCTCCATGCGGAACATCGAATATCAGTACGAAAGCTTGTCCTCGACACTTACATCCGCAACATGCCACCGGCGAACCGAGACTTTTAGGAGGGTGTCGCCGCGCGGCATAGGATCGGGAACACGCGGCGACGAGGGAGACGAATGAGCGAGCTAGACCATCGGGTTCGGGCACTGTGGACGTTGTTCGAGCCGATCCACGCGGTGACGTATTTCTCGCCGGAGGCAAGGGAGGCGTTCGCGGATATCGGACTCATCCGTTATTGGGACGGGTACTTCGCAGGTCGCGCCGCCCCGCTCGGGGCCGTGACCGCCGCTCCGGTGGTGGCGATCTTCAGTGGGTTCGCTCCGTTCCTGGTCGAACGGGTGCTGCCGGCTGTGTGGTCGACGGTGACGGTAGACCGGGTCCTCGATGCGCGGTCGCGGGGTGCAGCAGCAACGTTGCGAAACCTTGTGCCCGATGAGCGATCTGTCACCGAAGCGGCTGACGCACTTGCCCAAGCCGCGGTTCGTGTCGACACCATAGGCCGACCACTTGCGGCGGCGAACAGCGCACTGCCGGTGGAGTCGGATCCGTATCGCCGTCTCTGGCAGGCCGCGGCCACTCTCCGAGAGCATCGCGGAGACAGTCATGTGATCGCACTGGTCGAGGGAGGGATCGCGGGCATCAGCACTCTCGTGTTGCGCAGCGCGGTGGATATCGACGCGACGAGCGTGAGGAAGGCACGTGGCTGGACAGAGGAACAATGGGCAGCCGAAGTTGAAGAACTCGCGGCTCGCGGGCTGCTGACGGGCCAGGGCGAGATCAGTGAAAAGGGCAGAGCAGCACTCGATCGCGCCGAGCATGTGACCAACCAATTGGCCGTCCTTCCGTGGAACGGAGTGACCGACGACGAGATCGCGGGTGTCGCCCGAACAATCGCGCCCATCGCGAGAGCGTGCCAAACGGTCTTCCCGTTTCCAAACCTGATCGGGATGCCCCGGCCGTGGGATCCGAACCTCGACCCGAACGCATCTTCCGTCCCGACGTCGCCGCGCGCGAGCTGAAAAGGTTCCACTGTGACGCACTGGCGCGAGCTGACCTCTGATTCGTCAATGTGCTGTCAATTTGCGTCGCTCAATGTTCGGCTTATTCCAAGTACACGCTACAGCCTCTGGTCGGCACGATTTTCTTTGGTAATTTGTCCTATCACGCGACGCTTCGATCGTGTGGACCCGGTCGGGGGATCAGGGTGCTGCGGCGAAATTTAGGGCTCTGGGATCACGAAGTGAGCGACGACGATCAGGAGCAATATTGTGCGGGGCAGCGATGTTCGAACAGGCAATAGGAGCGGTCACGTAGGGCCCCGTTCTTGTATTCGGAAGTGAAGTCTGGACGTGATTTTGCTTTGGTAAACATTTTCTTTTGCGTGCTGTCCTTTCAACGGGGTCAGTCGCCCTGCCTG
>NZ_PJJM01000040.1 GCF_002929805.1 Cryobacterium sp. Y50 | reverse complement strand
GCGAAGACGCACACACTCAGATCATCGACCGCACCCAGCAAGCCCTCGACGGCATCCCGAAAACCCTCGCCGCAATCAAGCAGATCGCCGAGATGTCCCTCAACGCAGAAGACCCAACCCGGTCATGACCGAGCCGCTCGTACCCGGGGTGAGTGTTCGGTTGCTCGCGATGCCCACGTTCATGGACAACATCCTCCGGCAGTTGAACCCGATCCTGAACCAAGGAATGGTTTTTCATCTATCGCGGGTGGCGTCAAGTTGCCGACCGCCGGGACCCGCGACATTGCCCAGATCGCGGTCTGTCTCGTCCCGAGTGTAATGGAGGTTCATGATCACCCGGAAAGATTGAGAATCATGCCAGCATTGAAGATGTATCCGCCGGAGTTGAAGGAACGCGCGGTGCGCGTCCTGGTTGCCGCTCGTGCGGATGCCGACGGTGGCCGTGAAGCGTCTGCCCGCATCGGCCAGCAACTCGGAAATCCCCGCGGACACCCTGAGAAAGTGGCTCCTGCGCGCGGAGATCGACTCCGGCGTTCGCACGGGAACGACGACCGAGGACGCCGCCCGACTGCTCGAGCTTGAGCGAGAGAATCGTGAGCTGCGGAGGTCGAACGTCATCCTGCGCAGCGCGGCGGCTTTCTTCGCGGCGGAGCTCGACCGCCCCTCCAGCAGATGATCACCTTCATCGACATGAACAAGCACGACTACGGGGTCGAGCCGATCTGTAAGAAATGCAGATCGCCCCGTCGACGTACTACGCGGCAACGTCCCGGCCGCCCTCGAAACGATCGAAAACGGATGAGGAAACCGTGGTGAAGATCAAGGATGTACACAAGAAGAACTATGGCGTCTAGGGCGTGCGGAAGGTCCACGCCCAACTCAAACGCGACGGGCACCCCGTTACGCGCTGCACGGTCGAACGACTCATGCACCGCGAAGGCCTACGCGGCATCACCCGATCAAGGAGTCCGCGGACCACGATACCTGGCCCGCTCAGCGACCGCCCGGAAGACCTCGTGCGGCGGACGTTCACGGCGCCAGCGCCGAACTGCCTGTGGGTTGCCGATATCACTTACATCAGAACGTTCTCGGGCTGGGTCTACGCGGTGTTCGTGACCGAGGTGTTCTCCCGCCGCGTCGTCGGGTGGCAGCTGTCCACCAGCATGCACACCAGCCTCGCTCTCGACGCCCTCGAGATGGGGATCTGGACGAGGCAGCGGGAAGGCCGGGACCTCTCCCAGCTTGTCCACCACTCGGATAGAGGCGTGCAATATCGGGCGGTGCGTTACACCAAACGCCTCGCCCAAGCCGAAGCCGTCGCGTCCGTCGGTTCCCAGGGTGATAGCTACGACAACACGATGACGGAGGCGCTGAACTCACTCTTCAAAGCTGAGTACATCCGCAACCGCGGCCCCTGGCCTGGCATCGACGACCTCGAGATCGCCGTTGCTGAATACTTCGATTGGTTCAACCAGCGATGCTTCCATAGCGAGCTCGGCTACATCCCACCCTTCGAAACTGAAACCAACTTCTACACCACCAGCCCCCCATCACCCAGATGAAACAGGCCTAACCAAGCCTCCACAAAACCCGGGGCTTGACACTCCCCAGCCGACGGCGTGACGCTGGCCGGGGAAACGGACATTCCCGGGCTGTGAGCCGGCACGGCAGTGAGGGCGCTGAGTTGTGGATGTCTGCCCTGACCGACGGGCTCAAAGAGATGAACGAGCAGGTCCTCGGCAGTTTTTTCAACCCGTCACAGATCAGGAAGAACGTGCTGGGCACGCTTGGATTCTTGATAACTCTCGTGCCAGATAAACCCACAAGAACAGCGCCACTGAGCGCTGGTGTTCACAGATTCAGCGACAAAGTCCTGACCGTGCTTCAGCGGAGCGGATCGCGTGTTACTTGTTGGTGTTTTCTTCTTTGAGAGCGGCTAGCACGACGAGAAGGCGTTGATCGGCGTGATCAGCAACGTTCTGTATCCCTGGGGATTTGCTCAGCTGGACCATGGTTTGTGGGTTGATAGCTTGAACCGTGGTGGTAGTTGCTGATGGGCTGCGTCGGATGACGACGTTGCAGGGAAGCAGTAATCCCATGTCGGGCTCGGCGGTGAGTGCCTGTTCGGCGAGGGCGGGGTTGCAGGCGCCCAGGATCAGGTAGTCGCCCAGTGTGTGTGCGCTTTCGACGCCGAGTTTTGTTTCGAAGGTCGCGCGGACGTCGATCTCGGTAAGAACGCCGATTCCCTGGTTGGCTAGTTCTTCCCGCACTCTGGAGACGGCTTCTTCGTAGGGCAGCGAGATGGTGATGGTGCGTGCGTAGTTCATCGGTTTCTCCTGAGTCATTTTCCTGAATTGATGGTTGCGGCGGGTCAGTTTGCGGTGATAACTCCCATCATTCCGCTGTCTTCGTGGTCAAGGATGTGGCAGTGGTACACGGTACGTCCGCTGAAGTCGTCAAATGCGATACGTACACGCACGGTGCTGCGTGCCGGGATGTTCACGACGTCCTGCCACACGATGGTTATCACGGGCTGGCCTGACTGTTCAATAATCTGCATCGGCCACACGTGCAGGTGCATGGGGTGATCGAGCGGGCTGGTATTTGTTAGCAACCAGTCCTCCACGCTGTCGAATTGCACGGTCGTGTCGACCCGGGTGGCATCGAATACCTGGCCGTTGATCGTGGCTGACATCATGCCGCCTCCCATTCCTCGCCCCATGCCGCCATCCATGTTTCCACCCGTGCCGCTGCCTGTGTCCCCGCCCATTCCGCCGCCCATATTTCCGCCCATTCCCATCGCGAAGATCAACTCGCGCCGGGCGGTTACGGTAGCCGTGCGCAGGTCACGTGGAACGGGCTGGGCGGGTATGGCGGCCACTGTGGCGACGTCATCACCGGTGACGATAAAGGAGGCCAGTGCGACGTCGGCGGCGGCAGTGCAGCTTTCGCCTCCCATCATCATTCCGCCGGACATGCCTCGATCGTAGGTGTGGGCACGCAGTACGGAGATGCCAGCAGTGCCGGTGACGAGAAGATCGGCCCGGTTTCCGGGGGGCAGCACGACCTCGTCGACTTCGTGTGCGGCTTCGAAACGTCCGGAGTCGATTCCAAGAAGGGATAGCTGCTGCCCGTCGAGGCGCAGCCGCAAGTAGCGGGACACGCAGGCATTAACGATGCGCCATCGCTCTCGTTCGCCAGGGCGGGCAGTCATGCTGGGGGTGAGTTGACCGTTGACAAGGACGAGGTCTCCCTCGCGTCCGGACATTTTCTCCATCGTTGTGGCGGCTGGAATTGTTCCCGTGGAATCGAGGGTGATGTCGGAAATGACGAGGACGCGTTCCCGGCTGGTCGGGATGGGGTCGGGGTCGTCGACGATGATGGCGCCGTAGAGCCCGCCGAATACCTGATCGGCCACGAAACCGTGGTGGTGCGGGTGATACCAGTAGACGCCCGGCGGGTGATTGGCGGGCAGTTCGTACTGGTAATCAAAGGAGCCACCAGCTGCGACGGTGACGAACATGTTGTCGCTGTTATTCTCGGGCGAAACGTGGAGACCGTGCACGTGCAGGTTGCTCGGGTCTGCCAGACCATTGCGAAGGCTGACGTTGAGTGTGTCTCCCGCTCGAACGCGCAAAGTGGGGCCGGGCACACCACCGTTGTAACTGAGCGCACGCACGTCACGACCAGCGATAGTCACCTGATGGGGGGAAGACTCAAGGTCAACGGCGAGAGTGCCGCTGACGCTTCGCAGCTCCGGCGGTTCCACAAGGTCACTCCCGGACCGTGTTGCCGGTGACGTGGTTGACAAGAGACGTTGACTGACGAAGAAGCCCGTTCCGCCTACAGCCGTGGCCGCAATTCCCACCCCGCCGAGGATCAGGGCGTTACGGCGGCTGAGATCGGACACTACCGGTCCTCCTCAAGCACCCGCAGCTGATCACGCAACTGCTCCGCAGTGAGCTCCCCCCGAGCGAACCGCTCCTCAAGAATCTGCCTGGCACTAACCGAATCGGCTTGCCTTGGAGCAGATCGCGTGTCATCACTCCCGGATTTATTCGACAGTAAACGAACAATGACATAAATGATCACGGCGACACCCGCTATCGCCAGCAGCCCAAACCCCCAGGACCACCCCATACTTTTGCTACCCCACATCATCTGATTCATGTCCTTTCGTTTACTAATCCGCATTTCCACCGTACCCCTCGAGGTATAAATGGTGGCTTGGTGGAGCCATCACCGCGTCAAACCCTGGAGCCGATGCCGGAGACGCGAGCGTTCCCGTGACCGAAGATGACACGACCATAGTCAACCCGACCGAAGGCACGCTCACCAGCACCGACAATGCGGAGACCGACGTCGAACTGACAGCGCTCCTAGAGGCCGCCAACACGGCGCTCACCGAGAAGCAGGCCGCTCTGACCGAGGGTGACTTTGCCGCCTACGGTGCCGCAGACGACGGGCTCGCGGAAACCATCGCGAGCATGCTGGCGCTGCTCGGCGAGTAGCCACGCCGCACGATCCTTGCCGGGCCGAATGAACCGTCCGCGGCGCCGGTTCAGTCCGGCAATGTCGTATCCCAATCCCGTGGCGTACTGCACTGCCGCTGCAACGCGACCGTGTACGTGCGGTGTGTCGGCGCGGGGAAGGTGTAGACCTGCAGCACGCGACTAAAAGCTCGCAGTCTGGAACGGGCTTCTACTTCTTAGAAGACGCTTTGCACCATCAGATTATTCCCCCTACGGCTCCTACGGCTCCGTGATTTGGACGTACGAGAGCTACGACGACGCGATGCCATCATCAGCCATGGCCTCCTGGTGTTGCCTGCGGTAATTCGACGCAACTTTCTCAATCATCTAAGCGATCGGGGTCCAGTTCGACGGGCCCTGCGTTCCAGCCGCGTATTCGTCGAGCGGCACTTTGTCCGCTCGCCAAGCCGCCAACACAGGCGCCACGATCCGCCAGCATTCTTCAGCCGTGTCACCGCGCACCGAAAGCGACGGATCCCCGTCGAGAATTCCTTCGAGTACTTCACCATGCGCGAGCAATTGGCCGGGACCGAAGGTCGCCCCGAGGCTGACGCGCTCGAGTTCATACGGATCGCCTGGGCCGTTGAGGTTGAGTTCGAGTGACATCTCGTCTGGGGCGAGAAAGATCCGCAAAACCGTCGGCGCCTCATGACCGTGTAGGCCCGTCGGTAGATGCGGGACGGCTCTGAAGGTGATCACTATCTCGCGACGTCGAGCTTCGAGCCCCTTGCCAGACCGCAGCGTGAAGGGCACGCCGGTCCAACGCCAGGTGTTGATCTCGAAGGTCACCTCGGCGAGCGTTTCGGTGTCGTTCTCCGGGTCGACGCCGGACTCGTCAACGTAAGCAGGCAGCGCGTGTGAGTCGACCGTGCCTGCTGCATACCGCGCACGCCGACTCGAACGCGCCGCACTGCCGCCGCGCACGCGCGTCGCCCGCAGTAAAATACCTTTTGCGTCACGGAGGTCGGCGGCGCCCAGCGACGACGGCGGCTCCATTGCCAAGATGGCCATGACTTGTAGCAGGTGACTCTGAATCATGTCTACGAGGGCACCGGCGTGGTCGTAATATCCGGCGCGGCCCTCCAGGCCGAGCTGTTCGTCATAGACGATGTCGACGCGTTCGATATGGTTGTTGTTCCACAGCGGTTCAAAGATACGGTTGGCAAACCGCAGCCCGGCCAGATTCAAAACGGTCGATCGGCCCAGGAAGTGGTCGACGCGGTGAATCTGGTCTTCCGGAACGAGTTTCTGCAGCCGCGCATTGAGGGCACGGGCACTCGCCTCGTCGACTCCGAACGGTTTCTCCAGGGCGAGCACGGTTCCTTCGGGCAACGCAACCTCGGCAAGTACATCACAGGCCAACGCCGTAACGACGGGCGGGAGTGCGAAGTAGATGGCGGGGGTGCCAGCGCACTCCGCGAGCAGCCGCTCCATCTCTGCCGGAGCAGTGACGTCGGCCGTGCGGTACACGGTTGTGGCAAGGAGCTGGTCGACGGCGGCGGCGGATGCCTCGGCCGTCGTAAACGATTTCTTCACCGTGGCCTGCCACTGCGCATGGGTCAGCTTCTCCCGCCCGGCACCGATCAGGCGCAACGGCCGGTCAGGATGCAGGGTGAGGAGTTGTCCGAGGGCGGGGAGGAGCAGTCGGGAAGCTAGATCTCCGGATGCGCCCAAAACCAGAAGAGTCGAGATAGACGGAGCCATCCATCTACCGTAGCTGTCATGGTAGGTCCATGGCACTCAACTCGAGGACTACACCCTGATCAGCGATTGTCACACGACCACCCTGGTCGGCCGTCACGGCAGCATCGACTCGTTCTGCCCCCCTCCCCGTTATGACTCCCCCTCCATGTTTGGCGCCCTAATCGACGACGAAGAGCACGAGCGCTGACGCCTACCGGGGTTCGAAGTGGGTCATCTGATAGGAATTCTTCGACGACTCTCCGGACGCCAGAAAGCACCTTGGCTCCCGGTACAGACCGCCGGCAGTCTCACAGCTCAATGGCGGCGGCCCAGCAACGAAAACACCAACGGACTACTGCGCCAGTACTTTCCCAAAGACCCAACCTTGCACGATGGGACGCTGATGAACTCGACGCCGTTGCCGTGACACTCAACGACCGACCGCGCAAAATCCTTGGCTGGAGAACCCCCACCGAGGTGTGGGCAGAGCATTTATCATTGACCGAACAAGCCGGTGTTGGTTCGACCAGTTGAATTCGTCTTGTGAGCTTCGGTCTGAGTGAAATATGGCACCGTTCTTGTCGAAGTGGCCGTGGTCACGGGCCATTTCCAAGGCGTCGATGATCAGGGTCGTGCGGATATGGCTGGCCGTCGACCAGTCCACCATCATCCGTGTGCACAGGTCGATTACGGTCGCCAGATACAGCCACCCCGAGCTGGTGCGCAGGTACGTGATGTCCCCGCAAAACCGCGTTCCAGGGGTTGCAGAGGTGAAATCGCGCGTTCCGTCCTTGTCGAGCATGTGGTTCTGAATGTGTGCGGTTCGGGCGTCCGGACCAATTGTCGTGGTCTTCTTCCACGCCCGCATTCTCACGGCCCGCAAGCCGCGACTGTTGAAGATACCCGACAGTGACGCAGGCGATGCTGACGCCCTCTTGGCCCAGGATCGTGGTGATCTAATCCCGGCCCGCCATGCCCTTTTCACGCGTGTAGACGTGCACCACGTGCGCGTCCATCTCGTCGTGGTGGACCTGCCTCGGGGTGGGCTTCACGGGGATGAGCCAGCGTTAGGACAAGGCCCGGGAGACTTTCAATTTGCGCCACATCCAGTCGAGGGGGAACGAGGTCTTCTCCGCCAAGATGAACGCAAAATAGTCGTTCATCGTTGCTTCGCGGCGAAGAAGGCGCTGACTTTTCCCCGGAATTCGATCTCCCTCTCAAGCTCAGCATTCTCAGCTTGTAAAGCCTTGTATTTGGCCCACTCGACCGGGCCCAGTTCGGCAGCACCGCCAGCAGCCTCGGGATGTGCCTCTTTTCAGACGCGAACCCAGTTGCTCAGCGTTCCCTCGACGACCCCGATCTCGGGCGCCACTTGAGCGATCGGCCGGCCTGATGAAATCACCAGCTCGACGGCCTCGACCCGAAACTCGGCGCTGAACTTACGACGATTAGTCATGAAACATGATACTCCTATCGCCTGTCTCAATTCACCATACGGGCGCAATATGCGTCGTCAAGATCCGAGGCGAAGGTGTGGGCCCTTCCGCCGTGGCGGTTTACATCCACCAGACCGGGCAAGATCAGGGATATCCGCTTGATTGGGCTATTGATTCCGACAGGTAGGTCAACGGCCGGGCCGCACCAGCGAATACGTCCGCCGTTCAGCCAGACTGCGCCATCCTCGATGACGTCCTCACCAAACCGTCCGATGATGAGGCGGCCCCTCAAAGCACGAACGGTGTTTCGGGGAACACCGTTCGTGAATCAGCTTGCATCAGGCGTAGTCGTGGACGGGGTTCCTTCGTTTTCGTCCTCGCGACCGAGGGTACGGAGGTTCCAGCGGCGGATAACGAAGCGGAACAGTACGTAATAGATGGCTGCGTAGATCAGCCCGATCGGTATCAGCCACAACGGTTTCTCGGCGATGCCGAAGTTCAACAGGTAATCGATCGCTCCCGCCGAAAAGCCGAAACCGTGATGAATGTCGAGGATGTTCACCACCAGGAACGACGTGCCCGTCAGAATGGCGTGGATGACGTATAGCGGCCACGCGACGAACATGAAGGAAAACTCGAGCGGTTCGGTGATGCCAGTAAGGAAGGCCGTCAGACCGGTAGAGAGCATGACACCACCCACGATCTTGCGCTGAGAGGGCCTTGCTTCCTGCCAAATCGCCAGGGCAGCTGCGGGCAGGGCAAACATCATGATGGGGAAGAATCCGGTCATGAAAACGCCCGCGGTGGGATCTCCCGCGAAGAACCGGTTCAGGTCTCCATTAGTGCCCCCGTAGTCACCGATGATGAACCAGACGATCGAGTTCAAGATATGGTGCAGTCCGAGGGGAATGAGTAGCCGGTTGAGAGTGCCGTAGACACCGCTACCAATCACTGTGTTCTCCGCAACTGCGTTACCCACGCTGGTCAGACCGCGGTCGAAGATCGGGTAGATCAGTGCCATAACGACGCCGATGACGATGCCGGCGAGAGCCGTCAGAATCGGTACCAGGCGCCGGCCGGCGAAGAAGCCCAGCCAGTCTGGGAGCTGAGTGCGATGGAAACGCTGCCACAACAACGCTGTGATGAGGCCCATAATGATGCCCGCTAGGACGCCGTAGTTGATGACGGGCTCTTCGCCACCGTCTGGCGCAGCACCGAGGACAAGCGGTGCCATAACCTCGAACACGTTGATCAGGACCAAGTACCCGACGGCGGCGGCAAGCGCGGTTGAGCCGTCGCCTTTGCGGGCAAACCCGAAGGCAATGCCGATGGCAAAGAGCAATGGAAGGTTCTCGAATAACGCCCCGCCCGCTGCGCCGATCACCTGGGCAGCCGTAGACAGGGACTCAAGCCGACCCAGCAGGTCATCTTGACCGAGCCGTAGCAGAAGGGCTGCGGCCGGAAGTGCAGCGATGGGCAGCATGAGACTGCGTCCGAAACGCTGTAGGTTCTGCAGCGCCTTGCCGGTGCCCTTGGCCTTGCCCGAGTCGGGTGCGATTGATGCGCCGGCATCCTCAGGCTTGCCGGTGTTTTCCGTTGACATGGTGTTTCCCATCTCGAAAAGGTGCAGTGCTTGTGTGCACCGAACGGACTCTGTACGGTCGAACTAGCTGGTTATAACCAGTGGCTGTAATCACTGTGAGGGCTGAACGGGGTTGTTGTCAACCGGACAGGCTCTCCGAGCTCGAGCAGAAAAGATACGACACAGCGACAAACCACTCAAACGAAGTGAGGAGCAGAACATGTCCAAAGCAGAAATCATCCTGGCAGCGCTGGGCGGGGCGAGTAACGTGAAAGAGATTGAAGGGTGCATCACGCGTTTGCGCACCGAAGTAGTGGACTCCGCACGGGTCGATCAAACAGCCCTGAAAGCTGCCGGTGCCCACGGCGTGATGGTAGTGGGCACTATCGTGCAAGTAGTTGTCGGGCCCGAGGCTGAAAACCTGGCTGAGGACATCCAGGACCTGATGTGAGTACTGCGACGCAGAACGGTGCTATTTACGTGGTCTCGCCTTTGCCCGGTCGGGTGATCGCGGCAGCAGACATACCCGATCCGGTTTTCGCCAAGGGATTGGTGGGCGAGGGAGTTGCTGTCGTGCCGGACAGCGATGCCGGCGTGCTCACCGCCGTCGCGCCGATGACCGGTCGGGTGGTCAAAGTGATGCCGCACGCCTACATCGTCCAGCACGCGTCCGGACCAGCCGTCTTAGTCCATGTCGGGATCGACACGGTCCACCTCAAAGGCGAAGGCTTGACCGTGCACGTCCAAAAGGGTGACCAGGTGGAAGCCGGCGATCGCATGATCAGCGTTGATATCGCATTGATACGCTCAAAAAACCTCAGCCCGTGCTGCCCTGTCGTGGTCTTGGACACCAAACCGGGCGCTGTACTCACTGACAGCATCGGATCGCGGATTGAAGCAGGTGAACTTCTCTTCGAACTGGTAAGGAGTTGAGCCGATGGGAACACACAATGAGGTCAAACATATCTGGGTGCGCCGGCAACTACAAGAACTGGTGGCGGCCGGCCTGCGACCAGGAGACGCTCTAGCAGGTGAACGGCAACTGGAGGAACAATTCGGGGTCTCGCGCATTACAATACGTCGCGCAATTTCCGACCTCGTGCATGACGGAGCCTTGGTACGAGTCAGAGGAAAAGGAACGTTTGTTTCCCACGGAATAGTCCGCTCTACCTTGCACCTCGCCTCGTTCAACGAAGATATGAGGGCCGCTGGGTTTGAGCCCAGCACCCGCATTATTTCCGCCACCATGACAACTCCTCCAGAGGCAGCTGCCGAACATCTGGGATTGACTCCAGAAAGCAAAGCCCACCACATTCACAGATTGCGCCTGGGCGATGGCGCACCAGTCAGCGTGGACGAATCGTGGCTACCTATCCGGATGCTACCCAATTTGCTGTCAGAAAACCTCAACGGATCTTTATACCAGGTCCTTTCCGTCAGCGGGCACCCTGTCCAACGCGTAGAACAAACAGTCGAAGCCGCTCCGGCGTCGGAAACAACCGCTGCACTACTGGACATCGAAGCAGGCGCCCCTGTTCTGCTCTTCCGTCGCCGCTCCTTCACTGGACCCGGCATGCCCATCGAATATTCAATCTCCACTTACCGCGCAGACCGATATCAAATATCCATGCACTTGGAGGCTCCAGTACAAGCGCAGTAATTCTGAAACAATCGTGTATGTTAACGCCGACTGAAAACAGGGCCACTTCTGCCAACTGAAAACAGGGCCACTCTCGTGTGGTTCTAGTGTGCCGTAGT
>NZ_PJJM01000039.1 GCF_002929805.1 Cryobacterium sp. Y50 | reverse complement strand
AGAACGACGCCGCCGCCGCGTGCATCGTCACTACCCCGGAACGCGCCGCCGAGCTCGGCCTGACCCCGATCGTGCGGCTCGTCGCCTGGGGTCGAGCCGGTGTCGAGCCCTCGCGCATGGGCTTCGGCCCGGTCCCGGCGACGAAGCTGGCATTGGAGCGTGCCGGGCTCGTTCTCGTCGACATGGACTTGATCGAGCTCAACGAGGCTTTCGCCGCGCAGGTGCTCGCCGTCAGCCGCGAGTGGAACTTCACCCCGGAGGACTGGGCCCGCACCAATGTCAACGGCTCGGGCATCTCCCTCGGCCACCCGGTCGGCGCGACCGGCGCCCGCATCCTCGCCACCGCCGCCCGCCACCTGCAGCGCACCGAAGGCCGCTACCTCCTCGAAACCATGTGCATCGGAGGCGGGCAGGGACTCGCCGCCATCTTCGAACGCGCGTAACACCGGCGGGACGTGACCGGCGATCACGTTAGCGCACCACCCTCCAAGGCCACACCTTCTTGTGGCCGACCCGTGACGAGGCGCATCGACCACCGCGTGATCGCTGTAAAACCGGTAGCATCGGTCATAACTCATCGCAGCTTGCCCCGCCTGACCGCTTACGTCGTCATACTCCTGGTACAGCATCTTCACCGTCCCTCGCCCCTGGCCAGCTTCCGCTGCACCTGACCCCAGTCCGGCTGCATGAACACGGTCAGACGGACGACTCACCGGATGAACTGTTCCACGTAGGAGGCGCCGAGCCCAACCTTCTCGTAGTGCGCCCGCGCATTCTCGATCTTTGTGAAAACATCTTCTACTCCAGTCGGGTTCCCATCCGGATCAACGTAAATGTATGCACCAGTCACGTGGAACAGCGTCGCCATTTCCGCTACTCCGTCGGGAATCTCAAGAGTGTGGATGTCCCCCGGTGGCTCGAATACATACGAGCCCTCTTCCGCCCACCATGCGTGCTCGAGATAGTGCCAGCGTCCGCGAAGTACGGTCGCGTGCACCGGACCAGCATGACGGTGCCGCGACAATATGCCGTTCTTTCTGACCCGAAGGACGTTTACAAAATAGCCCTGGCTCACTGACAGCACCAGCGGTTTGAAACTCACATCTTTCGATTGTGGAACCCAGAATCTTGCATCGTCGTCGAGATCGATGGCGCCCGGCACGACCAAGTCATCGACCATCCCGAACGGCTGTTCGCCTCGATACGGGATTGCGGCTTCACCTCTTGTTGCCTCAGCAGGTAGCTTCTGCGTCATTATCACTCCAGTCCTATGCCATCATTGGCAAATAGCTGTAGTTACTACCGCCATCTGCGTCAGAATCTCGCATTAGCTCTCGAAAGTCAACAGCACAAGATTGGTGGCAGCATGCCCCTGAAGAATGGAACCTCAATCCAGTCTGTAGCTCGGGCATCCCGCATTCTTCTCGAGGTGTCACACTCTTACGAGGGCAAGACCGCATCGCAAATCGCCAGTCAATTTGAGCTCACGCTCTCCACTGCCTATCACCTGCTTTCCACTCTGGCTCAGGAAGGCCTGTTGGTGAAGACCGAGGGGAAGCGCTATCAGCTCGGACCTGCGGCTGTTGAGATTGCGAACTCGCCAGTACTTCGCCCCCGGACCCCGTTGGCACACCGTGATGCGCTGCGCCGTCTAGCTGCTCGCACCCGTGAGACGACGTTTCTCACCGGCTGGCACCGAGGGAATGTTCAAATTCTTGCGACCGTGGAGGGCGCTCATGCCGTGCGTGTGGTTGGACTTGAGGTGGGTTTCACCCAAAGCGTGCATGCCAGAGCGAGCGGCAAGCTCTTGCTGGCGCACGCTGATGAGACCCTACTCGAAATCGTTCTCGACGGCTACGAGTTTGTGCGCCACACGCCCAACACGCTCCTTGACCGCGCTGCGCTTGACGCCGACCTCGATCGCGTTCGTTCTGAAGGACTGGGGCGTGATTGCGAGGAATACCGAGAAGGCGTGTACTCGGTCAGCGCGCCGATCCGTGTTGATGGTCGTGTAGTCGCAGCTCTGACGGTGTCTTCACCCATTGAACGGTTCCTCCGCACAGAGCGGGAAATTGTGGTGGCTCTCCTGGAGACGGCCTCAGAGGCAAGCAATTGAGGTGACCTCAAGCGCAAAATGCCGATTGGTTGCGAGAGTGGCGTTGGAGTGAACTTTGGTCTCTAAATAGTTGCAGGGCATTTTCCGCTCTCGCAGCTGAACGGGGTGAGGCCCACTGGTGACCGAGGCATCGTCGCCTTTTCTTTGCTGGACCACGGCCCCAGTCTCTCTGGCACCTCATACGTGCGAATCGGCGATGTCCCATATTGCGACGCCTCCCACCGGCCCGCCGATGGCGGGGGGATGATCGATTCCTAATCACTTCTAAGAGAAAGGGTTCCGACGATGAGCAATGTCGCTACACGACCGGATGTAATCGAGGTCGATTCGGTCGTCATCGGAGGTGGGTTCGCAGGTCTCTACTCGGTGCACGCCCTGCGCGACAACCTTGGCCTCACGGTTCAGGCATTCGACAACGCAGGCGACGTCGGAGGTACCTGGTACTGGAACCGGTACCCGGGCGCCCGGTCGGATACCGAAGTCAACGCCTACTGCTACTTCTTCGATAAGGAGCTCTACAACGAGTGGAAGTGGTCGGAGCGCTACCCGCGCCAGACCGAGATCCTCGCGTACCTGGGCCACGTCGCCGACCGCTACGACCTGCGCAACCACTACCAGTTCAACACCCAGATCGAGAGCTTGGTCTTCGACGAGAAGGCCGAACGCTGGCGCGTCACTACCGACAAGGGCCAGCAGTTCTCGGCCCGGTTCCTCGTCGAGGCAGTCGGCCTGCTCTCGGCCACCAACGTGCCGGAGTTCCCGGGCCAAGAGAAGTTCGGCGGTGAGATCTACCACTCCGCACGCTGGCCGCACGAACCGGTGGACCTCGTCGGTAAGCGGGTCGGTATCATCGGCACCGGATCGAGCGGCATCCAGCTCGTCTCGGAGATCGCGCCCATCGCCGAGCACCTCACAGTGTTCCAGCGCACCGCCCAGTGGGTCGTGCCTTCACGCCACCGCCCGATCGACCCCGGCCTGCTCGAGAGCATCCGCGAGAACTACGACGGCTACCACCATGACCTTCTTTACTCCACCACCGCGTTCGGCTTCACCGAGAGCAACGTCTCGGCCGAGAGCGTCGACGAGGCCACCCGCCACGAGGCCTTCGAGAAGGTTTACGACGACGGTGGCGGATTCCAGTACATGTTTAAGGCCTTCAATGACGTGGGCACCAGCCTGGTTGCGAACAAGGCTGCGACCGATGTGATAGAGAAGCACATCCGGGAGACGGTGAGAGACCCGATCGTCGCCGAACTCCTCGTGCCGACCGACCTCTACGCGAAGCGCCCGCTCTGCTGCGACGGTTACTTCGAGGCCTACAACCTGCCTACGACGACCCTGGTTGACGTGAAGAAAACCCCGATCGTTGAATTTACGGAGAAAGGCATCCGTGCCGGCGACACCGAGTACGAACTCGACGTCATTGTGCTCGCCACCGGCTTCGACGCCGTCTCGGGCAACCAGCTCCGTATCTTCCAGCAGGGCCGAAACGGCCTGACGCTGCAGGACAAGTGGCGCGACCGTACGCACGCCTACATGGGCACCATGACCGCGGACTTCCCGAACATGTACATGGTCTACGGACCGATGAGCCCGTTCACGAACCAGCCCCCGGTGCACGAGGCGCAGGTGAACTTCATCACCGACGCGATCAGGCACACCATTGACTCCGGAGCCGCCACCCTCGAGCCCTCGCAGAAGGCCGAAGAAGACTGGATGGAGCTGTCGGACAGCACTGCTGCGGCAACGCTGTTCCCGAAGGTCAATTCGTGGATTAATGGAGCCAACATCCCCGGCAAGCCGGTGAGGAACTACTTCTTCATGGGGGGAATGGCGGCGTACATGGATCACATGAAAGCCGACCGGGATACGGAGTTCGGCGAACGCTTCCTTCTCGACGGGCAACCCGCGGAGCGCGTGAATGCCTAAGCCGATGCCTCTCAATACGAGGCTTCGAACCGCAGCCGAGCTTCGGTTCGAAGCGCTTGAGCTTCGACGCACCATTCTGCGGATGGCCGCCGACAAAGGCGAGGGCTATGTCGCCCAGGGCATGGACATCGCCGACCTCCTGGCGGTCGTCTACTACCGGGAGTTGGACTACGACCCCGCCGATCCCGCGTGGAGCGGTCGCGACCGCTTCGTGCTCTCCATTGGCCACTACTCGATCGCGCTGTACGCCGTGCTCCACCGCATCGGCTACATCCCTGAAACGAAGCTCGATGACTTCGGTCTCAACGGCGCCGACCTGGCCCTGAGTACGTTCGACGACCAGCCAGGAGTCGAGATCACCGGTGGTTCCCTCGGACAGGGGCTCGGCCAGGCAGTAGGCATGGCGCTCGGCTACCGTCTCGACAAGCATCCGGGACGCATCATCTGTACGCTCTCCGACGGAGAGCTGCAGGAGGGTTCGGTTTGGGAGGCCGCGATGGCAGCGTCGAGCCATCGGATCGACAACCTCGTTGCTGTCATCGACTGCAACGGCATTCAGGCCGACGGCCCCACGGTGCTCGACATAGAACCGATCGCCGACAAGTGGCGCGCATTCGGCTGGGATACCCGCGAGATCGACGGCAACGACATCGAGGCCATCATGGCCGCCTTCGACCAGTTGCGGGAGCGCGATGGCCGGCCCAAGGCCATCATTTTGCGTACCACACCCGGCAAGGGGATCCCCACGCTGGAACGTCGCGACCGGGCACACTTCGTGCGCGTCGACCCCAACGAGTGGGCACTGCTCAGCGAGGAACTGGAGAGCAACAATGGTTGAGTTGAAGTCGGGCCGCGCCGGCGGTATGGGCGAGATCCTCGACGTCGAAGGCCCGTACGAGGTCGCTCCTCTCGGGAGGGCGCTTGTCGAGCTCGCCGAGCACCGACCCGAGATCGTCGGCCTCACCGCCGACATGGGCCGGTTCAGCGACATCCACCCGTTCCGCGACGCGCATCCTGACCGCTTCTTCCAGGTCGGAATGGCCGAGGCAGACCTGCTGCTCATCGCAGCGGGTCTCGCCAAGACCGGCAAGATCGCCTACTGCACCAGCTACGCGGCGTTCATCACCCGGCGAGCCCTGGACTTTCTCATCATCGCCTGCGCCCACAGCAAAGCGAACGTGAAGATACTCGCGGGAATGCCCGGTCTGATGAATCCCTACGGGGCGACACATCAGGCCACGGACGACATCGCGGTGCTGCGCATGATCCCGGACCTCTCCATCATCGACCCGTGCGACGCGACCGAACTCGCCCAGGTGGTGAAAGCCGTCGCCGACATCGAAGGCACCGTCTACGTGCGAAGCCTGCGCGGCAAGGTGCCCGTCGTGTTCGACCCCGACGAGTACACCTTCGAATTCGGCAAGGCGAAGGAGCTCCGCACCGGATCCGAGGTGGGCGTCATCTCGAGCGGCTTCATGACTCAGCGAGCTCTGGTGGCAGCGGATGCCGCGACCGAGCATGGAGTCTCGGCTGGCGTTCTGCATGTGCCCACCATAAAACCGTTCGACACCGAAGGCGTGCTGCGTTTCGTTGCCGGGGTTGAACGCCTGGTGATCGCGGAAAACCACCAAATGAGCGGGGGACTCGCGACACTCGTTGTCGAGGCACTTTACGATGCGGGCATCCAAGTGCCGCTGATCAGAATCGGCATCCAGCACCGCTTCCACGAAGCGGGATCCCAGGCCTATATGGAGGAGAAAGGCGGCCTCGACCAGACCCGCATCACGCGCGCGGTGATCGATGGCATCTGAGGTCGGGGGGCTGCCGGTAGGCAGCCTCGCCGAACGGGTCGTTGTGATCACGGGGGCGGGGAGCGGCCTCGGCCGGGCGGCGGCAGAGCTTTTCGCCGGGCGCGGCGCCCACATCGTCGCTGTCGACCTCGCCGTCGATTCGGCGTCGGGCACGATTGACGGCCTGTTGGGTGAGGGCCACCTCGCACTGCAGGTAGATGTCTCCCTGCAGCCCTCAGTTGACGCCCTGACCGCGGCGGTGCTCGCGCGCTTCGGCCGCATCGACGTGCTCGTGAACAGCGCGGGAATCGCCGAGGGCCGGGCTCCGACGCTCGAGCAGGACCTGGAGCACTGGCAGCGGATCATCGACGTGAACCTGACCGGCAGCTACCTGATGTGCCAGGCGACCGCGCGTATCATGCGCGAAACCGGCGGTGGAGTCATCCTGAACCTGAGTTCTATCGCCGGTGTCATCGGGCTGCCCCGGCGAACGGCATACAGCGCGTCGAAGGGCGGGGTCAGCATGCTGACGCGAGTGCTCGCCTCGGAGTGGGCACCGTACGGCATTCGGGTCAATGCCGTGGCACCCGGCTACATCCACACCGCCATGACCGAGAAGCTGATGGCCGAAGGGCGGCTCGACGTCGACGCCATCGTTCGAAGATCGCCCACCGGGGAGATGGGAACGGCCACCGACGTGGCCGAGGCACTCGCATTCCTCGCGTCCGACCAGGCGCGCTTTATCACCGGCGTGGTGCTGCCCGTCGACGGCGCCTACACTGCCTACGGCGCTCCCGAGGATGCGTTTCCCGGTGACTGAGTCGCAGACCGACGTGCGGATCTTCGGGGCGACCGGCCGGTACGTGCAGGGCCCGGGTGCTCTCGACCTGATCGGCACCGAGCTCGCTCGTGTCGGGAAATCCTGCCTGGTGCTGATCGACGCCTTCCTGTTCGACCGCCTCCAGCCGCGCATCGCTGAGGTATGCTCGGCCGCCGGGGTGGCGATCGCGTGCCGGCCCGTCTCGGCCGAAGTGACCGAGTCCGGCATCGCCGCGGCGGCAGACGGCGCACCCGCCGATACCGACGTCGTCGTTGGGGTCGGTGGCGGCAAGACGATCGACATCGCCAAGGGGGTGTCCCGGATGCTCGGGGTTGCCGTCGTGACCGTGCCGACGATTGCAAGCAACGACTCCCCCGCTAGCCGCGCCATCGCCCTGTACAACGACGACCACCAGCTACGCGAAGTTCCACTGCTGGCACGAAATCCTGCCCTGGTATTGGTCGACACCGCCGTGATCGCCCAAGCGCCCGCGCGCTTCCTCTCCGCGGGCATCGGCGACGCGCTGTCCAAACATTTCGAGGTCGAGGCCTGCCGGGCCGCCGGCGGCCACACGATGCAGGGCACGCGCGGTCTGAAAGTCGCCTCCGTGATCGCTGCAGGCTGCTACCGCATTCTGCGTGAGGAGTCCGCTGCCGCGCTGGCGTCGCACGTTGCGGGACGGATCGATCAGGCGTTCGAGGACACGGTAGAGGCGGTCATCCTGCTCTCCGGTCTCGCCTTCGAAAACGGCGGACTGTCGATTGCGCACGCGGCGACGCGCGGGTTGATGGCGGTGCCCGGTGCGGCGTCGAAGCTACACGGTGAACACGTTGCATACGGTCTGCTGATGCAGCTCGCGCTCACGGGGTCGAGCGACTTTGAGATAATGGATGTCGCGGGCTTCCTCGCCTCGATAGGCCTGCCGCGCAGCCTCGGCGATCTCGGTGCAACTCCTTCTGACGAGGTGGTCCGCGACGTCGCGAACGGCACTCTCACCGCGCCCCACGTTCGAAACGTCGCCGGCGCACAGGTCGATCACGCCGCCGTGGTCGCGGCGATTCTCCACGTGGAACGGCTCGTCGCGGTCTGAATCACTCACCTCTCGCGATCGCCGGGTCGCGGTGTGTCCACACAACGGGGTCAGGGCCAGATGAGGATCTCGCGCAGATGGGTGACGGCGCGTGTGGGCGGGAGGGCGTCGAAGGCGTCGTGGGTGAGTTCAAGGTCGCGGGCACCGAGCCTGGTGAGGAGTTCGTGCGCTTGCTGGCCTCGAATCAAGGTGTAAATACTTTCTGATCGTTCAACGGTCGCGAGGATTTCGATGAGGCGTTTCAGTCGCAGGTCCGGGAGAGTGGTGGCCCGGAGCAGTGCGGCGAGGTCGTCCCGGAGGATGCAGCGGATGCAGGTGCCCGCTGCGGAATCGTTCTGCCTCCTCGCCGCAGCGTGTGCAGGTCAGGGCTGTGGTGGTGGCGGCGCAGTCGCGGCAGATCGGCTGATTCGCGGCTGTTGCGCATCCCGTGGCGAGCCATCAGCTCTCGAACACGCCACTGGTATTCGATCTGTCGTTTCATGCGGGTTTCTCCCAAGGGGTAGAGGGCTTCGTCGCGTTAGCGAGGGTGTTCTCCAGTACCCGATTCTGTTCACGAACCTGATCGTCGTCAGAAACGCGGGGTTTAGATCGATGTCGTCGAGACGTGTCCGTGGCCGAGTTGCTTCTGGATAAACGTCTGCTGGAACGCATAGAACTCGACCAGATGCGTGACGCACGACCGGCGGAATGAGTGCAGGTCCAAGCCGGTCGGGAACCCCAGCTCGTCGATGAACGATCGGAACCGGCGTCGTAGGTTCGATTTCGGCACGACCAGGCCGGTGCTGGTGGGGAAAAGATCCGGCGGCGGGTTCAGTCCGGCAGGCCCCACGGATCCATTCGTGGACCGTTTGGGCAGACCACTCGAACACTGTCAGCACCGAACGACGCTTGGACGGGGAGCCCTTCTGTGACTTTCCAAAGCGCACCTGCAGCACCCCGAAATCGCCGAACTGTGGAGCGTGCGGGTTCCGAGAAAAATCGACGACCTGCAGATGCGTGGTCTCGTTCGCGCGCAGCCCCAGACATAGGCGGTCTTGAACGCGACCGCGTCCCGATAGGCGGTCACGGCGCCCTTGCGGTGTGAGTCCACCACCCGCTCGACCTCGAGAGTGGCGAGGTCAAAGAAGTCCTGCAGCTCACGCCGTGTGAACGAACGCTTCTGCGGCTGCTGCTTATTGCGTTGAACATGCCGCGCCCGATTGAACTCGGTCACCACCTGCGACAGGGAGGAGCCGAATGTGCGGCCGCGGAGCTCGTTCCAGTCATAGTTCGGGTTGAGCAGGAAATCGCAGAACACCTTCACCGCTGTCTGATACGCACGAACCTTCGATTGCGAAAGATTCTGCACCGACCGGGCATGAGAGAACGCGTCATCGACGTCGCCAATTGTCCACTCCCAGGGGAAGTGACCCGTGTCGGACTTCATGTGAGGGCAGGTCCTGTGCTGGGACGTTCCTTCGCGAAGCGGGGATTCTGGTCGATGACGTAGCTCGAGGTGGTGGCGCTGGCATGGCGGGCCATCGTTTGGGGGCTGTAGTCGAGTAGGCGTGCCAATGAGGTGGGGTCGATCTCTCCCGCGGTGTTGCCGGATCAATGATATGACCGCATCATTGATGCGTACAACAGGTGGGCAGTTCCGTTTCTCCTACGGGCAACGTCAGCACGTGCCCACGCTCGGTAGCTATGAGAAGGGAATAAAGTGCCACGTGAGATCTTCTCACCGTTATCGGCTGCATGTGGCGACGCACTCTTTCGCGGTGGACGGCTGCGGCTCACGGTTTGCCCGATGTCGGTAGAACGTAGGGCGAGTGGCTCCGAATTTCTCGGTGGAGTGCTCGACGGTGCGGGCCCGTTTGCCATCGGCGTTCTTCTTCTCCTTCTCCTACATCTCGCTGGCCAGCCTGACCTGGCGCAGTTCAAGTTTTGTTTCTGCCTGTCGTCCCGGGCACGGGCCGAGGCCAGCCCATCCCGGGTCCGTTCAGATATCAGAGCATGCTCCTCGAACTCGACAATCGGGCCAAGGATCTCGAGGAACATCCACCAGCGCGAGCTCTGATCAGTGAGATGGCGTTCGTCGAGTTCACCTTGCCCGGTCGATCTCGGTTGTAGTGCGGTACTGACCT
>NZ_PJJM01000038.1 GCF_002929805.1 Cryobacterium sp. Y50 | reverse complement strand
GGCTCTGAACGACACGATTCATGATTCCGAGCACTGGCTGCCACCCGCACCACCCCTGGCTCCCTCGGAAGCCAATATTCACGTAAAATTACGGCTCAGACTTGCTCCCAAATATATCGCGCCAGGACCTCCATGTCAGGACCCCTGGACACAAGTGCGTGGTTGCATGGCACCCATGCCCCGAACGTCAGTTGCGTTCAACCAAGCGGATGCCGCAGCCCCGACGATACCGCCGCCCACGTCGCTAGATGCTTACTCCTCGGGCATGCTTCCCCCAGCGATGTATGCGCTCACCAGGTGTGCGGCGTACCGGTCAAGGTTTTGGCGGCCCCGGTCATAGCGCGTCGTGATTCGTGGGTCGCTGTGTCGGGAGAATATCAGCGCGTCACGAAGTGCCGCGCAGGCGTCGAGCAGGCCATGACGGCTGCATGCCGCATCGTGTGCGGGTGAGTTCCGGTTGGAAGGCCAGCTCGCTTGACGAGGATTTTGCAGCGGCCGTACGCGCCGCGCCGGTTTTGTGTGTTGCTTGGGCATATCCAAATCCTTTCACCAGAAAGAAAACGACAGGAGATCAGGCACAGTTCAGTGACTGCTTCTGAAGCCATCAATGCGTGCATTGCCTAATTCCACATATCAATCCTCCGTGAATATCTATGGCTCAATTCATCCACAAGAGACTGAGCCCGCGTGCGGTCTGATTTTCGTTCGACAAAACCAATACGTTCTCGGCATTCGCGCAAATCTGACTGGCGAAAGACGCCACCATTAGCAATCTCTCTGAAAAAATCCGAAAGAGTCGTGTGGCTATCCAGAAACAGCCGTCCTGCAACTTCACTAAGATCCGGAGTCAGCATTCCTCGGCTCGATGCAAAGGCTTCGTAATCAGGACAGAAAAGTCCGATTGAGCGCCCAGTTTCCAAGTAGTCAATCCAAATACTCGAGTAGTCGCTTACCATCCCGGTGGAAAGTCCGAGAAATTCATACACTGACAAACCAGCACTCCAAATTTCTGAATTCGTGATGCTCCTGATTCCAAGCTTTTCAAGACGATCCGCGTCAATTGGATGCGGCTTCGCGACCAGCTGAACGTTGGCAGCTTTCGCTTGCGTAAGGAGATCTATAGGGCTGGGACGGTTATCAAGTCGGGTTGCATTGAAGGGAGTCCCTTCCTCGACCGTTTGGGTCCCAAGCCCATATCCTTTGGTACTACGATATGTCGGCACCCAGACGACAAAGGGCAGGTCCGGATCTAGCCCAAGTAATCGAAGGCGGCTCAATCGATCGGGGCGAAAGGACGTGAGAGAATCTTGCCGAGGAAGGCCCGACAACAACATCTCGGCGTCACTAGCGTGGCATCCAAGGAGATGAAGGCCGTTCCAAACTGTGGAAGCCGATATCCAGGTGAGCTCACTCGAAGTGGTCGAGATATATCTCTTTGGGCCCAGGCCATGCGTCAAGTGAACGTGGAGGCGAATTCCGCGCGCCTTGGGAGATGACATCTCAATGTGACTGGTGAAAACCAATTCGGAAAATATAAAATACAGAACAGTTCGGTACCGAGTGCGTTGCACAATCCTAATTGCACGGGGTCCAATTTCCGTGCCGGGACTGAGGACGTTCAAGTAGGACCGCACCAACGCAGGATTGTGTGCTAAGAATAAGACCTGTCCCCCGTAGCGCCGTTGAAGTTCCAGAGCAGTCACGAGAAGATTTTCCTCATCATCTTCTTTGCCAAGGAAAAGAGCAACGGCCGCAGTCCGTCGCACAATCCAAAAGCCAAGTCCCAGGAGCAGCCACTCAACACTATATAAGGTCCTACGCTTTATCCTGGCGAGTTGCATCGAAAACATAGGGCTATCGTCCTCCGTATGTAAGTTTATAGGTGCGGATTCCCCACACAATTCGCAGGGAAAGTACAACAATCTCTACCGCAAGCACAGAGAGAGCGACATATACTCCGCCTTCCTGATGAATCAGGAAGAGAACGGCCAAGAATATAATTTGAAGCAGGCCTGCCCAAAGCGCACTAGAGTTGACTAATCGCGATTGGCCCATAGCGCCCAGGAAGGGATAGCCTAAAAGCAGCGATGAAGCAGACATCACAAATGTGATAACAAAAACTACCAAGACGGGATAACTATCCTTAAAGTCTTGTCCAAAAACAATCCCTAAAGCATACTCACCAAAAATCACGGCGAAGAAGCCCCCAATAAGACTTCCAATAATTGTGATCTTTAGGACGACGAAGAGAAGAGAGAAATTCTTAACTCTGGACATGTAGGGAAACAGCGCCTGCGAAACTGGCATAACCAAAGCTTGAGCCGCTTTGTATAGTTGTTCCGCGGCAGAATAGAGCGCTGCTTGAGAGGCCCCGCTGGTCAAGCCTAGAAAAAAGACACCCCCAGCTGTATAGACAGCTACTGAGGCCTTCGCGCCGAAAAAGCCCCAGGTTTCCCGAATTGTATCCCTGAGGAATCTCACACTCGTCCATTTAGGCGAATAGCCGAGGCGCACCATTAAGATAAGGCTCAGAATTGTAGAGACCGTAAAAGAAAGTCCGTGAGCGAGTGCAACCCAAGCAGAGTCCTCAGGGTTCTTAACGAATACTACTACCATTATTATGTAAAGAATCCGCGAAAGGGTAGTATATGCGGTTATAAAGCCCATTCTCTCTATGCCTTGGAATAGCCAATTAGGCTGAAAAGCCTGGCTTAAAATAGAAAGAAAGAAAATTGCGAAGAGAATTTGATGGGATTCGTACCGCGAGTTGAATAGAACAAAGGCAGTATAGAAGGGTGTGATAATGAGCAACAACATCACTTTTGCCGCAAAGACAGCACCTATCACTCCGCTAATTTTCTCTTTATCGTTACCGAGCTGAGATATGTTATGAGTAGCGGAAATACTAAAACCAAAGTCAGAAATAGTCGAGGCAATTATTACCATAGAAAGCCCAATAGCGACTACGCCATAAAGTTCGAGTCCCAGGACGCGCGTAAGGTACGGTAGCAAAACGAGCGGCAGCGCATAGTTCAGGAGCTGTATTGTAAAAAGGGCTCCAGCATTCTTGAAGACACGATTCGTTCCATTGCGCATCGACTTGGTCAACGCGTTCCTGAGCCTAGAGAATGTCCTAAAATCACGCGAACTTGATGCAAATAGGCCCATTTTGCAAGAAGCAGACCGCGAGACCGTGGCAAAGTTGGAAGAGTACCTCGTGTGCCCCGGAGTCGATGCGGGCGAGCACTATGGTCGAGCTGATTCATATTCCCTATCAATTAATGTCACTGGATACACGCTCTCTAACGTGCTATCAAACATAAGGTAACTGTTGAGTGAGTCCTAATGCTAGCAAAGTAGTAGATGGTCTCTCGACCGCGAAGAGCAGCTACTAAGTTTGACGTTGGCCGACGGTGATGAGTCGCCTAAATCCGACCGAATGCGTGCAACTGGTCACGTCGACGAATAATTACGCAGACAAGTGGCACTGAATAACTTCCTACCCGCTTCCATACAGAGCGGACACACTTACATTCAGGTACACATGGGCTGGGAGGAATTTACGTGAATGGTGCTGGGATGGAAGCAATAACGTGGATCGATTCGGTCGTATTTGGCGCACTAAGCAATGCGACGTTGCCAGCGTCAAGGACGCTTTGGATGAATAGGGATTCCTTTCGAGAAAGCTTAAAGGTAGTTGTAGTCTCCTTTGAATTAATTAGCGACACAAATTCTGCTAATTCGTATCGGAGTCCATCGCCGTCGAACTTGAAAAAGTACTTTTTGTTATGCGCTGGATCCTCGAATCGTGTTTCAAACTGCTCTGTTTTCCACCAAGGCGAGGGTACGTAGAGGCTACCCAACGTGCCAGCCACGACGAGGTTTCCCTCGGCTTTTGCCCCTAGGGCTACAGTTGCCGTAGCAAATGCAGAATTATACCGCAGGTGCATTTTGGTGAACAGATCAAGCCTGTTTGTCGGATCCAAGATTGTGTCAATTTCGAGGCCAACAAGGTCAGTTCCTAGAAGTTTAACTATTGCCAAGAGTGGGTAACTAGCCAATTCGCGGGCACTGCCTCCGAATTCCGAGACGACTTCGCGGGATCCGGCGAGTGCGATTTTCGTGAATGTGGCGCTCACGTCTCGAATCGTTCCAATAACACCGCTTCGAGCGATCGCGATCATACGGATGAAGCCAGGAGAGTACGCAGTCTTAATTGCCTCCAACAGTACGACGCCGTGCTTCTCGGCAGTGTTATGCAATTCCTCGGAGTCCTGGAAGCTCATTGTTAATGGCTTCTCGCAGAGAACGTGCTTGCCGTTTCGCAGCGCTGTACACGCTTGCTCGAAGTGAAATTCGTGCGGGCTTGCAATGTATACCGCATCGACACTTTCTAGGAATTCATCATAGTTGCTAGTTGAGCGAGCCAGCTCGTGTCGGTTACAGAAAGACTGCGCAGAAGCCAACTGTGATGAATAGACAGACTCAACGTTCACTCCGCTTACAAACTTCGATTCCAAGATGAATCGATCGGCGATACGTCCGCTCCCGCTTATGCCCAACCGAACTATGCCATGGGAATGTGCTCTGAGTTGAGTGCTGGAAACGCCTGGAGTCCTCTCAAGATACACCACGCGACAGTAGTCTTGAAGATAGTCAAATTTGCCTGTCCAGTCAGAACCGATTGCGAAGGTATCCACGTCATACTTCTGCACATCTGTGATTTTTTGGCCATCGGTTTCTTCAATGAAGATCTCATCTGCGAGGCCACTCTCCCTCACACTTTCTATGCGTCGCATAAGTGTGTCTTGGACGTTGAGTTTACCTCGTGAATCGTCATAATTGTCCGTAGTCACGCCTACAAGTAGATAGTCGCCGAGTGCTCGAGCTCTTTCTAGCAGTCGTCGATGGCCATCATGAAAAAGGTCGTACGTGCCATATGTTATGACTCTCTTCATCTATTCCCCCTATGAGGTGACTGATTTATGCAATGCTAAGCGAACAAACGCCGTATCCCCGTGCGCTCCTTATCGTAATGGTCTTCCCTCTACGTGCAGGTCGTTTCTGCAGGCAGGACCGACGTGGAATTCGAGCCGCATTCTATGGTCCAGGATTTGTTATTCGGACTTCAAGCGTTGTTTAGAGTTCTTCTTGTTCAATTGCATTTAGCGTTTTGACAAGAATAGCTGGGTTCCCCCGAATAAGTGAGAATGCGGGAAATATTCCATTAACGACGGATCCTGCCGCGACGACGCTGTCGTGGTCTATCACTGTTCCCGGTAAGACGGTAACGTTTCTACCAAGCCAAACGTTTCTACCGATGAGAATAGCCTCTGTTCTTACCCCGCGCCCTGCGACTGTTTCGTGGAAATTGGTGTCATAAACCGCTGACATATCACCGATTCGAACATTGCTTCCAATCGTTATGGACAATTCGGCGTGAATGCTGCAGCCCTGATTGACAAAACTCCCATCCCCAATATTGAGCGCGCCAGATCGTCCAGTGGTGAGTTGAATAGGCAATAGAGGGCCGCCAAGTACAACGTTTCGACCAAGGTTCATTCTTGACGCTCCTGATAGTATCGGCCATTTTCCGCGAAAACGGACCGGGCCTTGTAAGTGGACGCCGCGGAGGAAAGCGTATGAGGTCGAGAATACAGTAGTGAGCACCTTGCCTGCATGCGAAAAAATTTGATGTATCAAATTTGGAATCCTAAAAATCACGGCGGATAAGTCGGTTGAAAATATTCGTTCAATTTTTATTGCTGCCTACTTCCACAGGCTTATCGAATCTGGCGCCAAATATTTTTTGGTCCCACTCAATAGCCTTGATGGCCTTCCGCACGGCCTAACCGACGCGCAGTCGAGATTCTGGATGTGTGCACGGGTTCTAAACAGCCGGATCTAATCCTCACTGTGAGAGCGTATCCAACAGCCAACCACAAAGGTATAGTCCCGTTTACCGCTCCCGCCGTTTCGGAAAAAAAAGACGAAGCAACGGCGCCGAGACCGATCGCGGCAATCCAGATAGAAGTATCTCCCATGAGGCGACACAGAAGTACGACGCCGAGTATCGCTACGATAATGACGCTTGTGAAACCCGTTGCCGAGAATGCGATCCCAACAAGACTCTCACTCGATTCCACGAGACCGATATCGGCGAAGTTGCCGGCGTAACCAAATCCGCGGCCGAGCGGGTAAGCAATCGCGTCAGATAGACCGCCGAGAAACCCTCTGAGATGTGAAGCAGTACCGCCATGATTTAGTATCTGGAGACCAAATAAGAAGCCTCCTCCGGCGGCTATGGCCGTCGCTGGAATTATTCCCAATCTGCGTACCATCCAAGGTAGAACTAATCCAGCAAATGCAATAAGTAGGCCGGCGCGACTTGATGCTGCCATGGTTGCGAGAACAAGCGCAGCCGTAAGCGGAAAACGCCAGCCTGGCCGAATCGTTTGCCAGGCAATAATCGCGGCGACGGCGGTCACGATGCCGGCGATTGGTGGGTTGAGAACGAGCCCTCCAGCGCGAACGATGACGTCTCCGTTTAGAGCGTATCCGTAGTAGTACCCTGGTATTCCATTCAATATCCAGACGCCGCTGTTTGCTGCCAGCTTGGACGCGTCGAGAAGATGTATACCAAGCTCCTCAAGGACAATGTACGCGGCATTTGCGAGTCCGATCAGAATGGCGATTCTACAAACGAGTTTCCATTCCATTTCAGAGAGAACCAGGCCGCAAACTATTAGAATCGCTGGCATGAGGATTTGTCGGAAGAGAAAGAAGGCAGTTTCTCCATCGACGGAAGTGTGCAGCAGTGCAGCCATGCACAAGAGCAGCCACAAGATTGTGAGCAGAATCACCGCACCCTGTGCATGCCAGAGTCGGAGCGTCGCGAATGACAGCATCACGAGCACTGCCAGGTCATCAAGCAGGTTAGCGCTACTCCATGTGGTTAGGACCGATAGAGGACTCTGAATTGCCCCGCACAACATCGCGACTGCGGCGCTGAAGCCCACGGCGCCGACCTTCGGTGCGTATACGGTCGTATCGCGGAGGATTGGCAGGGTCATCTCCGGGTTGACTCGGTAAATGTCAGAGACTCGGTCACGGATGCCTTGGACCAGAGCATAAGTTGCGCGAGCGCATGTGATTGCTCTTGAATTTTCATATCTCTGAGTGCGATCATTCTTGTTTCTAGCTCGGTCCTTTTCGAAATGGCCATGCGCACTTGATCGGCGAGCTCCGTTGCTTCTGGTGCCGCATACAGTGCCGCATCTCCGAAGTACTCTTCGAGAACTTTGGTTGGCGCGGTTACAAGTGCTTTGCCAAACGATAACGCTTCATATCCAGCCCGTTGCATAGTATTCTCCATGACGGTCATTGCCACCATGACGGCGGATTGGTGAATAAGTCTTGAGAATTCTGAATTGCTCACGTATCCGGGGAAGACGACGTTACGAGGAGCGGATTTTTGCATCCATTCCGGGGCTGTTCCTGTTAACTTCCAGGTGAAGTTGGGAGTTTGTTTCGCTGCATGAAGAATTGCAGCTAACGGTTCATCATGCGCATACGCTAACGGGACTAAGACATAGGGCTCTTGCGAGTCCTGTGGCGTTTTGATCTGTGCATGCACATTGACGCTTTTGCGCCCTTCATCTGATCGCTTTTCAATTAAGTCATGTAGCACAAGCGCATGTCCTCCTCGCTCGCGAATAATCTCCGCCAATGACTCATTAGTGACAATTGCGGCGCCTCTTCTACGAAGTGCGTAAAGTGTCGGCGCGCGCAGCCAAATCCACTTGGGATCATCAAATACTCCTGTGTGCAAATCGCCATAGATTCGTGCTCCTGTGCGAATCGAATACGGAAGTATGGACAATATTGCGATCGGTGGAGGCTGCATGACAAAAATAGCAAACGGCTTATGCTGGCGGAGAACGGCTTGGGTTTTTTTCCACAATCGGAGATAACGGATAAGTGCGGGGCCACGGCCGCCCTCTAGAAATATACAGTTTATGCCGAGTGTCCGCGCGAGTCCTTCGCTTCTTCCGTGAAAAGTAGTCCAACTTATGAACACAGCTTCATTAGAACTCATGATGAATGCGCCTCACGAATATGGATTGGACAGCAACGACAATAAACAAGGGACCACGCAGGAGGTAGCGCTTCCATAGACGGGTTGGTTCGTGGGAGAGCCGCCAAGCCCATTCCAGCCCCGCGCGTTGTAACCATTCAGGTGCTCGCTTTTGTTTTCCTGCGGTGAAGTCGACGGCAGCCCCTGCGCCAACGTAAACGGCACGCGGTAAAATATGTAGCCAAGTTGAGAACCATAACTCTTGTTTTGGTGCTCCAAGGCATAAGAATACGACTTGCGGCTTTACCGATTCGAGTTCCCGAATCACTTCAATCGAGCGCTGATCATGAACGTCTGTAATACGTGGGAACGGTATGAACACGGCATCTGCGTCAGGGTGAGATTCTTGAATATTGGCTAGGATCGCACGTTCGTCGCTTTTGGAGCCGCCAGCGATAGCCACCCGCCAGTTTCGAGTCATTGATTCATCGAGGACATGGCGCAATAAATCGGCTCCCGTGTTTCGATGCACGGATCGGAGACCAAGGAGTCTCGCTAGAGCTACTAGAGGCATGCCGTCTATAATTCGCAGTGAAGCTCGGCGATAGGCCTCTAGAAAGAGTTTATCCTGTCGAAGTTGTAATGTCTGATCGACATTTAGAGTCACAACAAGGTGGGCTTGATCGTCATGGCAGAGCGCTTCAATGTCGTTAAGGAGTTCAGCTGTGCTACTGCTGAACAGCTCCGCGCCGTGCACGAAAACCTTGCTGTCTTGAACTTGCATGATACTTTTTTCAGTCACGATGCTCATTCAGCATCCTTCTTAGGCCACTTTAATGAACTTGATTCGACGACGAATCCCATATGTATCGTTGGTGGGGGGTATCTAAAGCCTGTCGTCTGCGGGTACGACATCCCCAAAATTGCTGCAGTCGGCTGCCTATGGTTGAAGGCGGGCCCGTCATTGCGCGCCCACTTGCTTAGGTGCAGAGAATCCTTGTGGACTTGCTGCAGAGTTCGACTGTTCATGTTGTGCCCCCATTCGGGGGATAATCCACTTGCCCCTTATTTTAGTCTAGTCCTCCGCACGGGAACGGTACTTTGCTAAGCACTTTTTCGTCGCTAGTGAGTGCCCTGTTTCGGGAGGTTGCGGACCGGCGCTTTGTGCGGCACGTGTTTGAGGCCGTGAGTGGGTACAACGCGGAGATTGAACGCATCTAGTGCAGGGGATGACCGCCTCCTCGGGTGCGCGGCCACTCGAAATCGCTAACTGGCACCTCTGATGGGTGAGTCCTGATTGGTTGGTAGCGCGCCGACTACTCAGTCCGATCGGACTTTCCCCGCGTGGGCGCTGTTGATCGAGGGCG
>NZ_PJJM01000036.1 GCF_002929805.1 Cryobacterium sp. Y50 | reverse complement strand
GCTGAGGTCTTGGTCGTTGGTGGATACGCGTGCATAGCCGATAAGCATCCCGGTCATGCTGGAGTGTACCGTTTATCCCCCGCGAGCCGTACGAGCACATCATCGCCTGCGGAATCAAGGATGCCGGGGTGACGACCATGTCGCGCGTTCTCGGTCGCACGGTGCACACATCCGAACTGATCGACCCCATCAAGGCACACTTCATGAATGAAATGACGGTGGCCGCATGAGCGCTGTCCCAGCGGACCGGAAGCTGCTCCGCCTTGAAATCCGCAATGCCGAAACGCCTATTGATCGAAAGCCTGCGTGGATCAAGACCGTCGCCAGGATGGGCCCCGAATACCGCAAGCTACAAAACCTGGTGAAGAGCGAAAACCTGCACACTGTCTGCCAGGAGGCCGGCTGCCCCAACATTTTCGAGTGCTGGGAAGATCGGGAAGCAACCTTCCTGATCGGCGGTTCGCAATGCACCAGACGCTGCGATTTCTGCCAGATCGACACAGGCAAACCCGCACAATACGACACAGATGAACCGAGGCGCGTCGCGGAATCCGTCGTGAAGATGAATCTGCGCTACTCCACGATCACGGGCGTTGCCCGAGATGACTTGCCAGACGAGGGATCATGGCTGCACGCCGGAACGGTCAGGCAAATCCATCAGCAGAGTCCCGGCACCGGCGTCGAGATTCTCGCCACCGATTTCTCCGGCAAACCCGACCTTCTCGGCGAGGTCTTCTCCTCCAAGCCCGAGGTCTTCGCGCACAATGTCGAAACCGTTCCGAGACTTTTCAAGCGCATCAGGCCAGCATTTCGCTATGAGCGTTCCTTGGATGTTTTGACCCAGGCGCGCGCCGCGGGGCTCATCACGAAGTCGAATCTCATTCTCGGCATGGGAGAAGAACGGTCGGAGATTACACAGGCCTTGCAGGACTTGCATGACGCAGGCACCGACATCATGACGATCACACAATACCTCCGGCCGACCCCGCGGCATCTGCCTGTCGATCGCTGGGTGAATCCGGAGGAGTTCATCGAGCTGAAAGCGGAGGCCGAGGAGATCGGATTCCTCGGGGTGCTGGCCGGCCCGCTCGTCCGATCATCGTATCGGGCAGGCAGGCTCTGGGCACAGTCCATGCAGGCCAAGGGGCGAGAGGTCCCCGAACACCTCAGACCACTGGCGGATGCTTCGCTCGGCTTCACGCAGGCCGTCTAGATTACTTGGGAGCCAGAAGTCGGGCGTTTGTACCGAGTTTTCGTTGACGTTTGGGCTAAAAGAGCGCAGGCTCGTTATGGATCACAATTGGCTCCAACCCTTGATGCATAAGGCATCCGCGTCGTATAAGGCGACACTGCCCGGCCTCTTGAGGTCGGGCACTCAGCGCAACGAGAGTGTCCTGATTGACAGGGTCGTGAGCCGGCCGGGTAGTGATCGGCACGGCGGGTGGACTGCACCCAGAAACAATTGGATCCATCACGCTAAGGCCGTGAGTGAACGGGTGCAGTCGACCACGCACCCCGGCGGTCAGAGGCTTGCTTCACTAGATTACTTAAAGCGGTTATGTAGGTCATGAGGATGATGCAGTTGCTGCGGTACTGGCCGAGCTGGAGGATTTCGTGGTCGGGTGTTTGCGTCGCCGCCCAAGACCCCACCCGACCGGTAGCCCGACGTTGAGAACGTGACGAAACGACAGCACGCATCCGGTCCGGACGATGTCCGTTGTCCTGGGAGGGTAGGCCCCGGCGCCACGAGTGGCCTACCCTAGTATCAGTGGCATGCCCCGAAGGCCAATTCATACCGACGGATGTCGGCGGGCACCGCTATCGAGTAAGGGAGCTTACCGTGGCATACAACGTCGCACAGAAACTCATCGCAACGCACCTGGTCTCCGGGGAGATGGTGCCGGGGACCGAAATTAGCCTGCACATCGACCAGACCCTCACCCAGGATGCGACCGGTACCCTGGTAATGCTGGAGTTGGAGGCGTTAGGACTGGATCGCGCTCGCACGGAGGTTTCCGTGCAGTACGTCGACCACAACCTATTGCAGGCCGACAGCAAGAACGCGGAGGACCATGACTTTCTCCGCTCCGCCTGCCAACGGTTCGGCCTGTGGTTTTCGAAGGCCGGCAACGGGGTGTCACACCCCACGCACATGCAACGCTTCGGTATCCCCGGCAAGACGATGGTCGGCTCCGACAGCCACACCCCAGCGGCCGGCTCGCTCGGGATGCTGGCCATCGGCGTCGGCGGCACCGAGGTAGCCCTGGCCATAGCCGGCGAGCCCTTGTACATCAGGATGCCCGAAATCTGGGGAGTGAAACTCACCGGACAACTGCCGCCGTGGACCAGCGCCAAAGACATCATCCTCGAGATGCTGCGCCGGCACGGCGTCAAGGGCGGCGTCAATCGGATCGTCGAGTACTACGGCCCTGGCCTCGCAACTCTGACCGCGATGGATCGACACGTGATCGCCAATATGGGCGCCGAACTGGGCGCGACCACCACCGTTTTCCCGGCCGATGATCAAGTGCGGACCTTCCTGCGCGCCGAACAACGCGAGCAGGATTTCACCGAACTGCTCGCGGACGAAGATGCAGCCTACGACGTGACCGAGGAGATTGACCTGGCTTCGATCGTACCGTTGATCGCGCTTCCCAGCTCGCCCGGCAACGTCGTGCCGGTACGCGAAGTGGCGGGGCGCCCAGTGGAACAGGTCGTGATCGGGTCCTCCGCGAATCCCGGCCTGCGCGACTTCGCGATCGTTGCCGCGATCACGAAGGGACGCCAGTCTTTCCCCGGCCTGTCCCTCGACGTCAATCCCAGCTCCCGGCAGATTCTGCAGGATCTAACCCTCATGGGGGCCACCCTGGATCTGATCGGAACGGGCGCCCGGCTGCATCAGTCCGGCTGCATGGGCTGCATCGGCATGGGCCAAGCCCCGGCCAATGGCAGCATCAGCCTGCGCACGATGCCGCGCAACTTTCCCGGTCGCTCAGGCACCCAAGAAGACTCGGTTTACCTGTGCTCGCCGGAGACGGGAGCCGCCGCCGCGCTGACGGGACAGATCACCGACCCGCGGGACCTGCCCGAGCTCTTCGGCTTGGAATATCCCCAGATCGCACTTCCGACGGTGTCGAGCGTGAACCTGACGATGCTCGAGAAGCCCTTACCGCCGGAGAAATCCATAGGGGTGCATCTAGTCAAGGGCGAGAACATCTCCTCGCTGCCGGTCTTCGGACCACTCGCCGAGCACATCGAGGCACCCGTCGCCCTGATCGTGGGCGATGACATCTCGACCGATGAAATCCTGCCGGCCGGTGCGCGCGTGCTCCCTTTCCGCAGCAACGTCCCCAAGCTCGCCGAGTTCACCTTCGACCAAGTCGACCCGACCTACCCGACTCGCGCCGCTCTCACCCGCGACACGACCGGCCACATGATCGTCGCGGGCGCCAATTATGGGCAGGGTTCCTCTAGAGAGCACGCCGCGATCACCCCGCGCTTCCTCGGACTGCGGGTGGTGCTGGCAGTCTCGTTCGCACGCATCCACTGGCAGAACCTCGCCAACTTCGGCGCGCTGGCGCTCCAGTTCGCGGATCCGGCCGATCACGATCGCATCGCGCAGGATGATGTGCTCGTGCTCGACGGGATCCGGGAGGCTCTCTCGAACGGAACGGAGATCCTCGTGCGCAACACAACCCGTGATGAGGTCTACTCTGTCCGCCACGAACTTTCGAACCGGCAGATCGAAATGCTCCTCGTCGGTGGCCTCATCCCCTGGCTGCGCAACCGGAGCGCGCGCGGAGCCGCCACTCCTGTATAAACCAAATAGGCCCGCGCTGTTTCATTTCGCGGCGAAATTTCGTTCTGTGACGCTCACCGTCCCGTCGCACACGTGACGGTGAGCTCCAGACGAGCCACGAAAGCGTGTTCGTCGCCGGTACCACGTAGCCGGCCCTCTCCGGTGAAGCCGATGGACCACCCTTCGCCATTTAAACGACCTTCAGCTCAATCGCGGCACTATGCACTCGGACCGGGCAAAAAACGGAGACCTACCAGTATGAGATGCTCGAGAATCAGTGGTCTCCACGCGCTGGCAGCGTAGCCGACTCCGAACTGAGAACGGGCGCACCGACCGGCCACGCGCGGCAATCACCTCACCGTTGACACGCGCGCAGCGGTAGCGGAGCATGAGGGAAATGAAAGTTGAGACCGACATGCACAAGAAGTCGCTCACCGCACTCGTGCGCCACCATCTCAATCACGCACGGGACGCATCCAGTGGTCGCAGCGCGGAGACCGTGTACGGCGGCCACGCGCACGTCCTCCGGCAAACGCTGATTGCTCTCCGTGCTGGACAACGCCTCAAAGAACACGACAACCTGGCTGAAGCGACCGTGCAGGTCCTCGAGGGGCGGGTCGTCCTCACCGCAGGTGGCGCATCGTGGTCTGGATGGCGCGGGGACCTGATCACGATGCCGCCGGGCCGTAACTCGCTGGAGGCTATCGAGGACGCGGTCATCCTGCTCACCGTAGCCAAGCTCATCGCTCCGGCGGCGTCCTAAGCCGATTGCACTCGGCCGGCCGACGGCAGATAGGACCGTCGACGGGACGGCCCCAGGGACTAAACATCGTGCTCGACGCCCGCACTATCCCACACGCTATCCGGCACGCGGCCGTCATCGGGGCGCTCGACGCCGTTGTGCCGGGATTCGCCCGAAATGTGATCGAACCGCACGACCCCCGCCCAACGGATGCTGGCGGAACTTCAGCAGAGCCAGCCCGACACTTTCGGCGTGAGCTACATCGAACGAAGCCCGAAGTTCTGGCGGGTGCGCTTCAGCCGCGCCTAACCCTCAGCACGATCGCGAGGTGTCCTGATCTCCGCAATGTGGCGACACGGCCCCAGCTACAAATCGTGCAGACCCTGTGAACACGGGCGGATAAACACGTGGTTGCTGAGCAACAAGAGCACGCTCGGGTTCACAGTTGCGTCCTGTCGTTGCCGACCGGCGCCCGAGCGATTAAAGCAGTTAGCATGTTATGGGAGGACAGCGGTGGTCGTCTACGAGCGCGAATCTTCGTAACAGTGCAAACCGTACGTTTCCTTGAACCCAATCTATTTATGGAAAGTGAATCATTCCCCGGTCAAGATCACGCACTACCACCGAGGGAAAGGAAATAGTAATGAGCACAGCCACGATCGACAACAAGCCCATCATCCCCGAAGAAATCAAGTCATTCACCGCCACGATCATTGTGCGCCGGTTCAACCCGGAGGCTGACGAAGAGCCGCACTGGCAGGACTTCGACGTGCAGCTCTACCCCTCTGACCGCCTGCTCGACGCGCTGCACAAGATCAAGTGGGAACAGGATGGCTCGTTGACCTTCCGTCGTTCCTGCGCGCACGGCGTCTGCGGCTCGGATGCCATGCGCATCAACGGCCGTAACCGTCTCGCCTGCAAGACGCTCATGAAGGACCTCGACGTCACGAAGCCCATCTACGTGGAGGCAATCAAGGGCCTGCCGCTGGAGAAGGACCTCATCGTGAACATGGAGCCGTTCTTCGACTCCTTCAAGGAAATACAGCCGTTTATGATGAACAACGTTAAGCCGGAAAAGGGCAAGGAGCGCATTCAGACGGTCGCCCAGCGCGCCCGCTTTGACGACTCCACAAAGTGCATTCTATGTGCCGCCTGCACTACCGCCTGCCCGGTGTTCTGGACCGACGGTCAGTACTTCGGTCCGGCCGCGATCGTTGCAGCACACCGCTTCATCTTCGACTCACGCGACGATGGCGCCCAAGTGCGCCTCGACATTCTCAACGACAAAGAAGGCGTGTGGCGTTGCCGCACGACCTTCAACTGCACGGATGCCTGCCCCCGCGGAATTCAGGTGACCCAAGCCATCGCCGAGGTCAAACAAGCCATCCTGACCGGCAAGGTGTAAGCACAAGTAAACCGGCGGCGCCGCATCGGGTCACGGTGCTGGCGGCTGGTCTAAGACTGAGCGGATTTGTTGATCTGTTCGTCTAGTGTGTGGTGTCCTCGGCGACGCTGTCATCTGCTGCGCGCTTCAGCTCCTCGCGCAGCTCCAGAAAGTAAGAGACTTCCTTCTCAATACTCGCGGCCTCGCGCGGTGAATATCCGGCGGCCTCCAACTCATCCCAGATTTCCGAATAGGCACGGGCATACTCGACTATAGCTGCGTAAAAAGCAGCTCTACGCGGCTCGTTCCGCTCCACGACCTCCTTGTTATCGAGGTTCCTGGCGCAAAAGTAGTTCCGGTAATCAAGTGTGCGTTTAGGCGGGGAAACTGGCTCGCACAGCTCACGAATCGCTTCCGCAGCTGTCTCTAACGTCGAGCGGTTGCCCTTCAATCGATCCTTCACCACGTCAGCCCATCCTTCGCGAAGTCAATCATTCAAACCTACTCCAGCAGGCTGGCTGAGTCGGAGGCCACCCAATGTTCCAGCACGCGCAATGGAACAGACCACTGCGACAGCCGGCCTAGCTCAACAATTGGCCGCCACACCCAGGGTACTCACCGAACAACCCGCAAGAGCTTTAATCAATTCTTCGAAGGACTGAGTCCCAAGCCGGAGCGGGAGCGAAGTATTTACAACCCCGAGTACGAGTGCAGGCCCCTGGAAAACACGTTCACGACGCCGAAGTTGAACATGACGGCGGCGAAACCGATGATTGCCAGCCAGTCCAACCAGAGGTCTAAGTAGTAATGGAACGAAAACATCCGCTAAGGGTGGGGTCGTTCAGTCTTGGCTATCCGGATCGCGCAGCGGCGGGATTAGGCGTTTTGAACGGTGATGGTCCAAGCGGCGTCGCCGACGCGGTCGAAATTGGTGACCGGGTAGCCTTCCTCCGCGGCCCAGCGT
>NZ_PJJM01000035.1 GCF_002929805.1 Cryobacterium sp. Y50 | reverse complement strand
GGTGCATGTTATGACCGCCGGAAGAATCGTGCGCTCTGGCGGCAAAGACCTGGCCGTCGAGCTCGAAGAGCACGGCTATACCGATACGCAGCAGTCCACCGTGCCGCGTGCGACACAGGTTGGGCAAACACCAGTCGGGGCCGTACGATGACCGTAGCGAGAGCAACTGGCGGAGTTCTTGCCGGCGTCGAACTCGAGCGCGACGGCCGCGATCCTAGTTGGCTCAGCGAGGCGCGGTTGAACGCCCTCGATTGGGTGGGCAGGCATGGCTTTCCGACCCACAAGGATGAGGACTGGAAGTACACCGCACTTGGCCCGATTCTGGCCCTTCCCTTCGACGCCGCCACCGCAACATCCGCCACCGCAACATCCGCCACCGCAACATCCGGCACCGTGGTCTCGGGCAGCCGCGTCAGTGCGGCCCTGATCGACGAAGCAGCGGTCGATCTCGGCGGGCCACGGCTGGTCTTCGTCAACGGACACTTTGCGGCTGAATTCTCCCGGGTGACGGGGCTGCCAAGCGGCGCCGTCGTTACGACTCTGGCCGCAGTGCTAGCGGCGGGGCCCGATCGACTTGAACCCTTCTTTGCACATACGCCTGGAGCACGTCACGCGTTCGCCGCATTCAACGACGCACTCGCCGAGGATGGCGCATTCATCCACTTGACCTCCGCCACAATCGTTGAGCAACCGATCCAACTCGTGTTCTTCTCCGACACCGGTGGGATCCCGCTGATCTCGAGTCCCAAGTCTGTGATAATCGCCGATCCCGGCTCGCGCGCGACGATCGTCGAGACCTACGCTGGAATCGATACCGACGTGTACTGCACCAACGCCGTCACCGAACTCGTTCTCGCCGAGGACGCGCAAATTGAGCATTACAAGGTTCAAAACGAGCCGGTGACCGCATTCCATGTCGCGCTGCTATCGGTGCGTCAGGGCCGCAACAGTCATTTCTCCTCGCGCTCGGTCATGCTTGGCGGCAGCATCGCCCGGCACGAAGTGCGGGTACTTCTGGACGGCAGCGGCGCGGAGGTCAGCCTCGATGGTGTCTACCTGCCCCAGGGTGATCAACTCCACGACAACACAATCTTCGTCGATCACGTAGCCACCAACACGACCAGCCACCAGCTCTATAAGGGGGTGCTGGACGGACGTTCACACGGGGTATTCAACGGCCGCATCATGGTTCGTCACGGCGCGGACGGAACCGATGCGAACCAGAAGAACAAGAATTTGCTACTCTCCGACCGCGCTGAGGTCGACACTAGACCAAGGCTGGAAATCTACACCGACGATGTGAAGTGCACGCACGGTGCGGCGGTTGGTCAAATGGATGATGAGGCGATCCTGTACTTGCGTGCCCGCGCCATACCGCTGGAGGATGCCCGCGGGCTCCTCATCTACGCGTTTGTGCACGAGATGGTGGACCGGATTGAATTGGAGCCTTTGCGCGCACAGTTGGAACGAGTGGTCGCTACCCGGTTCGCCAATGGCGCTGGCCAGGTCGGGCAATGAGGGCCGGTGGGACCATGACGGCCGGCTCAGGGATGGCTTCGACCAGTTCAGGCATCGCGGGTCTCTACCAGGAAATGATCATCGATCATGGGCGCCGGCCACGTAACTTTCGTAAAATCGACGGCGCGACCCGAACGGTAGAAGCTCTCAATCCGCTCTGTGGCGATCAGTTAACCCTCTCCGTTCAAGTCACCGACGGTGTTATCGCCGACGTTGCCTTCACGGGGAGCGGATGTACCATCTCCCAGGCTTCCGCCTCGCTGATGACCATGGCCGTCAAGGGTCTGCAACCCGAGGAGGCCCTGACGCTATTCGCTCGCGTCCACACCATGCTCACCAGCGAATCCGAGGACGAAGCGTCACTGGCCGGGGTGGGCAAACTTGCTGTGCTCTCGGGCGTGTGGGAATACCCGACTCGGGTCAAGTGCGCCTCCCTGGCGTGGCAGGCGTTACGCAACGCGCTCGAAGACGGCAACCGCCAGGACGAGAAAGGAATAACAGACCATGGACTCAGACCGGTACACGATCGTTGAACTTAGCCAGAGCTGCCAGGTGACGGTGATTCCGGGCGGGCAGCCGATGTTGCTCCAGGCTGGCGAACAGGTTGTCGTGACGCAGACCCTCGGTGAGAGCGTTACCGTTCAAACTGCAATGGGGTATCTCGTTCGCATCAGTGCCGCGGACTCGGCCGCGCTCGGATTGACCAGGTCGGCCGCAGAAACAGTGATCGAGAATGACGGTCCATTCGATCTGGACCAGGTGCTGGACCAGCTCAGGAACGTTTTCGACCCGGAAATCCCGATCAATGTCGTGGACTTGGGTCTGATCTACCTATGCCAAGCGGAGTTGCTCGCCGATGGCACCCACCGGGTCGAAGTTAAGATGTCCATGACCGCGCCGGGCTGCGGTATGGGCGATGTGCTCAAAAAGGATGCCCACACCGCGATCCAATCGGTTCCCGGTATCAGTGACATCGACATCGAGCTGGTCGGGGACCCGCCATGGGGCCAGGACCGAATGTCGGAGGCCGCTCGGCTTCAACTCGGAATGTACTAAAAGACAAGGCTGCCGCATGACCAGCAAATTTTTGAACAGGCCCGGCGCCGTCGAGTCTGCTGAGCCGGTCGATGCCGGCATCGCGGCCCATTACGGCAACGCGTTTTCAGAGCAGCGTGCCCTGGCTACCGGTACGGCGATTGTTGACCTCTCGCACCGGGCGGTCATCGCCGTCTCCGGCTCCGATCGGCGCAGTTGGATTGATTCGCTGTCCAGCCAGAGTGTCGCCAATCTGGCACCGGGCGAGTCCACAGAGACTCTGCTTTTGAATATGACCGGTCGGATCGACTACGCGGTTCGTCTTTTCGATGATGGGACCGACCTGTGGCTGCTTCTTGAGCGCGAACAAGCATCTGGGCTTCTCCTCTGGCTGGCCAGCATGAAATTTGCTTTGAGAGTGGAACTTACCGATCGTTCGTTGGAATTCGCGACAATCGGGAGCCTCGGCCGGCCGGAGCTTCCGGTAGCGGTACCGCATGGCCTACCGCTGATCTGGCACGACCCGTGGATGGGCGTTCGCCCGGGTGGATACCAGTACGCAGTCGCGACGCGACACCCGGCGGCAGACTGGACCTACAGTGAGACGTTGGTGCCTCGCGCCGCACTGGGCGGGATCGTCGGTTCCGATATTCCGGCCGCTGGACTGCACGCCCTGGAAGCGTTGCGCGTAGCGGCCTGGCGCCCACGTTTCTCTACCGAAGTCGATGACAAGTCGATTCCTCATGAGCTAGATTGGCTGCGCACCGCTGTGCATCTGAACAAGGGTGGCTATCGCGGCCAGCAGACGGTGGCCAAGGTTCACAACGTTGGCCATCCACCGCGCAGACTCGTCATGCTCTATCTGGATGGATTCGAGGGTGTCTTGCCGTCGCGCGGGGATCGTGTCATGGCACCGCATGGTGTTGGCCAGGACGGTGTTGGCCGGGGCTCGCTGGCCGATCCGTTCAAGAACGTTGGTCTGGTTACGTCGGTTGCCCGGCACTACGAATTGGGACCGGTCGCACTCGCAGTCATAAAACGCGGCACTGACGCGGCGGGTGATCTTCTCGTGAGGACCTGTATCGGAGACGTACCGGCCAGACAAGTGGTGATCGTACCGCCGGATGCCGGTGCCGTAGCCGCGGTTACGCTTCCTCGCCTGGCACGTCCAGCCGCGTGAGTGCAATATTGCTATGTCTGACGATCTACTAATGGGAATGGACACCGTGTGGCCGAAGTTCATGCACGTTTGAATCGAACGGCGCGACTGGATGCGCTTCCATTTACGAGGGAGCATCGCGGCGTGTTGGTCGGTTCCGGCTTTGGTTGGGCACTGGACGCCATGGACGTCGGGCTCATCTCCTTTGTCCTGGCCCAATTAGCGGTGCAGTGGAACGCGAGCGACCTAGAATTGTCTTGGGTCGCATCCGTCGGCTTTATCGGCATGGCCGTTGGCGCCGTCCTCGGAGGGCTTCTGGCCGATCGCATCGGTCGACGTCGGGTATTTGCACTCACCCTCCTCGTCTATGGACTCGCGACGGGAGCATCCGCCCTGTCCGGCTACATTGCCGTACTCATCGCCTGGCGATTCGTCGTCGGGCTCGGTCTCGGAGCGGAACTTCCGGTAGCGTCGACGCTGGTCAGCGAGTTTGCTCCGCCCCGAATTCGCGGTCGAATTATCGTCGTGCTCGAATCGTTCTGGGCCATCGGCTGGACCGTCTCCGCTGTGATCGGATTTCTCGTCGTTCCGTCATCAGAAAACGGATGGCGCTGGGCGTTGGCTGTCGGAGCGGCCCCGGCCATTTACTCGGTGGTCGTTCGGCTGCGTTTACCCGAGTCGGTGCGTTTTCTCGAGTCTCGTGGGCGTTTTATGGAAGCAGAGTCGACCGTTCAACGATTTGAGCACTCAGCCGGCGTGACGGTGCCACCCCCGGAATCGGCCGCAGTTATGAGCGGGGCAAGGTCAACGGCATCCGCTGCTCGACCACAGATGACCGCGCTGTTCGCGCGCGCGCTGCGAGGCCGGACCGCAGCCCTGTGGCTGGTCTGGTTCTGCGTGAATTTTTCCTACTACGGCGCCTTCATCTGGCTGCCGACCATTCTGGTTGCCTCGGGGTTTTCTCTCACTCGATCCTTTGCCTACACGCTCATCATTACCCTGGCCCAGCTACCGGGGTATGCCGCATCTGCCTACCTCATCGAACGCTGGGGCCGGCGCAGAACCCTCGCTGCGTTCCTCATTGGTTCCGCGCTTTCGGCCGCGTTGTTTGGCATGGCCGCAGAAACCAGCCAGGTGATTGGTGCTGGCATGTTGCTGTCGTTCTTTAACCTGGGCGCGTGGGGAGCGCTCTACGCCGTGACTCCGGAACTGTATCCCACCCGCATTCGCGCGACCGGGGCTGGCTGGGCGGCAGGCATCGGTCGGAGCGCTGCGATCCTGGCCCCGCTCGCCGTGCCTGGGTTGCGGGACACGGGCGGAACCGGTCTGCTCTTCACCGTGTTCGCAGCATTTTTCCTGGTCGCCGCACTGGGCGCATTCGGGCTTCCGGAGAAACGCGGCCAGGTCCTGATGGACTGACGCAGCATCGATTGGCTGACCAATAATTCCTGACCACAGCTCGCCCATTTGAGAGAGAAAAATTCACTATGACGTACGTTATTGCTCTTCCCTGCGTTGACGTGAAAGATCGAGCGTGCATTGACGAGTGCCCGGTTGATTGCATTTACGAAGGCGATCGTGCACTCTATATCCACCCCGACGAGTGCATCGACTGTGGCGCCTGCGAGCCGGTGTGCCCGGTGGAAGCCATTTTCTACGAGGACGACGTGCCTGAAAAGTGGGCGGAATATTACAAGGCCAACGTGGAATTCTTTGATGACATCGGATCACCCGGTGGAGCTTCGAAGACCGGAGTGATTCATAAGGACCATCCGATTATCGCTGCGCTTCCAGTGCAATTTCGGTCCTGAAATGACTGCACGCGCGATGATTGCAAACCTCACGATGGGGTCGGTCAAACACCCCGCGACCCAGAAATTTCCGCGACATTAACGTTGTGGGTCACAAGCCACTAGTGTCTTGCGTCGTAAATTCATTGGTTAAGTGTTATGATGAGTCATGTCGCGAACTGGACGCCCAAAGACTGAGCTG
>NZ_PJJM01000033.1 GCF_002929805.1 Cryobacterium sp. Y50 | reverse complement strand
GGCAACAATCATGCCGGACCCGACAGGCCAACTCCCTCAGATACTCACACCATCCGAGGTTACAAACAAGGTAACGGGGGTTGGAATCGGTCAGCGAGCCGACCGTCATCGCTACGCGTGCCGCCCTGCAACGCATCGGTTTCCTGAGCGGTGCAACGATAGTGATTCTCGCCATCACGCTTGTGATCAGTGATCTCGACTTCTACCTGGCCATGGTCGGGTACTCCATAGCCATAGCCATAGCCATAGCCATAGCCATAGTCATCGGTGCAGCCGCGCGACTGGGCGGGAGCGAACGGCGACGAGCCGGATTACTGAGCGGCGATGAGAGCCGTTCCTTAGCTAAGGGAGTCTTTCGTCTTGCACTCGGGCTGAGCGCTCTCACGATCATCCTGTCGATCGTCGCGCTTTCCGTTCTGAACGCTCTAGCCGAGATCGCAGGACGAGGGGGCCTGCCGACCTTGACGTCAGATTTCTGGCTTGCAGGTATCGATAGTCGGCACCTCATTGTGATCGCCGTGGTGTCAGCGCTCGTCTCTGCGCTGTCGCTCGCGGGGTTGGTTGTCGTTGCGCGGCGACAGTCGGCTGCCGGCGCTGAGCTGGAAGCCGATCGGATGATTCGTGCTCTCTGTTCCCGTCGTGTCGCCTATGGCGCTTTGGGCGGCCAAGCCGTTCTGCTCGGCGCGCTCATGCCTGCCCTTCAGGTTTTCACTCTCGAGGTTTCTCGGCTTGCCTATTCCGTCAACGAGATTGTTGTCACGGTGTCGTCGGCCGTCGGACTTGTGATCATGGTCGCCGGCATTGTGGCCTGTGCGTCGGCTGTACTGTTTCCGGTTTGGATTCAGCTACGGGATCGCGAGCCCGCCGCAGAAATGCCCGATAGTTCCGCGGATGCATCAGTGGACCCGGGCGCTGAACCTGACAGAGACGCTGGCTTTGACGCTGGCAAGCGGGAGAGGGGCTGAGCGGGGTGCACATCGAAGTAGACACGCGCAGCCCGACCCCGCACTACGAGCAGATCCGAAGTCAGGTCACCGCTTTTGTTCTGACGGGTTCCCTGCGGCCGGGGACTCGCCTTCCGCCCATCCGACAGCTGGCCGGGCACCTCGGTCTCTCCAATGGAGCGGTGGCGCGTGCTTACAAGGAGCTCGAACGCGAAGGCACGGTCACGACCAACGGCAAGAAGGGCACCGTTGTCGCTGCACGTGATACGACGCACCCGTCGCTCGGCGACGATCAAGAACGCGCCCGAGTGCTCGCCAATGCAGCCACCAGCTACGCGACGACAGCCCACTCGCTCGGCTACGACCTCGATAGGGCACAAGCCGCTCTGCGGCACGCCATGGGTGCGCCGACAACGGCTCGCGACGTAACGAGCGAATGACCGGCGGCAGTGAAACTCACCTCGGAGGACGAATGCTGAAAACAGTACGGAAAGAACTGAGAACCGCGCTCTCGTGGAAGGTCGGGGTTTTCGTTGCGGCACTCCTCGTGCTTCCCAGCCTGTTCGGAACCGTGATCAGTGATGGGTACGCGCTTTCGGGGTCGGCTGATTTTTTCACGCTGGTCATGGCCGGTGTACTACCTTTAATCTTCCCGCTTCTGGCAGTAGCGGTGTATGCGGTCCCTTTCTCGGACCAGCTCAGCAACCGGTACCTCGTCTACACCAGAATTCGCATCGACATCAGACGGAACCTTGCGACCAAGGCCCTCGCCAACCTGATCCTGGCGTTCATCGTCTTCTTTTTGGTCGCGTTTATACCGTTCCTCTGGGCATTCTTCATCGAGCCCTCGCTGGGGGTAATCAATGAATACCACCAGAGCAGGGTCAGCCCAGGCGTGGTGGCGGTATCGCCATCGACCATTAACACATTCTCGCAGCTGCTCGCCATAGGTCCATGGGCCTATGGAGTCGGCTACTCGCTGGTACTCGGCCTAAACGGCGCGATTTACGCGTCTTTAGGTTTTTTGCTGCTGTTCCTCATCCCAAACCGCTTCGTCGCCATCGCCATACCGTTCGTCGGCTACAACATCTTCAATTTCGTCTTCGGCGTGCTGGCGATCCCCCAATTCTCACCAGCTATCGTCTTCCCATTCAACCTCACTCAATTCCCTATGTGGGTGCCATTCGTCCCGTTCACCGTCCTCATCGTTGTTGCTCTTGGACTGGCGGTGTACGTTCACCGGAACACCCATCGGCTCGACGTTCTGCTGTGACCGGCCGCACCCTCACGTCGGCCAGAACGGTGCTCTGGCATATAGCCTTTCTTGTCGTCAGCGTTCTCTTCGGTATCACCGTCCGACAACAAGCGATCGCCCGGGCCCAAGAGTCACAGGCATCGCTGAATCAGTGGGACCACATCCTAGGATTCCTGCTCGAGCCCTACTTCATCGCCTACTTCTTTCTCCCGGTCTGGCTATTCACCTCCTGCGTGGCGATACACCGGCAATTCGCGATCCCCGCACTCATCCGGCTCGGCAGCTACCGCAGCTGGCTGCTAAGTTCCATCCTGGGTGCGATCCGCCGATTGATCCCGCTGATGCTGATCTGGGTAGTCTCCGCTCTGCTGACCTCGATCGGTCTCCTATACGAGTGGGAGTGGAGTGCTGCCAGTTACACGTCGACGGAATCGAAGCAGATCCTAGACGTCATATCCGTCCAGGGGCTTCCTCCCCTCACCGTGATGGCGATTCAACTGAGCCTGTTCTCGGTGACGCTGATCGGCTGTTACGCGGCCCTTGCCGTGGTGCATCTGATCGTGAAGCGCTGATACGTCACCTTCCTGGGCGCAGCCCTGATCTTCTTCGCCTTGCTGTACTCGTTCCGGAATCCGTTCGACTTCGCTCCGCTCGACTTTGCGAATTTCTTCCTGCTCCATCGCGCCTTTGACGCATACGATCCGATCGCAATTGCGTTCGTGCCGGTCCTCGTCGCCGTGGCACTATGCTTCGCCGTTGCCCGATATACGGACAAACAGGGCGGCACTCGCCTGAAACTTCCTGTGCGGTGGCCGCTGCTTGTTTATTTAGCACTGTGCCTTCTCGGAATTCTCTACGCCTGGGTGTACGAGCTTCAACTGGGCAACTCTCCCACGGACTTGCTGTTCGTCGCCTTCTACGGCGTATCCGCCAGCGGGTACACCTGGACGCTATACCTCTTCCACAGCACCGTTTTTCTCGGCTTCGCCTACCTGTTCCAGCTGCGGCTCACCGAAGAGCTCGACGCACGCATCTACTACGTCGCACTCCGCCGCGGATCACCCCTTCGGTGGCTTGCTCGCTTCGTGCTCCCGGTCGTCGGACGCGCGCCCCTGCTCCTGCTGCCACTCGCCGCCATGACATTCGTCGTCGCCGTCCTCGGCAACTTCACCGGATCGAACAGTGACGCCATCGAGGGAATCCCCCATCCTGGCTGGATCCTCTACCAGTTCTTTGTCAACGGGACGCTTCAGCTTCTCTGCTACGTGCTGATCACCTTCATCGTTTCCTGGGTCAGCGGCCGCACGGTCGCAGGGCTTTTAGCCCTCGGGACGATTCTCGTTCTTAGCCTGCCAGCGCTCAACGTGGGCCAGCTACTCCCCGCCGCACTCAACAGCATGGGCTATCTCGAGCTCGGCGCTTCAGAACTCGTACGCATCACCGTGGTCTTGACCATCTATTTGGTCATTCTCACGGTCATCACAACCCTCGTCGTCGGCAACCGCCGACTGTTCTTCAACGAAAGGATCTAACATGCCCGTGATCGAACTCGAAAAAGTAACGAAATCCTTCAAAGGCGTTCCCATCTTCGACAACGCCAGCGCCACCTTCGAAGCCGGAAAAATCCACGGCATCGTCGGCCCGAACGGGTCCGGGAAATCGATCCTGTTCAAAATGATCTGCGGATTCATCCTCCCCGACACGGGGAAGGTGATCATTGATTCTCAGTACCAATCACCGTCGCGAACATTCCCCGAACAGTTCGGCGTGATCATCGATCGACCAGGATACCTGCCACAGAAAACCGGCCTCGATAACCTCCGAGATCTGGCCAAAATCCGCGGCGCTATCGGCGACGCCGAGATCCGCGACGCCATGGAGAAAGTAGGACTCCCGCCCGGCCTGAAACAGAAGGCTCGGAATTACTCACTGGGGATGAAACAGAAACTCGCTCTAGCACAAGCAATCATGGAAGACCAGAAAGTGCTCATCCTCGACGAACCATTCAACGCACTCGACGCCGACAGTGTGGACCTAGTGAGGAACCTGCTGAAGAAACACCGAGAACAGGGCCGCACGGTCATCTTCACCAGCCACAACAGAGAAGACATCGACCTGCTCGCCGACCACACACTCAGAATCAGCAACAGCAAGCTCGAGCGAATCAGCTAAGCAAATGGGACTGCCCCGAGTTCAGTTGACTCGTTGGGTTTGGGGTTTCAGGCGGCCTTGAGGGCCATGTTTATTGTCTCAAACTCGATTGGGGTGAGCTTACCGAGGCGGCGTTGCCGACGCTTCCGGTGGTAGGTCCGCTCGATTCAGACGACGATCGCCAGGCGCAGTTCGTCCCGGGTGGCCCAGCGTCGCCGGTCGAGGACGTTCTTCTGCAGCAGGGCGAAGAACGACTTCATCGCGGCGTTGTCGCCGCAGGCGCCGACTCGCCCCATTGACCCGGTGATGCCGTTGTTCTTTAGCACCCGGACGAAGGCGTTAGACCGGAACTGCGAGCTGCGGTCGGAGTGCAGAATTGTGCCGTCGATGTCGCGTTGCCCGATCGCGTTGCGGGCCGCCGCGACCGCCAGGGAGGCTTTCATTCGTGAGTCGATGGAGTAGCCGACGATCTTGTTCGACCAGACGTCCTTGATCGCGCAGAGGTAGATTTTGCCTTCATCGGTGCGGTGTTCGGTGATGTCGGTCAACCACAACTGGTTCGGGCGCGTCGCGGTGAACTTCCGTTCGACGAGGTCATCGTGGACCGGCGGCCCGGCCTTCCGCGTCAGGCCGCGTTTCTTCGCGAACACACTCCAGAGCCGCTGTTGGGAGCACAGCCGCCAAACCCGGTTCTCACCCGCGTTGAGACCGGCCTGTTTGAGTTCGTCGGCGATGAACCGGTAGCCGAACGCGGGGTCGTTCTGG
>NZ_PJJM01000032.1 GCF_002929805.1 Cryobacterium sp. Y50 | reverse complement strand
GCGACACGCCCGGGTGGGGGGCGTTTTGACGGGTGGTGGTGGTGGCCGTAATGTATCTATACGTACCCCAAAGGTGCGGAAAGCCGTAGTGCTTCCCGGCCTCATGTGGGACCAGATCGTGGCTAAATCAGCGTAGGGTTTCTGTTTCAGAAGCGTCTGTGTTGGGCTATGATGATAAGCCTCCCATCGAGTGTGTGTCACTGGCTGAGTCGTGTTTTTCGTGGTGTTCAAGTGTGCTTCGGTACGCCGAAAATGTCTGCGTTGGCCGATTTGACAGCGACTAGCTGGGTGGCTAAGTTAGACAAGTTGCCCCGGAGCGACAGCCCAGTAGGGTGTGAAGTCGGGTGCGTCCGATCCTTGAGAACTCAACAGCGTGCACAATGTCAAATGCCAAAAACCTCGTGGTGTTGATCCCGTTTCTAGCGGGTGATCATTTATGAGATTCCTTTGGAAATAATATTGAACAAGTCCTGGTCTTCGGACTAGGCAACTATACAAAGCAAGTCAGTAATGATTTGTTCTTGTCAGTTTCAAACTTGCATCTTCTGGGCCTATTCCGGTCTGTGGGTGCACTAGATGGGCATCGGGTTTGTATTTATACAGATTCGGGAGCTATTCAAACATTTACGGAGAGTTTGATCCTGGCTCAGGACGAACGCTGGCGGCGTGCTTAACACATGCAAGTCGAACGGTGAAGAGGAGCTTGCTCCTTGGATCAGTGGCGAACGGGTGAGTAACACGTGAGCAATCTGCCCTTGACTCTGGGATAACTGCGGGAAACTGTAGCTAATACCGGATATTACCTTGGAAGGCATCTTCTGGGGTGGAAAGAATTTTGGTCAAGGATGAGCTCGCGGCCTATCAGCTAGTTGGTGAGGTAATGGCTCACCAAGGCGACGACGGGTAGCCGGCCTGAGAGGGTGACCGGCCACACTGGGACTGAGACACGGCCCAGACTCCTACGGGAGGCAGCAGTGGGGAATATTGCACAATGGGCGCAAGCCTGATGCAGCAACGCCGCGTGAGGGACGAAGGCCTTCGGGTTGTAAACCTCTTTTAGTAGGGAAGAAGCGACTGGGTTTTCCTGGGAGTGACGGTACCTGCAGAAAAAGCACCGGCTAACTACGTGCCAGCAGCCGCGGTAATACGTAGGGTGCAAGCGTTGTCCGGAATTATTGGGCGTAAAGAGCTCGTAGGCGGTTTGTCGCGTCTGCTGTGAAAACCCGAGGCTCAACCTCGGGCCTGCAGTGGGTACGGGCAGACTAGAGTGCGGTAGGGGAGATTGGAATTCCTGGTGTAGCGGTGGAATGCGCAGATATCAGGAGGAACACCAATGGCGAAGGCAGATCTCTGGGCCGTAACTGACGCTGAGGAGCGAAAGCATGGGGAGCGAACAGGATTAGATACCCTGGTAGTCCATGCCGTAAACGTTGGGAACTAGATGTGGGGACCATTCCACGGTCTCCGTGTCGCAGCTAACGCATTAAGTTCCCCGCCTGGGGAGTACGGCCGCAAGGCTAAAACTCAAAGGAATTGACGGGGGCCCGCACAAGCGGCGGAGCATGCGGATTAATTCGATGCAACGCGAAGAACCTTACCAAGGCTTGACATATACCGGAAACCTGCAGAAATGTAGGCCCCGCAAGGTCGGTATACAGGTGGTGCATGGTTGTCGTCAGCTCGTGTCGTGAGATGTTGGGTTAAGTCCCGCAACGAGCGCAACCCTCGTCCTATGTTGCCAGCACGTAATGGTGGGAACTCATGGGATACTGCCGGGGTCAACTCGGAGGAAGGTGGGGATGACGTCAAATCATCATGCCCCTTATGTCTTGGGCTTCACGCATGCTACAATGGCCGGTACAAAGGGCTGCGATACCGTAAGGTGGAGCGAATCCCAAAAAGCCGGTCTCAGTTCGGATTGAGGTCTGCAACTCGACCTCATGAAGTCGGAGTCGCTAGTAATCGCAGATCAGCAACGCTGCGGTGAATACGTTCCCGGGCCTTGTACACACCGCCCGTCAAGTCATGAAAGTCGGTAACACCCGAAGCCAGTGGCCGAACCCGTAAGGGACGGAGCTGTCGAAGGTGGGATTGGTGATTAGGACTAAGTCGTAACAAGGTAGCCGTACCGGAAGGTGCGGCTGGATCACCTCCTTTCTAAGGAGCATGTGTCGTCCCGTCTGTATACAGCGGAATATGGCGACCAGTCATACCAGGGCGAATGTTCTTGGATGGCGCTCATGGGTGGAACATTGACATTGATATGAGGACGGTTAGTTCTTGAGCCGGTACGCTCCTTCGGGAGTTGGAACGCTCGGGTTCTGAAGAGAGTCATATATGCACGCTGTTGGGTCCTGAGGGACCGGAACAACGCGGGATGAAAGTCCTGGCGTTGATCTGTTTCTTCTGGACTTCTGTTCGTTGGCATCACTTGCCGGCGGGGAGGGGTACCGCCCGTACTTTGAGAACTACACAGTGGACGCGAGCATCTTAAATTTGACTGTCTTCGGACAGCAAATTACAAAGATCAAAACATATGCCTTCGGGTGTGTGTTAGATCATTGGTCAATTTTGATGTCGAATTTATTCGGCATACTTAATCGATTCAAACTCATGTGATTTCAAATTTTTAAGAGCAAACGGTGAATGCCTTGGCATGTAGAGCCGAAGAAGGACGTAGTAATCTGCGATAAGCCTCGGGGAGTTGATAAACGAACTGTGATCCGAGGATGTCCGAATGGGGAAACCCCGCCAGGCCCGTGAGGTGACCTGGTGACTCCCGCCTGAATATATAGGGCGGGTAGAGGGAACGTGGGGAAGTGAAACATCTCAGTACCCACAGGAAGAGAAAACAATAGTGATTCCGTTAGTAGTGGCGAGCGAACCCGGATGAGGCTAAACCGATCATGTGTGATAACCGGTAGGTGTTGCATGGTCGGGGTTGCGGGACTTTTCTGCCTATTCTACCGAATGGTAAGGGTTAGAACGTTGTATAGACGAACAGGATTGAAAGCCTGGTCATAGAGGGTGCGAACCCCGTAGTCGAAATGCAGCAATCGCCCGAGAAGTATCCCAAGTAGCACGGGGCCCGAGAAATCCCGTGTGAATCCGTCAGGACCACCTGATAAGCCTAAATACTCCTACATGACCGATAGTGAACAAGTACCGTGAGGGAAAGGTGAAAAGTACCCCGGGAGGGGAGTGAAATAGTACCTGAAACCGTTTGCTTACAAACCGTTGGAGCCAGCTTTGTTCTGGTGACAGCGTGCCTTTTGAAGAATGAGCCTGCGAGTTAGTGATATGTGGCGAGCTTAACCCGAGAGGGGAATGCGTAGCGAAAGCGAGTCTGAATAGGGCGATTCAGTCGCATGTCCTAGACCCGAAGCGAAGTGATCTATCCATGGCCAGGTTGAAGCGACGGTAAGACGTCGTGGAGGACCGAACCCACTTCAGTTGAAAATGGAGGGGATGAGCTGTGGATAGGGGTGAAAGGCCAATCAAACTTCGTGATAGCTGGTTCTCTCCGAAATGCATTTAGGTGCAGCGTTGCGTGTTTCTTGCCGGAGGTAGAGCTACTGGATGGCCGATGGGGCCCAAAAGCTTACTGACGTCAGCCAAACTCCGAATGCCGGTAAGTGAGAGCGCAGCAGTGAGACGGTGGGGGATAAGCTTCATCGTCGAGAGGGAAACAACCCAGACCACCAACTAAGGTCCCAAAGCGCGTGCTAAGTGGGAAAGGATGTGGAGTTGCACAGACAACCAGGAGGTTGGCTTAGAAGCAGCCACCCTTGAAAGAGTGCGTAATAGCTCACTGGTCAAGTGATTCCGCGCCGACAATGTAACGGGGCTCAAGCACGCCACCGAAGTTGTGGCATTGATATTTTTGGTAAGCCGCACCCTTGTGGTGTTGGTTCAGCCGTGTTGATGGGTAGGAGAGCGTCGTGTGGCCAGCGAAGCGGCGGTGTAAACCAGCCGTGGAGGCTACACGAGTGAGAATGCAGGCATGAGTAGCGAAAGACGGGTGAGAAACCCGTCCTCCGAAAGATCAAGGGTTCCAGGGCCAGGCTAATCCGCCCTGGGTAAGTCGGGACCTAAGGCGAGGCCGACAGGCGTAGTCGATGGACAACGGGTTGATATTCCCGTACTGACGAAAAACCGCCCAAGCTAATCCAGTAATGCTAAGCATCTGAATCCCCTAGATGGATCCCTTCGGGGTGAAGCGTGGGGCCTAGCGTGCGACCCTATGCTGGTGCGGTTAGCGTATTAACAGGTGTGACGCAGGAAGGTAGCTGAGCCGGGCGATGGTTGACCCGGTCTAAGGATGTAGGCCGAGAGATAGGCAAATCCGTCTCTCATATAAGGTTGAGACCCGATGGGTAGCCCGTGAGGGTGAAATCAGTGATCCTATGCTGCCAAGAAAAGCATCGACGCGAGGTTTTAGTCACCCGTACCCCAAACCGACTCAGGTGATCAGGTAGAGAATACTAAGGAGATCGAGAGAATCGTGGTTAAGGAACTCGGCAAAATGCCCCCGTAACTTCGGGAGAAGGGGGGCCTGAGGCGTGAACGGACTAGCTCCGGGAGCGTTCGAAGGCCGCAGAGACCAGTGGGAAGCGACTGTTTACTAAAAACACAGGTCCGTGCTAAGTCGCAAGACGATGTATACGGACTGACGCCTGCCCGGTGCTGGAAGGTTAAGAGGAACGGTTAGCCGCAAGGCGAAGCTGAGAATTTAAGCCCCAGTAAACGGCGGTGGTAACTATAACCATCCTAAGGTAGCGAAATTCCTTGTCGGGTAAGTTCCGAC
>NZ_PJJM01000031.1 GCF_002929805.1 Cryobacterium sp. Y50 | reverse complement strand
GCGAAGACGCACACACTCAGATCATCGACCGCACCCAGCAAGCCCTCGACGGCATCCCGAAAACCCTCGCCGCAATCAAGCGGATCGCCGAGATGTCCATGGAGTCGGGGGAGCAATCGCAGGCATGACCGGGCCGCTCGTCCGTGGCCCGTACTGTATCTACTACCAGCACCGGTTCTGGAGATGACGGCATAGGTCAGCACGGCGACACCGGGTAGTCTCCCTGTCTAGGGTGGATATATGAGCCATTCCACAGTGCCGAGCACCACGTATCTGCAGAAGCTTCAGGCCGAAACGGCCCGCAGGATACAGACCTCTAAATCGGTGCCGTCGCCTTTCTCCGGGGCCCCGGAGAAACTCGCAAGCGCAGTCGAAAGCCAGGTTGAGGCGCTCGTCCGGGACCTAAACGACGTCGTTCACACCCTGCACGCCGACCCGGAGATCGCCTTCGCCGAGCATCGAAGCGCCGCCTATCTGGTGGAGCTGCTCGGTCGCTATGGGATAGCCGCGCAACTCGGCGTGCACGGACTCGACACCGCGTTTCGCGCCGAGATAGGGTCGGACGACGGCCCGGTCATCGCGATTCTCAGCGAGTACGACGCCTTGCCCGACGTGGGGCACGGCTGCGGGCACAACGTCATCGCCGCCACCGGCGTCGGCGCTTTCCTCGCGTTGGCTAACACACTCAAGAAGAATCCCGACGCATTCAGCGGTCGGGTGATTTTGCTCGGAACTCCCGCCGAGGAAGGCTTCTCTGGCAAAGAAGTGATGGCCAGGCACGGCGCCTTCGAGGGCGTAGACGCCGCGATTATGGTGCACCCGTACGGCTACGACCTCGCCGACCAGGTGTGGCTCGGTCGCCGTGTGCTCACCGTGACATTCACGGGCGTCGCGGCGCACGCATCCGCTCAACCCTTCATGGGTCGCAACGCTCTCGACGCCGCCACTCTGGCGTACCAAGCTGTTGGGCTGCTGCGTCAACAGCTTCCTCCGGTAGACCGCGTGCATGCTGTAATCAGTGAGGGGGGAACCCGGCCGAGCATTATTCCCGAGCGCGCAGTACTTAAGCTTTACGCCCGTTCCAAGTACGCGGACACGCTCAAAGACCTCAGCGTGCGACTGGACGACATCGCGCGCGGCGCAGCATTGATGACGGGAACGAGTGTTGAGATCGACTGGGACGAGCACGCCCCATCGCTCCCCGTGCGTACGAACAGCGCGCTCACCGGTCGGTGGGTCGCCGCCCAGCAGCACCGTGGACGCCAGCCACTCCCGCTGGGCGTGGTGTCAGAAACCATCGCAGCGTCCACCGACTTCGGCAACGTGAGCCATCGCATCCCCGGTATCCACCCTCTGATCAAAATTGCCGCACCCGACGTTGCCCTGCATACCCGCGAATTCGCGGCGGCCGCCGCAACGGATGCCGCGGAGTCGGGTGCCCTCGACGGCGCCTGTGGTCTCGCCCTCACCGCCCTGGATTTTCTCTGCGACGCCGAATTACGACGCAGCGTGGCCGAAGAGTTCGCGGAACAGGGCGGCGCCGTCGATGTGCCGCACTTCTTCGACTGACGCCTGACCGGTCACTGTCTAACTCCGCTCACACCGATCGTTTCGTTCCCTCCGACGCAAGGTAGTCCCCATGTCTTCAGCACAGATCCTCACTCGGCGCACCGTTCTGATCGACCGTGTACTCGGCGGAATCGAACGCGTCGGCAACAAGCTGCCCGACCCGTTCATGCTCTTCCTCCTGCTGTTCGCAATCACGGCGGTGGCGTCGACTGCCATGGCCTGGGCCAACGTCACGGTGCAGTTGCCCGGGACCGACGAGATCACGGTAATTAAGGGCTTCTTCACCGCCGAAGGGCTCACGTGGTTCACCCAGAACATTGGGGTCAACTACCTGGGCTTCCCGCCGCTGGCGACGGTGCTCCCCATCCTGCTCGCGGTCGGTGTTGCCGAGAAGTCCGGCCTGCTCGCTGCGCTGATCCGTAAGGCTTTCGGCTCGGCGCCGCGCTGGTCGCTGCCCTACGCCGTGGCGTTCGTGGGGGTCGTGGGGTCGATCATGTCGGATGCGGCATTCGTGGTGATCCCCCCGCTTGCAGCTTTGGTGTTCAAGGCCGCCGGCCGGCATCCCGTCGCCGGGCTGCTCGGTGGGTTTGCCGCCGTGGGTGCCGGCTACTCCACCTCGCTGTTCGTGACAAGCCTCGACGCCCTATTCGCCGGCATCACCACGTCGGTCACACAGAACCTACCCAATGCCGGTTCCGTTGTGACCCCGATTTCGAACTACTTCTTCAATGTGGTCTCCGCGCTCGTACTCATCGCCCTGGCCGGCTTCATGATCGACAAAATCCTCGAACCGCGTCTGGGCCGCCAAGGGATCGCGCGCGAGGAGATCATCGACAACGACGACGTGCCGGGTCCCGCCGCGATGAACACGCGGCTCACGGACACCGAGAATCGCGGCCTGTTCTGGGCTTTCGTGGCAGGCGTCGTCGTTGCCGGAGTGATCCTCGTCGGCGTGCTTCTGCCCGAATCCCCGTGGCGAAACGAAGATGGCGGGTTCCTGCCTCGCTCGCCTCTGTTGAGTTCGATCGTGTTCATCGTCTTCGCCACGTTCGTGATTCCAGGGCTGGTGTACGGCAAGATCACCGGAACCATCGCCAGGGGCAGTGACGTACCCCGCGTGATGGGGCACGCCATCAAGGACATGAGCGGATTCCTCGTGCTCGCGTTCATCCTCGGCCAGTTTGTCGCCCTGTTCAATTTCTCCGGAATCGGAAGCTGGCTCGCCGTTGCCGGAGCCGGGGGCCTTGAGTCCATTGGCCTCACCGGATTTTCGGCCGTCGTTGCCTTCGTACTGCTCGCCTCGCTGCTGAACCTTTTCATCATTTCCGGTTCGGCCATGTGGACGCTGATGGCCGCAGTGTTCGTGCCGCTGTTCGTATTACTTGGCTATGAGCCCGCGTTCATCCAGGGGGCTTTCCGGGTCGGAGATTCGGCCACCCAGGTACTCACACCCCTCAATCCGTACATGATCGTGCTCCTCACGATGCTGCGCAAATACGAGCCACAGGCGGGGCTTGGCACCATAATCGCCCGCATGCTGCCCTTCGCGGTCACCTTCTGGCTCGCCTGGGTAGCCGTGCTGAGTGTCTTCTTCTTTTTCGACCTACCGATGGGCCCGGGCAACGGCATCATGATCCCGCAGTAGTAACTGCGCAAGACCCAAGGAATACGCCGCGCCGGAGCCTCCTTAAGCTCAGTGCGACCCGAAAGGATTTTCATGACTGTTAACCAACCCACGATCTATGCCCTGCACGAGAACCCCGAATGGTTTCCACCATTCGCCCGGGCCTTTGAAGCAGAGGGCATGGAGGTAAAGGAATGGCTGCTCACCGACGGCGTTCTCGACCTGGATTCGGTACCACCGGAGGGAATCTTCTGGTCGCGCATCAGCGCATCCGCTCACACGCGTGACCATGGAAAGTCGAAAGACTACGCCCGCGCCGTGTTGGCCTGGCTCGAGGCCCACGGCCGCCGTACAGTGAACGGCCGACGTGTGCTCGAGCTTGAGATGAGTAAGGTCGAGCAGCTGGTCGCGCTCAAGGCCGCTGGCATCGACACCCCTCGCACCGTGGCGGCGGTGGGCCGCGAGCAAATTCTCGCCGCCGTACGCGACTTTCCCACCCCGTTCATGACCAAGCACAACCAGGGCGGCAAGGGTCTGGGCGTGCGCAAGTTCACGAGCCACGAAGAACTCGCCGAGTACGTAGCTTCCGACGAGTTCGAGGAGCCGCAAGATGGCATCACCCTGATTCAGGAATACATCCAGGCGGCGGAACCGTTCATCACCCGGGCCGAGATCATCGGCGGTGAGTTCATCTACGCCGTCAAAGCCGACACCGCGCGCGGCGGCTTCCAGCTGTGTCCAGCGGATGCCTGCGCCATCGACCCGATCACGCGCGAGCTGATCATGCCTCCCGGCGCCACTATCGCACCCGTGGCCGGTCAGCAGCTGTTCAGCCTGCGGGAAGACTTCGACCACTCGATCATCGAGAAGTACCTCGAGTTCGCGCGCCGCAACGGCTTGGAAGTCTGCGGTATCGAGTTCATCGAAGCTGAAGACGGTCGGGTGCTCACCTACGACGTGAACACCAACACGAACTACAACGCGCTCGTCGAGGCCGAGGCCCCTCGTTCGGCCCCACGTGCCCTCGCTCGATACCTCAAAAAGCTCGCAGCCTAAAATACGTGGGGCCGGCACCGGCGCCGGTGCCGGCCCCGGCACCAGTAGGCGGTTTATCCGGCGCGGTTCTATAACCGGGAACATACACAGCAAACCCGAGTACGTGAACATGACCTCGGGTGTGCACCGTAGTGCTCAGTCAGATGTCGCTGGCAGTCTCAAACATTGAGACCTGGGGGACGCTGGCTGGCAATGAGCTCAGTTCGGTCGCGCCCGCGCCCGCGCGCCACTCGCGATAGGCCGCGTCAGCGTCGGCCGACGTCCACCGCTCCAGCAAAATCATGTGGGTGGGATCTTCGCGATCAAGCAACACG
>NZ_PJJM01000030.1 GCF_002929805.1 Cryobacterium sp. Y50 | reverse complement strand
TCACGAGGGAGAACACGTTGTAGATGGTGTCGTACTGGATCTGGGTGAGGGAGTCAGGTATCAAGATGTCCTTTGCTGTTCACGAGCATTCGCCAAAATGGCCGGGATCAAACGAAAATAAATAGCTAACTAGGTTCCGTATCTCAACGTACTCCGGCCAACGGGAGTTTGCCAGATAATTCCCGACTAATTCCTAGAAATGCTGATCAGCTTCGAGTTTCTCGCGAGCCTATTTTCGTGTATCAATCGATTCGCACTCTTGCAAAAGATCGAGTGCGACGGAGGCGGATGATTCATGTAGCAGACGCCGACCTCGTGATTTTAGGCGCGGGCCTGGTCGGGCTCACTTAGGCGGCCCGGTTGGTTCAAGGGAGTTTCGGCCCGCGCGTTGTGCTGCTCAAACCTCGTCGGCCTATCGAGACGATCACAGCTGGTGTTTTAAGCCACCGGATCAGCATGATCTGTCTCACTTCATCATCGAGGAGGCGTCGTTGGCTGGCACGTTGCCCCTGGAGCGGATCACGGCGCTGGCCTGAGAAGCGGGCGCGAAGGTGCTGCTGGTCGGCGTCACACTAGCGCTGACGCGGTAATTCACAAGTCGTCGGGTCATAAGCGCTCGCCTCCGTCTCGAGTTGGTCGTAATGCGGACATGGTGTCCGCGGCATGTCTGCGTTCACACCTGTAATGCCTCTTAGGGCAGTGGCTACGCTGTTAGCCTGCATTCATGAGTCAGCAAGCGACACAGGGTTGGTACCCTGACCCTTTCGGCCGGCATCAGCACCGGTGGTGGGATGGTCGTCAGTGGAGCGAACACGTCGGCTCGGCGGGCCGGCAGACGGTCGATGCACCCGTTGTTACCCCGCCGACGCAGGCCGCATCACACCCGACGCACGTAAACACGCCGGTGGTTAAGAGTGCGCCAGGCAACAAGAATGTGCAGCAGCAGGTCCGTGAGCTTGGCGTCGCGGATTCCGCACTTGCAGGCGGTGGCACACTGTTCACCGAGCAGATCCTGGTCGTGAACCAGAAGGCCAAGTTGTTCGAGAGGAAGGCCGAGTATTCGGTTTTTAGTCAGCACGGACACAAGATCGGCGGCGTCCGGCAGTTTGGCATCAGCATGTCGCGCATGGTCGTGGGGCGGGACAACGAGACCAAGCGACTCCAGATTGTCGACACTGACGGCCGCCCGATCCTAACGCTCACCAGGCCGGCCACGGTTCTGAAATCAAAGGTGACTGTTATGCGTCAAGACGGCACGCCCCTGGGTCAGATCGTTCAGGAGAACTTTGGCGTGATGGCATCGATGCTCGGCGGTCGGTTCAACATTCGCTTCCGCATCGAATCAGGCGGGGAGACACTCGGCACAATCAACGCCGAAAGTTGGCGTGCCTGGGACTTCAGCATTCAGGACCCACACGGCTCCGAGATTGCACGAATCACCAAGACCTGGGCGGGGTTCAGCAAGGAGATGTTCACCAAAGCCGATAACTATGTGTTGCAGATGCATCGACCGCTTGAAGATCCTCTGCTCTCGCTCGTAGTTTCCGCGGCCCTCGCCATGGACACGGTGCTGAAACAGGACAGCAACCAGCGAAGTCGCTGACGGTTGGAGGCCGGCTTCTTGGAATCATCGACGCACCCTGAAACGTAAAGAAGGAAAGACACACGAATGACATTGACGCTCGGCCCGATTCTGCTTGACGCGGGTATCGATCTCTCCGACGCCCTAGTGATCCGCCACGCATACGTTCGGGAGCACGAGGATAGCGGCATACGAGGCATCCACGCGGATTCCACAACTGCGGAGATTCTCGAGTACACGCGAAACCAGTCCACACAACGATTCCCGGCCGTTCCGCCACGCTTTTGGGTTGTTTTTTATCAAGGAAGGTGGAGACCAGGCGCGACTGTGGTCTGTCGTCGAGAACCGCGGCGAGATCTCCAACGATGGGCTGCGCCGGATCTTTGACGTGGTCGAGTCGGAGCGCATAGTAGACCTTCGAAGCCGCCTGGTGATCGGCTGGAGATCGCCACGCGCTTGTTGGATGCATGCCAGCACGGCCGCAACCTACCCGGTGATGGGCATCGCCGATGCCGAGCCGGTGCCGTTTTCCGGCTTCGATCGGCTCGTGCTCGATCACGCGAAACTTCAGGCGGTCATGCGTGAACATCGATATGCTTCTTGGCGCACCGCGCTCGGGTCGGTGGTTGGAATCTACCTGATCACCGACACCAGCGACGGACGCCAGTACGTCGGCAAGGCGGACGGCGCCGACAGCATCCGTCAGCGGTGGGGCACGTACGCGGCCAATGGGCACGGCGGCGATGTCGGGCTGCGAAATCTTCAACCTGCCAGCTTTCGTTTCTCGCTCCTGCGGGTGTTCGATCCTTCTACGCCGACGCCCGTGATCGACGCCGCTGAGAGCCATTTCAAGGTTGCGCTCGATACGCGTCGCCACGGTCTGAACCGGAACTAGGGTACGGCGACTATCCGGACGAATGTCAGAGACACGGTGCAGCCAGAGGGTGTTTTTAGCGACCAGCGACTTATGGGACTGCCCCGAAGTCGCCCCGTGGGACCGCGGCGCGCCGTCGGCTGTCGCAGGCCCTGGTCGCCAACGGTACAGAGCGCGTCAACGAGCCGGCACTCGTGTTGAGGCGTAACTGACGTTCTGGCCAGTTACGGCTGGCATACCTCCTGGTAGCGGCCTGAGTGGTTCACACTCGTCCGTGCACAGGAGGCTTCACTATGACGAACCTGCAAGAACAGTTCGACGATCTGCTCAGCCGCACCGTCCTGGCTGCACTGTTCTACTGTCCGGAGATCACCGTCGACGATGACGGCCACAACTTGCGGAACGACGTCGCGTACTGCCTGGAGCCGGTCGCTGCGATCGCCCACGAAAACGCCGGACGGCTCCGCATCGCGGTCGGACGTGTGATCACGAATCCGACGGCGCATCGCTTGGAACTTTTGGCTTTCGTTATCGAGTTGGCCCCGCCGCCGGCCGTGTAGCAGCGATCATGAACGTCCCCGTCCGATGGGAACGCAGCGCCGGTAGGTCAGTCGCCTGACCGGGGGCCGAGAAGCGGCGTCAATATGTGGCGGGGAACCGCGACCGGATCCGCGACCGGATCCGCGAGCTGAACCGACTCTGGCGAGCCGAACACCTCGACTGTGCCCGGCAGGTCAACCGCGACTCGATGCGTCGGGTCACAGCTCGCCAGCACCGCGAAGCCGAGGTTCGCGCTCGGGGGAGGGAGCGCGCGAAACTCTGGCGGGAAGCGCACCCCGATCGCAAGCGTGAGTAGCAGTAGCAGCAGCAGCAGCAGCAGTAGCAGCAGCGCTGGGTGGCAAAGAATCGCGAAAAAATTCGCGAGTACTACAACCGTTAGTACGAGGCACACCGTGACGAGGTCAACGCTGCAGCGAGGCGGCTTAAGCGCAGCCTGAGTCGGGCCGGCCTCCCGTCAAAACTCCTGCACACGACGACCGCGGCCGAGCGACGTGCCAAAAAACGCGAAGCCGACACCTATCTCAACGACACATCGCGGCCCGAGCGTCTGCCGCAGTTCACGGTGTGCGCCGAATCGCTGACCGAGCACATGCCTATGAACGACGCCCGTATTCGCGAGCTCGCCGAGGAGTGAGCGCCGTACCGCACTGCGAGTTCAAGCGCCAGGCGCAGCCCGACCCGCGATTGCTTGGCGCGGGTGTAGGAGAGCTTCGCCATCTGTTTGATGAACTGATCGCAGCGAACGACGCCGATCTCGCGCAGCGTGAGATATTGAAATATAGGTAACCACGAGCGTGCGCATGTTGCGCTCATACAGATTGCGGGTGGTCTTGGAGATTCGACCCTCCGCGTCGACGTCGTGCAGCGAGTACGTCACCAAGGCGGTGAAGGGGCTGTCTGGAGTCAGATATCCGTTCGTGGGCTGTATCAGTTTCCTCTCAGAACGTTTGCCCTTCAACGCTCGCTCGGCTGCCCTAGTTAAGGTGCCGGTGGCCTGCACCAGGCGCGACTGGCCGTCCTTGTCTCGATGGTGGTTGCGGGCCTCGAACTGACCCGAGGGCCTGATGCGGATCGTTATGTCGCCGAAGGTGCCGATCGTGATGCGTGGCCGCGACATCTCAGCTCGCCGCCGATTGACGGTACTGGGCTTCCCAGACGGTTCGTGCTGCTGGGCCATCCAGGAGCGTACGTCAGAGATCGCGAATTTCAGATGCTTGCCGAACCGGTACGTGATGCTCCTATAGTTGTCAATTGTTTTTTTGGATGGCTTTTTGCTTGTGGAGCCAGTCCCGAAATTGGTTAGCGAG
>NZ_PJJM01000029.1 GCF_002929805.1 Cryobacterium sp. Y50 | reverse complement strand
TGGGAAACACCCGACAAGAAAAACACTCCCGCAGCACGGCGGTACGGAGCTGTGGAATTTCGGAGAGGATGTCCACTTTCGATCACGCCGTGTCCGACCGTTCAGACGCTGCCGCCGTGGCGCGTCTCCTTCCCTGGTGTTTTTTGTTGTCCACAACAGGGCTGAGATCTCACTTGGTTCATGCGCGGCATTCGTGTGGCGCCGGCCAGCCTCCATCCTGTGACACGGAGCTGTCTGTGATCTGACGTGCGGTGTTGTTGGCATCTGTCAGCTCATGCAGGTATTCATGGAGCCTGCCGACGCTGACCGGTGAGCTGCGGCCGCCATCACACACCCAAGCCATTTTGTGAACACAACACCACCGCTGAGCTTGTCATCGTCTGGGACAGATAACGCTTCGTCGTAGGTGAAGGCGATGACGAGCAGGTTTTCTCCGCGTTCGATGTCGTTAATGCTGAGCCTGACGTTGCCGGCATCGGTGACGATGCCCGCGGAGCGTATTTCACCGTCACCAGCAAGCGCGGGCAACGTCTCTGCCTGACTTTTTATCGGCAGGGAAGCTGTCGAATGTCCTGTCAAATACCAACGTGAGGATCTCGGAAGAAAGCAAGGGGATCGAAGATCTACGCTGTCATGACAGTTTCAGACGCGGCAGACGGTCAGCGGGGCAGGCTGTGCACCCATCGAGTTCACCTTCAAACTCACCAGCTTCGAACGTCGTAGCGCGGACCTTGCGCCTGTGGCTGTGAGTATTGCGGTCGATTCACTGCTGGTCAGCGTCTCCACCTCACCCGTTTCACTTTGCAGTACGTTGTGCCATCACACCCGTCGTCGACGCTGTCGCCCAGCCATAAGCCGTGAATGATCCGCCCTGTGTAATCCACCGGATCGATGAGGACGGCGGGGAGCTGGCCGCGCCGATTCACCCCGACCAGAACGAAACCCGGCCATCGCGCAAATCGCCGTCGTAATGTCACCATCACTTTATTCACACAGCTCCTTGAGCCACCCAGGCCTTTTATCAAGGCTAGAAGTCCCTAAGGAACGGTCATATCCCCAGTTCGGCCACTCGTTTCTCTAACCAATACAAAACACCAGAGAACGGGAATCTCCCCCATCAACGCCGCCATATAAATTCGAAAACCCCAACTGTCGGTTATGGCTGCTTGACTGTCACCATGCACGCCGCATTACTTTATCCTGCTGGATACAACCCCGAGTTCCTTGAAGTTCCTCTGCCACTCCCGGCCCCTCCCACAGGAACCCTGATTCGTGAACTGCTCTACACACATTTCACCGTGCTCTTAGGCCCCGCACGGCGCCTCGCGATCGCGACCGGCGTCAACATCGACGGGGATCGCCTCGTTACCGTTGACCGAGGCGAGGGCTGGCACCTCGACTCGCGTATCCCGCTCTACGAACAGGCCGGGGAGGATCTCTACGCCAGAAACGACCTCGACCGCGGGCACCTCGTCCGCCGCCTGGACCCGGTCTGGGGCGACGCAACGACAGCCCGGAGAGCGAATTACGATACCTTCACCTACACCAACGCCGCCCCGCAAGCCGCAGACTTTAACCAATCGAAACAACTCTGGCTCGGCCTCGAGGACCACGTCCTCACCTACGCACGCACCAACGGTAACCGCATCAGCGTCTTCACCGCCCCCGTACTCTCCGCCCAGGATCCGATATACCGCGGGGTGAAGATCCCGCAAGCATTCTGGAAGATCGCGGCATGGACAACGACCACAAAAGGCTCCACCGTTCTGCACGCTGCCGGATTCGTCCTCGACCAAAGCCCACAATTAGAAGACATCGACCTTGACACCGTCCGCACTCCAGCCCTCATGTACGGCACTCCCCCGCCGCTGGGACCATATCGCACCTACCAAGTACCCATCGTGGACATCGTCGACCTCACCGGGCTCAACCTGACCGCCCTATCCGAGGCAGACGTCTACGCCCCAGCCCCAACTATCCGAGAAGACGCCGAGCGTCGACAGCGTTGGGTCGAACTGATCGACACCGCAAACATCCACCTCTAACCACACCGGATCCTCTATAGCCAGCTCAGTCCGCAGCGCGAAGGTAGACATAGACGGTTTCGCGGCTGATCCCAAACTCTCGAGCAAGAACAGACTTCGGCACGCCAGCAGCAGCCTTCTCACGCAGCTCAGCCGCACGAGCCGCGTCCAGTGACGGGGTACGACCACGATAGACGCCGCGCTTCTTGGCCAGGGCAATGCCCTCGCGTTGACGTTCACGGATCAAAGACCGCTCGAACTCAGCAAACGCCCCCATGACGTTCAAAAGCAGGTTCGCCATCGCATTGTCATCGCCCGTGAAGACGAGCTGCTCTTTCACGAACTCAACCCGAACCTTCTTCGCCGTAAGCCGGCGCACGATCAAGCGAAGATCATCGAGGTTGCGGGCAAGACGATCCATGGAATGCACGAGAACAGTATCGCCATCTCGGACGAACCGAATCATCTCTTCGAGCTCGGGCCGGTTCTGATCCTTCCCCGACGCCTTATCCTCAAACACCCGATCGACCTCGACGCCAGCAAGCTGACGGACAGTGTTCTGATCGAGAGTGCTGACTCGCACATATCCAACTCGTTGACCCGTCATATGACTTTTCCCCCTGTTCTGTCAGATTGAAGTCGAAGACCCCGTGCCGAGGGGTGTCTACCAATCAAAACGCGACCCTATCCTGACAATATTTATTGAGGACGTCTGACGCCTAGTTGGGGTACACCCCGCATGTGCACCCACCGAGGAATTTTCGCCCGTATATCTGCCGCCGTGGCCAGCCGCGCTGTCCAAAGCCCACTGGGGTCGGGCTGTCGAGCGGCGGGGCACCTACCGCATTTACCTGGCCCAACGCGGCACCAGCCAGTACTGCCTGCGTCGACCTGACCGCGTCCAGTATCTGCGCGGGGGCCAGCGTGATCGCCTAAGAGGGACTGCGCCTCAACACCGTGGTTTCGGGCGCCCTCGGCGTCGACGAGACCGGGCCGCAGGTGCTTCTCGACCTAACGGCAATCCGGTTGACTGAAGCGACGGTGATGTCCAGCAACTTGAAACACATGCCGCCGCGCTGAACGTCGTCGTCACCATGGATCTCGCCCAACTCGCATGAGTCATTTCCCGTTCGGAGACGCCTCCATGCCCAGCACTTACCCACCTGAATCAACCGTAAACGATTGAGAATGTCGGCGTACGCTCAGAGGTAGTGAACCGTCCGGTTCCCTGCAAAATCAAGGGAATCCGCGAGGTTCCGAGAGATTCGGTCGCGTCCAGAATTGCCTCGATTCTGCAAGCGGTCGCGTGTTTGAATCACGTCAGCCCGACGAAACGAAAATGTCCCGGTAGACCGCAAGATTTATCGGGACTTTTTGTGGCTCTCCTGTCGTATCCGTGGGTCCGTTGGGAGCGCCTTAACGGCCGCACGCCGCTCTCCGCCTAGGTTTCTAACTGTCAAAGGTAAGAAACTTAGGAACGGAAAAAGCGGCGTGCGAACTCTAAGAATATGGCGAACCCTCCTTGGTGT
>NZ_PJJM01000028.1 GCF_002929805.1 Cryobacterium sp. Y50 | reverse complement strand
GAAGGTGGGCGATGCCGCTTTTGCGGGGCGGCAGGGTGGCTAGGCGAGCTCCTGGGCGTTTGCGCAGGTGATGCCGGGTCACGCCTGCGCCTGTGCAAAGCCACAGGTCGTACCCCGGTGAGCGCAGCCCCCACACTCCATTGTCCCGGCCCGGCAGACGATCTGTCGCGCCCGTCATCGAAATTGGGCGCTCCAGGACCGTCTTTCGACACCCAGTAAAAGCCGCCAGAGGTCGGCATTTTGGACGCCGCCTTGTCTCTCTCAATAGTTTCGGACCGTAATGTCCCAAAACAGGGAGCGGTGGGCATTTATGAAATGCGCACCCGAAATAGTCCAACAGCTAACCCTTGCTTACGCCACGTGAGTCCAGCCCAAACTGCGAAAGCCCACCATGGACGGAGGTTTTTATGAGTCGACGCGCCGACTTGATAGCCGAGTCAAATTAGAGCATGCTTGTGTAATGTTAATAACCCACCGCCGCGGATCCGAGGGTACAGACGGGTCGACGCACGGACCGAATGGTGTTGAGACCCGCACATGGGACCGGGTCCAGCAGCTCCTCGCTGCGGACGGCCCACTGACCGCTGCCGACCTTGCCTCACGTTTGGGGCTGACGCCCGCCGCCGTACGCCGTCACCTTGACCTGCTCGCCGAGCAAGGCGCCATCGAGGAACGCGAGGTCGCCACAGCCGGTGGCCGTGGCCGTGGCAGGCCGGCCCGCGCGTACGTTCTCTCCGAGGCTGGTCATGCCGGGATGAGTAGTGACTACGCCGATGTGGCCACCTCGGCGTTGCGCTTTCTTGCAGAACACGCCGGTGCGGATGCCGTGGGCGAGTTCGCCCGTGAGCGTAGCGCACAGCTCGAAGCGCGGTATGCCGCACAGCTGCCCCCAACGGGTGGCGATGTGCGCGCTCGCGCACAGGCACTGGCATCGGTCCTGAGCGCTGACGGTTTTGCAGCGTCGATCCGTTCGGCCGAAGAGGGACTGCCCGTGGCCAGCGTGCAGCTGTGCCAGGGGCATTGCCCGGTTCTACACGTCGCAGCCGAGTTCCCGGTTTTCTGCGACGTTGAGACCGAAGTGTTTTCGCGACTGCTGGGAGTGCCGGTTGAACGGCAAACAACACTTGTTGGGGGCGAGCACGTCTGTACGACGGTGATCCCCGTCAACGCTCTTGCCATGCCGACGACGTCCGAAATGAACAACCCAAGTGAAGGGTCTATTGCATGAGTATCAGTGCAGGGATAATTTCCGGAGTGCAGGCGATCGCCGACTCCGATAATACGCAGTGTGACGTCGGTGCGAATGAGGCATTCACCACCGAAGAGTCGGCCGCCATCCGTGCCGATTTTCCCATTCTTACGCGTCTGGTGCGTGGCGCTAAACCGTTGGTGTATTTGGATTCCGGGGCGACGTCGCAGAAGCCGCGTCAGGTGCTCGAAGCAGAGCGTTCGTTCTATGAGCAGCACAACTCTGCAGTTCACCGTGGCGCTCATCAACTGGCTGAGGAAGCCACCGACGCGTTTGAGTCTGCGCGAGCGACGGTTGCCCGTTTCATCGGTGCGCATACTCAGGAGGTGGTGTTCACCAAAAACGCGACCGAAGCGCTGAATCTTGTGGCGTATTCCTTCAGCAATGCGGCGGCGGTGGGGGCCATGTACGGCGTCGACGCGGATGTTGCGGCGCGGTTCGCGCTGGGCGCGGGAGACGAAATAGTGGTCACTGGGATGGAGCATCACGCCAATCTCGTTCCGTGGCAGGAACTTGCCCGGCGCAGCGGCGCTACCCTGCGCTGGATTGGTATCACTGACGATGGCCGTCTTGACCTGACCGATCTGGAGACGGTGATCACTGAGCATACCAAGGTGGTCGCATTCACTCAGGTGTCCAACGTTCTGGGTACGATCAATCCTGTTGCAGTCATCGTGGATCGAGCCAGGATGGTCGGTGCATTGACCGTCCTGGACGCCAGCCAGTCGGTACCGCACTTAGCCATTGACGTGGTCGATCTCGGCGTGGACTTCGTCGCTTTCAGCGGCCACAAGATGTTCGGCCCCTTAGGAGTCGGCGTCCTCTGGGGCCGCTACGCTCTCCTGGAAGCCATGCCCCCATTCCTCACCGGAGGCTCGATGATCGAATCCGTCCGCATGGAAGGCTCGACCTACGCCGCACCGCCGCAACGCTTCGAGGCCGGTGTCCCGGTGGCAGCACAGGCCGTAGGCCTGGCCGCTGCCTGCGATTACTTGACCCGCTTGGGTATGTCGCGGGTGAGTGCCCACGAGCACGCCCTGACCGAGGTTCTGCTCGCCGGCCTCGCAAAACGACCGTGGGTTCGAGTCATCGGGCCGATCGACAGCCAAGACCGATCTGGTGTGGTCTCATTCGTGGTCGACGGTGTGCACGCGCATGATGTCGGCCAAATCCTTGACGATGCCGGGGTCGCCGTTCGGGTTGGCCACCACTGCGCCATGCCGCTGCATCAGCGCATGAACGTGGCGGCGACGACACGAGCCAGCTTCGCCGCATACAACACGGTGACCGAGGTCAACGCCCTACTGAACGCTCTCGATCAGGTGCCCGCGGTATTTGGGGTGACAGCCTAATGGGGTTCGGTCAGGAAATATTCTTGGAGCACTCGGTGCGGGCCGCACTGTGACGTATGTCATCGCGTTGCCGTGCGTGGATGTCAAGGACAGGGCATGTATTGACGAATGCCCGGTCGATTGCATTTATGAGGGCGAGCGCTCGCTCTACATCCACCCCGATGAATGCATCGACTGCGGTGCCTGTGAACCTGTCTGCCCGGTCGAGGCGATCTACTACGAAGACGACGTGCCGGAGCAGTGGGCCGACTATTACACGGCCAATGTCGAGTTCTTCGACGACATCGGCTCCCCGGGCGGAGCGGCGAAGGTGGGTCCCTATGCCAAGGATCACCCGCTCGTGGCCGCCCTGCCACCCCAGGGGCACTGATCGCCCCCAATTGCCCGACAGAAACTTTCAACAACTGACAAGGAGAAGTAAATGAGTGCACCCACAATCGCGCCGGGGATCTCTGACGAGGTCCGAGAATTAGCAAACCAAGAATA
>NZ_PJJM01000027.1 GCF_002929805.1 Cryobacterium sp. Y50 | reverse complement strand
TCACGAGGGAGAACACGTTGTAGATGGTGTCGTACTGGATCTGGGTGAGGGAGTCAGGTATCAAGATGTCCTTTGCTGTTCGCGAGCATTCGTCAAAATGGCGGGGATTCGACGAGAATAAATAGCTAACTAGGTTCGGTATCTCAACATACTCCCGCTAGCAGGAGTATTCCAACCAGCTCCGGACGGAGTCTTAGAAATACTGATCAGCTTCGGGTTTCTCGTTAGGCTGTTTGCGTATCACCCGGTCCGTACTCGTATACGTGATCGAGAGAGAAGGAGCATAGATGCCGCCTGCCGCGGACGCTGACCTCGTGATACTGGGCGCGGGCTTGGCCGGACTCACTTTGGCGGCCCGGTTGGCTCGGGAGCGTTCCGGCCCGCGCGTCGTGCTGCTAGAACCTCGCACGGCCTATCGAGACGATCGCAGCTGGTGTTTTTGGCGACCGGAACAGCACGATCTGTCGCATTTAGTCTCGCGACGTTGGAAAACATGGACTTTTTCCGATGCGGCGGGCTTGACCGTTCGGCACCAAGTGCCCGGGCTGGCTTACCAGTACGTTCGGGGCAGCGACTTTTACGCGAGCGCGCAGACCGACATTGCCGAGTCACCGCGCGTCGACCTGCGCCTCGGAGTGCGCGCCGGCACGGTCACAGCGGTTTCGGGCGGCGTTCGAGTGGAGACCAGCGCGGGCACGCTGCTGGCGCGTCAGGTGATTGATACCCGGCCCCGCGCCGCCGCAGCGATGCTGTACCAGAGCTTCGTGGGCCTCGAGCTGGAACGTGACTGTCCGCTGCCGTTCGTCCCTGGCGAGGTGACGCTGATGGGATCTCTCGCGTCCGACGCCGAGGGGTTACGTTTTGTGTATGCCTTGCCGCTGGGACCGAACCGCGCGATTGTGGAGTGGACGCGGTTCGGCACGGCGCCGATCAACCGGGACCGCTTGATCTTGGAGCTGGATCAGGTGCTTACCGGGCTCGGTTTGGCTGACGCCCGCCGGGTGCGAACCGAGGGCGGCGTGTTGGCCATGGGACTGGGCCGCCAAGCTGCGCCGCCGATTGGAGGCGTGGTGCATGCGGGTAACGCTGGCGGCGCGCTGCGGGCCGCTTCGGGCTACGGGTTTTTGCGCATTGCACGGTGGGCTCAGCTGTGCGCGGAGCGTCTGCTCGCGGGCCGGGAAGCTGTGGGGCACCCGAAAGAACCTCGACTGCGACGCACCTTCGATCGCATTTTTCTGCAGGCCGTTCGGGCGCACCCGGAACGTACCGCAGAGTATTTTCTCGCCCTCGCCCGCGGCGTTCCCCCGGCCGCACTGGTGCGTTTTCTCAGTGACGGTGCGCGGGCCGAGGACTACGCGCGCATCATCTCCAGCCTGCCGTGGAGCCCCTTCATCGCCCAGCTGGCCGCGCCTACCGTTTTTAGCCCGGCACCGGCCGCACCGGCCGTTACCGTGACGCCAAGTACGAGCGATCAATGACCGGCCAAGCCGCTCCGTCTTATGCTGGGTCCACCCGCGTCAGGCCGCGGCGGCATCGAGTGCCCGTCGAGACGGTAGTGTTCGCCAGCCTCGCCCTAGTCACCTTGGTCGTGCTCGGGCTGGGCTTGCCACTGCCTTCGCTCACGGTTCAGGTCGTGCTCCTGGGCGTGCTGGTCGCGATTCTGGGCCTGCCCCACGGCGCCCTCGATCCGCTGATCGCGCGCCGTGCCGGACTGTGGCGCACCCCACTGGGCTTCGCCGGATTCAACATGGCCTACATTCTCGTCGTGGTCGGCGTTGTGTTGCTTTGGCTGATCGCTCCAGTGGAGAGCTTAGTCACGTTCCTGCTCGTGTCTGCTTTGCACTTCGGGTCAGATTGGAATGCTGACCGGGCGCCCTGGCTGCGGTTTCTCGCCGGGTTCGGGCTGCTCAGTCTCCCGGCGCTGTCGCATCCCGCGCAGGTGAGTGCTGCCTACGTGGTGCTGGCCGGAGTTGGAGGCGCGGTGGTCGCCAGCGTGCAAGAGTGGCTGGGGCCGCTCGCCCTAGCCAGCCTGCTGGTCGCAGCCTTAGTCGCACTGCGACATCGGGCACACGAAAGCATCGAAATTCTGCTCGCGACCATTCTCGCCCTCGCAACAGAGCCGCTGGTCTTCTTTCTACTGTACTTCTGCGCTCTGCACAGTTTTCGGCACCTGAAGGCAGGGTTTCACGCCGAACGTGACGGTGGACGGCTGCCGGCACTGATGGTGCTGGTGTACACCGTGGTGCCCATCCTTACAGTGGGCGTAGTTCTGGTTTGGCTCGGCCCCGACGGCGCCCTGAGCGAGCAAATCCTGCAGGTGGTGTTCATCGGTTTAGCGGGGCTAACCGTCCCGCACATGATCGTAGTGACCCACGAAAACCGCTACCGCCGGGCGTCAAAAGCATCCGATCCCTGCTGATAATCATTCCCGTCGGATGAAAACATTACGAGGCAACTACGCAGCTGTGCGGATCGAAGAATGAACAACGACGGTTGCTCGGTAGACGCCAGGATCGCCGAGCGATGCTTGGCAATGCTTTTCTGCAGTTTCACGAAGGCCGGGATACGGCATCGGCGGGCCCAGCCGACCCACTTGCTGAGGCAGTTCGACTTTAATCCGGAGATCTTCCGTCGGGTAGTTCGGCGCGGATGCGGTGGTCCTTGATGCCCAAGATTGCCCGTCACTGGAGAATGCATTTCTGGCACTCCGTAGCAAGTAGCAGCTCGATATGTAACGTCCCCTGCTCCTCTGCTTTTTTGTGAAGAAAGCTTGTGGCCGAGTCGAGTTCTCTTGATCCGGTCTGCGCACTGCCGGTCGCTTCGTAGGAGGCGGATACTGGCCGGTGACGTCTGCCGTGGGCATCGCGATAATTGCGGCGGTGCCCTATGATGCTCCTATAGTTGTCAATTGTTTTTTTGGATGGCTTTTTGCTTGTGGAGCCAGTCCCGAAATTGGTTAGCGAGGTTG
>NZ_PJJM01000026.1 GCF_002929805.1 Cryobacterium sp. Y50 | reverse complement strand
GCTGAGGTCTTGGTCGTTGGTGGATACGCGTGCATAGCCGATAAGCATCCCGGTCATGCTGGAGTGTACCGTTTATCCCCCCTTCACCGGGCATTTTCTCGGGCGGGGCATACGGGAATAGGGCGTTCCCGGAACTATGCGAAGCGCCGTCGATGCTCCGTGAGTGTTCGGGTGTCTCGGTGACCGTCCGGCTTACGGGCGGAGCCGTGGCATGATCTGTTCGTGCCGCCGAGCCTCGTGTTGTGTGTCAATTGGAGGGGTAGCCGCGCAGGTCTTCCGCGCGAGAGGTGTTGGTGTCGCCCGACTTTGTTTCGATGGTGAATGAGCCATCGACGACGGTTGCGTCAGTATCGCTCGGCCACCAGGCTGACCAATAGCCGTTGCTGATCGTTGCGGTGACGTCTAGTCCGTCCTCGTGCATGACCACGCTTTCTACGTTCGCTCCTACTCGGCCCAGGGCAAACCCATAACCGTGTGGAGGGAGACGTGCTCCGCCCGGACCGAAGGTGATGCTGTCCGCCTGCGGCAAGGTGGGTTCATAGCCGGCGGACTCTAGAAGTATGTACGTGGGGATGTTGTCGGTTCCTACGCACCAGGCGACGTCGTCGCCCTTGCCCACAACTACTGAACCGACGACTCCCCTCAGATCTGAGCTTAGGACTTCAACGGGACCGGGCGATCGCGAATTTTGTGACAGAGTTTCCGAACAGTTTTGTTCGACTGGGGAATCCGGAGAACTCGGAACTGGTATCGCCGTCCATCCAGCTAAGTCGGCAGCCGAGAGTGGTTGGGTTCCAATCGCCAGTGTTGTGGACGGTACTGGCGATTCAAGGGCGACACTCGCCGCCAGGCCAACGATCAGCAACCCGCACAGGCCTCCCGCTGCTACCAGTCGTGCTCGACCGATTGGGGATCGTCTATGAGAAGCCTCCGGCGCGGAAACAAGGTTCTCAAAGAGTCGCGCTTTCACTTGGCGATCATGGTTGCTGAAATGACTTGCCGGCTCGGGGTCGAGAGCAGCTAGGCGGGTAATCGTATCGATATTCTTCATAACGTAACTTCCTTAGCTCGTAAACACGCAGTCACTGCGGTCACGCTGGGTCCTAGGTCGCGGACCGAGTTTGCGAGTCGGTGTTTGGCCCGTGTCAAACGCATGGCGTATGCGCTGCGGGTGCATCGAAGGACTTGAGCGCCTTCCCTGTCGGAGAGCCCCTCCCAGAGGTGGAGGGCGAGGACCTCTTGATCGATACGAGATAAGGCACGCCAGGCGGCGATGAGGTCGAGATCACTATCAAGATCAGGGCCAACATCTGGCTCATAAGAACGAATAGCTATGCCCAGTTGTCGGGCCTGCCCGCGATGGGCGTTCTTGAGGACATTCGATGCGGTGAGAAATAGCCATCCTCGTGGCTCCGAGGGCAGCGTGCGGCGTTTCTTCCACGCGATCGCGAAAGTCTCAGCGACCACATCCTCAACGACAGAGGGGTGCCCTCGGCGGCGGACATATCGAAGTAGGTCTGAATAGCTCTCTTCATACATCGCGACAAACCTCTCGTGAGAATCGATGGTCGCCTGCCTTTCATGGTGGTGATTGGTGCTGCCCTCACCTTAGACATGTCACGAACGACCACAAATGCAACGTCATGGACGAAAAAATGGAATATGACGTAGTGGCCGGTAGCCGGCCTAGTACGCAATACCTATTGGTAGACCCAGTCAATATCGAGCTTCCGCCGACCTACTCGATCGACATAACTTCGGTCGTCGAGGTTGACTTTGAGAAGGCGTCGCCCGGCAGTAAAGCAGTCTTCCCGTTAGGTGTTCCCCCCGCGGGCCTCTCTGTCGTTCGGACCGCAGCCTAAGGTCACGGCGCAAGTTGAAGAGCCTGCGTCCGAGGCACGGCCCACGCGTAGACCTCGCACACGCGACCGCAACTGTCGAATTGTCCATCGAGCTGGGGCAGTGCAAAGCTCAACCTGAAACAGTGGGTCGCCAAGACGCAGCCCGACGACGTCATCTCAACGCGGAGAGGCGACTAATATCAAGGGGATTCTATGAAAAATGTGACATTCGTATTGGCCGCAGCGACCGCAACGGCTGTAGTTTTGTCCGGCTGCCAAGCACAGCAACCTGTCGCACCTGATTCATCAGCGTCGGCTTCTTCGACTCCCGCCCAGACGGATAAACTCACTGCGCAGGAATCTGCTCAGGAGTGGGCGGACAAGACATTCGGGACGTTCGAGGCTTTCACCGTCACAGGCAGCGGCGCTGATGAAATTGCCTTTCCCGACGACGCTAAATCTGGCTTCTACACAATCACGTGGGCCCCCGGCCACTGGGCCAATGAGCAGTCCGGCGCGCAGGTTTATGGTGAAGACGGCACGTACCACGAGGCTGGCATGGCAGATTATCAAGGCGATTCCGCCAGCGTCGCCTATGGCCTTGACTCCTCCGTTGGCCCGGCAGGCTGGATCACCGTCGGGCCTGGCGCGGGTGACTGGTCCATCACCGTATCGCCCATTTCAGCACTTCCCGCACTGCCAGAGACCGGCGGCTACGACGCCTATCTGTATGCGGGCGCTGAGCAACCGGTCGTTTTCTCGTCCTTAAAATCGGGGCGGGTCAACGTTCGACAGTTCAATGGCGTCGATCCGACCGACAGCATCCTCCCTCAGGAAGACTTCACGGCTGTTGGTACTCTCCTCGCTGGTCCCAGCGTCGTCAACGTCCAGCTGAAAAGCGTGAGCCCCTGGACGCGATCCACGAACTAGCCAAGGCGACACGACCTGAGCAGCGGCCGGTTCCGTCTATGAAACTCATGCGCAACAGAGCGTCTTCAGTTATTAAGTGAACGGTGTCCCGTAGGGGGTTGGCGGATTCAACCGGTCGTCGCAACGATGGGTTTTTCTGGCTCTGACAATAGTCGTTGCATGGCTTGAGTGGGTGTGATGC
>NZ_PJJM01000023.1 GCF_002929805.1 Cryobacterium sp. Y50 | reverse complement strand
TCAACGCGTTCGCCATCACCTTCCGTGACCGCTGGCCGAACGCAGAATCCTACTAATGAAAAACGCCGGAAACACCGTTACCGAGACACACCCTGTGCCTTTGTTGAATGTGTTGGTATTGGGGGCGTCCCTAGTGCTGTTGTTTCGGCGACGTCCCCTTTTCGTCAACCTTGGGTAGGGCATCGGGATTGTCTCGAATAGTGCCGTAGAGGGCGGGGAAGGAGTTCCCTTGATGAACGCAGTAATGACAGGACTCAGCTGGAGCGGGCAGGAAGGAACGAACTCAATGACCGGCTAAAGAAACTGACTCATAAAAGTTGACATCTTCCGCCGCGCGTGGTGGACGAGGCGATCAACACAGTTCTTTACCCTCTTCAGCGATTCAGGGTAATGGGGTGCCTGTGCCAGGTGGAGGAATCGAATTATGCGCCAATTGGTGAGTTCACCAGCGTGCGCATCATTGATATATCCAAGACGATACGAGGGATCGGGGAAAATGAGTACGTCACGGGAGGCAAAGAACGCCGACAGCGATACTCCGAAACGATTGTGCGAAGTACCGAGCTTGGGCGTCGCGAAAGGGCACTGCTGATTCGCGCACTCGAGGAGGAATCATAACCACAGTGAAAGAACGCTAGTTATCGAAGAATGTGTGCTCGGCCGAGTTGACCCCACGTACTGATCCACGAGTTTCTCCACGGCGTCGCGGTTGTTCAGGCTGGAATTGCGGTGTGTGAACAAGATTCGAACCGGCCATACCAGCGGATACTCCTAGACTTGACTGGCTATGGTTGACCATTCTTCTCCTTCGTCCGGAGGTCCCGATCGGCTGAAGTGGGAGGCGTTCTGGGTCGCTGCCGGCGTCGCTTCTCTTACTATTCTTGACCTGTCGAAGATTAATGTTGGGTTGCCGGTGATCGAGCAGTCGCTCGGTGGTGGTGTTACCGAGTTGCAATTGATCGTCGCCGGTTATGCGCTCGCTTTTGGATTGGCGCTGGTGCCATCGGGTCGGCTGGGCGATATTTATTCTCGACGGCTGATGTTCATCATCGGGCTTAGTGCGTTCTCGGTCGCGAGTGTTCTTTGCGCTATCGCGCCTACAATCGAGTTGCTTGTGGTGGCACGTATTTTTCAAGGAGTTGCCGCCGGTATCCAGATGCCGCAGGTACTGGGGCTGATCCAACAACTATTCCAAGGTGCAGAACGTGGTCGCGCCTTTGGGTTATTCGGTGCAGTCATTGGAATTTCAACGGCTTTTGGACCAACTCTAGGTGGACTTTTGATCGGCGTTGGTGGCGCCGACGCTGGTTGGCGACTGCTGTTTTGGATGAATGTGCCGTTGGGGCTTGTTGCCTTGTTCTTCGCCATCCGCTTGCTTCCGAAACGTCAGCTGCATGCACACCAAAACAGCGAGCTTGATCTTGTTGGTATCTTGCTGCTTGGAGTTGCGACTCTGGGTCTGATGCTTCCCTTCGTGCTGACAACTGGTGCGCCTACGGATGCCCCGAACCGCTGGTTCTGGTTGATTCTCTTCGTTTTCGCCGGAGCCGTTTTCATCTGGTGGGAGAGACGTTACCAACAAATCGGCAAGTCGCCAGTGGTCCATTTTTCCCTTTTTCGAACGTCGTCATATCGCAACGGGATACTGATTGCGACGGCTTATTTTGCGTCAATTCCGCCGTATTTTTTGCTGGTCACTTTGTTTCTGCAGGAAGGTCTCGATCTCGAACCCGTCTTCGCCGGAATGGTGAGTATCTCTTTCGCCCTCGCCTCCGCTGTTACCTCGTGGCTTGGCGGTCGCTTGGTCGACCGTTGGGGGCGCCAGCTCGTGGTTATTGGCCTTGTCACGGTTGTCATTGGCTTTGTGCTCGTTTTGCTCGCTGGTTTGTACGTGCGTCCAAATCTGGCGCCGTGGCTGATCGCCGCAGCCATGACCGTCACTGGTGCCGGCGGAGGTCTTGTCATTTCGCTGAACCAGACAATCACCTTGACCGATGTTCCAGTCACCCAGGGCGGAGTCGCAGGATCGATGGCGCAGGTCGGCCAGCGCGTGGGAACGGCGATCGGTGTCGCGGCCGTCATTTCAACCTTCTACGCGACGCTATTCGCCGGGGCAGGCCAGCCCGACCGTGTGCAGGTATTTCGCGAAGGATTCTTCAACGGGATGATGGTTGCGCTCGGCCTAGTGATCATCGCCCTAGTAATCGCACTAATGGACCTGCTCGGGAACCGCGGCAGAAATTACCGTTAGGTCGCTGTCGACTTACGGTGCTCCGGTGGTGGCACCCTCGAATACCCGGACGCGCTCACGACGGCCCGTTGGTAGAAAGTGTCCGCGGGTAAGGTGTGTTTGATATACCTTGCAGCTCCTACTCAATCTGATGAAGATGCTGGATCCGTACCCGTCAACGCAATCGTCCTATGGGATACCCGCCAGGTGTACCGCGCCACCAGATTGGTGACACTCGCCGGAACGTGGTGGCGCGCCAACACCCTCTGTTAATGCCAACTGAAAACAGGGCCAGAAACGCCAACTGAAAATAGGGCCACCAACCATCATGGAAGGTGATCAAATTG
>NZ_PJJM01000022.1 GCF_002929805.1 Cryobacterium sp. Y50 | reverse complement strand
AGCCAGCGGTGGTGCGGCTGGGGGCCACTGGCTCTCTTCGCGGGTTGTTAGGCGCTGGTGAGGGCTGTTCGCTCCCTCATGTTGTAGGTGCCGGTCTCAACCCAGATGGTGTTGTGGATGATGCGGTCCATGATCGCGTCGGCGTGAACACCTGAGCCGAGGCGCTGGTGCCAGTCCTTCTGCTGATACTGGGTGCAGAACACCGTTGAGCTCTCCCCGTAACGGCGTTCCATCAGTTCCAGCAGCATTGTTCGCATCGATTCGGTCGGGCGATCGAGCAGCCACTCATCAATGACGAGCAGAGTGAACGAGGCGTATTTGCGCAGGAACTTCCCGGCACCGCCAGGAGTGTCTTGGGCAGCGACCCAGGCCTCCTCGAGGTCGGGCATCCGGACGTAGTAGGCGCGGATGCGATGTTCGCAGGCGCGTTTAGCGATCGCGCAGCCCAGATACGACTTCCCCGACCCGGTGAACCCCTGAAAGACGACGTTCTGCTGCCGGGCCACGAACGAGCATGTGCCGAGCTGGGTTAGCAGTTGCCGATTCAGGCCTCGCTCGTCGAGCAGGTCGATGCTGCGCAGATCCGCATTGGGATAGCGCAGCCCCGCCCGTCGGATCAGTCCGGAGACCTTGGAGTGCGTGAAGGTGGAGTAGGCGTCATCGACGACCAGCCGGACCCGCTCTTCAAACGACAAGCTGATGCTGAGGGTTTCGTCTTGGGTGTCGATCGCCTCCAGCAGTTCGCCGGCGTTCATCTCCCGCAGCTTGCGTTTGGTCTCGGTATCGAGCCGGCTCATCGGACTCCTCCGGCGTAGTAGGCGCTGCCTCTCACGTATCCGCCATCGTCGGCTTCCGGTTTGTCGGGGACGTGGCCGGTTTTATCTTGCCCGGTATCCAGGATCGGCCGCAGGTGCGCATACCGCGGAGAGCGGATCGGCCCCTGCAACGCCAGCGCGCAGGCGGCCTCGACCCGGGTCGGGGAGAACCGGCGCGACAGTCGCAGCACCGCCAGGGCGGGGTCGTAGCCGGCTTCCTCGATGGAGGCGGCTTCGAAGATCTTCCCGATCACCGTCACGGCCGATGGTCCCATCCGCGCCGCCCATTCCTCGATCCGGGCCCGGTCCCAGGCTTGGAAGCTGCGCCCTTCGGGCAGGTCCGCATCGTTGGTCTGATACTGGTTCGTGGTGCTTATCGGCAGCAGCAGGTGACTGGTCACACGCTCGTCATTCCGATAGACCTCCAGCATCGTGTCCGTGACGCGAAGGTCAACGTAGCCGCCGATATGGCTGAAGGGAACGGAGTAGAAGTTCCTCGCCCAGACCACGTGTGCGTTCTTATTCACCTTGCGTTTGTAGGACCACGTACTGATCTCGAACGGGGCCGCTGGCAGCGGTTGCATCAGCGGCTTCTCCTCGATCGTGAAGACGCTCAGCCTGGACCCGTCCCGTTTCTGGAACGGCTGCCGGTTGTAAGCATCGATCTGCTCACCGATCCGGACCCGCAACTGCGGCAGCGACGTGAACTGCTCCTGCCGCAACCCAGCGATGACCCAGATCGCGACATGAGAAACGGTGTTCTCGACGCTCGCTTTGTCCTTGGGTGCCCGAACGCGGCCCGGCAGTACTGCGGCCGAATAGTGCGCTGCCATCTCCCGGTAGGCATCATTGAGAACAACCTCGCCCTCGCGCGGGTGGGAGATCACCCCGGTCTTCAAATTGTCGGGCACCAGGCGCGGCACGCTGCCGCCGAAGAAAGCGAACATCGCCGTGTGGGCGCGCAGCCAGGACTCCTGCCGCATATCCAACGTGGCTTCCACGAACGCATACCGGCTGAACGGCAGGCACGCGACGAACAAATACACCTTCGAGATCTCACCCGTCGTCGGATCTAGCAGCTGCATCGTCGGCCCGGACCAGTCGACCTCGATGCTGCGGCCGGCCTTGTGACCAACGCGCGATGTCGCGCCCGAGACGGCGGAGTAGTCGCCATAAAGCCGGCAGAACCGGTCATAACTCATCACCGCTTGCTTCGGACCGGATGCGTCGACGTATTCCTGGTGCAGCAACTTCAACGTCACTCCGACCCGGGCCAGTTCGGTGTGCACCCGACCCCAGTCCGGCTGCGCGAACACGGACTCGTGCACTCCGCGACCCGGAAACAACGCCGCATACACCTCGCCCTCCGGCATCTCCTCGACGTCAGCCCAACCGACGCCGAGTCGGTCCGCCGCCTCGAGCACCACCTGGACGCTATTGCGAGCGATGCCCTGCCCCGACGCGATCGCCCTGCCAGACAAGCCTTGGTTTCGTAACTGCAAGACAAGCTTCGCCTTGATCTTCCGTACCATTATCGGTACTCCTTCCACCACGTGGCCCTCACGTGGTGGAAGGAGCCTTGCAGCTGGCTCTCAACCACGCCAACTATGGCTCTGAACGACACGATTCATGATTCCGAGCACTGGCTGCCACCCGCACCACCCCTGGCTCCCTCGGAAGCCAATATTCA
>NZ_PJJM01000020.1 GCF_002929805.1 Cryobacterium sp. Y50 | reverse complement strand
GTATAGCCGTGCTCTTCGAGCTCGACGGCCAGGTCTTTGCCGCCAGAGCGCACGATTCTTCCGGCGGTCATAACATGCACCTGATCGGGCACGATGTAGTCCAAAAGGCGCTGGTGGTGCGTGATGACGAGCATGCTGCGGCCTTCATTGCGCAGGGCGTTCACACCACTGGCAACTATCCGGAGTGCGTCGATATCCAGACCGGAGTCCGTTTCGTCCAGGATCGCGAGTTTGGGCTCCAGGATTGCCATCTGCAAAATCTCGTTGCGTTTCTTCTCACCGCCGGAAAATCCCTCATTGACGGAGCGGCTCATGAAGGTCTGGTCCATCTCGACCAGCTTCATCCGCTCCTGGGCCAGCGCCAGAAAGTCCACCGGATCCAGCTCGTCCTGCCCGCGCTGTCGACGCAGGGAGTTCAACGCTGTACGCATGAAGTACATGTTTCCAACGCCTGGGATTTCGACCGGGTGCTGGAACGCCAGAAACACACCGGCGGCAGCGCGTTCTTCTGGCGAGAGGGCCAGCAGGTCTTGACCGTCATACGTGACGCTTCCTGAGATCTGGTACCCATCGCGGCCGATCAGCACACTGGCCAACGTGCTCTTTCCCGAACCATTTGGTCCCATGATCGCGTGGACTTGACCCGGCTTCAGCTCGAGATTCACCCCGCGCAAAATTTCTTTGTCCTCGATACTGGCGTGCAGTTCTTCGATTTTAAGCATTATCCAACGCTTCCTTCCAGGCTTACGGTTAACAGCTTTTGTGCCTCGACGGCGAATTCCATCGGCAGCATTTTGAAGACTTCACGGCAGAAACCGTTCACGATCATCGAGACCGCCTCTTCCTCAGGAATGCCGCGTTGGCGGCAGTAGAGCAGTTGCTCCTCGCCGATTTTGGAGGTGGAGGCCTCGTGCTCAACCTGACCGGTCTTGTTCTTCACCTCGATATAGGGGAGGGTGTGCGCACCGCTGTCCTTGCCGATCAACAGCGAATCGCACTGTGTGAAGTTGCGGGCACCGACGGCGGAATGTCGCATATCGACCAGCCCACGGTAGGTGTTCTGGCCGTGACCGGCCGAAATTGCCTTCGAGATGATGGTGCTCTTAGTGTTCTTGCCGATGTGCACCATTTTGCTGCCGGTATCAGCCTGCTGGTGCCTGGCCGTCAGCGCGACAGAGTAGAATTCCCCGATCGAGTTGTCGCCCTTAAGAACGACGCCAGGGTACTTCCAGGTGATCGACGATCCGGTCTCGACCTGGGTCCAGGAGATCTTCGAGTTCTTGCCAGACGCCATGCCGCGCTTGGTGACGAAGTTGTACACACCACCGTTGCCGTCGGCATCCCCCGGGTACCAGTTCTGCACCGTCGAGTACTTGATCTGTGCGTCATCAAGGGCGACCAGCTCAACAACGGCGGCATGGAGCTGGTTCGTGTCACGCACCGGGGCGGTGCATCCTTCGAGATAGCTCACGAAGGCGCCCTCTTCGGCAATGATCAGGGTACGTTCAAACTGACCGGTATCGGCCGCGTTGATGCGGAAGTAGGTGGACAGCTCCATCGGGCAGTGCACCCCCTCTGGGATATAACAGAACGAGCCATCGGTGAACACCGCCGCGTTCAGACATGCGAAAAAGTTGTCGTTGTACGGAACCACTGAACCGAGGTATTTGCGTACCAGGTCAGGGTGTTCTTGAACGGCTTCCGAGAAGGAGCAGAAAATGACTCCGACCTCGGCCAACTTGTCTTTAAACGTCGTCGCAACCGATACCGAATCGACGATCGCGTCGACCGCGACGCCGCTAAGCCGCTCTTGCTCGCCGAGAGAAATGCCCAGCTTGTCGAACATCTCCCGAAGCTCCGGGTCGACCTCGTCCATGCTGGCGAGACTCTTTTTTTTCGGCTTGGGAGCGGCGTAGTAGATGATGTCCTGGTAGTCAACTGGACCATACGACACATGCTGCCAGGTGGGCGCCGTCAGCGTGGTCCAATGCCGGTAGGCACGAAGTCGCCATTCCAAGAGCCAATCCGGCTCATTCTTCTTACTCGAGATCAGCCTGATGATGTCTTCGCTGAGCCCCCGGGGGGCGACATCGGTATCGAGGTCGGTCGTGAAACCGTACCGGTATTCTTGGTTTGCTAATTCTCGGACCTCGTCAGAGATCCCCGGCGCGATTGTGGGTGCACTCATTTACTTCTCCTTGTCA
>NZ_PJJM01000019.1 GCF_002929805.1 Cryobacterium sp. Y50 | reverse complement strand
CGAAAGTGGACATCCTCTCCGAAATTCCACAGCTCCGTACCGCCGTGCTGCGGGAGTGTTTTTCTTGTCGGGTGTTTCCCAGCGCCTCGCCAGCCTCCGCGCTTAACCTGCGGGGCGAGCGGATCCCAACTCTCCGTTGCCGCAGGAGAGACTTAGACGATGCCGAGAACGATTTTTCCGTGGAACGTATCACGGCTGGCGTCGGTTCGTCGTCGTCTTCAACCTCCGCGATTCCTCCAGGTCATCAAGATTGCTGTTGCTGTGGCGATTGCCTGGACGCTGTCCCCTTTCCTCCCTGGAGATGCTCAGGAATTGCGGTATTACGCGCCGCTGGGCGCACTTCTGAGCATGCACCCAACGCTTATGCGTTCGCTTCGCAGCGCTTTACAAACCCTCGCTGGGCTCGCCGTGGGGATCGCCCTCGCCGGGGCCGTGCTCCTCCTGAGCGAGCCCAGCGTGTGGACGATCTCGCTGGTGATCGGCCTTGGCTCCCTTATCGGAGGAATGCGATGGCTTGGTGTGGGCGGAGAACAAGTACCTCTGACTGCTCTTTTCGTTCTCATCATCGGCGGTCCGGAAGCCGATGATTACTCGGTCGGCTATCTCGCCCAAGTCTGTCTGGGAATGGTGGTGGGGCTTTTGGTCAACCTGCTAATTTTGCCGCCGCTCGCCATCGGCACAGCTGTCGAGCGGTTGACCAGTTTTCGAGGCACCCTCGCCACGCACCTCAGCGATATCGGCGTAGCCTTGGTCGAGAATTGGCCTCCGGAGCGTGACCTCTGGGCGACCAGGGGTAACGCACTCACCGACGCGGCCCGAGACGTCAGGTCGGCTGTGCAGTACGCCGATGAGAGTCGTCAGGGTAACCCTCGCGCTCGGTTCAACCGCAGAAATCTTGTTGTTGACTATGAGGACCTCGCGGCTCTGGAGAACGTGACCTTTCATGTGCGCAACCTGACAGAGGTTTTTTCGGGCATGATTTGGGGTAAACCGATTCCCCTTGAACTGCCGCCCGAGTTGCGGCCGGTTCTTAGCGATGCCCTGCACGCGGTCGCGGAAACTTTGCGTGCCACGGACGACGGCCCGCGTGATAGCGCACCCTTTGATGCCGCCGTAGTGGCAGTCGAGGCGATTCTGCACGGCATGCAAGAGTTGGGTGCCGAAGCGACATCGCTCAGCCCGACGGCCGCGATCGTCATCGATCTGAAGCGCATTTTGGTCGCGCTTCGCCCGGGGACCGAGAGGGAATCTGACGGGTCTCCCTCGCCCGTTGTTTAGCCCGGCCCATCGAATGTTCACGCTGCTGAGGTTCCGCGCACAGGTACCTTCTCGTTTCTGCAAGTTTTTCCTTACCCGGGTTGACCTTGGATAAGCCTTCGGTACGGTGAATGGGGTTGCAGAAACTATTTCATCCGTGGAATTCGCATTAGGAGGTCATCATGCCCAACGCCATCGAGACTGTCGACGTCAACGTTCCCGTTACCGTTGCTTACAACCAGTGGACAAAATTCGAGGAGTTTCCAAAGTTTTTGAGTTTTGTTGAATCCATCACGCAAGTAACCGACACTCTCACCGAGTGGAAGATTAAAATCGGCGGCGTGGAGCGCACGTTTGAGGCTCGGATAACTGAGCAGCACCCCAACGAGCGTGTTGCCTGGAACAGCACCGGCGGCCAGGTCGACCACGCGGGAGTCGTTACGTTCCATAAATTGGCCGCGAACAAGACTCGTGTGACGGTTCAGCTTGATTGGGAGGCAACAGGGCCGATTGAGAAGGCTGGGGCCGCTCTCGGTATTGACGGCCACGCCATCAAGAAAGACCTCACGAACTTTAAGGAGTTCATCGAGGCGAAAGGAGCCGACGATGTCGGATGGCGCGGAGATGTACAGGCCTGACGCTGCGGGAAGACCAACCTACGACTCGTGATGGTCCGCACACGGCACACCGGAGTTTGGCCACTTGGGATGACGCGACTCTCGAAGCGCTTGGCAAGCTATCTTGCAGAGCGGGGTCAGGTGTTCGTGCTGGATGGCTTTAATGCCCCGGTTCGCCGTCGTGAGTGGTTCCCTTATGTTTCCGTTTGTGACTTCCGAGAGGTGGTCAGGCGGGCTACATGATTGGCTCATTCGAGATGTTGTGAAGAGCCGCAACCGGGTTCGATGTGAGAATCACGCGATCATCCTTGTTAGAT
>NZ_PJJM01000018.1 GCF_002929805.1 Cryobacterium sp. Y50 | reverse complement strand
GCGCTGATTGATTCCTTGGCAGCGGCGACGACGGCTTCGGTGGTGATTCCAAATTCGCGGAACAGCGTCTGATAGTCGGCGGATGCGCCGAAGTGCTCGATCGAGATGCTGCGGCCGGCATCGCCGACGTAGCCGCGCCAGGTTAAAGCGAGGCCGGCTTCAACCGACACCCGCGCGGTGACGGCTTTCGGCAATACCGATTCGCGATATTCGCTGCTCTGCTCTTCGAACCATTCCAGGCAGGGTGCGCTGACCACGCGGGCTTTAATGCCTTCGAGGGCGAGCTGGGCACGGGCATCCACGGCTAACTGCACCTCGGAACCGGTACCGATCAAAATGACGTCCGGGGTTGCACCGGCGGCTTCGACCAGCACATAGGCGCCGTGCGCGACGTTCTTCGCCGAGGCGAATATTTCAGCGGACGCTGCGCCCTCGCCCCGCTCGTACACGGGAATGTTCTGGCGGGTCAGAGCGATTCCCACCGGGCCGCCCCGCCGTTCCAGGATGGTCTTCCAGGCCCAGGCGGTTTCGTTGGCATCACCGGGACGAACCACATCGAGGCCAGGGATGGCGCGCAGAGTGGCGAGCTGCTCGATTGGCTGGTGGGTGGGGCCATCCTCGCCGAGCGCGACGGAGTCGTGGGTCCAGACGAAGATCGACGGCACTTTCATGAGCGCAGCCAGACGTACCGCAGGGCGCATGTAGTCGCTGAAGATGAGAAACGTGCCGCCGAAGGCGCGAGTGTTGCCATGCAGCACGATGCCGTTGAGAATGGCAGCCATGGCGTGCTCCCGAATGCCGAAGTGCAACACGCGGCCGTACGGGTTGCCGGTCCATTCACTGGTGGAGTGCTCGCTCGGAATGAATGAGGCTGCTCCGCCGATAGTGGTGTTGTTGGATTCGGCGAGGTCGGCTGAACCGCCCCACAGTTCGGGGATGACGGTGCCGAGGGCGGTCAGTACCTTGCCGGACGCTGCACGGGTCGAGACCGCGGTGCCGCCGGGGAAGACCGGGAGGGCCTCGTCGACACCGTCGGGCAGGTCACCGGAGAGCACCCGGTCGAGCAAAACCTTGCGCTCCGGGTTGGCCGTCGCCCAAGCCTCGAACCGCACGTTCCACACGGCGTGCGCGGTGGCGCCGCGCTCCAAGGCCAGGCGGGTGTGGGCGATGACCTCGGGGTCGACGTCGAACGTCTTCTCCGGGTCGAAGCCGAGAACGGTCTTGACGCCGGCGAGTTCTTCGGCGCCGAGGGCGGAGCCGTGGATCTTGCCGGTGTTCTGCTTCTTCGGACTCGGCCAGCCGATGATCGTCTTGAGGAGGATCAGGCTGGGCTTGCTGGTTTCCATTTGGGCAGCCTCAATGGCTGCGTTCAGCTCGGCGACGTCTTCGACGTAGGAGCCGGTTTTCTTCCAGTCCACGGTCTGCACGTGCCAGTTGTAGGCGGCATAACGCGCAGCGACGTCCTCGGTGAAGGCGATGTTGGTGTCATCTTCGATCGAGATCTGGTTGCTGTCGTAGATCGCGATCAGGTTGCCGAGCTGCTGGTGGCCCGCGAGCGATGAGGCCTCGCTCGTGATGCCTTCCTGCAGGTCGCCATCGCCGGCGATGACGTAAACGAAGTGGTCGAACGGGCTGGAGCCGGTGGCGGCATCCGGGTCGAACAGGCCACGCTCGAAACGTGACGCGTAGGCGAAGCCGACGGCGGAGGCGAGCCCCTGGCCGAGCGGACCGGTGGTGATCTCGACGCCGGCGGTGTGGCCGTATTCCGGGTGGCCGGGGGTCTTGGATCCCCAGGTGCGCAGGGCTTTAAGGTCTTCAAGCTCGAGGCCATAGCCGCCGAGGTATAACTGCACGTACTGCGTCAGCGAGCTGTGGCCGACTGAAAGAATAAAACGGTCGCGACCGAGCCAATCGTTATCGGCCGGGTCCCGGCGCATGATCTTCTGAAACAACAGGTAGGCGGCGGGCGCGAGGCTCATCGCGGTACCCGGATGCCCATTCCCAACCTTTTCAACGGCGTCAGCCGCCAGAATGCGTGCGGTGTTGACCGCCTGATCGTCAACGGAATCCCAT
>NZ_PJJM01000017.1 GCF_002929805.1 Cryobacterium sp. Y50 | reverse complement strand
TGTTAATGCCAACTGAAAACAGGGCCAGAAACGCCAACTGAAAATAGGGCCACCAACCATCATGGAAGGTGATCAAATTGGATGATTGGGCAGAGATTCGCCGCCTGCATTCGACGGGGAAGCATTCGAAACGGGAGATAACCCGGCTGGTCGGGGTGTCGCGCGGCACGGTGGATCGGGCGTTGGCAGTGGATCGGTCTCCGACGTATCAGCGGGAGCCGACGGGGTCGAGTTTCGACGCGTTTGTCGGCCAGGTGCGGGTGTTGCTCGCGGCGACGCCAACGATGCCGGCAGCGACGGCGGCCGAGCGGGTGGGCTGGTCGGGGTCTCCGTCGCTGTTCCGGGCCAAGATCGCCGAGCTGCGGCCGGAGTATGCGGTGCCGGATCCCGCGGATCGGCTGGTGCACCCGCCCGGGTTCCAGGTCCAATGTGATCTCTGGTTCCCGCACGAGGACTTGCCGTTGGGTCATGATCAGGCTGCTGCACCGCCGGTTTTGGTGATGACGTCAACGTTCTCCGGGTTCGTCCAGGCCCGCATGTTGCCCTCGCGGACGACGCCGGATCTGCTCGGCGGGATGTGGTCGTTGCTGCAGGAGGCCGAGGCCGTTCCCGCCCGGCTGACGTGGGATAACGAGACCGGCATCGGGCGCGGGAAACTCACCGAGCCGGCCGCCGCGTTCGCCGGTACTCTCGGCACGCAGATCAAGCTGCTCAAGGCCCGCGATCCTGAGTCCAAGGGCATGGTCGAGCGGATGAATCGCTTCTTCCGGAGCCGCTTCATGTCGGGGCGCGCCTTCACGTCTCCCGACGATTTCAATCAGCAGCTGGCCGGCTGGCTGCCCATCGCGAACAACCGTCTCTCCCGGTCGCGACGAGGGCGGCCGGGAGACCTGGTCAGCATCGACCGTGCTGCGATGCGCGGACTTCCGCCGGTGGCGCCGGAGGTGATGTTCCGCAATAGCGTCCGGCTCCCAAGGGATTACTACGTTCGCGCGTTCAGTAACGACTACTCCGTCGACCCAGCCATGATCGGCCGGGTCGTGGACGTCGCGGCGAGCCTGGAGCGCGTGACCGTCCATCACGACGGGGTACTCATCGCCGACCATCGCCGGAAATGGGCCCGGCAACTGACCGTCACCGACCCGGCGCATGTTCTCCGCGCGGCCGAGCTGCGCGCCCAGTTCCAAGCTCAACGCGCGCGCCGGCCCACGGTCACGGGCGTCGTCGAAATGGCCTCACTGGTCCGCTACGACGAGCTCTTCAGCGTTGATATCGACGCCGCGCCGACTGGGTTGGCGGTCGCGTCATGACCGGCTCGGAAGCGGCCTCGCAGATCGAGTACTACGCCCGCGCATTGCGGGCACCGCGGATCAGTGAAGCGTTCCGGCGCTTGGGCGACCAGGCCCGCGACGCGGGTTGGTCCCATGAGGAATACCTCGCCGCAGTGCTCTCCAAGGAGGCCTCCGAACGGGAGGCTTCCGGGGCCGCGCTGCGGATCAAGGCTGCCCGGTTCCCGGGTCACAAGACCCTCGAGGACTTTAACTTCGACCATCAACCCTCCGCCGACCGGAACCTGATCGCGCACCTGGGCACGGGTATGTTCCTCACCGAAGCGAAGAATGTCGTCCTCCTCGGGCCTCCCGGGACCGGGAAAACGCACCTCGCCGTCAGCATCGGGATCAAGGCCGCCAAAGCGGGCCACCGGGTCCTCTTCGACACCGCGACGGGCTGGGTGACTCGACTCCAAGAAGCCCATTCGAGGGGAAAACTCGCCGCCGAACTCATCCGGCTGCGCCGTTACAGCCTGCTGATCGTTGACGAGGTCGGCTACATCCCCTTCGACCAGGATGCCGCGAACTTGTTCTTCCAGCTCGTGTCTTCCCGCTACGAACACGCGTCGCTGATTATGACGAGCAACCTGCCCTTCGCCCGCTGGGGCGATGTGTTCGGAGACCTCACGATCGCCTCCGCGATGATCGACCGAATCGTTCACCACGCCGACGTAATCAGCCTCAAAGGCAACAGTTACCGGCTCAAGCAA
>NZ_PJJM01000016.1 GCF_002929805.1 Cryobacterium sp. Y50 | reverse complement strand
TTTCGGGTCATGGTGTTGATCCTTCCACTGCCGGAACCGAATTCCAGCAAGTCAGGTGTCAACTAAACCTTCAGCAGTCCCCACCGCGACCTAGCACTGTCCCGACATCGAGCATGGAAAATAGGGCCAGTATTGCCTTGGGTCGGCGATAACATTAGTGCGCGCGTGACGCTTCGACGCAAGTTATCGCGGTGGATCCGGCAGCACCGGACTAGCGACCGCGCTGAGGGTGAGCATTAGCCTGACCGCCGCGATCCTGGTCACCAGGCGTTGAACATCCTTCTTCATAGGTCTTCTCCTCATTGAGTGCAACCTGACGTGGTTGTTATCGGCACGCGCCGCTTTATGTTGCCCGAAACGACATCTGTCTGAGTTCAGTTGCGTATGGGTCGTCGTCGCCGGGGTTACGGTTCTCCTCCTGTACCCGGCGTCGCCTAAACTGGGGCAACCCACCACCGCCTGGTTTTCTGGAAGCGCCACCGTTCAACGGGACGTGACTGAGGAAAGGAACCATTCCATGATTTTCATCGTCGCCAAGTTCACTGTGAAACCAGAGTGGAGCGATCGTTGGCTGGATCTCACGCGAGACTTCACGGAGGCTACGCGCCAGGAACCAGGCAACTTGTGGTTCGACTGGTCGCGCAATGTTGAGGATCCTCACCAGTTCGTTCTCGTCGAGGCATTCCACGATGATGCGGCTGGATCTCACGTGAACAGCGCGCACTTCTCCGCGGCAATGAAGGCTATGCCGCAAGCGCTCGTGAAGACTCCAGAGATCATCAGCGAACGCATTGATGCTGAAGGTTGGGGCCCACTGGGAGAAATGACAGTGGAGGAGTAACCACGCGTCTACTGACCGCTGAACTAGTCGGGGTGACTGCCCACATCCATGCGCTTCGGGGGTAGCGGCCGACAACGACCATTTAGCGCTGTGCCCTCGACGCCCCTGTACAAAGACCAGCAACCGTTACTAGGAACAGGACCATGCACGATCTCAACGCCCTCACGGTTCGCAGCATCTCAGTATCTGAGATGAGCAATAAGGTTTACGTACTCACCTCGAAATCAAGCGGCGCGCAGGTACTGATTGACGCCGCCGACGATGCACCCGCCATCTTCACCCTTCTCGCAGATGCCCAGAAGGACACGAAGGCCCTCGTCAGGCTGGCCCTCATTGTCACCACACACTCGCACTGGGACCATGTTCGGGCGCTTGGTGAGGTCAGGGAGCTGACCAGAGTACCCACTGCAGCAGGGCTCGACGATGTTGCAGACATTGCCGTGCCCACAGACATACCTTTGCATCACGGGGACGTCAGGAACGTCGATGGCATTGAAGTCGAAGTGATTCACCTACGCGGACACACCCCCGGGTCGATTGCTCTGCTTTACCGCGACTCGCATGGTCCCGCCCATCTGTTTACGGGCGATTCGCTCTTCCCTGGCGGTCTTGGGAACACCAACGGTGATGCCGACCGTTTCTCATCGTTGTACAACGACGTCGTCACTCGGATCTTCGACTACCTTCCGGACGACACCCTGGTGCACCCCGGCCATGGCGCCGGCACAACGCTCGGAGCCGAGCGGAGCAAGCTCTCCCAGTGGAAGCAACGCGGCTGGTGACGGCGACATCCGCCTACCTCGTGCAGCGATTCCAGGTGCTTTTCGATCGAACTTAACCATCCCGCATCCGAAACACAGATCTTCGTAATCAGCCCTGCACCTCCCCGCATGGGCGAATGAAACCGGAGACGCTGACGCGCTGATCCGCTAAGACGGAGAGAACCAGGCCCCCTCGCGAGGTGCGTCCTGATTAGCGCGAGCTCTGATCAGTGAGATGGCGTTCGTCGAGTTCACCTTGCCCGGTCGATCTCGGTTGTAGTGCGGTACTGACCT
>NZ_PJJM01000015.1 GCF_002929805.1 Cryobacterium sp. Y50 | reverse complement strand
GCTGGTCGAGCTGGTCGGGATGGTCGGAGGCACGGTGTGGCCCGGTGGTGGTGTCTTGGTCTGTGGTGGGACTATTTGTTCCAGTTGGGTTTCTCGGTGGGGGTGGCGGCGCGGTTTTGGCCGCCGGGGCGCCAGGTGTGGGTGGGGTCGAAGATGAGGGGTCCGCGCACCCAGGGTCGGCCGTCTCTCATGTCGATGTCCCAGCCGGACGTCTCGATGCTGGCATGCCCGGCGTTGCAGATGAGTGCGGTGTTATCGATGTTGGTGAGGCCGCCGTTGCGCCACGCTTTCACGTGGTGAACCTGGGTGAATTGTGGTGGCACGGTGCAGCCGGGGATGACGCAGCCACCGTCGCGGGCGGCCAGTGCTCGGCGCTGCCTGGCGGTGAAGAACCGGTTGGAGTTGCCGAGGTGCAAAATCTGGCCCTGGTGGCCGAACAACACCGGCTGATACCCGCCGGCGCAGACGAGTTCGTCGACTTGTTTGACGGTGAGGGGGCCATCGATACCGTCGATCCAGCCGGCGCCGCGCCCGGTGAGGAGGTCGTTGATGTTGATGTGCACCAGTACCGTCGGTGCGGCCCCGCCCATGGTTGGTGTGCCGGGCTGGCGTGCGGCGGCTTCGAATACGGCGCGGAGGATGCCGGCTTGCTTTTCACCGATCGAGCGGATGTCGCCGGGTTCCTGTGGGCAGGGACTGAGCGTGGCCGTCTCGTTCTGCTCGGTCGCCGTGGTCTGCCAGTCTTGGTCGTCGAGCTCGGCCGGTTCGGCATGTTCGGAGTCGGTGCCAGTTTCTTCGAGGTCGCTGTCGATGTCGTTGGTGCCACCGGCGGCGCTGTCCGTGCCGGTGCTGTCCTCGTAGGTGCTGTCTTCGGCGGACGGTTCGGTCGTGTGGAAGGCGACCGTGGCACGCGGGGTGGCGCCGGGAACGGGGTTGGCCGCGGCGGCGGAGAGATAAGTGTCGAAGACGGTGCTGATGATGGCACGATCGAGGGTGGTCAGCCAGCCGTTCAGGCTGTAGCCGCCGTTTGCCAGCCCACCAAAGGACAGCCAGCTGCGCCGTTCGGCGGTGGCCTCACCGGGCGCAGACCCGTCAGGCGCGAGACGCGCCTGCCACGCAATGCCCTGCTGGCGCAGCAACTCCGGCGCAAACGCGATCCCCGCGCCCGGAAGACCCTCGGTTTCGGGCGTGATAGCACCGGACCCACTCGCCACGAGAGACCGTTCGACCCGGTCTAGGTCATCGACGAGCACCGAAGAGCGCAGGCCGTCGAGGACGGACACGATCACGCGGGCCTGCTCGACGCCCAGCTCCCCGCCCTGTAACGCCTCACCCACCACGGGATAGGTCGGTGTCAGGGGCGGCCAAGCAGCATCCGCTCACCCGCACTCTTACCCAGGCTCGCACGCTGCCGCACCTCACTGCGCGAGAGCCGGGCCAGGGTCGAGACCAACACGAGGCCGCTACGGCAACCCAGCCGACGCGCCAGAGACACCGCGCCAGCGGCTTCAACCTCGGCCTGCTCGGCCGTTTTCGTCGCAGCCGTCTTCGCCACGGCCTTCTTAGCCACAGCCTTCTTAGCCACAGCCGCATCAAAATACTCGGAACGACGCAACACATCCGTCGTGGACAGCACCCGCGCACCATCAACGACCCGCCCGACGCTCTCCAAGGCGAGCAGCATGGTCAGGGATTCTTCATCGCCAAGCGCCCCGAAGGACAGCCCACCCAACGCCGCCAACAAGATCTCCCGCGCCTGCTCCACCGCCACAATCACGGGGTTCGAACTGGACTCACTCGGGTTTTCCATAAACATGGGCGCCATTGCCTCCTTCACCACAATTCTACCCCGAATCGAACACAAAAACGAGAGAAACTCA
>NZ_PJJM01000014.1 GCF_002929805.1 Cryobacterium sp. Y50 | reverse complement strand
CTCTGAACGACACGATTCATGATTCCGAGCACTGGCTGCCACCCGCACCACCCCTGGCTCCCTCGGAAGCCAATATTCAGTGTATCGGCTTCTTCTTGGCACGCATCAGTCCTTTGAACGACGCGAAGCGCGCCTCCGCATTGTGTTCCGTGACAGAGATAACCGCCGGGAGCAGGGCGCGCACAAATCGCGTCCCATGCTCTCCTGCGCGTTCCCCAGCGACCGCAGAGATGCTGATTTCAACAGTATTGAGGTAAGTGGCGTGGGGAACATCGAGTTGTTCTGCAAGCATCGCCGCCATCGATCCGCCGCGGCCATCGGTCGATTCGTTCCCGCAAATGATCAGATCGAATCCCTCCCGCCGCAGCGCGGCTGCGAGCACGGCTGAGGTCCGCAACATGTCCGACCCCACCAAGGCGTCGTCGACGATGTGAATGGCCGAGTCGGCACCGATTGTTAAACCTTTGCGCAACATCTCAGCAGCGGATGCCGGACCCATCGACATCAGCACGACCTCGGCATCGTGAGCATCCTTCTCAGTCAGCGCAACTTCGATGGCGCGCTCTGTAATTTCGTCAATGACAAGGTCGACGCCCGTGCGTTCGATCCGTCGCGTGGTTTCATCGAGTTGGCGGTCACCGTAGGTATCAGGTACCTGCTTGACAAGAACGATAATCTTCATTGATCCTCCTGTATTTGGGTTCGGATTCGACGTACTTACGCGATACTTGGCACAAGTTTTGTCATGATGATGTCTTCGGCCTCGTTCACCATGCGGGCAATGAGCTCGGAACACGTCGGCACGTTGTCGATAAGAGTTTGGGAGAGACCGGCCCACCAAATTCCGGCCTCAAGATCGCCGGTTTCGTACACGGTTCTCCCGCGTCGCCCAGCGACAAGTTCCCGAACATCACCGAATTCACCTCCGGCGTCAAGGATGGCGACTACTTCGTCAGAGACAGCGTTCGCCGACACCCGCGCAGTGTTGCGAAGCTGGCGGAAAATGAGTTTGGTTTGAAGCTCGTCGCGCCCCACCAGTTCGTCTTTGACCCGTTGATGAATCGGTGCTTCCGCGGTGGCCATGAAGCGGGTGGCCATAAGCACACCATCTGCGCCAAGAGCCAGTGCAGCGGCGAGGCCCGCACCATTTCCAATCCCGCCAGCCGCCAGAAGTGGAATGGTGATGGCGCGAGCGGCCGCTGCGAGGAGTACAAATAGCGGAATGTCCAGTTCGCCCGGATGCCCGGCGGCTTCGAAGCCGATCATGGCAATCGCATCGACGCCAGCAGATTGGGCCTTCACTGCGTGGCGGATGCTGGTGGCTTTATGTACGATTTTGATTCCTGCTGCGTGATACGTGTCCACGAACCCGTCGGGGTTTGAGCCGGACGTCTCGACTACCGGCACACCGAGGTCGATGATAACTGCCTGATATTGCTCGTAAGGGGGTGGGGAAATTGACGGAAGGGTCGTGAGATTCACAGCGAACGGCTTGTCTGTGAGCTCCTTGCACCGCAAGATCTGCTCGGCGAGGGCGTCTGGGGTAGGGAAAGTGAGCGCCGTTATCGTGCCGAGCCCTCCGGCATTTGAGACTGCAGCGGCAAGTTCGGCCTTGCCGATCCATTGCATCCCGCCCTGCATGATCGGCGCGGTTATGCCGAATTCGGTGGTAAATCGTGTGTTCAGCACAGGGAAGTCTCCTTCGACCGGGGGGGTGCCCCTATGTTTTTGTCAAGCAGCGAGTTGGTGTTCAGTTTCGTAGAGGGTGCCGTCTCGCAGCATGGCGAAT
>NZ_PJJM01000013.1 GCF_002929805.1 Cryobacterium sp. Y50 | reverse complement strand
AGCCTCGATCCACCGGTCCGCCTTGAGTGTGCGGAGTCGGTGAAATCTGAGTGGGAGTTTGGTTGCGGGCGTGGCGAGGGTGCCGGCCTTGCTGCCGGTGATGTTCCGTGGTCCTGGGGCGCCGAGTGGCTGGTGGCCAGGTGGTGGCGGTTTGCGGCGGGCCGCAGGCCGCCGCAAATGCTGCTGTCCATCCGGTTTCCCATGGCCAGTTCGCTGGAAGGTGCAGGGTGATCTTTCGGGCCGACGTGGAGATGCGGGCCGGGATGTTGATGAGTTTGCGGCGGATGGTGCCGCTGCGCGCTTTGCCTAAATCGGCGCCCGCCACCGAACCAACGGCGCGGGAGAGGTTGAAGGCGATCGTGGCCAGCACGAGCCAGGCTGCGTTGGCCGTGAAGATGCCGGAGGGCAGATGTGCCAGCGCGCTGTCCTTCAGATCGGCGTTGATCTGCTCGATGATGGCATGCTTCCGGTGTGTCTGATCAGCCGTGACGGTGTCCAGCTTGCTGGTGGTGAAGAAGGCATGGAACCGGTGCGTGTCGAACAGGGTCGGCTGCCCGTCCGTGGCTTTCCGGTTCAGTTCTGGGATCCGCCGCACGACCAGACGTCCTTTGATGCGTTCAGCGATCCGTCGGGAGCTAAATGCGGTGAAGGCGACTTCCGCGACCTCGGCGGAGGAGATCCAGGCGCCGGTTTCCTCGTCTCGGATCGCGTCGGTGTAGTTGATCGTCGTCCACTGGTCATCGGTGATCGTGGAGATGGCCCGTTTCACGGCCGAGTCCATCCGTGCCGTGATGGACACTGCCGCGCCGGCGTGGTGCGCGGCGGCGACGACGGCGTGGCCATAGAACGCGCTGTCCGCGCGCAGCAACATAACGCCGGTGGCGCGCGGGCTGCGGAGGCGTTTCACGGTGGCGAGGGTGTCTCGGACGAATTTGCCCGCGCCACGCGGGGACGCGGTCGTTCCTTTCCGCAGCCGGGACCCGATGATGATCGGCGCCGACTTCGGTGTGGAGACGATGCCGATCAAGGCGTTCAGGCCGCGCACTCCGGAGTAGCCGTAGCCGGAGCCTTGTTTCTGATATCCGTGGACTTCCTTGATGGTGTCGTCGATATCGACCAAGGCGTAGTCGTCGATTCCCGCGACGATCGGGGCGTGGGCGGCGACGTTGACCAGCCACCGCCAAGCGACGGCATCGAGTTGACGGACGTGACCAAATGTGAACGCGCGGAGGAACGAGCCCAACGTCGACGGGGCGTAGGTCCCGACGAAGAGTTTCTTCATGCCGCCGTGCCGCAGCAGCGCCATGTCATCGATGGAGTCGGCACCGGCGAGCATTCCCCCAACCAGCGCGGTGACTTTCAATCCGGCGTTCGCGCCGAAGTATCCGGGCAGGGTCAGCCGGGCATCGGCGAGCTCGCCGAGACCCGTTTTCACCGCCAACGCCAGCGCCGGGACGAGGCCTGCGGCCGACACGAGATTTGTGTCGTCGAAGGTGGCTGACAAGCGGCTGGAAGTATGGAAAAGTTGCATCTACGAGGTGCCTCTCGGAGCGGTCAAATTGAACCCTAAGTAAGTTCTATTTTTCCTGATCCGACAGGCATTCTCGGTTTAACGCGCCGCTACAACCTCAACTCGACCGGTGGATCGAGGCTAAGT
>NZ_PJJM01000012.1 GCF_002929805.1 Cryobacterium sp. Y50 | reverse complement strand
GAGGCCAGCACCTCAGAGCAAGTCCGCCGTGTGACGTAGGGCGAGAATCAGGAATCATCACCATGTCCAGCCCGTCTGTGAGCGCCGTGCGCGACGATAGTCCTAAGTTTCCTGGAGAACCTATAACCGGATTATGCCGAGCTTTCCCTGCGGAAATAGCCTCTGATCAGCACCACTACGCGAACATCGGCATAATCCGGACCTCGGGATAACCCAGGAATTCGATCTCCCTCTTCAGCTCAGCATTCTCAGCTTGTAAAGCCTTGCATTTGGCCCACTCGACCGGGCCCGGTTTGCCAGCACCGCCGGCCTCGGGATGTTCCTCTTTCCAGACGCGAACCCAGTTGCCCAGCGTTCCCTCGACGACCCCGATCTCGGGCGCCACTTGAGCGATCGGCCGGCCCGATGAAATCACCAGCTCGACGGCCTCGGCCCGGAAATCGGCGCTGAATTTACGACGATTACTCATGAAACAGATTCTCCTAACGTCTGTCTCAATTCACCATACGGGCGCACCCGCCGCATGACGGGGGTGTTATTTTTCTGGTGCACCCATGCCACTGTGCGAACGTAGCCTTGATGTGATGGATTTTCCACCGTTGACGAACCGGATGGACCTATGAAGCAGCAGTCGATCACCTCGCTCCCCGCCTCCCCCGAGGCCGAACGACGCAACCGGATGATCAAATATTCGATGGCCATGGGAATCCGTGTCGTCTGCATTGTGCTCATGCTGTTCGTACAGGGCTGGTGGCTCGTGTTGTGTGCGCTCGGTGCGATTCTGTTGCCGTACTTCGCTGTCGTGGTCGCAAACGTCAAGATTGCTCCCAACGGAACTGACGTATTACAGCCGGGCGGCGTCGAACTCTACCGCGGTGACGACGAGGCCAAATGAATGCTTACGCGGTTGCCGCGACAGGTCCGATGGTAGCTACGATCCGATGATCGGCCTAGGGGTGGATTCAATTGGTCGTCGCAACACCGGCCCGTTCGGTCAATAATAAATGCTCTGCCCAGATCTCGGTGGGGGTTTTCCAGCCAAGGATTTTGCGTGGCCGGTTGTTGAGCGTCAGAGCAACGGCGTCGAGTTCATGAGCGCCCCATCGTGCGAGGTCGGTGCCTTTGGGGAAGTATTGGCGCAGCAGTCCGTTCGTGTTTTCATTCAATGGTCGTTGCCACGGGCTGTGGGCGTCAGCGAAGTAGACGGCAATCCCGGTCGCATGCGTGAATTCCACGTGCTGGGCCAGCTCCTTGCCTCGATCCCAGGTCAATGATCGGCGCATCGCTGCCGGCAGAGCACCCATCTGGATCACCAGAGCCTTCCTCGTGGCCTCGGCCCCATGCCCAGCCAACGCTGGACCATTCTTGACCCGCGGCTGCACCCCGTAGCCTTCCATCGCCGGCAGGTGGATGAGCATTGTGACTTTGGTCGTGCGTTCCACGAGGGTGCCGATCGCCGACCCATCCGTTCCGATGATGAGGTCGCCTTCCTTACGTTGTTGTGGTGGGTGATTTCGGGACTGTCGTAGTGTGTCGATCACCCTCGGGTGG
>NZ_PJJM01000011.1 GCF_002929805.1 Cryobacterium sp. Y50 | reverse complement strand
GGGCAAATGGGTAGCACCCGAAGTAGGGTCAAGATTCGGCGTGTGCCGAAACCCTGTGACGACGACGCCCACCGGTGGTCGAGACGTCACGGTCCCCTACTTGGAGGTCGCAGTGTCTGTAGCTTTTTCTCTTTCGCGAGGGGCGTCGAAGCGGATGCTGGCGGCATCCGTTGTCGGCCTGCTCGTGGCCAGCTCGATCGCACTGATCGCCGCTCCGGCGCAGGCCGCGACGTCGGGCTTCACCGCCGCAAACGGCATCCGATACGGTGCAAGCGCCGTCGACGGAACGATTACCGCCACTGGCTATAACGGGTCGGCATTGACCGTTGTGATTCCCGACACGGTCACAGAAGCGGGCGCGGAGTACACGGTCACCGCCATCGGGGCCGAGGCCTTTAAACGTTGGGGCCTTACCGGGGTCACCATTGGCCAGAACGTGAAAACCATTGGCCAGGGGGCCTTCAGCAGGAACTCCGTGACCGGGCCTATTATCATTCCGGCGTCCGTGCAGACCATCGAAGACGATGCGTTCAGCGAAAGCGGTACTCTAACGTCATTGGACATTCCAGCGTCAGTGACACACATCGGCGAGTCAGCTTTCGGTGGCACTAGCCTGAGCTCGGTCACTCTGCATGAGGGGCTCGAAAGCATTGATCAATACGCCTTCTGGGGAAACCCGATGACGTCTATCACTATTCCGGCGTCAGTGCAGACCATTGGCGCGAACCTCTTCTGGGACGGCCACGTCGTAGCGGTGACTTTCGCCGGCGCAGCGCCGACACTCTGGAGCACTGACGCCATCAATCCGGACTCGGGCCACGTCGATCCGTCGCTGGGCGACGCTGAGGGCTTGACGGTGCACTATCTGTCGACGTTCGGAGTTGACGGAGGGCGTGCCAATGGGTTTACGACGCCGGCATGGATGGGCTACGACACCGTGATCGACCCGATCGTGTCGTTTGACGTCACCGGGCACGACGCGATTGCGGCGCAGCGCTTGGTTGCTGGCCAGCTGGCCGTGGCTCCTACTGTTACGGACGCAGAATTCGATGGCTGGTACACCACGGCAGACTTCACGACGGCGTTTGATTTTTCGGTCGCTCCGACCGACGACGTGACCGTGTACGCAAAGTGGCCCGTGGCCGCGGTCGTTGTAGAAGAGCCCGTTACGCCGTCGTCGCCGACCCTGACTCTTGACCTCGGCCTGGCCGTTGGCGACGTCGTCGCCGGCGCCCCGGTGACGGTGTCCGGTGCGGGGCTCAAAGCCGGCTCCGATTACACCGTCATTCTGCGCTCCACCCCGGTACTGCTGGCTGGCGGAACGATCGGCTCCACTGGCGCGTTCACAGCCAGCGCTGTTCTGCCGACCGGACTATCGGCCGGGCAGCACACCGTAACCCTCACGGGCACGGCCGCTGACGGGTCAGCCCTGTCGCGCGTCGCGTTCCTGACGGTCAGCGCCACCGGCACGCTCACGTACCTGTCGTACATTTCAGCGGATGCCGCCAC
>NZ_PJJM01000010.1 GCF_002929805.1 Cryobacterium sp. Y50 | reverse complement strand
GCCATCGGAGAGCCCGAACGACCGAGCGCGTACCGGACTGTGTGATCGTTTCGATCGCCGCAGATAAGCATGCCGACTGTGGGTGCGTGAGCCTCTCTGCGGAGCCGGTCGTCCACGAGCGAGACGTAGAAACCCAGTTTGCCGGCGCGTTCCGGTTGGAACTTTCCCGTTTTCATTTCAATGACGACGTAGCGCAGTTGCTCAATGTGGAAGAAGAGCAAGTCGAGATAGAAGTCATCGCCGGCTACATCGAAATGCACCTGGCGGCCCACGAAGGCGAACCCGGTCCCGAGCTCTCGTAAAGTGTCGACGATGCGGTCCATGAGCGCTTGTTCCAGATCGCGTTCGGCAGCCTCCTCGGTAAGCTCCAGAAAGTCGAAAACGTAAGGGTCTTTGGCGATCTGCCTAGCCAGATCGGAATCGGCGGGCGCCAACTCAGCGCTGAAGTTTGATGGCGCAGCGCCCGTTCTTTCAAGCGTGCGGTTCTTGATCTGATTCAGCAGGACGTTTCGAGACCAACCATTCTTCACAGAAGCCGTGGCATACCACTCACGTGTGTCTTGATCGTCGAGCTTGTCCAGGAGCAGACGGATGTGCCCCCACGGCAAATGTCCCACAGCTTGCGGGACATTTGCGTTGGCAGGCCAGGCCGCAGCAAGCGCCCTCATATATTGCAGATTGCTGCGGGACAACCCGGTCATCTGGGGAAACTCAACGCGCAAATCCCCAGCCAAGCGCTCGATCACGCCAGCGCCCCAACCTTGCTGCTCCTGCTCAGTGACGATGGCACGGCCCAGGGACCAATACAGCTCGATGAGTTGGGTATTAATCGTGCGTTGTGCATGTCCTTGAGCGTCTCGGACCCTTCGTTTCAGCCCGCGAAGAAATGCGGCGTATCCGTCAGGGAGAACAATCTCAGCACGAGCCATGCCCTCATTGTCTCCCGCCCCAGATCACAGAACGATCACTGGGCTCCCGGATAGAAGCGACTCGTTAGCGTCCGCTGACATAAGCGCGAGCCGCCGCCATCACATCCTTGGACCGCTCATCCGAGAGCGCCTCGGCCGGTGACACATCATCGAGCTGTGGGTTCATGCCCATAAACCAAGCTCGGGCGACCTCGGGCGACTCAACCGACATAAGCAGTTCCAACACCTGGAAAGTATCTCGCAGCACCTGCTCGCTCGCATACGGCGGCCGAACGGTCCCGCTTGCCCAACGGGCGATCGTGCGGGCATCCTTGCCAACAATTACCCCCAGAAGCGCTTGACCAAAAGCTCCCTGCAAAGCCGAAGCGACGGCAGCAACATCCAACCCTACGGATCGAGCATGAGCCGCATCGGCGTCGATGCGAGATTCAGAGCCACCTGCCATGTCACTCCTGATGATCCACCCCCATGAATTGCTTCTTCGAGGCTTCTAACCTATCAGCACGTCGGATCATATAACGGGCGATATGA
>NZ_PJJM01000009.1 GCF_002929805.1 Cryobacterium sp. Y50 | reverse complement strand
AGCGCGAGCTCTGATCAGTGAGATGGCGTTCGTCGAGTTCACCTTGCCCGGTCGATCTCGGTTGTAGTGCGGTACTGACCTAGGGTTGGACGCATGGACGCTGACATCAATTTCTACTTCGACCCAGTCTGTCCCTTCGCCTGGATGACCAGTAAGTGGGTGCGGCAGGTGCAAAAGCAACGCGACTATACCGTGGATTGGCGGTTCATCTCGTTGCGCCTGATCAACTCCCACGTCGACTACGACGCGCACTTCCCGCCCGAGTACGAAGCTGGCCATACCGCCGGGCTCCGGCTCCTGCGGGTAGCCGCCCGGGCGCGAGCGGAGCACGGCCGCGCGGCAATCGCGCCGCTGTACGCCGCCTTCGGGACCCACATCTTCGATACCTCCCCCAGCCCGGACGACCATCGAACCGAGGTCAACCTGCGTGAGCTCCGCGGGACGCGTGAGTTTGTGGAGCCGATCCTCGCCGAGGCGGGCCTGCCGCTCGAGCTGGCGGAAGCTCTCGACGACGAGTCCTGGGACAGGGAGATCCAGCAGGAGACGGACGAAGCGCTCTCGCTGACGGGAAAAGACGTGGGCACGCCCATCATCCACTTCGAGCCGCCCGCCGGTGTTGCCTTCTTCGGGCCGGTGATCAGCCGGCTGCCAGACGAGGACTTGGCGGTCGAGTTGTGGGACCACGTGGTTGCTCTGGCCCGCTTCCCGGGTTTTGCCGAGCTCAAACGCAGCCTGCGCGAGCAGCCACAGCTGGCCGCGTTTGGAGTCGACGCGGGCACTGTCGGAAAGCAGGAGGACTGGCACGGTGGCAGTCGTCGGCGGCAGAAGTGACCTCGTTCGTTAGGATAAACGCATGAGTGAGACGAGCATTCTCAGCCATCAGGAGTCGGTCATCGTCGAGGCGTCGGCCACGTTTCTCTATGACCTACTCTCCGACATCACCCGCACCGGCGAGTGGAGCCCGGTCTGTACATCGTGCTGGTGGGACAACGAGGCCGAGGCCGGTCGGGTTGGTGCCTGGTTCACCGGGCACAACGAGCTCCCGCACCGGACGTGGCAGACCCGGTCTGAGGTGGTGACGGCAGAGCGCGGTCACGAGTTCGCCTGGGTGGTGGGCGGCAGCTTCGTGCGCTGGGGCTTCAGCTTCGCGGCCGCGCAGACCGGGACGAAACTCACTGAGTCTTGGGATTTCCTGCCGGACGGGATCGCCATGTTCGAGGAGAAGTTCGGCGAAGACGCACACACTCAGATCATCGACCGCACCCAGCAAGCCCTCGACGGCATCCCGAAAACCCTCGCCGCAATCAAGC
>NZ_PJJM01000008.1 GCF_002929805.1 Cryobacterium sp. Y50 | reverse complement strand
GAGAATTTAAGCCCCAGTAAACGGCGGTGGTAACTATAACCATCCTAAGGTAGCGAAATTCCTTGTCGGGTAAGTTCCGACCTGCACGAATGGCGTAACGACTTCCCAGCTGTCTCAACCGCGAACTCGGCGAAATTGCATTACGAGTAAAGATGCTCGTTACGCGCAGCAGGACGGAAAGACCCCGTGACCTTTACTACAGCTTGGTATTGGTGTTCGGTGTGGCTTGTGTAGGATAGGTGGGAGACTGTGAAGCTTGGACGCTAGTTCAGGTGGAGTCATTGTTGAAATACCACTCTGGTCATATTGGATACCTAACTTCGAACCGTGATCCGGTTCAGGGACAGTGCCTGGTGGGTAGTTTAACTGGGGCGGTTGCCTCCTAAAAAGTAACGGAGGCGCCCAAAGGTTCCCTCAACCTGGTTGGTAATCAGGTGTCGAGTGTAAGTGCACAAGGGAGCTTGACTGTAAGACTGACAAGTCGAGCAGGGACGAAAGTCGGGACTAGTGATCCGGCAGTGGCTTGTGGAAGCGCTGTCGCTCAACGGATAAAAGGTACCTCGGGGATAACAGGCTGATCTTGCCCAAGAGTCCATATCGACGGCATGGTTTGGCACCTCGATGTCGGCTCGTCGCATCCTGGGGCTGGAGTAGGTCCCAAGGGTTGGGCTGTTCGCCCATTAAAGCGGTACGCGAGCTGGGTTTAGAACGTCGTGAGACAGTTCGGTCCCTATCCGCTGCGCGCGCAGGAAATTTGAGAAGATCTATCCCTAGTACGAGAGGACCGGGATGGACGAACCTCTGGTGTGTCAGTTGTTCCGCCAGGAGCACCGCTGATTAGCTACGTTCGGAACGGATAACCGCTGAAAGCATCTAAGCGGGAAGCCGGCTTCGAGATGAGATTTCCATCCCTTCGGGGGAGAGGCTCGCAGCTAGACTACTGCGTTGATAGGCCGGATGTGGAAGTGGGGACTAAAGACCCATGGAGCTGACCGGTACTAATAAGCCGATAATTTGATAACACTTCAGTTTGAAGAAGCTGCTTTAGCGTCCACTATGTGGTTCTCGATGTACGGTCGAGAACAACGCTCCTTGTCAAGGGGAGCTCTATATAACTAAATAATATAGAATCGATTCATCGCAAAGATGTTTCGGCGGCTATAGCGAGAGGGAAACGCCCGGTCACATTCCGAACCCGGAAGCTAAGACTCTCAGCGCCGATGGTACTGCAGGGGGGACCCTGTGGGAGAGTAGGACACCGCCGGACTTAACTTAGAAACACCAGAAAGGCCA
>NZ_PJJM01000007.1 GCF_002929805.1 Cryobacterium sp. Y50 | reverse complement strand
GGGACTGCTGAAGGTTTAGTTGACACCTGACTTGCTGGAATTCGGTTCCGGCAGTGGAAGGATCAACACCATGACCCGAAAGACCTACCCGCTCGAATTCAAGCTCGATGCAGTCGCGTTGACCCGCGAGAACGGCGCCCATCTGGCCCAAGTCGCGAAGGATCTCGGGGTTGCGAAAACGACGCTGTTGAACTGGGTGCGGAAAGCCGAAAAAGGTGACAGTCCGCGGCCCAGCCTGAGCCAGGCGGACATGTCCGAGTTGCGGGAGCTGCGTCGGCGTAACAAGCTGTTGGAGCAAGAAGCGGAAGTCATGCGGCGGGCGGTGGGATACCTCTCTCGGGAGATCAACCCAAAATGATGTACCCGCTGGTCCGTGACCTTGCTGCGAAAGACGCCCGTATTCGGGTGCCTGTCGCGGTGGCCTGCCGGGTATTGCGCTTCTCCACTCAGGGCTTTTATGCCTGGATGAAAAACCCGGTCACGGATCGGGACTGGTCCGATGCGCACGTGACGAACGCTGCTGTCGATCTGCATGCCGAAGACCCTGCTTACGGCTACCGGTTCATTTCCGACGAGTTGCCCGCGCTGGGTATTACTGCGTCGGAGCGGCGGGTGTGGCGGCTCTGCTCCCAGCAGCGGTTGTGGTCGAGCTTCTCCAAGAAACGGGGTCTGAACCGGAAGGCCGGCCCGCCTGTGCACGATGACTTAGTGGAACGGGTGCTCACCGCGACACGGCTGAATCAGCTGTGGCTGACTGATGTCACCGAGCATTGGACTGACGAGGGCAAACTTTATCTTTGCGCGATCAAGGACGTGCGATCGAACAAAATCGTTGGTTATTCCATCGATGACCGGATGAAAGCAAGCCTGGCGGTGGCCGCGCTGAACTACGCGATCAAGGCTCGACCACACGCGGGCACCATTGTGCACTCGGATCGTGGATCGCAATTTCGTTCCCGAGCGTTCGTGAAGACATTGGCCGATAACGGGATGAAAGGCTCGATGGGCAGAGTCGGCGCGTGCGCGGATAACGCGGCGATGGAATCGTTTTTTGCTCTGTTGCAAAAGAACGTGCTGAACCGGCACCGGTGGTCAACGAAGCAGCAACTTCGCCTCGCGATCGTGCTCTGGATCGAGGGAAGTTATCACCGTAAACGACGCCAACGTCGACTCGGTCGCCTGACGCCGATCGAGTTTGAAATAATGGACCAACCGGCCTCACTCGCGGCCTAAATGAAGTGTCAACT
>NZ_PJJM01000006.1 GCF_002929805.1 Cryobacterium sp. Y50 | reverse complement strand
TGACAGTTAGAAACCTAGACGGAGAGCGGCGTGTACTCGTTAAGGCGCTCGGAAACCACCCACGGTTACGTCAGGAGAGCCCGAATTTGACGAAATTGCCGGGGCGCCAACGCTGAAACTTGTTGGAGAGTTGCAACCTGCCACAGCTTTCACAATAGGTACGGAGCGCATCGTCCGTTCAGCACTCTCCAGTGATGATGTCCTGCATGACTTTCTCGGTCGGCTAAATGTCGGAAATCCCGAGCAGTACATTCGCCAGACAGCAACTGGACCTTCCGGCTTTCTTCCTATTCAGTTCTATCGAGCTCTGGCGCGTATGTCTCACGAGGAGCTTCTCGAATACGTAGTCTCACGAGGAGCTTCTCGAATACGTAGTCTCACGAGGAGCTTCTCGAATACGTAGAAGGGATCGCTACGCGAGCCCCAGCTAAGCGAAAGCTCATTGACCGACTGACCACCGGGGACGACATGAAAGCTAATCTGCCCTCAGCGGAGTCACACCACGCATCAACGGTTGAACGCTGGGCCTACTACGAACAGCTCACATCAGGTCGCGTCGATGACGTCATGTTCACGACTCCTCACTACGCGCAACGATTTTTGGAGGCGCTCAAGAGCCTCGACGATGATCAGATTCAATCAGATGCAGACAAAATATTGAGTCTTATGACCACCAGTTTTGATGCCTACTACGCCACTGACTCTAAAGTCGCGAACGCACTTCGCCGCGCGGCCTGTCGAGTGGACAGCGCAATGTTCGGGGCCGCCTAGCTCGATGCCTGGCTGTTGATTGGCGCGACGCGAACGATTCATTTGCGGAAGCTTATACTTTGGACGACCGGAGGCCTCCGCGCATATTTCTCAGATGGGCAGCACGCCCCTCTCTCGTGCAATGACGTGCCATTCATCGATGCGGGCGCGCAGCGCACTGCTCAGCTCGCTAGCAGTTGTTGGGTGGAGATTATGACGCACACCGTGGACTGTCACCTCGATGTATTCCCCCGTCCCATCGCTTGTGAGAGCTACTCCAACGTGACCGTTCGGCCAATTCCGTGGTACCTCTGGTTCGTGCGTTTCTGAGACTACGGCGCGCATCGTGCGGTCGGGACTGCTGAAGGTTTCAGTTGACACTTCATTTAGGCCGCGAGTGAGGCCGGTTGGTCCATTATTTCAAACTCGATCGGCGTCAGGCGACCGAGTCGA
>NZ_PJJM01000005.1 GCF_002929805.1 Cryobacterium sp. Y50 | reverse complement strand
GGATGCTTCTATGTTTGTCAAGCGGTTGGCGATGAGGCTGCTGCAGCCAGGGTGCGGTAAATCTGTCTCGTGATGTAGCGCTTGAGGCAGCGCATGATCTCTCTTTTCGTGCGTCCCTCCGCGAGGCGTTTCAGGACGTATTCGCGGGTGGCGGCGTCGGTGCGCATGCGGGTGAGTGCGATGGTGTTAATCGCTCTGTTGAGCTGGCGGTCGCCGCCGCGGTTGAGGCGGTGCCGGATCGTTTTCCCTGAGGACGCGGGGATCGGGCAGGTGCCGGCGATTTGCGCCAGAGCACCCTCGGATCTGATCCGGCCGGAGTGGGACCACACTGTCATGATCATCGCTGCGGTGACGGCTCCGATACCTGGCATCGCGATGAGGGCTGGGGAATGTTCGTCGACGAGGTTGGTGAGTTGCAGCCTGTTGGTTTTGAGGTCGGTGTCGAGGGTGAGGATCCGTTTGGCCGAGCGGACGGCTTCGCTTCGGGCGATGGTCGAGCCGAGGGGTTCGTCCCGGTGCCGCCAGGAGGAGATCGTGACGATCTGTCCCGGCGTGAGGGCATGGCGAGCGTCGATGCCGAGGTCGTGGGCCCGAATCAGTGCGGTCAATGCGTTGAGGGTCCGGAGCCGGTCTGCGTTCATCTGCTCTCGGCCTACTGTCAGGAGCTTCAGTGCTGTCTGGACTTCGCCGGCGCGACGATCTCGGAGCCGTTCGATGTCCATGATCAGAGTTGAACGGGCAGCGGTGATGGCGTCGAGGCTGTCGGTTTTACCCTTGCCGCGGAGACGTTTGGCGGAGGGCGTCGGGGCCTCGACGACCCGATAGCCCGCCTCGGTGAGGCGTCGTGCCATGACAGCTCCGTAGGAGCCCGTGCCCTCGGCTGAGATCAAGACTGTCTCTGCGTTGCCGTCTGCTCGGCGTCTGATCCACACGGTTGCCCGCGACAACCCGGCTGGCGTCGTCGGGAAAGTCTTTTGGTCGAGCAGCTTCCCCGAGGGTGACTCAACGACGGCGTAGGTATGGGTGGCTGCGTGGGTGTCGACTCCCACGACGGTTCTGTAGTGATCTGCGACGATGGACATGCGGTGCCTCCTGATGGTGGGTGGACGTCGTTGCCGGCGTCAGCCCGGGAGAAGATCACTGCGAGACATGCCTGTAAGGGGCCACGACGTGAACGTCGGGCAAGCTTCTAATCAAG
>NZ_PJJM01000004.1 GCF_002929805.1 Cryobacterium sp. Y50 | reverse complement strand
TGATGCTCCTATAGTTGTCAATTGTTTTTTTGGATGGCTTTTTGCTTGTGGAGCCAGTCCCGAAATTGGTTAGCGAGGTTGTCGTCTCGGCTGAGTCCTCGTTCGATTCGGGAGAGGGTGCCGGGCCAGGTGTTGACGTGGCCTGCTGCCTCGCGGAGGGTGATGTGGAGGTCTTGGCGCGCGGTGCGTAGGTCGGTGATCGAGGGCGCCGCGTGTGGGTTGGTGAGTTGACGGTAGAGTTCCCGGGCGACGTATCGTTTTAGGCAGCGCATGATTTCCTTCTTGGTCTTGCCTTGAGCCGTTCGTCGGGCCGCATATTCTCTGGTCCGGGAGTCGGTCGCGAGGCGTGAGACGACGACGTGGTGGATTGCCGCGTTGGCCGCTCTGTCGCCGCCGCGGCTGAGCCTGTGCCGGCTCGTCTTGCCGGATGACGCTGGTATGGGGGCGACGCCGACAAGGGCCGCGAACTGCGCTTCAGTGGCGATGCGTTCGGGGTTGTCGCCCACGGTGACGAGGAGCTGGCTGGCTACTTCGATGCCAACGCCGGGGACGTCTCGCAACAGCGGTGCGCTGTCCCGGAGGATCTCTGCCAGCGCCGTATCGGTGTCAAGAATCTCCCGCTCGAGAAATTGGTATCGGGCGGCGAGTTTCTTCACAGTGAGGGCCGTTGCCGTGCCAGGATCTGTGAGGTTTCCTACTGGACGGGAGCGTTCCAACGCCAGGATGAGTTGTGCGCTCCTCAGGGCGCGAAACCTGCTCCGCACTTGCTCGGGAGTGGAGACGAGGATTCCCTTGATCTGGTTGATGGAGGTGGTGCGCGCCTTCATCGCTGAGCTGCGAGCGGCGCGGAGGACGCGGAGGCATTCGACGGGGCCGTCTTTGGTTTTCGGCGTCGAGATGCCTCGTTCCGCTAAGACCGATTCGGCTGCTTGGTAGGCGTCCAAAGGATCTAATTTTCCGCGTAGGCGCCGTGCTTGGCGGTTGGGTCGGTTGACCTCGTGGACGGGGAGTCCTGCTGTTCGCAGAACTCGACTGAGTTCCGCTCCATAACTGCCGGTTCCTTCGACGCCCACGCCGATGACCAGACCGAAGTGGGTGATGAAGGCGAGGATGTTCCGGTAACCGGACCCGACCGCCAGGAATTTTTCAGCAGCGAGGTGTTTGCCGTGGTCGTCGATGAT
>NZ_PJJM01000003.1 GCF_002929805.1 Cryobacterium sp. Y50 | reverse complement strand
CTAGTGTCCTGCGTCGGAAGTTCGTTGTAGAAGTCGTTTGAGGGATTCGAGGATTTGTTCCGCGGATTTGGTCCAGATGAATGGCTTCGGGTTTTCGTTCCACGCTTTCACCCAGTTGCGAACGTCGGCTTCGAGCGCTTGGACGCTGCGGTGGTCTGAGCGTTGGAGGAGATCGGCCGTGACGTAGGCGAAGAAGCGCTCCACCTGGTTGATCCAGGAAGAATACGTCGGGGTGAAGTGCATGGTGAAACGGGGATGAGCTTCGAGCCAGCGTTTGATCGTGGGGCTTTTGTGGGTGCTGTAGTTGTCGCAGACTAAATGCACGGCGAACTCGTCCGGGACGTCGGCGTTGATCTTGTTCAAGAACTTCTGGAACTCGATCGAGCGGTGCCGACGGTGAATGCTGGAGATGACGCTGCCGTCAGCGGTGTTGAAGGCAGCGAAGAGGCTGGTCGTGCCATGACGCATGTAGTCGTGGGTGCGCTTTTCCGGCATGCCCGGCATCATTGGAAACGCCGGCTGCGACCGCGCTAACGCTTGGACCTGCGTCTTCTCGTCCACACAGTAGACCACGGCCGCTTCCGGCGGGTTCAGATACAGGCCGACAACGTCATAGACCTTCTCCACGAACAGCGGATCATTGGAGAGCTTGAACCCGTTCTGCCGGTGTGGTTTGAGCTCGAACGCCTTCCAGACACGCCCGATCGTGGACTTCGATAGGCCACTTCGCTCGGCCATCTTCGCCCTCGACCAGTGCGTCGCGTTCTTCGGCGTCGACTCCAACGTCGCCACAACCACCTCCTCGACCTGGTCCGCGCTGATCGAAGCCGGTCGCCCGGGCCGTGCCTCGTCCATTAGCCCGTCCAGTTGAGATGCCACAAAACGGGCACGCCACTTACTGACCGTGTTCGTTGAACAGCCCACCTGCGCGGCAACCGACGTGTTATCTAGGCCCTCGGCGCAGCCAAGGATGATCCGGGACCGTAACGCCAACGCCTGCGCAGACGTCGGCCGCCGCGACCAGCGCAAGAGCTGCTCCCGCTCCTCATCGGTCAGAATCAGCTCAGTCTTTGGGCGTCCAGTTCGCGACATGACTCATCATAACACTTAACCAATGAATTTACGACGCAAGACACTAG
>NZ_PJJM01000002.1 GCF_002929805.1 Cryobacterium sp. Y50 | reverse complement strand
CCGCACACCCCATCAGGCCATGAGACGATTAGGACACAGAACTAAGGCACACACGATTCGCAACGACCCCTAGAAACTGCCCGGCGTCCAACGGGCGGGACTGCCACGTCTGCATCTCCTCGATCACCTTGTCTGTGATGCGGGAGATGGTCTCTTTCGATACCTGCGCACCATAGATCTGGTTGAAGTGCGCGCTGATCTCCCCGGTCGTCAGTCCGCGGGCATACAACGAAAGCACGATTTCATCGACCCCGGTCAGGCGGCGATGTCGTTTGGGCACGATCACCGGAGTGAACGTGCCGTCTCGGTCACGGGGCACCTGGATCGTCACCGGCCCTGTCGTGGGACTGATCACCGTTTTGGGCCGGGTCCCGTTGCGCACGTTGGATTCCTCACGGTCGTCCGGGGCACGGTTCTTTTCATGACCGACATGCTCAGTCATTTCCTCGTTCAGCGCGGCCTCAAGAAATGTTTTCGTGAACTGGCCCAGCAGCCCATCAGGACCGTCCAGAGCCAGGCCCTGTTCCTTTGCCAGGCGCACCCATTCCTTCGCCGCCACCGCCTCACGGGTCGGCTCAGATTTCGTCTTCTTCGTCACAGCATCAAGTGTCGTCATCACGGCACCTTTCCCGCCAGACCAAAGTCCAGCGCGTCAGGCCGGAAACACCGTTTAAGAGACAGTCCCCGGCCTGGGACTCATCCGCTACAACACAGCAGACGTCATACGCTGGCGAACATCACGAGTTGCGGCATAAGGCCAGGGCCATACTCCTGATTGCGGCAGATCACTTCAGCACCGAGCCGAAGTCCATCGCACGTAGCTTTATAGCTAATCGTGCGGCCCCTGGGCTTCCCCCTCCCACCCCAGAGCCGCTGCAAGCTCATCCGCATCTGGGAGCGCATTCTTCTCCGAAGGTGGCAAGGAGTCGTATGTATACGTGGACACTGCCATCGGAGAGCCCGAACGACCGAGCGCGTACCGGACTGTGTGATCGTTTCGATCGCCGCAGATAAGCATGCCGACTGTG
>NZ_PJJM01000001.1 GCF_002929805.1 Cryobacterium sp. Y50 | reverse complement strand
GTGAGTCCTGATTGGTTGGTAGCGCGCCGACTACTCAGTCCGATCGGACTTTCCCCGCGTGGGCGCTGTTGATCGAGGGCGGAGGGTGTTGAACCCAGTGTGTGAAAACAGACCTCAACACCCTCCTGACCACACTTTACGTCCATCTAGACGATCGGATCATCCCTGCGCTGGGGTTTTCCAGACGCGGTCGCCCCGGCAGACCACCGGCCCTGACCGACGTTGAGCTGCTCTGCCTCGTTGTCGCGCAGCACCTGCTCGGCATCGCGTCGGACCGCAAGTGGATCCGCTACGCCAACAAGCACCTCGCCAGCATGTTTCCGAACCTGCCTCAACAATCCGGGTGGGGTAAACGCGTTCGCTAATCCACCGGGCTGCTCTCCGCGGTGATCACCGATCTCGCCCGGGATACCCTGTCCTGGGGCGAGATCACTCGACTGATCGATTCCACCCCGGTGCTCTGCGGCAAATCTCGAGAGACCGTGAAACGCTCCGACTTGGCCGGGTACGCCGGCTACGGCTACTGCGCGTCCCACTCCCGCTACTTCTGGGGATTCCGCCTCTACCTGATCTGCACACCCGACGGAATGCCCATCGTCTGGGGCCTCGCCAACCCAAGATCGGCGAACGCGAAGCCGCCGAAACGATGCTCCGCCACGACCGACACCTGATCCACCCCGGCCAGGTCATCATCGGAGACAAGGGCTTCGCCGGCCGCCAGTTCGAAAGATTCATCACCGACGAACTCGGCGCCCACCTGATCCGACCCGACCGGAAAGACGAGAAAAAGCGATTCGGAAAGCTCGGCGGAATCCGCCAATGGGTCGAGTCCGTCTTCGACACCCTCAAAGGCCCACTCACCCTCGAAGACCACGGCGGACGCACCATCCCCGGCGTCTACTCCCGCGTCGCCGGCCGCCTACTCGCCCTCGCCGCCGGAATCTGGCACAACTGGCTCCTCGAAACTCCCAACAAACGATCCCTCATCGCCTACGACCATTAGGACTCACCCATCCAG